>NZ_JBWKPA010000005.1:0-479403 GCF_059416405.1 Variovorax sp. GW821-FHT09D04
GGCCCGCCGGGCGCCTCGGCCAACAGCTTCAACGAGAACCTCGCGCTCTTCAACGAAGGCAAGTGCGGCATGTGGGTCGACGCGACCATCGCGGCCTCGTTCATCAGCGATCCGAAGCAGTCGAAGGTGGCCGACAAGGTGGCCTTCGCGCAAGCACCCGTCGCCGTGACGCCGAAGGGCGCCAACTGGCTGTGGACCTGGAACCTCGCCATTCCCGCCAGCTCGACCAAGGGCGCCGCCGCACAGACCTTCGTGAAGTGGGCGACCTCCAAGGAGTACGTCAACCTCGTGGCCAAGGAGAACGGCTGGGCCTCCGTGCCCACCGGCACGCGCAAGTCGACCTACGCGAACCCCGAGTTCCAGAAGGTCGCCAGGTTCGCCGCCGCCGAGAAGAAGGCCATCGACAGCGCCAACCTCAGTGACAGCACCCTGCCCAAGTCGCCGTACGTCGGTGTGCAGTACGCGGCCATTCCCGAGTTCCAGGCCATCGGCACCGGCGTGGGCCAGCAGATGAGCGCGGCGCTGTCGGGCAAGGTCACGGTCGACCAGGCGCTGAAGACCTCGCAGAGCATCGCCGAGCGAGAGATGAAGAAGGCCGGCTACTACAAGTAGCCGGCGCTTTGAAGCCAACGCAACGGACGACCAGACAGCACATGGAAAAGTCTCACCCGTCCAGGGAAGATCCGCTGTGCCGCAACGCAGAGCTCGGCTACAGCCCCTCGTCCGATCTCGACAGGCTCGTGCGCTGCGTGAGCCACGGCACGCCCTCGCCGCTCATCCGGTGGCACTACCACGACGACTACGAGATCCACCTGGTCGTGTCCACCTGCGGAAAGATGTTCGTGGGGGACTACATCGGCACCTTCGAGCCGGGCAACCTCGTGATCACAGGCCCGAGGCTTCCTCACAACTGGATCTCGACGAACGCACCCGCCGGCGGCGTGGCACTGCGCGATCACTGCATCGTCTTCGACCGGGGGCCGCTGGACCGGGCGTCCGAATCGATCTCGGAACTCAAGGACGTGCTGCCCCTTCTGGACCGGTCTGCACGCGGCATCGAATTCTTCGACATGTCGGCGCTCGCCGGCGACTACTTCGGCCGCATCCGCGCCAGCCAGGGCATATCGAGGTTCTCGGTCTTCCTCGAGTTCCTCTGCGTGCTCGGTGAGTGGAAGGATTACCGGCTGCTCTCCAACCCCTGGACCGATGCGGCGGAGGACGCAAGCTCGATGGCGCAGATCGACGCGATCATCGGCTTCATGAACGACCGCTATGCCGAAGACCTCTCGATGCCGCGGGTGGCTCGGCACTTCGGCATGAGCAAGAGCCACTTCTCGCGCCTCTTTCATCGGCGCACGGGCAACACATTCACGGACTTCCTGATCCAGCTGCGCGTGTCCAGGGCGTGCCAGCTGCTGGCGCATGCGCGCGATCCGATCGCCGCGATCTGCCAGGACGTCGGGTTCAACAACGTCGCCAACTTCAACCGTCGCTTCCTTGCGGTGAAGGGAATGACGCCTTCCGCGTTTCGCAAGGCGTTTGCGGACCCTCGCTGAGGGCGGCGGGGCTCACGGCCATGTGAACACGTGGTGAGCGCGAGCCTTCGTTGCAGCGATCAGGCGCGCGTTCGGTGCATCGGTGCTGGCCACCCAGTCGCGCGCGGCCTCGGCATTGCGGCCGAACTGCCGATGGCGCGCGATCAGGCGTTCCTCGCGCACCGCGTCGTCGATGTCCACGTACCAGACTTCGTCGAGCATCGCCGCCACACCCGCCCAGGGGCCGACGTCGTGCAGGAGGTAGTTGCCTTCGGTGATGACGAGGGGCGTCGAGGGCAGCACCGCAATGGCACCGGCGATCGGCTCCTCGATCTCGCGGCGGAACTCGGGGGCGTAGACGATGTCACCGTCGGGGCGCTGATTGCGCAGCCGCTGCAGCAGGGCGACGTAGCCGGCGCTGTCGAAGGTATCGGGCGCGCCCTTTCGGTCGGCACGGCCGAGCCGTTGCAATTCGACGTTGGCGAGGTGAAAGCCGTCCATCGGCACGACCTGCGCGCAGCCGGCGCCAGCCGCCTGGCGCAACGCCATCGCGAGCGTGGACTTGCCTGCGCCGGGCGCACCGACCAGCCCCAGCAGCTTGCGCTGGCCGCCGGCCATCAGGGCATGCAGGCGTGCGACTGAATCTGAAGGAAGAAAGAAGGGCTGCGGCATGGCATTCATGGCTGCAGCGTATCGCCCGCGCCTCCCCGGAGTTTGCCGATGGCGCCTTCGTTCTTTGCACATGGCGCACGGCGCTTCAAAGCTGGAAGGTTCACGCCCGAGCCCCCGCAGGCAGCCGGAACGCCCCGGGAATACCCTCTGAACCCCCTGCAATCTTCTTGCCTACAGTTCTTGTATGCAAGAAAAAGCGATCCTTGCATGCAAAACCTCGACACGACAACGACAGGAGATTTCCATGCCTCGCTTTGCCAAATCGCTCTTCGGACAGGTGGTCATCGCACTGGTGATCGGCGTGCTCGTCGGCCTCTTTGCGCCCGAGTTCGCCGCCAAGCTCAAGCCGCTGGGTGACGGCTTCATCAAGCTGATCAAGATGATCATTCCCGTGCTGGTGTTCTGCGTGGTGGTGCATGGCATCGCCGGCGCGGGCGACCTCAAGCGCGTGGGCCGGGTCGGCGTGAAGGCGCTGATCTACTTCGAGGTGCTGACCACCATCGCGCTGGCGATGGGCCTGGTGCTGGCCTTCGTGTTCGAGCCGGGCGTGGGCATGAACGTCGACCCCAAGGCGCTCGACGCCAGCGCCATGAGCGCCTACGCCTCCAACGCCGACAAGCTCACGAGCGGCGGCACGGTCGAGTTCCTGATGAAGCTCATTCCCACCACGGTGGTGGCCGCCTTCGCCACGGGCGACGTGCTGCAGGTGCTGCTGTTCGCGGTGCTGTTCGGCTGCGCGCTGTCGCTGCTGGGCGATCGCGGCGCGCCGGTGGCGGCGGTGGTGGACGCGCTCTCGCTGGTGCTGTTCAAGATCATGGGGATCATCATCAAGCTGGCGCCGCTGGGCGTGCTGGGTGCCATTGCCTTCACGGTCGGCAAGTACGGCATCGGCTCGCTCAAGCAGCTGGGCATGCTGGTCGCCCTCTTCTACGGCGCGGTGCTGGTCTTCGTGTTCGTGGTGCTGGGGCTGGTGATGCGCATGTCGGGCTTCAGCCTCTGGAAGCTGCTGCGCTACCTGCGCGAAGAACTCGCCATCGTGTTCGCCACCACCTCGTCGGACAGCGTGCTGCCGCAGATCATGGCCAAGCTGCGCCGCATGGGCATCCGCGATTCGACGGTGGGCCTGGTGATTCCCACGGGCTACTCGTTCAACCTCGACGCGTTCTCGATCTACATCACGCTGGCGGCCGTGTTCATTGCACAGGCCACCAACACGCCGATCTCGATGGCCGACCTGCTGACCATCCTGGCGATCGCGCTGGTCACCTCCAAGGGCGCGCACGGCGTGCCGGGCTCGGCGATCGTGGTGCTGGCCGCCACGCTGCATGCGATTCCGGCGATTCCCGCCATCGGCCTGGTGCTGGTGCTGTCGGTCGACTGGTTCATGGGCATCGCCCGCGCGCTGGGCAACCTCATCGGCAACTGCGTGGCCACCGTGGCGATCGCCGCGTGGGAAGGCGACATCGACCGCGAGCGTGCCCATGCCGTGCTCGACGGCACCTATTCGCCCGACGACGAGCCGCTGGCCGAGGCGCCCGTGGTAAACACCGGCACCGCCGCTTCCACCGCCCACTGAAAAAAATGCCCGCCGACGTCAGCCCCACCGCCATCGCCGAACGCGTCGTCGAGGCCATCCTCGCGCAGAAGCTCGCGCCCGGCGACCGGCTCGGCGAGCAGGCGCTGGCCGAGAACTTCTCGGTCAGCCGCACCATGGTGCGCGAGGCGCTGATGCAGCTGCAGGCGCGCGGTTTCGTCGAGGTGCAGTCGCGCCGCGGCTGGTACGTGGTGGAGCCCTCGGCCGAGGAGGCGCGCGACGCCTTCTCGGCGCGCCGCATCGTCGAGGCCGGCATCCTCGCGGCCAGCGAGGGCCGCCCGCTGGGCCAGGTGATCCGCAAGCTGCGCGACCACATCGCCGACGAGCAGCGCGCCATCGAAGGCGCCGACGCCGCCACGCGCGCCTTCCTGCTGGCGGACTTCCATGTCTGCCTGGCCGAGCAGATGGGCCACCAGCTGCTGGTCGACGTGCTGCGCGACCTCACGGCCCGCACCACGCTGGCGGCCACGCTCTACCAGTCGAAGCACGAGGCCGGACAGTCGTGCGCGGAGCACGGCGCCATCGTCGCGGCGCTCGAGGCCGGCAACATCGAGCAGGCGCGCCAGCTCATGCTCGACCACATCGGCAATGTCGAACGGGCGCTGGAGGTCGACGCCACCGCCGAGCCCGACGCGCCGAGCCGGCTGCGCGCCACGCTGGCGCCGGTGGCGCTGCCGCGCGCCGCCAGACGTTGAAGCTGTGCATTTGTGCCACGATCAGCTATCGATTGCATAGCTGACACCCGCCGCCGGCCCTGCGCCTGCGGCGTTTTTCCTTGGCAACCCTGTTGCGCCGCACAAGGGCGCGCCGGCTGACACGGTGGCGGGTTCCGGCTCGGCTACAGTCCGAGACACTTATGAACTCTCCCCAACTCCAGCGCGGCGTCTTCCTCGCCCTGCTTGCCGCCGTCACCGTCGCCTTTCTGTGGGTGCTGATGCCGTTCTTCGGCGCGGTGCTCTGGGGGGTGGCACTGGCGATTCTGTTCACGCCGCTGTTCAAGTGGCTGCTCAAGAAGATGCCCGGCCGGCGCAACGTGGCCGCGATGTCCACGCTGGCGATCTGCCTCTTCATCGTGATCCTGCCGCTGGCGATGGTGGGCGTGTCGCTGGTGCAGGAGATCGCGCTGATCACCCAGAGCATCCGCTCGGGCCAGATCAACTTCGCGGCCTACTTCCAGCAGATCCTGAACGCCACGCCGCAGTGGCTGCTGAACATCGTGGAGCGCTTCAACCTGGGCGACATGGCGGCCTGGCAGGCGCGCGTCTCGGCCATCGCGGGCCAGGCCAGCCAGCTCATCGCCAGCCAGGCGCTGGCCATCGGGCAGAACACCTTCGACTTCGTGGTGAGCTTCTTCGTGATGCTGTACCTGCTGTACTTCCTGGTGCGCGACGGCACGTCGCTCTCGAAGACCATGCGCGACGCGCTGCCGCTGGCCAAGCCGCACACGCACTACCTGCTGAACAAGTTCACCACCGTGATCCGCGCCACCGTGAAGGGCAACGTGGCCGTGGCCATTGCGCAGGGCACCATCGGCGGGCTGGCCTTCTGGTTCCTGGGCGTGCAGGGCGCGCTGCTGTGGGCGGTGCTGATGGCCTTCCTGTCGCTGCTGCCGGCCGTGGGCGCGGCGCTGATCTGGGGGCCCGTGGCCATCTACTACCTGGCCACCGGCCACTTCTGGCAGGGCGGCGTGCTGATCTTCATCGGCGTGTTCGTGATCGGCCTGGTCGACAACATCCTGCGCCCCGTGCTGGTGGGCAAGGACACGCAGATGCCCGACTACATCGTGCTGATGTCCACCATCGGCGGCATGGCGATCTTCGGCATCAACGGCTTCGTGATCGGGCCGGTGATCGCGGCGCTGTTCATGGCGGCCTGGAGCCTCTTTGCGGACTCGAGCCATGTGGGCACGGGGCACGCGGTCGAAGAGGCCGCGCAGGCGCCGAAGGACGGGCAGGACAAGGCCTGACACGACGCCGGCCCCCCGGCGTTCACTCCCTCTGCGCGCATTTCGCGCGCGCAATCACGCATTCCGTCGCATGACGCTGGGCACCGCCCGGCGACTGCGGGATCGTCGGGCCCTCCACCCACCACGAGGCCTGCCATGCACCTTCCCGCTTTCCTCTCTCGCCCCGCCGCGCGCGGCCTGATCGCCGCTGCCGCGCTCGCCCCGCTCGGCGCCCTGGCCGCCGACCTGAACCTGCGCATCGCCGACGGCCCGGCCGCCGGCGCCACGCTCTACGTCGCGCTGTACAACGACGCCGCCAGCTACGCCGAGAGCAAGGCCCTCGCCTCGCAGACCGCGCCCCTGCGCGAAGGCAAGGCCCGCTTCGTCTTCACAGACCTGGCGCCGGGCCGCTACGCGCTGCGCGTGTTCGCCGACGAGAACGGCAACGGCAAGCTCGACACCAACCTGGTGGGCATGCCGATCGAACGCTACGGCTTCTCGAACGACGCCAAGGGCAACCGCGGCGCGCCCGACTTCGAGGCCGCGGCATTGCGCATCGACGCCGACGCGCAGGCCGTCATCCACCTGCGCTGAGGAGACACGGCCATGGAACGACGCGAACTCCTGCGCCTGCTGGCCACGGCCGGCGCCCTGCCGCTGCTCGCCCCGCTCGCACGCGCGGCCGGCACCACCGACGACTGGCAAGCCCAGTTCGAAGCCGCCGACGCGCCCTGGAAGATCGGCTTCGCCACGCCCCCGGGCGACCTGCCGCTGACCCGCGCCACCGTGCGCGGGCGCTTTCCCGACGCCGTCGCCGGCACGCTGTTTCGCATCGGCCCGGCCGGCCACGACCTGGGCGGCGAGCGCTACCACCACTGGTTCGACGGCGACGGCATGGTCCATCGCTTCGTCATCGAGGGCGCCGACGTGCGCCACCAGGGCCGCTACGTCGCCACGCCCAAGCGCGTGGCCGAGGTGAAGGCCGGCCGCCACCTCACCGAAGCCTTCGGCACCATGCCGCCGGGCGTGGAGCCGCCCACCTCGGCCGACGCCATCAACGTCGCCAACACCAGCGTGCTGCCGATGCAGGGCGAGGTGCTGGCGCTGTGGGAAGGCGGCTCGGCCACGCGCATCGATGCGCGCACGCTCGACACGCTGGGCGTGAAGACCTGGCGCGCCGACCTCGCCGGCATGCCCTTCTCGGCCCACCCCAAGGTCGACCCGGACGGCACCGTGTGGAACTTCGGCGTGAGCTCGGGCCAGAGCCTGCTGGCGCTGTACGAGATCGCGCCCGGCGGCGCGCTGCGCCGCGCGGCCGTGGTGCCGGTGCCCGAGCTGCCGATGGTTCACGACTTCGCCGTGACCGCGCGGCACCTGGTGTTCCTCATGCCGCCGCTGGTGTACGACAGCAAGCGCAAGGAGGCCGGCGCGAGCTTTCTCGATGCCCACGTCTGGCGGCCCGAACTCGGCATGCGCGCGCTGGTGGTCGACAAGCAGGACTGGGACAAGCGCCAGCTGCTGGAGCTGCCGGCCGGCTTCCTGTTCCACGTCGGCAATGCGTGGGAAGAAGACACACCGCGCGGTGCGCGCATCCACATCGACTACGTGCGCACGCAGAACGCCGAGTCGGTGTTCACCAGCAACCGCGAGGTGATGCGCGCGCGCCGCGTGCGCCGCAACGAGCCGCGCCTGACCGTCGCCACGCTCGACCTGGGCACTGGCAAGGCCACGCAGCGCGAACTGCCGCTGGAGGCCGAGTTCCCGCGCATCGACCCGCGCCGCGTCGGCCTGCGCCACCGCCAGGTGGTGCACGCCACGCAGACGCGCGCCGACGTGCCGGGCTTCGGCGCCGTCGCGCGCACCGACATCGAGAGCGGACGCAGCCAGCGCTTCAGCTACGGCGCGCAGGCCATCGTGGAAGAGCACGTCTTCGTGCCCGACGGCGCCAGGCCCGGCTGGGTGCTGGGCACCGCGCTGGACTTCGGGCGGCAACGGACGGTGTTGTCGTGCTTTGCTGCCGACCACCTGGACGCCGGGCCGGTGGCACAGGCCACGCTGCCTTACGCGCTGCCGCTGGGGTTGCACGGCGCCTTCGTGAAGGCCTGAACGACTGACCGCTGCGGCCACGCGCACGCGGGGCCTCCAGCGGCATCACGTTCAGGCGGCCTTCGCGATCGGGATCGTCATGCCCCGATGCACCTCCGCCTCGCCGTGCCTGGCCAGCAGCTGCATCAGGTGCTTGCGGATCAGCATGCCCGGCCGGTCGGACTCCATCGAGTACTCCACGCCGCGCCGGCGCGTGTCGACCAGCGCGTCGGGGTCGGTCGATTCGAGGATGTCCTTGTCCTCGCGCGTGATCTCCTCGTCGAAGTCGATCAGCATCTGCGCCGCGCAGTCGGCCTCGGTGTCGTTGCGGAACAGCCACTGGCACAGCTGCATGCGCCCGTCGTCGATGGGCGTGAAGCAGTTGATGATGATGTGGCGGATGCCGCTCGGGTACTCGATGTCGAGGCGGCGCGCGAACGGCAGGAAGTAGGCGTTGCGCATGTGGCGCGTGGTGATCGCGTCGGTCACGCCGCTGATGGCGTGGAACTTCACAGGGTTGGTCGCTTCGATCACCGTCTCGGCGTAGAAGCCCGACTCGTTTTCCACCAGCTCGTACCTGCTCGGCTTCGGGCTGGCGGCCACGCCGAAGGTGGCGCGGTGCACGAAGCTGAAGTGCGAGTTGTCGAACGAGTTTTCGAGCGCGCGCATCGGGCTGGTCTGCCACTCTTCGTAGAACTGGAAGATGGTGCGGTAGCCCGGGTCGTCGAACTCGGGAATGGCCGGGATATCGGCAATGGGTTCTTCCAGCGCCACCCAGGCATAGCCGTAGCGCGCAGTGCAGGGGTAGGCCGTGGTCTTGTACTCGGGCGAAATCTTGCGGTCGGGCTCGTACTGCGGAATGCGCACCACCTGGCCGCTGCGGTCGTAGGTCCAGCCGTGGTAGCCGCACTGGATCGCGCCCTGCCCGCAGGCCTTGCCTTCGCCGTCCACGCACCAGCCCTTCGAGAGCTTGGCGGTGCGGTGGCAGCAGCGGTCGCGCAGGGCAGCCGGCTGGCCGTCGGCGTCGAGAAACAGAACGATGTCTTCGCCCAGCAGCCGGAAGGGCTTGGGGCCGTGGGCCAGTTCGGTGAGCGGCATGACGGCATGCCAGAACTTGCGGAAGACGGGTTGTCGGGTGACGAGCATGGGCGAACTCCTTCGTTGTTGCGTGGGGGAACGAACGTGAAAGAGCAATTTCCTGCTTCGTCGGCATGCCTGATGAAAGGCATGCGCGAGGCTGAACGCTTCTACTCTGCGCCGATCGACTTGCAATTAGCGCGCCCGGATTGTGGCGCGCCCTTGTCGCGCGTCCAAGCCCCGCGCCGCGATGCCCGAGCGCCATACCCTGGCATGCCTCATGCAAGACAGCGGGCAAGAGTAGAAGCGTTCAGCAGCGCACGCACCATCCCCGTGCGCCCGCCCGGAAATTGCTCTTGAGGCGCCTCCCGCCCGCGGTGGGAGGCATCCGTCAAGACCACCGACTCCGAGGCCCCACCATGCAACGCCGATCCTTTCTTGCCGCCGCTGCCGCCACCCTCGCCGCCCCTGCCGTGTTCGCGCAGGGCGGCAAGCTCACACCGCTCAAGTTCACGCTCGACTTCCGCATCAACGGCCAGACCGCGCCCTTCTTCCTGGCGCAGGCCAAGGGCTACTACCGCGACGAGGGGCTGGACGTGACGATCGACACCGGCGCCGGCTCGGTCGCGTCGATCACGCGCATCGCCAGCGGCGTCTACCAGCTGGGCCTGGGCGACATCAGCTCGCTGGTCGAGTTCAATGCACAGAACCCGGGCACGCCGGTGGTGCAGGCCGTGTACCAGTACTACAACCGTGCACCGTTCGTGATCATCGGGCGCAAGGACCGTGGCGTGACGACCGACTTCAAGAGCCTCACCGGCAAGAAGGTGGCGGCCGCCGCCGTCGAGTCCACGCGGCGCGCCTGGCCGATGGTGGCGCGCAGGCAGGGCATGCGCGGCGACGCCTTCCAGTGGCAGACCACCGACTTCAGCGCGCGCGACAACGTGATGGTGCGCGGCGACGTCGATGCCGCCACCTACTTCCACGACTCGGCCGTCTCGCTCTTCGCGCGCATGAAGGCCGACGAGCTCTCGGTGCTCAAGTACGCGGATGCGGGCGTCAACCTGTACGGCAACGCGATCCTCGCGAGCAGCAACCTCATCGCGCAGAACCCGAAGGTGGTGGCGGCCTTTCTACGCGGCACCAACCGCGCCATCGTCGAGACCTTTGCCAACCCCGTGCCGAGCATCGCGGCCATGCGCCAGCGCGAACCGATCCTGGACGAGAAGGTCGAACTCGAACGCTGGGGCCTCACGGCGCAGTACGTGGGCGCGGCGGACACGCGCGGCCACGGGCTGGGCGACATCCGCAAGCTCACGCTCGAACAGCAGGTCGACGAGGTGGCCGACACCTTCGGCCTGAAGACGCGGCCCTCGGCCGATGCCCTCTTCAATAGCTCGATGCTGCCTGCGCGCAGCGAGCGCCTTCTTCCCGCACCCAAGGCATGAACCTTCCTGAAAACTCCACCTCCGCCCTCCCCGAAGAAACCACGCTCGACGAGCGCGACGGCCGCTACCTGCGCAAGGCCATCGTGTGGTCGCATGCCGCGCGCCGGCGCGGCAACCGGCCCTTCGGCTCGGTCATCGTCTCGGCCGCCGGCGAAGTGCTGGCCGAGGCCGCGAACAGCAACGCAGAAACCGGCGACTGCACCGCGCACGCCGAAGTGAACGCGCTGCGCGCGCTGGCCGGCCGCGGCCTCACGCGCGAGGAGCTGGCCGGCGCCACGCTCTATGCCTCGGGCGAACCCTGCGTGATGTGCGCGGGCGCGATCTTCTGGTCGAACATCGGCCGCGTGGTGTTCGGCATCGACGCGCAGCGGCTGCGCGTGTTCCGTGGCGAGCGGCAGGACCAGCGCGACGCGGAGTTGTCGTGCCGCGATGTGTTCCGTGCCTCGCCGCATCCGATCGAGTGCATCGGGCCTGCGCTCATCGATGAAGCGGCTGCCGCGCACGACGGCGCCTGGAAGACCTGAGCCGGCGCACTAGACTCCCCGCATGCCCTGGCACGCCCGTCTCCACCTCGCCTACCAAAAAGAAGCCGACCGCAGCGTCGCCCGTTTCCGCCACGACGGCCCGCTGCGCATCCTGCAGAGCCTCTACCCCGAGGGCGATGCCGTGTGCCACAACGTGCTGGTGCACCCGCCCGGCGGTCTCGTGGGCGGCGACACGCTCGACATCGACATCGAGGCCGCCGACGGCAGCCACGGCCTGATCACCACGCCCGGCGCCTCGCGCTTCTACCGCTCCGAAGGCGAGACCGCGCTGCAGCGCACGCGCATCCGCCTCGCACCGGGCGCGCGGCTCGAATGGCTGCCGCTCGAAGCCATCTGCTACAGCGGCTGCCAGGCCGAGAACCAGCTCACGCTCGAGGTCGCACCGGGCGCCGAGATGATCGGCTGGGACGTGTGCGCACTCGGCCTTCCGAACGCCCACCAGCCCTTCGAACGCGGCACCTACCTGCAGCACATCGAGGCGCCCGGCGTGTGGCTGGAGCGCGGGCGCATCGATGCGAGCGACCACCGCCTGCTGCAAAGCCCGCTGGGCCTGGGCGGCCACCGCTGCCTCGCCTCGCTGTTCGTCGTGGCCGGCTCGCCGATGACCAAGGCACGGCGCGAGGCCCTGCTGGCGCAGGCGCGCGAGCTGCTCGACGTGCACGAACTGCACGAGAGCGCGGGCGCGACGAGCCCACATGCGGAGGTGGTGGTGCTGCGCGTGCTCGCGCCGGTGGTCGAGCCTGCGATGCAGCTGCTGCGGCAGGTCTGGCAGGCGTGGCGCAGCGAGCTGTGGCAACTGCCGGCGGCCACGCCGCGCATCTGGGCGACCTGAGGAGCAGGCGGCAATCGCCGCTACTTTCGTGTCTTCAGGCGGTAGGTGCCGTTGAACGGGTACGGGGACGAACTGCCCTGCCCCACCGCCTGCACGTCGACCGTCAGCGTGTTGCCCGAGAAAACGAGCGCGCCCGTGAGGCGCGGCCTGCGCTCCTTCTCGTAGTGCTCCCGCAGCCGGAGGTCGACAGGGTGCGTGGAAGGCGCCTTCTTCTCGGCCGCCTTGTCGAATTCACTCACCTCGTACACCGAGGCGTCGGCGGCGTCGACGCGCCCTTCGATCGACGGCACCCGGATGCGGGATTCGAGTTCGTAGCTGCGGTGGAAGATCAGCGCCACGGGGTCATGCACCATCAAGCCCCGGGTGGCGTAGAGCGTGACCTCGTAGCCGTCGGCGGTCCGGGTGACGGTCGCGTCGGGCTTGTTGCCTGTTGCCGTGCACCCGGCGAGCGCGAGCGCGAGTACGAGTACGAACAGGAGCCAGGACACGCTGCGCATGCGTCGGTCCGCGGGAGAAGGAGTGGGCATGCAACGGCGCGCTCGTGAAGGAGCGCCGAGTATGGCCGCGCCGCACCCGCCATCAACCGCAGGCGATCTTTCCGGACGGCGCACTGCGCAGCCTGTTGAGAAACGCCAATTGCACCCTGGCCGTTTCGCTGCCCTGTCCGGCGGCGCGCAGCATCCACGTGCGCGCTTCGCAGCGATCGGCCTTCACGGCCGAGCCGTACAGCGTGGGCCCCGTCAGCAGCACCATGCCCAGCATCTCCTGCGCCTCGGGATGGCCTTCGGTGGCGGCCTGGCGCAGTTGCTCGAGCATCGTGCGGTAGTCGCGTGCGGCCTGCGCTTCGAGGGCGAGCTGGTAGCGCTGCTCGGTCTGCAGGTCGGTGTTCGCGTCGAAGGGCTTCGCCGCGGCGATGGCTGCGACGAGGCACAGCGCGCCTGACAGGACAATGCGCCAGCGCAGTGACCAGCTGGCGATCTGGTTGAGTTCGGATGACATCGGTTTTTTCTCCACGAATTGCGTGGCACCGATGGTCCCGCGAAGGCGCGCGCAGGAGAAACTGGAATTCACGCAGGACGCCTCAGGCGCCGCCTGAGCCCTGCGCGAAATTCGTTCAGAACATCGCCAGCACGGCCGCATTCACCGCATAGCCGCCGGCCGTCAGGAACACGAACAGCAACGCCCCGAGCTTGAGCGGTTGCGCCCCGGCCTTGCGCAGGCTCGCGGCGCTGGTGCGCAAGCCCATCGCGGCCATCGCGGTGGCGAGCAGCAGCGTGTCGAGCTGCACGAGCGCGGCGACGAGTGCGCGGGGCAGCACGTCGAGCGAATGCACGGCGCTCACGGCGATGAACAGCACCGCGAACCATGGCACGCGCACCTGGCGCCAGCACGCGCCCAGGCTCGCCGCGCCCGGCGTCGAGGCCGCCACGCGGAACGACAGGCCCATGAGGAACGGCGCCAGCATCATCACCCGCAGCATCTTTTCGACCACGGCCGCGTTGGCCGCACCCGGGCTGACGGCCTCACCGACCGCGACCACCTGCGCCACCTCGTGGATGGTGGAGCCCGCGAAGAGACCAAAGGCATGTTCGCTGAGCCCGAGGTACGGATAGACCAGCGGGTACGCCACCATCGACAGCGTGCCGAACACCACCACCGTGGCGACGGCGATCGACACCTTGTGCTCTTCGCCGCGCACCACGGGCTGTGTCGCCATCACGGCGGCGGCGCCGCAGATGGCGCTGCCCGCGCCAATGAGCGCGGCGGTCTCGCGGTCGAGCCCCAGCCAGCGCGTGCCGATGCGCACGGCGAGGCCGAAGGTCAGCGCCACCATCGCCATCGCGATCAGCACGCCGGGCCAACCGACGGCGCCGATGTCGCTCAGCGAGATGCGAAAACCATAGAGCACGATGCCCGCACGCAGCAAGGCGCTGCGTGCGAAATCCACGCCGGCGCCGGTGCGCGCCGACACCGCGGGGAACACCGTGTTGCCCGCCACCATGCCCAATGCGATGGCCAGCGTGAGCGCGCTCAGGCCCAGGTGCACCATCGGCGGCCACTCGGCCAGCAGCGCGGCGGCGGCCGCCAGCAGTGCAGAGAACAGCACGCCGGGGCCGCAGCGGCGAACGAAGGAGAAACCGGGCAAGGAGGCGGCAAGGGAGGACATGGACCCGAGCTTAGGAATCGACACCCCATGAGTCAAAGACATAAACTTCACCGATGCATGAAGTTAAGTTATGACCCTGAACCTGCACCTGGTCCGCCTGTTCGTCGCCGTGGCCGAGGCGGGCAGCTTCTCGCGCGCGGCCGAGGGCCTGTGGATCAGCCAGCCGGCGGTGTCCAAAGGCATCCGCGAGCTGGAGCACCAGCTCGACCTGACGCTCATCGAGCGCGGCGCGGGCAAAGGCTTTCGGCTCACGGAGGCCGGCGCGTCGCTGCTCACGCATGCACGCGGCATCTTCGCGATGGAGCGCGCGGCGCTGGACGACGTGCGTGCGCGCGTCGGCGTGCAGCGCGGCAGCCTCACGCTGGGCGCCAGCACCACGGTGGCGAGCTACTGGCTGCCGCCGCAGATCGCGGCCTTCTGCGCGGCCTTTCCGGCGGTGGTGCCGCGCGTCACGGTCGGCAACACGCAGTGGGTGTGCGAGCAGCTGCTCGAATGCCGCATCGACCTCGCACTGGTCGAGGGCCGCGTGGACGAGGAGCGCGTGGAAGTGCGCGAATGGACCACCGACCCGCTCGCCATCGTGGCGCCGCCCGATGCCGCCCTGCCCCGGCGCGGCGTGACGGCCGCGCTGCTGGGCCGGCAGAACTGGATCCTGCGCGAGCCGGGCTCGGGCACGCGCCAGGCCACCGAGGCGCTGTGCGCGGCGCACGGCATCGACGCGCCGCCGTGGATGGAAATGGCGAGCAACGAAGCCATTGCGCGCACCGTGGCCAGCGGGGTCGGCATCTCGATGCTGCCGCGCGTGGTGGTGGCCGACATGCTCGCGCTGGGCACGCTGCGCGAGCTGAAGCTGCCGGGCGCGGTGCTGTCGCGGCCGCTGTACCGGCTGGCGCTCAAGAACCGGCCGCTCTCGCCGGCGGCGCTGCGGATGGCACAGATCCTCGAAGCCTCGTGACATGAAAAAAGGGCGCACCGTGTGCGCCCTTTTTTCGTTGTTGTCAGCCGGCTGCCGTCAGCAGCAGCGGCCCTTGCCCGCGCCATAGCGCGCCTCGAGCCGCTCGCGGAAGAATTCCTCGTAGCTCATCGGCGCCCGGTCCGGGTGGGTGGCCGCCATGTGCGTCAGGTAGACGTCGTAGTCGGGCAGCCCGACCATGAGCCGCAGCGACTGCTTGATCGAGCGGGCAATGTAGCGCCCGGCTTCCGGCATGGCGAGGCCCATGGCGTTTTTCCGTTCGTTCAGTGGGCGGCGGACGAGGCCGCGCCCATCGCCTCGAACGGCGTCTCCTGCGTGGTCGGCCGGTTGGCCGCGCGGGCCGCCAGGCAGGCCTTGATGCTGTAGACCAGCACGCTCAGCACCACGAAGATGAAGAGCGCGCACAGCGCCGCGTCGAGCCGGTCGTTGAAGACGATGCGCGACATGGCTTCGGGCGTCTTGGCCGGCGCGATCAGCACGCCGTTGGCCAGGCCGTCGGCGTACTTGGCTGCGTGCGACAGGAAGCCGATCTTCGGATCGCTCGAGAAGATCTTCTGCCAGCCCGCCGTCAGCGTGCAGGCCAGCAGCCACACGGCCGGCGCCGCCGCCACCCAGGCGTAGCGCTCGCGCTTCATGCGGAACAGCACGACCACGCCCAGCATCAGCGCCACCGCGGCCAGCATCTGGTTGGAGATGCCGAACAGCGGCCACAGCGTGTTGATGCCGCCCAGCGGATCGACCACGCCCTGGTACAGGAAGTAGCCCCAGGCCGCCACACACAGCGCGGTGGCGATCAGGTTGGCCGGCAGCGAGTCGGTGCGCTTGAGCGCGGGCACGAAGCTGCCCAGCAGGTCCTGCAGCATGAAGCGGCCGGCGCGCGTGCCAGCGTCCACCGCCGTGAGGATGAAGAGCGCCTCGAACAGGATCGCGAAGTGGTACCAGAAGGCCATCATGGCCTGCCCGCCGATCACCTGGTGAAGGATGTGGGCCATGCCCACGGCCAGCGTCGGCGCGCCGCCGGTGCGCCCGAGGATGGTGGTCTCGCCCACGTCCTTGGCCGTCTGCAGCAGCATCTCGGGCGTGACCACAAAGCCCCAGCCCGAAATGGTGGCAGCGGCCTGCTGCACCGTGGTGCCGACCAGCGCGCCCGGGCTGTTCATCGCGAAGTAGATGCCCGGCTCGATGCACGAGGCCGCCACCAGCGCCATCACGGCGACGAACGATTCGGCCAGCATGCCGCCGTAGCCGATGAAGCGCGCGTGGCGTTCGTTGTCCAGCATCTTGGGCGTGGTGCCCGAAGAGATCAGCGCGTGGAAGCCCGAGACGGCACCGCAGGCGATGGTGATGAACAGGAACGGGAACAGGCTGCCCGACCACACCGGGCCGTTGCCTTGCGCGAACTGCGTGATGGCGGGCATCTGCAGCGTGGGCATCACGACCACGATGCCGATGGCCAGCGCGATGATGGTGCCGATCTTCAGGAAGGTGGAGAGGTAGTCGCGCGGCGCCAGCAGCAGCCACACCGGCAGGCTGGCGGCCACGAAGCCGTAGCCCACGAGCATCCAGGTGAGCGCCTTGCCGTCGAAGGTGAAGGCCGGGCCCCACACCGGGTGCTGGCTGACCCACTGGCCGCCGAAGATGGCCGCCATCAGCAGCACGAAGCCGATCACCGACACCTCGCCGATGCGGCCCGGGCGGATGTAGCGCAGGTACACGCCCATGAACAGCGCCACCGGAATCGTCGCGGCCACCGTGAAGCTGCCCCACGGCGATTCGGCCAGCGCCTTCACCACGATCAGGGCCAGCACCGCCAGGATGATGATCATGATCATGAAGGTGCCGAACAGCGCGATCATGCCGGGCACCACGCCCATCTCCTGCTTGACCAGGTCGCCCAGCGAACGGCCGTCGCGGCGCGTGGAGATGAACAGGATGATGAAGTCCTGCACCGCCCCCGCGAACACCACGCCCGCCAGCACCCACAGCAACCCGGGCAGGTAGCCCATCTGCGCGGCGAGCACCGGGCCCACCAGCGGGCCGGCGCCCGCGATGGCCGCGAAGTGGTGGCCGAACAGCACGTTCTTGTCGGTCGGCACGTAGTCCAGGCCGTCGTTGTGGCGGTGCGCGGGCGTCTTGCGGTTGGCGTCCAACCCCAGCACCTTGTCGGCGATGAACAGGCTGTAGTAGCGGTAGGCGATCAGGTAGGTGCAGAGCGCGGCGGTCACGACCCACAGGGCGTTGATGCTCTCTCCCCGGCTCAGGGCGACGGTGCCCAGCGCAAAAGCGCCGAGCACGGCCACGGCCAGCCACACCAGATGGCGGCGAATGTTGGGCATGCGGATGTCTCCTCGATATGAACCGGGCGAGTGTTCCCCGCCCGCCGCCGGGCCGCATCCGTCGGACTGCGCGGGCTGGCCGGGTGGAATTGCCTAATGGATAACCCCTATCCACGCCCGGATCGCCTCCGCCGGACCGCCGCGGGAAGCGCCGCAAATCCGTTGCGCTCACATTAGATGTGATAAATTCACATTCACTAACAATGTGAAACATCTCTGACGAGTCCACGATGACCCAGCATTCGCAGGCGCGCACAAGCGGCGGCTTCACATTGATCGAGGTCATGATCACGGTGGTCATCGTGGCCATCCTGGCGTCGATCGCGCTGCCCAGTTACCGGCAGTACATCGTGCGATCGAAGCGCTCGGCGGCCCAGGCGCAGATGATGGACATCGCCAACCGGCAGCAGCAGTTCCTCATTGCCAACCGCGGCTACGCCGACAAGACGGCACTGACCGCCAGCGGCTACAGCCTGCCCGCCGAAGTCAGCAGCAACTACAGCTACGACGTCGCGCTGCAGGAATCCGGCCCGCCCACCTTCACGATCACCTTCACCGCGATCGGCAGCCAGCAAAGCGACGGCAACCTCGGGCTCACCAGCGAAGGCGTGAAGACGCCGTCCAACAAATGGTGAGCCCCGCCTTGCAACGCCAGCGCGGCGCCACGCTGATCGAGGTGCTGGTCACCCTGCTCGTGCTGGCCTTCGGCCTGTTCGGCCTTGTCGGCCTGCAGGCCCGGCTGCAGGCCTCCGAGATGGAGTCGTACCAGCGCTCGCAGGCGCTGATCCTGCTCAACGACATGGCCAACCGCATCGCCATCAACCGCCGCGTGGCGGCCAGCTACGCCACCAGCGCACCGCTGGGTGGCACCGATGCCTGCCCCACCGGCACCGGCACGCGCCAGCAGATCGACGCCAGGGAGTGGTGCAACGCGCTGCAGGGCGCGGCCGAGTTCTCGGGCAACGACAAGCTGGGCACCGTGATCGGCGGGCGCGGCTGCGTGCAGGACATGGGCAACAACGAGTACCTCGTGACGGTCGCATGGCAGGGCCTGGGACCGATCTCGGCGCCACCGGCCGGCGTGGCCTGCGGCAAGGACCTCTACGACGGCGGCACCGGCTCCAAGTGCATCAACGACCTGTGCCGCCGCACCGTGACCACGCTCGTGCGCATCGGATCGCTCTCATGAACCCGCGCCCCACCGCACGCCGCGCCCAGCGCGGGCTGACGCTGATCGAGCTGATGGTGGCCATCACCATCATGCTCATCGTGATGGCCGCGCTGCTCACGCTGTTCCTCAACGTGAGCGGCTCCCAGCGCGAGATGGAACGCGTCAACCGCCAGATCGAAACCGGGCGCCTGAGCATCTTCGTGCTCGAGAACGAGATCTCGCACGCGGGCTTCTGGGAAAACTACATGCCCGAGTTCGACGACCTCACGGTCAGCGCCGCGCCCACGCACGTGCCCACCGGCAACGTGCCCGACCCGTGCCTGGCCTACTCGGCGGCGAACTGGACCGAGGACTACAAGCGCCAGCTGCTCGACCTGCCCGTGCAGGTCTACAGCAGCGTGCCGGCCACCTGCACCGACCTGCTGACGCACCACAAGACCGGCACCGACATCCTCGTGGTGCGCCATGCCGAAACCTGCCTGCCCGGCACGCCCCATTGCGACGCCGACGTGGCCGGCGCGATGTACTTCCAGTCGTCGCTGTGCGGCACGCAAAAGCCCTCGTCGTTCGACCTCTCGACTGGCGCCTTCGACCAGATGTTCCTCAAGGACTGCACCACCCCTTCGCCCAAGCGCAAGCTGGTGGCCGACATCTACTACGTGCGCGACTACGCCGAGGCCGAAAACGACGGAATTCCCACGCTGGCACGCTCGCGCTTCGACCTGGTGGGCGGCACGCTCGCGCAGCAACCGCCCACGGCGCTGATCGAAGGCGTCGAGGGCTTTCGCGTCGAGCTCGGCCTGGACACGCTGAGCAAGACCGGCGCCGCCGTCAACTACGCCCAGGCCATCGCGTGGGCCGATCCGGCGAACAAGTCCACCCCGTCCAACCGCGGCGACGGCAGCCCCGACGGCGCCTTCGTGCACTGCGGTGCGACCTGCACCGCCGACCAGCTGGTCAACGCGGTGGCCGTGAAGCTGTATGTGCTCGCACGCGCCACCACCATCTCGCCGGGCCACACCGACACGCGCAGGTACCAGATGGGCGCCGCCACGCTCGCGCCGTTCAACGACCACTACAAGCGGCACGCGTTCGCGACCACCGTGCGCCTGACCAACGTCACCGGCCGGAGGGAAACGCCATGAAGCCACGCGCGCACGCCGGCCGCTCCACCCAGACCCAGCGCGGCGCCGCGCTGATCATCGGGATGATCATGCTGCTGCTGATCACGCTCGTGGTCACCGCCGCCTTCAACCTCAGCGGCGCCAACCTCAAGGCCGTGGGCAACCTGCAGACCCGCAACGAAGCCGTGGCCGCCGCCAACCGCGCGATCGAGGAGGTCGCGGCCAGCCTGCTGGTGCCCGGCAGCGACGGCACCCCGTCGCTCGCGCCGCCGCAGGGCACCGTGAGCATGGTCGACATCAACAACGACGGCGTGAACGACTACACGGTCACCGTCGCCCCACCCGTGTGCGTGCGCGCCACCAAGGCCGTCGACAGCAGCGGCGGCGGCAGCACGGGCCCGGGCGGCATCACGGGCGGCGCGTCCAGCAGCGGCTCGGGGCTCGCGGCCCTGCCCGACCAGTACAACGCCGTGTGGGACATCAGCACCACCGTGACCGACGCCACCCCCGGCGCCACTGGCACCACCACCTCCGTGCGCCAGGGCGTGCGGGCGCTGCTCAACAAGGCGCAGTTCGAAGCGCTGTGCGCGCCGCCGCCGGTCGCGCCAGCCGAACCCGCGCCGGCCGCCTCTTGAACCACGACGATGAACGGGTCCCCGCCATGACAAGGAAACTACTCACCACGCTGTGGGCCGCCGCGATGCTCGCGTTGCCGATGCAGGCTGCGCAGGCGGAGGACATCGATCTCTTCGTGGAATACAACCAGGCGGCCGGGCAGATGCCCAACGTGCTGTTCGTGCTGGACAACACGGCCAACTGGAACCAGCCTTTCGAAGCCGAACTCGACGCGCTCAAGACGGCCTTCAGGAGCCTTGACCCCAACCAGTTCAAGATCGGCCTGATGATGTTCACGGAGACCGGTGGCGGCAACTCCAACTCGGACGGTGGCTACGTGCGCGCCGCCGTGCGCACGCTGGACGGCGACACCAAGATCACGTACACCAGCATGCTCGCCAGCCTGGACAAGACCGCCGACAAGTCCAACGGCGGCAAGGCCGGCAAGACGATGGCGGAGGTCTACCGCTACCTGTCCGGCGGCGCGCCGATCGCCGGGAACAACAAGCTCAAGACCGACTATCTGGGCAATACACGCGGGACCGCCGCGTCCAACCAGATCTATGCGCTGGCGGGCAACGCGCTCAGTTCGTTCAACGGCGCCCGCTACATCCCGCCGAGTACCGAGAACTGCACCGGCACCTTCATCATCTACATCAGCAACGGCGCGGCGCAGGACAACACCAACGACATCCAGATCTCGACCGAGGCCCTGCGCGCGGCCGGTGGCGACACGACCCCCATCGTGCTGGGCGTCAGCGGCTCGCAAGACAACCCCGCCGACGAATGGGCACGCTTCCTGAGGGACAGCATGCGCGTGAAGGTCTACACCATCGAGGCCGTCCGCGCGACCGGCGGCCAAGGCCCAGGCTGGACGGCGTTGCTCCGGAGCATGGCCGACAGGTCCGACGGTGAGTACTTCGACCTGTCCGGCAGCACCAATCTCAATACTGCGCTCATCGATGCGCTCGCCAAGATCTTCAGCAAGATCCAGGCGGTCAACAGCGTCTTTTCCTCGGTGAGCCTGCCCGTGAGCGTGAACACGCAGGGCACCTACCTGAACCAGGTGTTCGTCGGCATGTTCCGCCCCGATCGCAGCGCGCGCCCGCGCTGGTACGGCAACCTCAAGCAATACAAGCTGGGACTGGACAGCGGCGGCCAACTTCTCCTGCAGGATGCCGTCGACGGCAACGCGATCAACAACAACACCGGTTTCGTGGACCCCTGCGCCCAGAGCTTCTGGACACCCGCGAAGGGGAGCGGGGGCAGTTACTGGGATTTCCTCCTGCCCGCGGACCGTCCCTCGGGCGGCTGCCTGGGTCAGAACAAGCTGTCCGACAGCCCCGACGGCGATGTGGTGGAAAAAGGTGCGCAGGGCTACATGCTGCGCAGCCTGACCGTGGCCAGCCGCAACATGAAAACCTGCGCCGCAACCGGCTGCAGCACACTCACGAACTTCTCCACCGGCAACAGCGCCATCACCAAGGGTGACCTGGGCGTCGCCGTGGATGCCGACCGCGACAAGCTGATCGATTGGGTGCGTGGCCTCGACAACAAGGGCGATGACAGGGCCCGGGCCGATGGCACGCTGGTCACCACCGGCGGCATGCGTCCCTCCGTGCACGGCGACGTGGTTCATTCACGGCCGGTCGCCATCGACTACGGAACCGCCACGGCGCCCCAGGTGGTGGTGTTCTACGGCGGCAACGACGGCGCGCTGCGAGCCATCAACGGCAACCGCAGCAGAGCCATCGGCACGGCTGCCGCAGGCGCCGAGCTGTGGTCTTTTGTTCCGCCCGAGTTCTATGGCAGCTTGAAGCGGCTGTACGACAACAACGTCCGCATCGATTTCCCCGGCATGCCCGTGCCCACCGGCACCACTGTGGCCCCCAAGGCCTACGGCATGGACGGCGCGGTGTCCGCCTACCGCCAGGGCAACACGGCCTGGCTGTTTGCCAGCATGCGCCGCGGTGGCCGGCAGATGTACGCCTTCGACGTGTCCGACCCAGCGGCGCCTTCTCTCAAATGGCGCCGCGGCTGCCCCAACCAGTCCAATGACACCGACTGCGACAGCGACTTCGAAGGCATCGGCCAGACCTGGTCGGCACCGAAGGTGCTGAAGGCCAGCGGTTACGCATCGGGCAACTCGCCGCTGCTGATCTTCGGCGGCGGCTACGACAAGTGTGAGGACGCCGACACCAACAGCGCCACCCAGGCCTGCGGCAGCGGCGTGAAGGGCAACCGGATCTATGTGCTCGACGCCGATACCGGCGCGCAACGCAAGGTGTTCACCACGGAACGCCCGGTGGTCGGCGAAGTGACGGTGGTCACCGACGCGCTCGGTGTCGCCAAGATCGCCTACGCCGCCGACCTGGGCGGCAACGTCTACCGCATCAAGATCGGCACCGCAGCACCGTCCGCCTGGGAATTCAAGAAGATCGCCTCGCTCGGCTGCGACACCGTGACCACCTGCACGCCCAACCGCAAGTTCATGTTCGGCCCCGACGTGCTGGAGGACACCGGCTCCTACGTCGTGCTGCTGGGTTCGGGCGACCGCGAGAAGCCGCTGCGCCGCTACACCTCGGCCCTCAGCGTGGCCAATCGCTTCTACATGCTGGTGGACAAGCCCACCGACGACAACTGGCTGAGCAGCGAGGCCGTCCTCACCCGCTGCGGCACCGGCACCAGCAACGAGCTGCTGTGCCATGCCTCGCTGCAGGCCATCACCACGACCGACGACCCGACGTCCGCGGACCTTGCGACCAAGAAGGGCTGGTACCTCGCCCTCGCTGCCGGAGAGCAGGTCGTGACCGGCTCGGTGACCGCCTACGGCGTCACCACCTTCAACACCCACACGCCCACCGTCCCCAACACGCTGACGTGCAAGGCCGACCTGGGCACCGCACGGGTCTACAACGTCTCCTACGTCAACGCCGCAGCCCAGAGCACCCTCGGACGCTTCCAGAACGTGGTGGGCGGCGGCCTCGCGCCCACGCCAGTCGTGGGCCGGGTCGAGCTCGACAACGGCAGCATTCGCGACGTCGTGATCGGCGCCAGTCCCAATTCCTTCCTCAGCCCCAAGGGCACCGCCCCCAAGGCCGCCTTCAAGCAGCCCAAGGGCCGGGTCTACTGGTTCATCCAGAAGTAAAGCCGTGCACCCGCGCATGCGCAACCACCACCCCAGGCAGGCCCGCACCCGGCCGCGCGGCTTCACGCTCATCGAGCTGATGGTCACGCTGGCCGTGCTGGTGGTGCTGATCGCCATTGCCGTGCCCTCGTTCGACGGCATCCGGCTGTCCACCCGCCTGAGCAGCTACAGCACCGCGCTGGTCGCCGGCAGCCAGCTGGCGCGCAGCGAGGCCATCAAGCGCAACGCGCCCGTCACCCTGTGCGCCTCGGCCAACGGCACCAGCTGCAGCACCAACGGGCAGTGGGAAGCCGGCTGGATCGTGCGCAGCGACACGCAGGTGCTGCGAGTCGAGCCCGCGGCCGCCAGCGGCTACCGGCTGCGCGAGGCCGGCGGCGCCAGCGCCGTCGTGTTCCAGGCCACCGGCCTGGGCGCCGGCCAGAGCCGCATCACCATCTGCCGCGCCACCCCGAGCGCCGACCAGTCGCGCGCCGTGAGCATCAGCGCCACCGGGCGCACCACCGTCACCCGGTCCAGCGGCGGCACCTGCGCCGCGACCTGACCCGGCCGGCCGAGGGGGTCCGCCGGACGAACGACAATAGGGCCCTGTGGCAAGCCCGGGCGCCGGTCCCGCCTCTCTTGCCTTGACGACCTTCACCAGGAACAACGCTCCCGCATTCATGGAACACCGGCTGGACTGGGCCCTTGCCGCCTGCGCTCGCATCCTCAGGCCCGTGGTCCGGCTGGCGCTGGGCATGGGCGTCAAGCACCCGCACCTCGAAGCCCTGCTGCGCGACCTGCTCATCGAGGAAGCCCAGCGCACCTGGCGCGCCCAGGGCGTGACCAAGCCCAACCTCAGCCAGATTTCGGTCACCACCGGGCTGAACCGCAAGGTCGTCACCGCCAAGGTCCGCGCCACCGTCGACCCGCTGCCCCACACCGAGCTGTCAGCGGCTGCCAAGACTTTTACGTTGTGGTTACAGATGACCACCGACGACGACTCCCTGCGCCGCCTGCCCGTCGTCACCGAGGGTGACGGGCCGTCGTTCGAGCGCGTGGCCCGCCTGGCCAGCCGGGGCAACGTGCACCACCGCACCATCCTCGACGAGCTGGTGCGCCTGCAGATGGTGGCCGAGAGCGACGGCACCGCCGAACTCACGGCCGACGGCTTCGTGCCGGTCGAAGACCTGCAGTCGATGCTCGCCTTCCTGGGCGACAACGGCCGCGACCACCTGCTGGCCGCCGTCTCCAACACCCTGGGCGAGACGCCCCGCATGCTCGAGCGCGCCGTGTACGCGCGCGGGCTCACGCTGGCCGACTGCACGGCCATCGAACGCCTCGTGCGCGAACGCTGGGCCGGCCTGCACCACGAACTGGCCCGCGAGATGACCGAAGCCGTCGACCGCGTGCCCCCCGAGGCCAAGGCCTCCGCGAAGGCGCGCATCCGCGTCGGCATCTACACGTATTACGAAGACGAAGAAGGCGCGCCCGCCCCCGGAGCGCCCCAGCACAACGAGTCCCCCCGATGAACACGCCTCCCCTCTCCTTGCGACTCGTGCGCGGCCTGCTGATGGCCGGCGCCATGGCCCTGCTTCTGTCCTGCGGGGGAGGCGGCGGTGGCGGTGGAGGTGGCGGCACGCCGGGCTTCGGCACCGCCGGCACCACGGCCACCGGTAACGGCGGTGGGGGCGGCGACGGCGGCTCGGGTGACGCCGGCTCCGGCAGCGGCACGGGCAACGGCAGCACCGGAAGCACCGGTGGCGGCGGCGACAGCACCGCCGGCAACACCAATGGCGACGGCTCGGGCGTGGGCTCCGGCGGCACGGGCGTGACTGCCGACGCCGCCGGCATCGGCGCGGCCGACGGCCTGGGCAGCGTGATCCTCAACGGCCTGCGCTACAACACCGACAGCGCCACCTTCAGCCTCGAGGACACCACCGAGCTGCAGATCGGCATGAGCGCGCGCATCGCCGGCAAGGTCGACGCCAACTTCACCAGCGGCATCGCCGCCACCGTCGTCTCGGCCGCCGAGCTGCGCGGCGCCGTGTCGGCCATCGACCTGAAGGACGGCAGCTTCACCGTGATGGGCGCCCGCGTGACCACCGACAACGCCACCGTCTGGGGCGACGCCAAGGGCGCCGCCGACCTCGTGGACACCGCCGTGGTGCAGGTCTGGGGCCTGCCCGCCGCGCCGGGCATCCTGCGCGCCACGCGCGTGCAGCTGGCGCCCACCACCACCGCCCCGCTGGTGACCGGCACCGTGCAGAACCTCGACCTCGGCGGCCAGCAGTTCACGCTCGGCCTGCTGACCATCGACTTCGGCGGCGCGGCCTTCGGCCCCGGCATCGACGCCGCGAGCCTGGCCAACGGCGCCCTCGTGCGCGTGCGCGGCACGGCGGCACCGGCCGCCGGCCGCTTCACCGCCACCCAGGTGCAGGGCTGGTACGCCATTCCCTCGGCCGACGGCATCGCGCTGCAGCTGGCGGGCGTGGTCACCGACTTCGCCGCGCTGGGCGACTTCCGCGTGCTCGGCAACAAGATCGACGCGCGCAACGCACAGATCACCGGCGGGCCCAGCGGCTCCATCGGCAACGGCGTGAAGGTCGAGGTCGACGGTTTCCTCTCGGGCCAGGTGCTCGTGGTCAAGAAACTGCGCATCCGCCACGTGCCCGGCACCGGCGGTCCGGTGTCGTTCACCGTCATCGGCGCCATCGGCGGCTACGTGTCGGCCGCCGACTTCACCGTGCGCGGCCAGCGCGTGGATGCCAGCGGCTCCGGTACCATCTTCGAAAACGGCACCGCCACCGACCTGGGCAACGGCAAGCGCGTGACCGTCGTCGGCGACCGCGTGGTCGACGGCGTGCTCATCGCCCAACGCGTGAGCTTCACGCTGCCCTGAGGTCCGGGCCCCGGCGGTCCGGCCGCGCAGTGCATGCACCCAGGGTGCA
The DNA here is from genome assembly GCF_059416405.1 of Variovorax sp. GW821-FHT09D04. Taxonomy (NCBI): domain Bacteria; kingdom Pseudomonadati; phylum Pseudomonadota; class Betaproteobacteria; order Burkholderiales; family Comamonadaceae; genus Variovorax; species Variovorax sp. GW821-FHT09D04. Next base: position 26,195 of record NZ_JBWKPA010000005.1, read on the forward strand.
CGCACCGCGCACCCCACAGGCCACGCCACCCATGGCGCGACCGGATCGATCGGAGCCATGGACACCCACACCACCTCTGCGCCCGCTCCCACCACGTCGCCCCGCTGCTGCATCGCCGGCGGCGGCCCGGCCGGCATGGTGCTGGGCCTGCTGCTTGCGCGCGCGGGCGTGCCCGTCGTCGTGCTCGAGAAACACCTCGACTTCCTGCGCGACTTCCGGGGCGACACCGTGCACCCTTCCACCCTCGAAGTGCTGCACGAACTCGGCCTGCTCGACGCCTTCCTGCAGCGCCCGCACAACCGCATCGAAGAGCTGCGCGGCACCTACGAGGGCCGCGGCGTGACCATTGCCGACTTCAGGCGGCTGCCCACGCACGCCCGTTTCCTGGTGCTCATGCCGCAGTGGGAGTTCCTGGACTTCATGTGCGACGAGGCGCGGCGCTACCCCGGCTTCGAGCTGTGGACCGACGCCGAGGCCGTCGGCCTGCTGCAGGACAAGGGCCGCGTCAACGGCGTGAAAGTGCGCGTCGGCGCCCGCAGCCCCGACAGCGGCGGCCCGAAGGACATCGAGTTGCACGCCTCCCTCATCGTGGCCGCCGACGGCCGCCACTCCACCTTGCGCGATGCGGCGGCGCTGCCGCACATCAGCTACGGCGCGCCCATCGACGTGCTGTGGATGCGCATTCCCAAGCTCCCCGGAGACCCCGAAGCCACCGGCGGCCACATCGCCGCGGGCCACCTCCTGGTGACGCTCAACCGCGGCGACTACTGGCAATGCGCTTTCGTCATCCGCAAGGGCGGCAGCGCCGAACTGCAGTCGCGCGGCATTGCCGCCTTCCATGCCGAGATCGCGCGCATCGCGCCCTTCTTCGCCACGCGCCTGCCCGAGGCCTTGCCCGACTGGGAGGCCGTGAAACTGCTCGAAGTGACCGTCGACCGGCTCGAATCATGGTCGTGCCCCGGCCTGCTGTGCATCGGCGACGCCGCGCACGCCATGTCGCCCGTGGGCGGCGTCGGCATCAACCTCGCCGTGCAGGACGCCGTGGCCGCCGCCAACCTGCTGGCCGCGTCGCTGGCCGGCAGCGCCACCGACAAGGAAATCGACAACCTGCTGCCCCAGCTGCAGCGCCGCCGCGAATGGCCCGTGCGCGTCACGCAGGCCGCGCAGCGCCTCGTGCAGGACCGCGTGCTGATGCCCGTGCTCAGCCGCAGGGCGGCTGCATCGACCGCACCCCGCCCCATGCCCTGGCCCCTGCGCCTGCTGGGGCGCTGGCCGTGGCTGCGCACCCTGCCCGCGCGCGCCGTGGGCATCGGTGTACGGCCGGAACACGTGCGGTCGCCGCGCGCGTAACGCGCGAATCGGGTTCGCCGGATCAGCCGGGCCGGCGTGCCTGCGTCGGCTGGCGCGACCAGTACACGCCATCGAGCCGGTCGAGCCGCACCTCGCCGCCCGTGGACGGCGCGTGCACGAAACGCCCGTCGCCCACATAGATGCCCGCATGCGTGGGCGACGCCGAGCCGAACAACACCAGGTCGCCCGAGCGAAGCTCCGACATCGGCACCGGCCGGCCGAAGCCCGCCATGCGCGACACCGTGCGCGGCGGCACCTGCCCCACGCTGTGGCGGTACACGTAGCCGATGAGCCCGCTGCAATCGAAGCCGCCCTCGGGCGAGTTGCCGCCATAGCGGTACGGCGTGCCGACCAGCCCCAGCGCATGGATCGTGATGCTGTTCGACTGCTCCGACGTCAACGGCGGGATGTTGCTGCTGGGCACCGACCCGCCGGGCGTGCGTGTCGGCGGCGGGCTCGCGCAGCCGATGGCCAGGAGGCAGGCGGTGACGGCGGGAATCAGTCGGAACAGGAGCCGCTGCTGCAGCAGCGACAGCGATGCGGGGGAATGAGGAGGCGTCGGCAATGGTGTGTCGAGCATGGGCGCAGGCCGGTCTTGTGGACGTGGCCCGACTCTAGCGCGAGTGGGCCGGATCGCAATGCAGAGCCCCTTGGCGGGCGACAACGCCCTCGCCCGTCCTCGTCATCAACTGAAGCCGAAGACCAGCAGCAGGTTGTTCGCAGGCATCGCGTGCCGCTCGCGCAATGCGAGGCCGACACGGCGCGCTTCTGCCACCACGTCGTCGAGCCGGCGAATGCCCCACGCGGGATTGCGCGCGCGCAGGTCTTCGTCGAATGCCAGATTGCTCGGCGCCGTGGGGCCGTGCTGCGCTTCGTCTTCGAAGTAAGGCCCGTAGGTGATCAGCACGCCGGTGCCGGCACGCAGATGCCGCGCGGCGCCGGCCATGAGCGCGGCGCAAGTGGGCCAGGGTGCGATGTGCAGCATGTTGGCGCAGTAGATGGCGTCGAACTTTTCCTCTTCTTTGCCTTCTTGAGCGAACGCGGGACCTTGCGACGGCCACTGCGGCGCCATCACGTCGAGCAGCAGCGGCGGGCGCAGATTGGGCAGCGCGGCTTGCTCGACGCGACTGGCGATCGCGGGGAGCGAGCGGGCGTCTGCGTCGGTGGGCTGCCAGGTCCATGAAGGCATGGCAGTGGCGAACCAGGCGGCGTGTTGGCCGGTGCCGGAGGCGATTTCCAAGGCGGTGCCGCGCTCATCGAGGATGCGGGTCAGGGCATCGAGGATGGGTTGCTTGTTGCGGTCGGCGGCGGGGCTGAAAGGGAGGTCGGGCATCACGAGAAGCTTCGGGCAGGTACAACTTACAGGGTATCAAAGCAAGATCGCTCAGATCCGTTTCGTAGTTCCGCAATGTCGGCAATGCAGCGATTGCCGACATCCCTCGGCCCCGCGCGAATGGGCACTATCGGCCAGAACCGGACGGTCGACCACTTCCCCAAAATCGCCAGATAACCGACGTTCGCAGGCCAGGAGAGCGGCCGTTCGCTTGTGACACGGCAAGGCCTAGGGCAGGAAGCGCTCCACCGCGTCGACTTCGCCGGCAGGGTTGGAGAACCCGCCGACAACCAGGACGGAGCCATCGCTGAGCAAGACCGCGGAGGCGGCACTGCGCCCGGTGGACATCGAACTCGCCGACGTCCAGACGTCGAAGTCGGGGTTGTAGATTTCTGCGGTGGCCAGGCGAACGCCGCCACTGCCAGTACCGCCCGCGAGCAACACGCGGCCATCGGCCAGCGTCGTCATCGTCGGAAGGGAGCGCGTGCTGGAAAAAACGCTCGCCGTCCAGCCCGACGTGGCGACGTCGAAGCGCATCGCGGTGCTGCTGCCATCGCCCATCGCAAGCACGTCGCCGTCCGCCAGCAGCACGGAGGTGTATACGTTGGCGGCGGGCACGGTGCCAGCAACAGGCGTGGTGGCACCGTTGTCGTTGACAGGGAACCGTTCGGCGGAGGTCACGAACCCGTTTCGGTTGACGCCGCCGATCACCAGCACTTCATTGCCGCCCGGCAGCAGCTGCGCGGCATGCTGAGCGCGTGGGGACGACAACGGCGTGGCCATGGAGGTCCAGGTGTTGAAAGCCGGGTCATACAGCTCGGCCGTCTGCGAAAAGGTCAAACTGGGAATCCGGCTGTAGCCACCGATGACAAGGACCTTGCCATTGGGCAGCAGTGTGCTTGTGGCCCGCGTGCGCGCCTCGGCCATGCTCGCGGCGAGCTGCCAGGTATCGGCGACCGGGTCGTAGATTTCGGCGGCCGCAACGGGGGAGATGCCCGCACCGTCGCCGCCGGCGACCAGCACGCGTCCGTCGGGCAGCACGGTCGCCGATCCGTCGGAGCGAGGCGTCAACATGGGCGCGGCCGCGGTCCAGCTGTTGCCCGCCGGGTCGTAGACGAGGACCGACGCGGTCACGCCGGAGGCCGTGAACCCGCCGATGACCAGCGCTTTGCCGCTTTGCAGGCGCACGACCGGCGCGTAGTGACGTCCGGTCGGCAGAACCGCTTGCGAAACCCAGCTGCCACTTCCGGTGACCGCAATCCGCACCTGCGCCTGCGCCGAGCCCGCGCTGTTGCTGGCCGTGACCGTGTATGTCGTCAGCGGTTGGATGGCCGCCGGCGTGCCGGTGATCGCACCGGTCAGCGCGTTGAGGCTCAGGCCGCCGGGCAGCGCCGGCATCACCGAGAACGCCGAGGGCGTGCCGCCGATCACCAGCGCTGTGTTGGGAACGATGACTTGCGCCGTGGCGTAGAGCGCGCGCGGCGTGGCATACGCCACGCTGGCAGGCGCCGCCAGCGGCGCCTGGACTGCCAGCTGCAACGTGACCTCGGCCGATCCGGCCGCGTTGGTGCCGGTGACGGTGTAGGCCGCGTCCGCCGCGGCGGCGGTGGGTGTTCCGCTGATCACGCCGGTCTGCGGGTCGAGCAGCAGCCCCGCGGGCAAGGCCGGCGCGATGCTGTAGCCGGTGATCGGACCGCCGCTGCTGGCGGGCGCGTTGGCCGCGATGGCCTGGCCCACGGTGTAGATCGCGGCGCTTTCACGGTAGGTCAGCCCGGACGGCGCGGCAGGCGTGCTGCGCACCTCGATCTGCACGCGGGCCGTCGCGCTGCCGCCCGCGTTCTCGGCGGTCACCACGTACACGGCGGATGCGGCAACGGCGGTGGGCGCTCCGCTGATGACGCCCGTGCCCGCGTCGAGCGCCAGGCCCGCCGGCAACGGCGGCGCCACGGCATAGCGCTCGACGGCGCCGCCGCTGGCGGTGGGCCGATTCGGCACGATGGCCTGCCCGACCTCGTAGACCGCGGAGGTCATGGCATAGCTCAAGCCCGCGGGCGGCTGCGTGAGGTTGAGCCCGAAGCCGACGAAGCTCGCGCCGCCCGAGCCGCCGCCGCAGCCGGACAAGGCCACGAGGCAGCCCAGCCACAGGGCCATTAGCCAAAGCCAAACGGATTGAGCGCGGAGCAATCGCGCCCTTGCAGTAATGCTCCCCATGATCACCCTGGTTACATTTTGTAAGGCGGCGATCCTATGCAACTCGCTACCGAGGGGCAATACCCGAAAACAGGTAGATGGCCGGCATCTTGAGGTCTGCTTTCGAGAAGACGCTACGTCAGCAGCCGCTGCACAGCCGCCTGCGTCCCCAACAAGCGCCGGTGTTCCTCATCCGAGTCAGTTAAAGGAAGAGTCGCGTGCGGGTGGTGAAGCCTGGCTGGCGCCGACGTCCACACGGCGACCAGAGCGTGCGTGCTCGCGTCAGCGGGCCATGCGGGACACTCGGCGACAGCAAACTCAGCGTCGCCCTAGAACATTGCGCCTCTCGCCGTGACAGGCCACACGTGGCTGACATGGGAACCGCGGAAAGCAACGATCCAGTCGTGGAGATTGACTGTTGGATCGCAATGGCCTGGAATCAGACGAACCTTCTCCCCGATTCGTGGCAGCTGCCGCGACTCCCCAGGTTCAATCACAGCATGCTCATCAGAGACTGATCGCACAGTCGAATCGCAGTCGACCATCTTGGGTACGCCACGATCCATGGCAAATGCCTTCAACCCACCATCCAGTACCGCGTGGTGGCTCTGCGCACTAATGACGGAGCACATCACGAAGAGTGCGTGGCGCAGGACGTCATCGTTTTCTCCTTGGATATTCTCAGCGTAGTCAGCATCCATGAGCACATAGGACCCCGGTTGGACTTCCGTGTAGAGACCCGAAGCTGCTTCCAAGGCGTACGTCCCGGTTCCACCGCCGGTGATGGTCGGGCATTCCAGGCCCTCCCGGCTCAAGGCTTCGACAACGTCTCGCAGCATTGCCACGGCCTGATCCACCGCGGCCTCACGCTCCTCATATGTCCGCAAATGTTGAGCTGAGCCCCTGAAAGCATGAAGACCGGCAAATGAGAGCTGCGGAGAGTGCCGTGTGATGAGCTTCGCCAGCTCGACGACTGCATTGACCGACGAAACGCCGCATCGACCGTGCCCGATATCAACCTCCACCAGAACGCCAATTCTTGATGCGGCGTCCCGAGTCGCTTCTGCCAACTGATCGATCTGGACTTGATGATCCACACAGACAGACAGCGCACATCGCCTCGCCAGTTGTGCGGCGCGCCTGGTTTTGATGGCCCCCACAATCTGATTGGTCACCAATACGTCTGCGACTCCGCCTGCCACAAATGCCTCAGCTTCGCTGATCTTTTGGCAGCAGATTCCAATCGCGCCGGACGCGATCTGCAATCTCGCGATATCGGCACTCTTGTGGGCCTTCCCATGCGGGCGGACGCGAAGACCCGCCGCGTGCAGCCGTTCATGAACCTTGTTCATGTTGAACTCGAGCGCATCAAGATCAAGAATCAACGCCGGGGTGTCGACTTCTGCAATCGGCATCCCTGGTACTGCCGGCGGGATATTCCACGGCCTGTCCGCATCCGCGATCACGTTGTCGATGAAGAATGAAGTCTGTTGTTTCATTGATGCCTTGACTTTGTACCGAGATGGCATCCGAAGCTCACTGGCCACGACGCAACACCTGGCCTGCATGCCAGTCCACGACCTCGCCACCCACTACGGCCATGCGTCCGTTGACCATGACATGGGAAATTCCCTTGGGGGCTTGTTTGGGCGTGTCGAACGTGGCCATGTCGGCAATCTGCTCCGCGTCGAAAACGGTCAGGTCCGCAGCGAAGCCCGTTGCCACCCTTCCTCGGCCGACGAGCCCGAATCGTTCCGCTGGCAACCCGGTCATCTTGTGAAGTGCCGCCTCCAGCGGAAACAAGCGCAAGTCTCGTGAATAGTGGCCCAAGACCCGCGGAAACGTGCCCCACATGCGTGGATGCGGAACCTCTTGAAAAGGCACCCCATCGGAGCCGATCATCGCGTTCGGCGAAGCAAGGATTCGCTGCACGTCATCTTCCGACAGTGCAAAGTAGACCGCACCTCCGGGTTCCAGGCGGCGCATCGCCTCCTCTTGATCGACTCCCATTTCCTCAGCGATGTCCTTGAGGTCTCGGCCAGCGTGCTCAGGGTGAGTCTTCGACCAGGTAATCTGAATGCGCGACGAATCCTTGATGCGAGAAGGAAGCAAGGTAGACGATGAAGCCGTATAGGGATAGCAGTCGAAGCAAACGGGCGACAGGCGCGCCTGCTTTTTGAGCATGGCAAGCGTATGCGTCGATCGACCGTGATTTTCCTTTCCAAACAGTTTGTGGTGCGAGACGACCAACGGAACGTGGAGCGTGCTGCTGACAGCAAAGGCTTCATGCAAAGCGGGTTCGATCTGGTCCGCCTCATTTCGAACATGCATCGCAATCAGTCCGCCCCTGTCGGAAAGGGGGCGGCCCACAGCGATGAGTTCATCTGTGGTTGTGGCTTGCGCCGGTCCATAGAAAACGCCGGTGGACATTCCCAGTGCGCCGGCGTCCAGGGCTTCATGCAAGTCCAATTGCATGGCAGAGATTTCTGATTCGTTCGCCGGCCTTTGCAGATCAGCCATGTGCCGAAATCGCAAGGTGGAGTGCCCAACCAGGAACGCGCCGTTGATGGCAGGTCGCGACAAGCTCACCGCATCGAGATACTCGGCAAAGGTCCTGAAGTGAACGCCGTCACGACTGAGCTGATCAAGAGGCGTTGGAGGGCGTTCACCAGGTCTCAATGCCATTGGGGCCAGAGAACAACCGCAGTTGCCGTTGATGATGGTGGTAACGCCCTGCGCTAGTTTCGGATAGATTTCCGAGCGATCGAAGATTGCGGCATCGTCATGCGCATGGGTGTCAATGAAGCCTGGCGCGATAACCTGTCCACTTGCATCGATGACCTGTTTGGCGCTTGCCTTGCTCAGGTCTCCGATTTCCGCGATCAACTCTGCGACGACACCGACATCCGCACGGTATCGCGGTGCGCCTGTGCCGTCAATGACGGTCGCGTCCTTGAAAATGTAGTCGAACGTCATATCAGTCCATTTTTGCGTTGGAAAATTTCACGATCTCGGCCCAAATCGGCCGCTCTTTTCGCGCCAGAGTAAATAGGCGTTCGGGCTCGCCCGTCGACGTCTCGGTTCCCAGTTCCGAAAGACGCTTTTTCACCACTGGATCGTCGAGTGATTGATTGAGTGCCCTATTGAGCGTCGCGATGATGTCTGGCGAAGTGCCCGCCGGTGCGACCAGACCACCCCATGCAACCATCTCATAGCTAGGCAGACCAGCCTCCATCACTGTTGGGACCGCTGGCAGCAGTGGCGATCTTTCTTTGGAAGTGACCGCGAGTGCACGCAGCTGGCCTGATTGGATCTGGGGAAGAACCATCGAAATGTTCTCGAACATCAGGTCGACCATTCCACCCACCAAGTCCTGAACCGCCGCTGCGCTTCCTCGGTAGGGCACATGCAACATACTGATCCCAGCCTTCGCCTTGAAGAGCTCTCCGCTCAGATGCCCCGTTCCTCCATTGCCCGATGACCCCATCGACAGCTTGCCTGGGTTCTTTTTTGCATAGTTAAGCAGGTCGTCAATGGAGCGAAATGAGCTACGGGATCTCACGACAAGAGCGTTGGACACGAAGCCAATGAGTCCAATCGGAGCTAGCTGTCGCTCTGCGTCGTAGGGCAGCTTGGAGTAAAGGGACTGATTGATCGCCAGCGTAGTGGCGTTGGCGAATCCAATGGTGTATCCGTCGGGTGCTGCACGTGCAACCTCGCCGATGCCGATCGCTCCAGCTGCGCCAGGTTTGTTATCCACGAAAAGTGGCTGTCCGAGTCGACGTGCCATTTCGGGGACCACGACACGAATGAGGAGGTCTGGTGGCCCTCCCGCTCCAGAATGCACCACGACGCGGACAGGTTTTGCAGGATATGGTGCGCCCTCCGCATGGACCGAGCCTGCTGTTGCGGCAGCAAGCAGAACGAGCGCTGCCAATGCCGTGGGAAATCGCTTCGTGTGGGGGAGTGCCATGCTCGTAGTCCTTGATTGGTATCTGTAGTCGGATGGATCGTGAAAATGCTCTTCATCAATCATTTCGGCGAAGACCTGCTCGATGAAGCAGCAAACCGGGGTGATTGCCGCAGACCAGGGAGCTTTTGCCGGTTCCGGCGATGGGCGCGGCATCGGAGTGATTTCGGATCGGGACCATGGCCCGCATCTTGTACAGGCCAACGGATGGGCGCGATCCGATTTCTGCGCCTTCCAACAGACCACCCGCCGGATACGGAACGAGCAGCTTCGCTGGCTTGGAGACACATCCTGCTGTGGCTGCATGTCCGGCCAGGACAGCGTCGCAAAAGAACGCGACACGCGACTTCTTGATCTGGGACGAATTCACGGCGAACGGCTCCTGGGCTTGAACAGTGCGGCGAATGGTAGGTTCGGGCATCCGCTGCGACAATGTTCAATCTCGCCATTTGCTGTGCTGATCCAGCCAACCAGATTTTTATGGTTCATTTCGATCTTGTGCTCGCCGAAGGCGGCGCTCCCGGCGCGCTGTGGGTGGTGATCGACGTCCTTCGAGAACTCAATGCACTTGCGCGCACGCGCGCCCCCCGCAGCCGCGAGCCGGTCGTGGCGTGGCGCCTGGTCGATGCGCGGGGCCGTACGCACAAATGGCATGCGCAGGCGTGCATCGACGACGAGGAGCGCCTGTACGCTCGCAAGCCCCGGCCAGGACCACGCGTGATGCTTCTCCCGCCGCTCGAGATGCGCTCAATGCCGGCGCTGCGACGGTTGGTGTCCCGCAACGCGGGCTTGGTCGAGAAGGTTCGCGAGCGCCTCGACGCGGGCCATCTCATCGGCGCTTGCGGCACCAGCATTTGGCTCCTCGCGCAGTCGGGGCGGCTCCTGCTCGCGCCCATCCAGTGGCTCTACCAGTCGGGCTTCGAGGTCCAGTTTCCGAACGTGAGGATCGAGGCGCGTGAGCCGATCGTGGTGCAGCACGGAATGGTTTGCGCGGCAGCCCCTTCATTGACGCATGCGCTGGTGCTTCACCTGACCACCTACGCCGGGCTGGCCGATCTGGCGCATGCCTGCGCAGAAAAGGTTCTGCTCAACGCCGAGCGCCAGGCGCTGTCGGCCAGCATGACAAGCAAGGAAGTGCTAGGACAGTCACGAGACACGCCGCTCTATCGCGCGCAGACCTGGATCCAGGCCAACGCGGGGCGCGCATTGACGCTGGCAGAAGTGGCAGCGGCGGCCTCGGTCAGTGAGCGGACCCTTTCCCGGATATTCCGCCAGCATCTCGGCAAGACGCCTCTGAAGTACCTGCAGGAGCTGCGCGTGCAGCGCGCCGAGATGTGGCTCGAAGGCACCTGGCGTTCGGTCGAGGAGATCGCTCATGAGTGCGGCTATTCGGACACCAGTGCCTTCTGCCGGATGTTTGCGCGCGCGACAGGCATCAGCCCGCGTAGCTACCGGGAACGCTACACCTTCAGGGGGCCGCGCGCGCATTGGAAATTGAACGAAGCAGGCCAGTCTCAAGCTTGAGCTGCCTCCATGAGGGACGAGCTCGACCCCGGGCCTCGACCGGTATGTGCTGCCCGCCGACTTTGAAGGTGCTAGCGAACTGGACGGTGTAATGAAAGTCGGCTATTGGCCGATAGTGCCCCTCTGGCCAGCCGCATCGAACGGCAGCAACCAGTCTGAAGCAGCCGCCCAACGCGTGCGACGCTCCGTATTTCGGCCTGTTGGACCATGCCCTGTCCCATCAGGGCACCGCTGATAGAAACCGCTTTCGCGCCAACGACGAGCCTATTGCCCAACCGACGATAACGATAGGCACATAAACGCCCGGTTATCGGAAGTTGAGAGCGCAAAGCAACCAGTAAAAACGTGCTGCACTCAGGTCAATAGTTCATCACTGCGAGAGGCAGGTATGCAGCGGCTGCCGGCATCCCTCGGCCTCGCTCGACGGGTACTATCAACCAGGAACGGAAGTTCACGGAAAGTGCATAGGCCGCTAGTAAGCGCTCATTCTTGGGAGCCGCCGAATGAAGTTTCGGATTGATCACATCTTTGCCCGTGGGCGGCCTGTGCGCTTCTCTTATGAAAGCTAGATGAGGGCGAATTTTCTCTCTCTCTCTCAGAAACACCTTGCCTCGGTGGGGTCCCAATCAAGTGGTCGCTTTCTCAACCGCGTGCAGCTCGGGGGGAAGACGGGTAGATCCGTAATGGTCTTTTTTTTTCCCAAGAGTAGCGAGCCCCGATCAGGAGCGCGGCAATCCCAACCCATGCAGAGCGATCAAGTTCCGCTGAATCTCCGCCGTGCCACCGCCGATCACGGTCACGATCGAAAAACGCAGCAGTTGCTCGAACCGGCCCGCGGCGACCGCGCCATGCGCCCCCTTGGATAGCGTCGCCGCAGCGCCCAGAATATCGAGCGAGACTTGCCCCAACTGCTCCATCAGTTCGCCGGTGTACGCCTTGCTCATGGCGGCTTCATGGATCGGGGCCTTGCCTTTCTCCGCCATTTCAATACTGTTCATGAACAACTGCCGTCCGGCCTCGACCTGGGCGGCGAGCGCTCCAATGCGATCACGAACGGCACCATCGGTACGGCCTGATTGCAGGCTGTCGTCGACCTCGCGCGCGCATCGGACCAAGCATTCGAATTCGGCACGCGCGTTAGCGATGAAACTGCCCATCATCATTCGCTCGGTGGCCAATGCGGAGGTGAGGATCGTCCAACCTTGGTTGACCTCACCGACAAGCGCATGTGCAGATACTCGCACGTTGTCGAGGAATTCTTGGCAGAAAGTGTGCCCGTACATGGCCATCGACGGGCGCACCGTGAGACCCGGAGTCTTCATTGGCACGATGAAGAGGCTGATGCCGGCGTGCGGCCGCTGCGCAGTCCGATCGGTGCGCGCCGCTAGCCACATGTAGTCGGCTTTCTCTGCGGCCGTGGTCCAGATTTTCTGTCCATTGATCACCCATTCGTCGCCGTCGCGCTCGGCGGTGGTCTGCATCGAGGCGAGGTCGGAGCCCGAGCCGGGTTCGCTGTAGCCTAGGCAGAAGGTGATTTCCCCGCGAGCGAGCTTGGGAAGGAACTCAGCCTTCTGCGCTGGCGTGCCGAACGACATCAGGGCATGAGCCTGGATGTCCCCACGGCCACCCATCGGCGCGCCGACGCGCTGAATTTCTTCCATGAAAGCCAATTGCTCGCGGGGCGTGCGGCCTTCGCCGCCGTAGGCGCTGGGCCAACTCAGACTGTTCCATCCTTTGCGGCCCAGCAATGCGGTGAACCTGGTGTCGTAGCCCCATTCTTCGTACGGTCGGTCAATCTCGTCTTCCCGGCTTTCGGGCACCCAGTTGTCCTTCAGCCAGTCGCGCACTTCCACGCGAAATGCATTGCCCGCAGTCCCCAGATCCTGTTCTGGAAGTGCCTGCCCCTGGTCGAGCAGCGCCTGGGCCAATTGCTCCCGGGCACGGCGCACCCCACCCAGGCGTGCCAGGTCGGCATGAATTCGCCGGAAATGCCGAGGTGCCTCATGTTCTTCCGAGTAGCCGACGGCACCGAAGGTGTGGTGCACCTCCAGCGCCACCCGGCGCAGAGCAGGGCCGGCAAAAGCGCGCGCGCTCGCGCCGAGCACACGCCAGTTGTCCATGCCGAAGTCGTAGCTGCGGGCCGCGTTGTTCAGCAATAGCCTCGCAGCCTCCAGGCTCATCAGAGCGTTCGCGAGCTTGTGCTGAAGTGCCTGGAAGCGGCCGATCGGTTGGCCGAACTGACGGCGCTCCTTCGCATATTCGACCGCCATGTCGAAGCCGCGCTGTGCAGCACCTAGACTGCGCGCCAGCAAGGCCAGCCCTGCGATCTGGTGGAGATCCTCGGCCAGTTGCTGCGAAATGGCCAAAGGGACTGCGGCCACGCAGTCGAAGGTCAGCCGAGCCAAGGGCGGGATCGCCAGACCCGGCGTTTCCTCGATGGCCAGACCCGGTGCACCGCGCGGCACAACTACCAGCAATGGACCTTGGTCGGCCAGCACGAGCACGTGAGTGGCTGTCGCACAGCCCTCGGCAAAGTCCACGCACCCTTGCAACCGATCACTGTTCCACCGAAGCGTGCCAGCGCACGGATCGCCGTCAAAGCTACCTAGTGCGAAGGCGATGGTGGCGTCGCCCCGATGGAGCGCGTCCAGCAAATCATCCGTTTCCTGCGAACTGCTTCGCAGCGGCGAAAGCACCATATTCACAAGCACGGCGCCGACCAGCGGCGCGGGACAGCCCGCACGCCCTAGTTCTTCCAGCGCCACTGTAATCTCGCGCAGACCGCCTTCGAGCGGATCGCGGCCCAGGCTTGCCACGCCCTGTTCCGCCAGTGCGTGCCAGATCGACGCAATCGCTTGCGTGTCGGCAGCCAGCGCTATGGCGCGCTCGGCGGGCCAGAGCCGTTCAAGCAGACGGCGCAGGCTTTCGCGCAACATCTCCCGCTCTTCGTCGCTCGGCAGCATTTCGGGGGCAGGCACAGCGCGCTCTTCTTCTGCCATACGACATCTTTCGTGTGGAGCAGTCCGACCTCTGGACTGCGACGAAGATTCTGGTGTGCGCCAGAAAAGCGATCACCCCTCTTTTCGAGTGGAGCCTGCGGCAAACGACTCAGTCGATCAGTCCGCGCTTGCGTGCCACCATCACCGCGTCGTACCGGCTCGGGACGCCAAGCTTGCCGAAGATGCTCTTCAGGTTCCACTTTACGGTTTCGAGCGTGATATTCAGGGTCAGCGCGATCCGCTTGTTGGACATCGATTGACCGAGCAGTTGCAGGATCTCGATCTCGCGCGGCTTCATGTTTTGGTCCTGCACCGCAGCCTCTCGCAAGGGTAGTCGGGATGTGCGCGCGGCGTCGGCTCGCTGCAGCAGGTCGGCGAGGTAATCCCGGGTGTCGCCGGCCTCCAGCGTCGTCACCAGTTTCCTGAGTAGAACATGCAGGGCTTCGCCTTCGTCCAACACGGTGCGCACCAGACCCAGACGCAGCGCGGCCTCAATGCCGACCATCAGCCCGTGTCTCGATTCCGCCTCGCGCCCCATCTGATCGAAGGCGCAGCCTGACAGTAGGTCGGCCAGCACCACGCTCTTTTGGCGGGCGAACGTGACGCCGTGCTGCCGCAGGCGCCCGAGCGCAGGCAATGCCGCGTCCCCGTGGCCTTCGGCTAGAGCGAGGCGCGCCGCCGCCAGCGCGGCAATGGCGTCGATTTCGGCAAGGAAACCCGCGGCGCCGCGATGGCGTTCAGCCAGCGCATCGAGCTCGGCCTGTATCTGCTGCGCGATCTCCTGGCGGCCAAGCCGCAGATGTAGGCGCGCCTGCTCGGCCAGCACATACGCCAATGGGCGATCGAGCGCTTGGTCGCGATATTGGGATTCGTCTTCGGCCAGACCCTGGAGCGTTTCTAGTGGTGACAGTTGCAAGCCCGCCAGCCGGTTACGCGCGATGAGGGCGCGCACCATCGGCTCCGGGGACGAGAAGCGCAGCAGATCGAGGCGGTGGGCGAGCACGTCGCGCGCCTCGGCGAGGCGATCAGCTTCGTAGTACGCATCGGCGGCGAAAGCCGCGCAGTTCACGGCAGACACCGAGCGGCGGCCGTGCGCGTCCTCGGAGCGCACAACCAGCGGCCCGGCAATCCGGATCGCCTCCGTGTTGGAGCCCTCCAGTAGATGGCTAAGTAGCAAGGTCGACTCGGCCACTAGCGCCATGTCGTCCAACAACTCTGCACGCGACAGGCGTGCGAGGTTGCGGTGCAGGCTCCGTGCGTCGGCGTAGCGGCCTTCCGCACAATACGCAAAGCTGAGTATGGCTAGGTGGGCCTGGCGCAGGAACCGTTCCTGCAAGGCATCGAAGTCCGAAGGCGCGATCAGCGCCAACGCGGCACTGGTGTCATCGCGCTGAAGCGCGATACTGGCGCGCAGGTAGCGTGCGTGCAGGGCGAACTCGGGGGCCAGCATTGCTTGACCTTGCTGCAGCCGATCGAGCCAGGCCTGCGCATCTCTCCATCGGCAAGTGGCGACAAGCGCCCAGCAACCGAGCACGAGCAGCCGGGGGTGGGCCATCAGCACCTCGGCCGAGAGCTGACTCATCCAGCGTTGCAGCGTGCTGATGAAGCTCATGCTGCGCACCGGCAGGTCAGCGCGCTCCACCAGCCGAGCTGCGGCCTCGAGATCGTCCGCGTGGTAGGCGTGCCGCAGGGCCTCGATCAACGAGCCGTGTGCCTCGAACCAATGGCTCGCGCGCGCATGAGCCGCGCGCACCTGCTGCGGATCGCGCGCTGAAAGGCGCTCCTGCAGGAAGCTGGCGAACAGCGGATGCAGGCGATACCACGGCGTGGGACTGTCGATCTCGACGGGTAGGAGCAAGAGGTTTTCGCGCTCCAACTGATCAAGCAGAGCCCGGGCCTGCGGGCTCTCCGTGACGTAGTGGACCAGGTCGGCATTGAAGCGCCGGCAGATCGAGATTTTCTCGATGAAGTCAACGAGTTCGGGCGCCAGGTCGCGCACCACGTCCTCCGACAGGTAGCGTTGCAGGTCGCCGCGGTGGTGCACCAGTTGTGATAGCAGCGCGCGGTTGCCCGACGCGCGCTTGAGTCGGATGCAGATCATCTGCACGCACAGGGGCCAGCCGTCAGTGATGTCGTGGATCAGGCGCGCGTCGTCGGGCGTAACTTCGCCGAGCTGCTTGGCCAGAAAGTCCTGCGTCTCATGGAAATCGAATGGCAGGTCTGCGAGGGCGATTTCGCTCAGCTCGCCGGTGAGGCGCATGCGACTCACAGCAAGCGGCGGCGAGGTGCGCGATGCGAGGACCAGGTGCATCTCCTCGGGACAGTGGTCCAGCAGGCCCTGTATCAACGCATGCGTCAGCGGGTCGTCGACATGGTGGTAGTCGTCGATGAAGAGGTAGAGGGCCTTGCTCGACTGACAGGCCGCATCGACGATGGTGGCGACGGTCTGCGCCACTGGCAGCTCGGCGCGTGCCTCGGAAGGCAGGGCGGTGCTGTCTTCAACGGCCAAGCCGGCCTGCTGCAGCGCGCCCAGGAGGTAGGCGCGGAACTGTGGAAATTGCTGCTCCTCCTGCGACAGCGAGAGCCACGACACCTGCTCGCCGGCTTTCAGCAGTTCCTGGCGCCACTGCGCCAGCAGCGTTGTCTTGCCGAAGCCCGCGCTGCCGCACACCAGCGCAAGCCGGCAGTCGCGCGCTTCGCGAAGCCGCGCCAGCAGGCGGGTCCGCGCGGTCGATTGCGGGCTGATGCGCGGCGGCGCGAACTTGGTCGGAATGAGAAGGTGGTCGAGCGGCAAAAGGCGGGCTCCTTGCACGAGGGATTTTAGGGAGCGCCTCCTCGGAACGCTCTCCGCTGCAACCCGCCCCCTCAACACGAGGGGTGCGCCCGGGAGGGGGGCGCCGCACCATTGCGACGCGTCCATGCAAGGAGACAGACCGCAATGACCTACCAGACCATCATCCACGAGCAGCGGGAGTCCGTCGCATGGATCACGCTCAACCGTCCCGCTGAACTCAATTCGGTGAACTTGCGAATGCTGCAGGAGCTGTCGGCGGCGCTGACGGAGGTCGCGGCCGACGCTTCGCAGAAGGTGCTCGTGCTGACTGGCGCAGGCCGGGCCTTCTGCGCCGGCGCCGATCTGAAGGCCCTGCGCGGCGCCATCGATGCCGCCCCGGGCGAGCCGAACTTCTCCGACCTGACCCTGTCCACGCTCTCGCAGTTACGCAATATGCCCAAGCCGGTCATCGGCGCGATGAACGGCCTGACGGTCGCCGGGGGTCTCGAGCTGGCGATGTGCTGCGACTTTCTCGTGGGCGCGGCGAGCGCGAAGATCGGCGACGGCCACGCGAACTACGGTGTGTTCCCCGGCGGCGGAGGTGCGGCGGTCCTCCCGCGCCGGATCGGCCTGCCACGTGCAAAACAGTTGTTATTCACCGGCGACTTGATGAGTGCCGCGCAGATGCAGGCCTGGGGTTTGTTGAACGAGGTGGTGGCCGATTCTGAGCTGCAGCCGGCGGTTGCCGCTCTGGCGGCCCGCATGGCCGGCAAGAGCCCTCTGGTTCTGCGCCGCATGAAGACCATCGCCGAGCGCGCCCTGGATCAGCCGCTCGACTTGGCGTTGCGCGACGAGTTGCTCGAATGCCTGCAGCACACACGCTCCCATGATTTTAGCGAAGGGCTCGCCGCCTATGGCGAGAAGCGCGCGCCGGCCTTCCGGGGCGTCTGAGGCCCGCCACTCGCCGGCCCTTGGCACTGAAGAACAACACAACAGGAGACAAAGAATGAATCGCTTGATGAATCTGCCGGTGGTTCGACGCGTCCGGTCGCTGGGCCGGATGCTGGGCCGATGGATGGCCGCGCTGATGCTCTGCCTGGGTGCGTCGGCCGCCGCAGTAGCTGGCCCGCTGCAGGACCCGGCGGGTGACCCCTTCTACGCGCCGCCGTCGCCGTTGCCCGAGGGGCCGCACGGCACACTCATCCGTTCGCGCGCCTATGTGCCGCTGGGACTGCCCGCCTGGGGTTGGCAGATCATGTACAAGTCGACCGACGTCAACGGCAACGCCGTCGCCGTCACTGGGAACGTGATGGTGCCGTGGCTGCCATGGTTCCAGTCTTCGCCGCGACCGATCGTCGGATGGGCGTCGGGCACGCAGGGCATTGCGGACCGCTGCGCCCCGTCGCACCAACTCGCCGTCGGCACCGAGTACGAGGCGATCGCCGGCCCCATCGGCTGGACGCTGGCCCGCGGTTGGGCCATCGCCATGACCGACTACCAGGGCCTCGGCACGCCGGGCGACCACACCTATGGCGTCGCGGCGCCTGCGGGTCGGGCCATGCTCGATGCAGTGATCGCGGCCCAACAACTGGGCGGGGCGAACTTGTCGGCCCAGGCACCGGTCGGCCTCGTCGGCTACTCGCAGGGCGGGCACGCCTCGGCCATCGCTGCCGAGCTGCAGCCGAGCTATGCGCCAGCGTTGAAGGTCAAGGGTGTGGCCTCGGGCGCCGGGCCGTCGAGCATTGATGGCCTGTACGCGGCCAACAACGGCGGCCTCTTCGGCGGTGCAATCCCGTACCTGCTGATCGGACTGAACGCTGCCTATCCCGAGCTGAGCCTCGACACCATCCTGACTCCCTATGGCCGCTCGATCATCGCCGAGGCGCGCAATAACAAGTGCCTGCTCGCCATGGCGGCCAGCTATCCGGGACTGGGAGATGCGGTGCTCGTCGACGGGCCGGGCATCTCGACGCGTTCCGACTGGAAGGCGCGCTTCCTGCAGCAGCGCACCGGCACCGCCACGCCGGCGGTGCCCGCGCTCGTCTACGCCGGCCTGCTCGACGAGCTTGTGCCCTACGAGAACACGAAGAAGACCTTCACCGCATGGTGCGCCGGCGGGGCGAAGGTGAGCTTCCGAACCATCGGCATCACCGAGCACGCGACCGGGATGCTGTTGGGCTATCCGCTCGCCCTGGACTGGATGGCGGACCGCTTCGCCGGCGCACCTGCGCCTTCCGACTGCCCGTGACCTGTCTCGTCGAGGGCCGGGCCCGATCAACCCAGAGAGGATGAACATGTCCAACCGTGTAGCCATCGTGTCGATGGCACAAGTCAACTACAGCGAGAAGCGGGCGTACTCACCCGAAGAGCTGGCCTACCGGGCAATCCGGCCGGTGCTGCAGGAAACCGGCCTGCGCTTCCTGCCGGCCTACGAGAAGGGTGGCATCGACGCGAGTCTGATCTGCCATGAGCACTCGCGCATCGCACGCCCGTTCTCTGCGTCGCTGATCGTCGATGTGGCGGGTGCCAATCTTCGGCCTGACGAGAAAGTGGACCAGGACGGTGCCGTCGGCGTACTTGAAGCCTTCTGGCAAATCGCCTCGGGAGAATTCGAGACCGTGCTCGTGGTCGCGGTCGGCCAGGATTCGACGGCGGCCAGTGGTGGCAATGCCATCGAGAACAAGGTGTTCGACCCCTTCTTCTGCCGGCCCTTGGGCCTGGACAACGTACAGGCCGCCGCGCTCCAGGTACAGCGCTATGCGCACAAGTACGGCATCACGCCGGAGCAGCTCGCCGCGATCTCGGTCAAGAATCTCGGCAACGCCCGCAACAATCCCCTGGCCTTGCGCGAGGGCGACTTCAGCATCGCCGATGTGCTTGGTGCGAGGATGCTGGCTGACCCGATCACCACGCTGCAGTCGCGTCCGCAAGGCGACAGCGCCATCGTGATGCTGCTGGCCAATGAGCAGCGCGCCCGACAGTTGACGGACAAGCCGGTCTGGATCAAGGGCCTGGCCAACTGCTGCGACGGCTATTTCCTGGGGGATCGTGATCTCGCCGACTCAGAAGTGCTGACCATGGCGGCCAAGAAGGCCTACCGTATGGCCGGTATCGACAACCCGCGCACCGACATCGACCTGCTGGAGGTCACCGACGAGTTTGCCTACCAGGAACTGATGGCCTACGAGGGGCTGGGACTGTGCGCAGCGGGCGAAGGTCCTCGCTGGCTGGAGTCCGGCGTCAGCGGCCACGATGGGCTGCAGCCGGTCAATCTCTCCGGCGGTGCTCTCTCCGGCACCAGCCACACCACCATCGGCATGGCGCGGGTCGCCGAAATTGTGCTGCAACTGCGCGGCGAAGCCGGCAAGCGCCAGGTGGGCCGTGCCCGCACCGGCCTCGCACACCTCGCTTCCGGCCCCGCTGGGCAATTCCACCAAGTAATGATTCTGGGAGTCAATCCATGAAGCGCCGCGTCGCCATCGTCGGCTTCGGCCAGACCGAAATGACCGCCCACAGCCCGCTGACAAAGGCGGAGTTGGCCAACCAGGCCGTGCGCCGCGCGCTCGCGGATGCCCGGATCACGATGAAGCAGGTCGAAGAGATTGTCCTCGGCGACATCGACTGGGTTTCCGGTACTGCAGAATCGGAAATGGAGCTGGCCGATTTCGTCGGCCACTACCGCAAACCCCTGGTCAAGATCGAAACCGGCGGCACCGTCGGCGGCTCGGCTGCGATATCAGCCATCCACCATGTAGCTGCGGGCGCTTGCGACGTGGCCATGATCTCCACCACCTCGAAGTTCGTCGGCCCGCCGAGCGACGTGATGCCGCGCGGCCCCTTCCTGCAGGCTGGCATCTCCTCAGGCGTGCACGCGCTCACCGAGAAATGGTGTGCCATCGGCGCGGTCGGCACGCTGTCGTTGATGGCCGCGGCCTACGCCAAGCTCTCGGGCTGCCCCGAGGAAGCGGTGGCCATCGCGCGCGTCAAGGCCTCCGAAAACGCCGCTCGGAACCCCTATGCCCATCTGCGCGAGCGCCTCAGCGTCGAGCAGGTGATGCAATCCCCGATGCTGACGGCGCCCATGCGCCAGCTGCACATGTGCCCGATCACCGAAGGCTCAGCCTCGATCATCTTCGCCAGCGAGGATGTGGTGGACCAGATCACCGACAAGCCGGTCTGGGTGCAGGACGTCGTGAGCATCCATTCCGCGCAGCATTGGTCTGCCCTGCAGGACTTCATCGCACCCAAGGAGCGCTGCGTGCTGCCCAGTCTGCAAAAGGCCTGCGAGATTCTCTACAAGCGCAATGGCATCACCAGACCCGCTCAGCAGCTGGACGTGGTCGAGATGTACGAGCCCTGCACCTGGGCCGAGCTGGTGTGGATGGAAACCATGGGTCTGGCGGAGCCCAATCAGGCATGGCGGATGGCCGCCAGCGGCGCCACAGCCATCGATGGCGTGCTGCCGATCAATCCCTCCGGCGGCGTCACCTGCACCAACGGTGGCGTGCCCTCCACGACCCAGCGCTTCGGCGAACTGGCGCTGCAGATCCGCGGCGACGCCGGCGCGCACCAGGTGCCGCGCGAGCCCCGGCTGGGCATCGCCACCGGGTTCGGCGGCACCGGCTGGACCCCGCTGCTACTTCTCTCCAAGGACAAGCCATGAGCGATACCACGCACAAGCCTGTGCCACCGACGCGGTTGCGCACGTACTTCTCGATGGACTACCCGGTGGGCCTGTTCAATGGCCGCTTCGCGCGCGAGATGCGCGACAACGGCCGGCTGATCGGCATCGTCTGTCGCCACTGCGGCTTCAGCATGCTGCCGCCCCAGGCGGTATGCACGGTCTGCCACGGCGAGAACATCAAGGACCCCAACTGGGTGGAGATGGGGCCCGAAGCGACAGTCGCCGGCTTCATGACCTTCAACATGCCCTTCATCGACACCAACGACCTTTCGGTGCAAAAGGGCCACTACACGGTCGGCCAGCTGATGGTCGATTCACCAGGCCGCACCAGCGGCTTCCTCTGGCATTTCATCGGCGAGGCCGACGCCAGCCAGTTACGCAACGGCATGCGCGTGCGCGCGATCTACCGTCCGCGTGACGAACGCAAGGGTCTGATGACCGACATCCTGCATTGGGTGCCGACAGGAGAATGACAATGTATCCAGCTGAACTCGAAGCCGCCGAGCCCATGGTCCTGCGCCAGCCGGTGCTGTACTGCGACATCAACTACGACGTGGGCCGGATCAACGGCCGGTTCTTCGCCGCGCTGCGCGACGAGGGCCGCATCACGGCCACCCGCTGCACGGCCTGCGCCCGTAGCTACCTGCCACCACGCATGAGCTGCCCCGAATGTTTCGCCGAGTTGGACGAATGGGTGGATGCAGGTGATACCGGCACGCTCACGGCCTTCACCATCGTGCGCGAGCCCGGCATGCTCCAGCAAATGCCCCTTCCCTATGTGGTCGGTCTGGTCAAGCTCGACGGCGCAGACACCGCACTCGTTCACTACCTCGGCGAAGTCGCGCCCGAGGCGGTGAAGGTCGGCATGCGCGTGCGCGCCGTGCTGGCTGAAGAGCGACACGGCAATATTTGGGATATCCGCTATTTCAGGCCGACGACCTGAGGCAAGAGGCCGAAACGCCACCTGAACACTTATAGCAAGAGGAGACATGACATGCCGCACATCCACGCCCCCATCAACCCCAGCGCCTGGCTACAACGCCACGTGCAGGAACGGCCCGACCAGCGCTATCTCACGCAGCCCCTGGGCGGCGGACAGGAGCGCCACTTCACCTGGGCGCAGGCTTCAGAAGAAGCGCGGCGCATGGCCGCGCATCTCGCGTCTTTCGGCTGGGAGCCTGGTTCGCGGGTCGCGATCATGTCGAAGAACTGCGCCTGGTGGTTCCTCGCCGACTTCGCGATCATGTTGGCCGGGCATGTCTCGGTGCCGATCTATCCTTCTCTCACGGGAGCATCGGTGCGCCACGTCCTCGATCACTCGGGCGCCAAGGCATTGTTTCTGGGCAAGCTCGATTCCGACGATTGGGGCGCCATGCGTGCCGGCATCCCCCCGGGGATGCCGGTGGTGCGGTTTCCGCTGCGCGCGGACGGGGAATTGCCCGACCAGCCCGTGGCCGACTGGGACACCGTGATCGCCCGCACGCCGCCGCTGACCGGCGAGCGCTCGCGCGGCGTCGACGAGTTGGCCACCATCGTCTACACCTCGGGAACCACCGGCGTTCCCAAGGGCGTGATGCACACCTTCGGCACGCTGGGGGCGTCGCTGGGCATCCTGATGGACGACTATGGCTTCGGCCCGCACGATCGCATGCTGTCGTACCTGCCATTGGCGCACAGCGCCGATCGGATGTTTTCCGAGATGGTGTCGCTGGCAAGCGGCTGCAGCGTGACCTTCAACGAAAGTGTCGAGACCTTCGTCTCCGATCTCCAGAAGACCCGGCCCACCTTCTTCATCGCAGTGCCGCGGCTATGGGCCAAGTTCCGCCAGGCCGTGCTGACGCGCATTCCACCTGCGCAGTTGACGACGATGCTGGCCGATCCCGAGAAAGGGCCGGCCGTGCGCCGGCAGGTGCTGGCGCAACTGGGCTTGGCCGAGACGCGCTATGCGCTGTCGGGTGCCGCGCCGCTGTCGCAAGAACTGCATCAGTGGTATCTCGACCTGGGCCTGGAGCTGCTTGAGATCTACGGCATGACGGAGAACATGGGCACGCATGCGAGCCGCCCTGGAAAGGGACGAGTGGGTTACGTGGGTCAGCCGCGACCTGGCGCCGAAGTCCGGCGTACCGACGACGGCGAGATCTTGGTCCGCTTCCCAGGCAATATGCGCGGTTACTTCAACGATCCGCAGCGCACCGCTGAGGTCATGACCGAGGACGGCTTCCTGCGCACCGGCGACGTCGGCGACATCGATGCCGAGGGCTACTTGAAGCTCACTGGCCGTGCCAAGGAGATCTTCAAGACCAGCAAGGGCAAGTACGTGGCGCCCACACCCATCGAGAATGCGCTGTGCGGCGATCCGCTGGTCGAGGCCTGCTGCGTGACTGGCGTGGGCTTTCCGCAGCCGTTTGCCGTCGTTCTGCTGGCGCCGGGCGCTACGCGAAGTCCCGAACTCACGCGAACGCTCGATGTGCTGCGGCAAGCTGTCAACCAGACTCTGGACCCACACGAGCGACTCGATTTTCTGGTCGTCGCCGCGCAGTCGTGGACCGTCGAGAACGGACTCATGACCCCGACGTTCAAGCTGCGTCGCAACGTGTTCGAAACACGCTTCGGACCGCATTTCGAGCGTTGGGCGACCCTTGGCGAATCCGTCGTCTGGGCCGAATGAGTGCATAGGGGGCGTGTCAGGTTTCGCCCCTATCACGGAAGGGGGCCTTCGCGCATCCTGGCACCCTCGCACTCCCCTCCATTCGAGGGGCGAAAGAAATCATGCGCGTCGGCAGACTTCATGCCACCGAGAAAAACACGACGCCTACAGGAGACCCAACATGGCCATCATTGACTTCTTCGACCGCGGATGGGAGATCGATCCGCAAGCACCTGCTTACGTGATGGACGATGCGGTCTACAGCTTCGATGATGTCGGCACGCTCTCGTGCCGCATCGCGAACGCCCTGCTGGCGATGGGCCAGGGACGAGAGAAGGTCGGCGCGGTCTGGGCCGCCAACCATCCGGTGCCATGGACCTGCACCCTGGGGCTGTGGCGTGCCGGTATGGCGTGGATGCCTGTCAATCCGCGCGGAGCGCTCGAAGAAAATCGTCAGTTGCTCGATGCCTTCGACTGCGAGGTACTGTTCTTCCAGCAAGCCTTCGCACCGGCCGTGGAAGCATTGCGCCCCAATCTGCCGAAGATCCGGCTGTTCGTCTGCATCGAAGGCCCCGTGCCGGGGGCGCTAGGACTCTCCGAATGGATCGAAGGCCATTCGGGCAACAGGCCGCAGGTGACCTACCAGCCCGACGACACGGTGGCCGTGATGCCGACCGGGGGCACCACGGGTCTGCCCAAGGGCGTGATGAACACGCACCGCAGCTTCCAGGCCTTCTGCGCCCAGTTCATGATCGCCTGCAGCTACCGGGCCGACGAGAAGATCGTCAACCTTGCCGCAGCTCCGATGACGCATACCGCGGGTGTCTTGTCGCTGCCGTGTACGGCACGTGGCGGCACGGTGGTAGTGCTGACCAAACCCGATCCCACCGCCCTCCTTGATGCCATCGAGACGCACCGTGTGACCGAGTTCTTCCTGCCGCCGACGGTCATCTACCGATTGCTGGACATGCCGGGCATCGAGGGGCGCGACTTTTCCTCGCTGAAGTACTTCCTGTGCGGCGCTGCGCCGATGTCGGCCGAGAAACTGCGCCGCGCCATCGCGGTGTTCGGGCCCGTGATGATGGAGGCCTATGGTCAGACCGAGGCGCCCGGCGCAATCGCGATGAAGCGGCCGGAGGAGAACTTCGTCGGCGGGCAACTCGCCAGCGATGCGCGCCTGCTGTCCTGCGGCCGTGCCAGCCCGCTCACCCGCGTGGCGATCATGGGGGAAAACAACGAACCGCTTGGCGTCGGCGAGACCGGCGAGATCTGCGTGCGCGGTGACCTCGTCATGAAAGGCTACTACAAGGCGCCCGAGAAGACAGCCGACGCCGTCGTCGACGGCTGGCTGCACACCGGCGACGTGGGGCACCTGGACCGCGACGGGTATCTGCGCATCACCGACCGCAAGAAGGACATGGTGATCAGCGGCGGCTTCAACGTCTACCCGAGCGAGGTCGAGCAGGTGATCTGGGCTCACCCCGCTGTGCAGGACTGCGCCGTGATCGGTGTGCCCGATGCCGCATGGGGCGAGGCGGTGAAGGCCGTCGTCGAACTGACGCCCGGCATGCAGGTCTCGGACGGCGAGCTGATCGCCCTGTGCAAGCTGAAGCTGGGCAGTGTGAAGGCGCCCAAGTCGGTGGACTTCGTGGCCTCGCTGCCGCGCAGTGCCAACGGCAAGGTCCTGAAAAAAGATCTGCGCGCACTCTACTGGACGGCGCAGGACCGCAACATCTGATCCGCCGAGGCGGAAAGCGAGCAACCGATGACCCAGGAAACCCTCATCGCCGGTGTCGGCATGGTGCCTTTTGTGCGCCCTGGCCGCAGCGAACCCTATGACGTGATGGCGCAAAAGGCCGTGCAAGCGGCACTGGCCGATGCCCGCATCGACTACGGCCTCGTCGAGCAGGCCTTCGCAAGTTTCGTCTATGGCGACTCGTGCTCGGGCGAGCGCGCTCTCTACCGCGTCGGCATCACCGGCATCCCGATCACCAACGTGAACAACAATTGCGCGTCGGGCTCGTCGGCGCTGTTCCTGGCACGGCAGGCCATCTTGTCAGGTGTCTCGGAGTGCGCACTGGCGGTTGGCTTCGAGGAGATGCGGCCCGGCGCGTTGGACCGCATCTTTCCCACGCATGCGGACCCGCTCGAGCACCACCGCGCCAGTGTGATCGCTGCGATGGGACTCAGCGTGCAGGAGCAAGCACTGCCGCCCGCGCTGCTGATGTTCGGCTCTCAGCTCGAATGGGCTGCGCGTGAATTGCAGCTGACCGATGAGGTGTTCGCGCGCGTGGCCGTGAAGGCGCGCGCGCATGCGAAACACAATCCCTTCGCGATCTTCCGCGATCCGCTGAGCGTGGATGAAGTCCTGGCCGCCCCAACCGTGTGGGGGCGCTTACGCAAGCTGTATGCCTGCGCACCAAGCTGCGGTGCCGCTGCGGTGATCCTGTGCAGCTCCGATTTCGCCCGGCGCCATGGCCTGCGCGCCGAGGTGTCGATCCTCGCTCATGAGATGGGCAGCGACATCGCCACCGACCTTGACCCGCCCAATGTGCCCGATGCGTTGAGCCGAGCCGCCACGCGCCGTGTTGCGGATCGTGCCTACGCGCGCGCGGGGGTGGCGCCAACGGACATCGACGTCGCGGAGGTACACGATTGCTTCGTCAGTAACGAACTGCTCAGTTGCGCGAGCCTGGGCTTTTGTGCCGAAGAAGATCTGGCCGGCTTCGTCCTAGAAGGGCGCAATACCTATGGTGGGCAAGTGGTGGTCTGCCCGTCGGGCGGGCTGCTGTCCAAGGGCCATCCGCTCGGCGCAACCGGGCTGGCGCAGATCACCGAGCTCGCTACGCAATTGCGCGGCCAGGCCGGCGTGCGGCAGGTCGAGGGCGCTCGCCTGGCCTTGCAGCACAACGGCGGATTGGGCACGGCGGTGTCGGTGGCCATCCTGCAGCGGCGTGATTGACCCGAGATCGAACCGAAAGAGAAGAGAAAGAGAACCCGAATGACTGCTCCTGTCGTGCTCGAACGCGACGGCCATGTGGCCGCCATCGTGCTGAACCGTCCCGAACAATCCAACGCCATCGACCCGGACGCGGCGCAGGCGTTGATCGGGTGCATCGATACGGTGGCGGCCGATGCGTCGGTCCGCGCCGTGGTGCTGCGCGCTACAGGCAGGCATTTCTGCGCCGGCGGCAGCATCGCGTTCTTCGATCAGGCCGGCGCGGCGCTGCCGGCGCTGCTGGAGCAATTCATCGGTCCGCTCCACGCCGCCATCCACAAGCTGGCGACGCTGCCGGTGCCGGTGATCAGTGCCGTCAACGGGCCGGTCGGCGGCGGCGGCATCGGCCTCGCGCTGTGCGCAGACATCGTGCTGGCCGCCGAATCGATGAAACTGCGCGGCGGCTACTCAGCCCTTGGGCTCACACCGGACGCCGGTTCCTCGTGGCTACTGGCGCGCCGTGCCGGCGCAGCACGCGCCAAACAAATCTTTTTCACGAACGCCCCGCTGTCGGTACAGCAATGCCTGGCGTTCGGCATCGTCGACGAGATCGTCCCGGACGAAAAATTGGCGGCCCGCACGACAAGCCTCGCCCGTACTCTTTCGCAGGGCGCGACGGGCGCGCTCGCGCGCATCAAGCGGCTGGTCGACGGAGCGAACGAACGGTCGCTGCTGGAGCAACTCGACATGGAGCATCGGCTGATGGTCGAGGCAGCCGCATCGGTCCATGTGGCCGAGGGCATTGCCGCTTTCCGGGAGAAGCGCGCCCCGCGCTTTACCTGACGGCCTGTCCGGCTCTCCGCAATCGCTGAAAGATACTCCATGCAAATGAACCTCGATTTCCACGGCCGCCATGTCTTCGTTTTCGGTGGCACCACCGGCATCAACTTCGGCATCGCGCAGGCCTTCGCACGGCAGGGCGCCGCCGTGACCGTCGCGAGCCGCAAGCAGGAGAACGTCGACAACGCCTGCCGAACGCTTTCCGACGTCGGTGGCCCGGTACATGGCGCGTGTGCCGACGTGCGCGATTTCGACGCGGTCGGCCGCGCGTTCGAGAGCGCGGTCGGACGATTCGGGCCGGTGGATGTACTCGTCTCGGGAGCGGCCGGCAACTTCCTGTGCGCGGCGCGGGACATGTCGTCGAACGGCTTTCGCGCGGTGGTCGATATCGATCTCGTCGGCACCTTCCATGTGCTGCGCCAAGCGCACGCACACCTGTGCAAGCCCGGCGCGGCAGTGATCAACATCACCGCGCCGCAGTCCTTCGTTCCGATGCGCTACCAGGCCCATGCCTGCGCAGCCAAGGCCGGCGTTGATCAGTTGACGCGAGTGCTGGCGCTGGAATGGGGCGGCGAAGGTATTCGCGTCAACTCCATCTCGCCCGGCCCGATCGAAGGCACGGAGGGTTTCAGGAAGCTGATGGCGCCAACGCCGGAAGACCACGCCGCCGCGCGCGGCCACGTGCCGCTGCAACGCTTCGGCTCGCTCGATGACATCGCCAACCTCGCGCTATTCCTGGCTTCGCCCTATGCAAGCTACATCTCGGGTGCGCTGATCCCCTGCGATGGGGGTGGGGCCATCGAAAGCGTCAAGCCTGCGCTCGAGGCCGCGAGCCAAGCCGGCCTGTAGGCGGCAAGCACCGAGATAGCACATCCGCCGACGCGGGACTCCCGATGTCTTCAGGTCGATGAAGCGAACGCCGATACTTCACGCGCCAAAGGCATCGTAGGCTGTTTCTAGCCGCGGCCACTATCGACGCCGCGGCGCGTGTCTGTACAAGACATCCAAGTTCGAACCGTAGGGTTTCGACAATGCGCTGCACCAGCAGACTGAGCCCTTCAGTGTCCGTCGGACACCGATAGAAGTCGGCACCTTCCGCACCAATCTCGCGCGCGGTGCGGCAATGAGGGCCGAATGTCAGAGCGCCGGACTACGCTCTGGAGCAGACACACTCACGACATCATTCGACGTCTTTCAGCAAACGTCGCAGCACCTTCCCCGCTCCCGCGGTCGGCAGTGCATCCAGGAAACGCACATGCCTGGGCGCCTTGTACGGTGCCATGTTGTCTCTGCACCAGACGATCAACTCATCGGCGGCCAGTTCGGTTCCCGCCTTCTTCACGACAAAGGCTTTCACTACCTCGCCTTTGTCCACGTCCGGCTGTGCGACCACCGCCACTTGGGAAATGGCCGGGTGCTTGATCAGAATGGTCTCGACTTCCTCGGGGAACACCGGATACCCCGACACCTTGATCATTTCCTTGAAGCGCCCCATGAAGGTGAGATAGCCATCGGCGTCCATGCGCCCCATGTCGCCGGTGTGCACCCAGCCGTCGCGCAACGTGGCGGCGGTAGCTTCGGGGTTGTTGAAGTAGCCCTTAAAAACGCCGGGACTGGTCAGCACGATCTCTCCCTGCTCGCCCGCTGCCAGCGCATCGCCGGTGTCCGGGTCGAGGATGCGTATCACCACCCCCGGCACCGCCAGGCCCACCGTGCCCCAACGGATGGCGTTGGTCGGCATGTAGGTGTCGCAGCTATGGGTTTCCGACAAACCGTAGGCAGCCTCGCGCGCATGGGCGTTCGGAGCGAAGCTCTTCCACTGCAGGGCCAGCGCTTCGGTGAAGGCGATGCCGAAGCTGGTGACTGTGTTCTTGCTCAGGCTGGACAGATCGAATCGGGTGATATCGGGCTGCTGCATGCAGGCCGCGTTCATGGGTGCGATGCTGTACCACGCCGTGATTCGGTAGCGGTCGATGGCCTGCAGCGTGGCACGCGGCTCGAAACGATGCAGCAGCACGGCGGTGTCTCCGCAGAGCACCGGTACGTTCACGCCGGTCAACATACCGGCGACGTGGTACATCGGTGCGACGCATAGCTGTGTGTCATCCCGCTCCACCCCCATGGCGAAGGCCGAAGTACGCGTCTTGTACAGCGCATTGCCATAGGTGAGCATCGCGCCCTTGGGCAGCCCCGTGGTGCCTGACGTGTAGAGCATCAGCGCCAGATCATCCATGTCCAGTTCGACGGAGGCGGGTCTGGCGCTGCCGGACATCACGGCCAGAAAGTCTTCGCAGTCCGTCGGCACAACGCGCGCGTCTTCACGCGCCGTACTCAGTTCGGCGGGCAGGTCCAGTGTCGGCTGCGCGGGCAGCAGGTCGGCATAGTGCACTATGAACACGTGCGCCAGCGTGCTCACTGGCTTCACCTTCTGCACCACCGGCAAGAGGGCCGCTGCCGCCACGATCACCCGCGCGTTCAGGTCGTTCACCTGATAGGCCAGTTCATGCTCCTTGTTCAGCGGTCCGTTGGGGCACACGACGGCACCGATCTTCTGAATGCCGTAGTGCGCTACGACGTACTGCGGGCAATTGCCGAGGAACAGCACCACCGGATCGCCCTTCTTCACGCCAAGGGCCTGCAGGCGGGCGGCGAAGGCATCGCTGGCACGATCCAGGTCGGACCAACTCAGCACGGTGCCGTACCAAACCAGGGCAGCGGCATCGGGCCGTTCTCGCGCATGCATGCGCAGGTACTCGTGCAGGGGCTGGATCGGGCAGGCGGGCAGGGCTGTTTTCACCATGTCGATACTCTCTTTATGTCTTGGGGATGATGGCCGGCGGATCGAAGCAGGTCGTCGCCGGCGGTACGCCGGCGAAGCGCTCGATCTCGACGAGGCATGAATTGGCCGTGCTGCCCTGCGCGATCTCCGAAGTTCCGAAGTCGCGCGTGAGTACATTGGCGTTGCCATGCTTGTCGAGGGAGATGCCGTCGCCGTCTTCCGGCGACAGGTCCAGCCAGGCGCCGGTGGCCATCTGCAGCACACCCGGGATCACAGCATCGGAAACCACCGCCCCCGCAAGGCAGCTGCCTCGCGTGTTGAACACCCGGACGATCATCCCGGTCTCGATGTTCCGGCTTGCCGCATCGACCGGGTGAATCCGTATCGGCTCCCGCTCGGAGATCTTCAACTTCCGGCTGTGCGGCGCGTGGTCGTACTGGCTGTGCAGCTTGGAGCTCGGCTGGTTCGACAGCAGGTGCAAGGGAAACGCCTGCGCCTGGGTCGCGCCCAGCCATTCTTGCGGCTCGATCCAGACCGGATGCCCCGGCTGCCCCTCGATGCCGAAGTCGCGGATGGTCTGCGAGAAGAGTTCGATGCGGCCCGACGGCGTGCGCAAAGGCTTGCCAACCGGGTCATGGATGAACTCCGAGAAGACCGCCGCGGACTCCTGCGTCGGCACCTCGACCATTCCCTTCGCCCAGAACTCATCGAACGTCGGAAGCTTCAGGCCCTGCTCGTCGCCTTGCTCCTTGATCTGCGCATAGAACGAGCGCAGCCAATCCTCCTCCGTCTTCCCCCCCGTGAATTCTTCGAGGCATCCCAGCCGGGTGGCGAGCTCGGAGAAGACCTCGTAGTCGTTCCGCGCGTCCGCATGGGGTTTCGCATGCGCTGCGGAGGCGATGACAAAAGGATCGCTGCTGGTGCCCACGATGTCGTTTCGCTCGTACGCCACGGTGGTGGGAAACACGATGTCTGCATGCTTGGCCGTCGCCGTCCACCAGGGCTCGTTGACGATGATGGTTTCCGGCACCGCCCATGCCTTGCGAAGACGGTTCAAGTCCTGATGGTGATGAAAGGGGTTACCCCCCGCCCAATAGATCAGCCGTGTGTCGGGGTAAGTGAGCGTTTGGCCGTTGTAGCGAAACGACTGCCCCTTGTTGAGCAGCATGTCCGCGATCCGGGCCACGGGGATAAACGAAGACACGGGGTTCCTGCCCTGCGGCAGTGCGGGAATCTTCACCGTGATCGACTCAAGACCGATGCCGTTGACGGCGGCATAGCCGAAGCCGAATCCACCGCCCTCCAGACCGATCTGGCCGATCATCGACGCCAGCACGACCGTCATCCAGTACGGCTGCTCCCCGTTCTCGGCCCGCTGTACAGACCACGACATAGTGATCATGGTCCGGTGCCGCGCCATATCGCGCGCCAGCTGCGCGATTTCCTGCGCCGGCACGCGGCAGATGGATGATGCCCACTGCGGTGTCTTCGCAATGCCGTCGAACAGTCCCAGCAGGTAGGCACGGAACTGGTCGTAGCCGACCGTGTACCGGGCCAGGAATGACCGGTTCGCGAGGTTCTCGGTTTCCAGCACGTAGGCCAGCCCCAGCATCAGCGCCACATCGGTTTGCGGACGGATGGGCACCCATTCGCAGGGCACGCTTGTGTCGTCCCGGATCGGGCTTATCGAGACCAGGCGCACACCCGCCTGAGCGAGCTGCCCGAGCGTGTCGCGATAGCGATGCCGTGTGACGCCACCGGCATTCACCTGCGCGTTCTTTTCCGGCAGCCCCCCGAAGGTGACCAGCAGCCGGGTGTGGCCGATCATGGACTTGAACGAGGTGTGCCGACCCGCGAGGCTGTGCATCGAGCCGACCACGCGCGGGATGATCACCTCCCCGGCGCCGTAACTATAGGAGTTGATCGATCGCGTATAGCCGCCTAGCAGGTTCAGGAAGCGATGGATCTGGCTCTGCGCATGGTTGAACCGGCCGGCACTGGCCCACCCGTAGGAGCCGCCGAAGATCGCCGTATTGCCGTGCGTCGCGCGCACCCTGTCCAGCTGCGCGGCGGCCATGTCGAGCGCGGTCTTCCAGTCGACCTCGACGAAGGGCTCGCGCCCGCGGCCCGCACCGCTCGCACGATGCTGCTTCTCGAGGAACGATTGCCGGACAGCGGGCGCGGCCACCCTCGGCCCCGTGTGCGAGCCGTCCAGGCCCTCCCAGACCGGCGCCGGCGCGGGATCGCCCGACCAGGACCGGATGCCGGACACCCTCCCCTGGTTCACGGACACGCTATAGGTGCCCCAGTGCGTGGAGACCACGCGGTTCTCTTGGACAGGCAGCATGAACGGCTCCTGCGGACTCAGGCTGCCGCCCGGCTGGAGGCCAGCGGCGGCGGCGCCTCGCCCTGCCCTCGGCCGAGTTCTTCATCGGCCACGGCTTCCAGCGAACGGTTAGTGGTGCGCGGGCCGAACAGCAGCACGGGGATGGCGAAGACGATGTAGATCGCGGCAGCCGTCCACGTCACATACTTCAAGCCACCTGCGGACACCAGTGCCGCGCCCATCACGCCGGAGACCGCGCCGCCGACCCGGGCCCCCGACATCACGATGCCGTTGCCCAGGGCGCGCAACTGCGTGGGCATCGTCTCGGGGATGTAGGTGTAGTAGGCATTGAGGACGAATCCGGCGAAGACGGTGAGGATGCCGCCGATGATGGATACAGCCCAGTAGCCGGTGGACATGCCCAAAGCTGCCAGAGTGAGCGCCGCGAACACGGACATGAAGAGGATGGTGTTCTTGCGCTCCCACCGATCCAGAAATCGCATGGCGAGGAAAGGCATGGCGCCGTAGACCACGGTCCAGATGAACAGGATGAAATACGCGTCCTTCTGCGCGTACTTGAGGTCGTACACCAGTGCGTAGATGCTCCAGTTCGCCCAGGTGTAGTACGCGAGGTAGACCCCGAAATAGGAAACGAAGAGCACGGCCAGGTTGCGTAACACGGACCTGTTCTGGAACAGGTCGCGCAACGTCGGCTGCGCTGCGGCGTACGGTACAGCCGACACCTGGGGCGTGGCGAGCGGGCCCTGGCGCAGCGCACGCGCTTCCAGCCGGCTGACGATCTTCTCGGCGCGGTCGACTTGTCCGCGTGCCACGCACCAGCGCACCGACTCCGGCAGGCAGAAGTGCACCAGCGGGGCGATCAGCAGACCGATGCCGCCTGCGAGGAACAGGTGACGCCAGGTGTCCGGCCCGCCGGTCGGCAGGTAGAACATGGCCAGCGCCGCCGCAAGCACTGCCGCAGCAGTGAGCCCCATCGTCACGACCGACAGGAAGCGCCCGCGCGCGCCGCTTGGAAACATCTCGGAGACGTAGACCAGCAGCACCGACGTGGCCGCCTGCACTCCGAGGCCGGTGATGAAGCGGGAGCCCAGGATCAGTTCGTACCCGGGCACGAAGGCGGTCGCCACCACGCCGAGCGAATACATGACCGTGCCCCACACCAATACCGGGCGACGCCCCCATCTGTCCGAGAGCCAGCCGCCGACGAGCGCGCCGATCACCATGCCTACGTAGAAGGCGCTGCTGATGAAGCCGATCTGCTCGGTGCTCATGCCGGTGTGCGCCTTGATGGTCGGACTGGCATAGGCAAAGATGGCGTTGTCGTAGTACTCCAGCATCATGTTGAGCGCCAGCAGAGCGGCCCAGACGTAATGCAGCCGCATCGTGGGCAGGCGGTCGAATCGCGCCAGCAAGAACGAAGGGGCGATTCCGGCAGAGGTTGGCCTCGTCTCGTCAATACGGTTCATCATTTGTCTCCATCAGCGTTTCATCTGTTGTCTGGTTTTGTGCTGTGCCGCCACGCCCACGGAACACGCGGACGCAGCCATCCCCCGCATGCGGGGCGATGCGCTCTTCGTGGAAAGGCCGCGGCTGATGCCCGCGGCCTGCAGGCCGGGGCCTAGTCTGCGCCGCAGCCGACCACAGCGACCGCGCGGACCTCGACCAGGTACGCCGGGTGGGCCAACTGGGTCACGCCCACCCCGGTCCACGACGGGTAGCGGTCGGGCAGGAACTCGTCCTTGACCTTGGCGAACGCCTGGATGTCCGGGCCTTGCATGTCCATGTGGAAGGTCATGATCTCGACGACATCGGCCAGTGTGGCGCCGGCCTCCTCGAGGACGGCTTTGAGGTTCTGGAATGCCAGCCGGGCCTGCGCGGCCATGCCCTGGCCGGGCTTGCCCGTCGCCACGTCGAAACCGACCTGGCCGGACACCCAGACCATGTCGCCCACACGGGTGGCCGACGAGAAATGCAGCTGGTCGTAGTGCTTCGCCTTGACGGACGCGGGGTTGATCATTTGTCGCTTCATGGTGGTGGTACTCCTGGTGATGTCAGATGCCGGCAACCTGGCGGAAGATGGGCGAGCGGAACGAATCGCCCTGGCTGAAATGAGCCATTTCCTTGCGAAAGAGCGGACCGACGCGGGCATAGCTCGGCTTGCAAGTGGGCAGTTCCCGAAAGGTGGCGTCATCGCCGAAGAAGCGCATCACCAGGGTGTGACGGGTGGGGCAGCCGGCGTCGACCGGGGCGCCGCCGTGCAGCGAACGCGGGTGCAGGAACACGATGTCACCGGGGTCGATGTCGAAGGAGACGATGTCCCACGACGTAGGGTCACGCGCCAAGTCCTTGTCGATGTGCGGCAGGCGGGGGTAGGTGCCGTCGCCGTAGAGCGGATCCGTCGGATCGTCGGCGCTCATGAAGCTGGCGCCGTCGTACTGGATGCCCAGGTGCGAACCGCGCACGATCTCCAGCGAGTTCCTCTTGGGAATCTTCTGGAAGGTGATCCAGGCGTTGCCCCAGTGGCGGCCGGCCCAGGGCAGATTGGCCGTGTCCTGATGCCAGGGACCACGACCGCTCTTGCCTCCTTCCTTGGCGAAGATCTCCTCGGCGAAGTACCAGACGTTCTCCGAGCCCCACAGCTCCTGGAAGATCTGCCCGAAGGGCAGCGACGCTGCCAGTTCGTCCAGCTTGGCCTTGGCCTCGGGGTTGGCATTGTCGATATGGGTCTCCAGCGCAGTCCCGTTCAGGCCCCGGTAGACGTGGGGACCGGGGTTGGCCATGTCCCACTTGAAGGCGTCGTAGCACCGGGCCAGTTGGGTTTCGTCGAGACAGTTCTTGAAGACGGTGGCACCGTCGTTGCGGAACTGGTCGCGCATCTCGGGGGTGGTCAGCATGGTGAGGCTCCTTTGTGATCGGGCAGCAGAAATTTCCTTGCCCTGGATGCCTCACTGTAGCCATCCATCCAATTTTACACAACAGTCGTTCTGTTAATGAAATCCCATATTTACATGACACTCGTTGTGTAATATTTAGACCCCCCTAAGGGGAAACGAAGCTGACGCGAGGAAAGCTGTTGCCAGAACATGACGGCCACGACTGCACCGCAGCGAGGGGTCGCTGCGAATTCTCGTGTCGGGTATCAGGGGCAATCGGCCCCCACGGCACCATCGCGGCCGGCGCCGAAGCGACGCGCAGCATCGCTGCGCGCGCAGAGATGACAGTGCGGCCTAGCCGGCGTTCGCGCTGCGCGATCCGGGTGCGGGTTGCACGCCAGATGCCGGAGCGATCAGGACGCCTATAGCGTCGATGAGCGCCCGGATCCGCTTGGAAGTGAAGCGCTTGGGCTCGACGGGATACATCAGCATCCAGCCGTCCCCCATCGCGCTGAGTTGATCGGCAAGCAGGTCGGCCGGAATGTCGCAGCGAACGCTCCCTTGCTCCTGCGCTTCCTTGAGGATCGACGTCTGGATTTTGCGAAATTGCGCATAGCGCCGGGCGATCACCTCGGCGAATGCGGGCTCATACCGCCCCTGCGCCAGCAACTCAGAAGTCGCAGGCCAGAACCGTGTGTTGCGCTCGTTCAGCTGCAGCCAGTGTTCGAAGAGCAACCGGATGTCACCCTTTTCCCGGACCGACTCCAGCATGGCATCGAAGCGATCGAACGCGCTTTCCAGCAACGCGACGATGAGCTCCTCCTTGTTTGCGAAGTAGTACGTCACGGCACCGGTCGAGTGCCCGGCGTACTGCGCGACCGTGCGCAGCGATGCCTTCGCATAGCCTTCCCGTGCGATCACCGATGCCGCAGCCCTGAGCAACTCCTTGCGCTTGATTTCGGGGTCGCCGGCGGGGCGCCCCCTTGTCGGCGTCTGCCCACGCTCCCCGGCGCCGTGCGCTGGCTTGGTCTTCTTATCTGACATCGTTGAGGTCATCCACGAACAACTTGCACATCCATATCCATTCCTCGTGGACCGAAGCGATCGGTTTCGTCGGCCAAGATCCCACGGTACTCAGTTTAGTAGGCGCCCATGGGCACCACGAAGACTGCCATCAAGCGGTGCGATAGACACCCCGCCCGTCGACCTGCACCTGCCCGTCGGCCAGCAACTCGACCAGGTGTTGCGAGATGGTGCGGGTCTCCGCATCGACCACCCAGGGGCTTTCATAGCCCGGCGGATACAGCATCCGATGCTGGGCCAGCTGCGCCAGCGTCTTTGGCGATTCGCGCAGCAGGTCCAGCAGCCGCTGCGCGCGCTCGTCGAACTTGGCGGCGAAGGCCGCGAGATCGCGCAGAAATCGCTCTCTCTCGGTGTACACGCCACGGTGGTGCGAGGTGACCCACACCTTGGCCGGAATGTCCGGCAGCCGCGCCAGACTGCGGCGGAAATCCCGCAAGCTGGAGCCGGCGTCGCCGTAGTAGGGACCGAAGCCGGTCAAGTCGATGTCGCCGATGAATGCAACGCCCTCCGGCTCGACCAGCAGCACGGTGTGGCCGGCCGTGTGGCCGGGCATGTGAAAGGCCCGGATGCCCGTCCGGCCCAGGTCCCACCTCGCACCGTCCACGTAGCCTCTTGCATCAGGTCGCGGAGCATAGAAGAAGTCGCGTTGGAACTTGGCGAGCATGTCTTGGATGACGGCCGGATCGGTCATGCCGAAGGCTTTGAGCATGCCGTCCCAACCTTGCGCCGCAGGCAAGTCTGCTTCGTGCACATGCACCGCCGCGGCGGGCAGACGGTGCAGCCCAGCCATGTGGTCTTCGTGCACATGCCCCATGACCACCAACTCGGTGGCGTCGAACTCGGGACCGATGTGGTTGGCAACGATCGGCGTATCGAAAGCGGCGCGCGTATCGGTGCCACGTATGAGCACTTGGTTGCCATCGGGATACTTGCCATTCTTCTCGCCGAAGAAAACCGAGACGCGGCCAAAATCAATGCGGCTGACGGCAGTTAAAGGATCGGTTTGGTGGAAGACAGCGCTCATGCTGCCTCATTCCTGGTCATGCCGAACAGCCGATCGATGCATCTCATCCCTCTGCAAAGAGGCAATGTCCCATTCTCTTGGTCCCACCGCATGCCCCTTCTCCCCTGCATGGCAACTATCGAAGTGAAGCGACCTCGACGAGGGCAGCTTCGCTCCCAGTGGAATCTCCCGTCTGATGCTTGCATGGCGCGACCTCCCAACTCAAAGCAAAAAGTCAAAGACTAGCAAATCACATGATTTTTTACAACGATCGTTTTGCGAATGCATGAGCGACGAACAAGGCCGCCGATGCGCCACAGCGGGATCAGACCAAGGGCCGGTCTTCTCCGCGGAACGAGCAAGACCACAGCCCCACGGGTTCCGGCTTCCTATGAATTTCCTATCTAGTCCAATCGCACTGAAGGGCGCAGTCGTGCATTCAGCAGGTCCACCAGCCACAGCAGGCTGCCTCGAGCGAAGCCATGCAGCCTGGCCTGATGGCTCCGATACAGCAGCACGTGGCTGAGCTGGGCCAAACGTCCTTTGAAGGTCACACCTTTGAACATGCCCGTTTTTCCCAGCGAACCATAGGCGTCGTAATCGGCCAAGGAAACCAGGGCACCGAAGTCGGTGTGGCTGAAATCCGGCACCTGCGTGCAGTACTCAAGCGCAGCAGGCAGGTGACGAATCAGGTGCTGCGCCTGCTGATGCGCCACCTGTGCTGTGGGCGGCAACGGCAGATCACCGCCGATAGGCACTAGGCTCGCGCAGTCGCCGACAGCATAAATGGAAGGATCGAGCGTTGTCTGCAGCGAGGGACGCACCAGCAACTGGTTGCTTCGGTTATCGGAGGGTTCGGTTGCGACGCACAGCAGACGTTCAGCGGGCCACACTGACAGCAACCTGTCTGGAGGGGGCGTACACGAAGGACAGCTATGCAGCGATTGCCGTAGTCGGGATCGGAACAATCGATGTCTGCAACGAGGCCAATATCCGACAACCAAGGCAGTGTGAATCGCTGCGGGGCTCAGTCCAGATCGGGCTTCGTAGGTAAGGTCAGTACGCCGACGCATGCCTTCGGCGCCCGCCGAAGTTGCGCGCTTCGGCGGCCAGAGGGTGCGAGAAACCAGCAGGAGGACACTGTATCCATTGAATGCATCAGCGCGTGTCGAATCCTTCCCGCGCCACCCAGAACGGGCGACGCGCGTTCTCTTCGCGAATGCCTTCACAGATCAGCCTGTGCCAACACTGCTGCGTACACAGCGCCACGACGCCTAGCTAGGTGACGTGCAGGTGAAGCTGGACGCCGCCTCGGGATCGCCGGTGCCGTTGTACTTTGGAAACTGCGGGTGCCTGCACATCGGCCGCTGCATGCCCTTGCCCGGCTCGACGCTGCGCGTGGCCACGATCTCGCGGGCGCTGGGATGGGTGCCGGTTTCGATCCAGTCGAACATCGGGGTGACGAGGTCGACGCTGTCCGGGCCCTTGCCGCCTGCCGGCGTGGCGGCGCAGTGGTCGTTGCCTGCCAGCACGTAGTACTCGACGAACCGGTCGGCCGCGGCCTGCCCGCCCGCTGCGGCGACGACCTTGCGGTAGTAGTCCGTGGTGTTGTTCTGCGTGATCAGCCAGTCGGTGGTGCCGTGCATGAGCAGCATCTTGCCGTTGCGGGCCCGGAACCCGCTCAGGTCGGGGTTGACTGCATCGATCAATCGGGCGAGGTGGTCGAGTCGGTTCGTGTACTGCAGCGGGTCGACGTTCAGCGGGTCTGCGGACGGGTCTTGCGCCACGAAGTACTTCATGTAGTCGCCGCCGAGAATCTGAAACGTGGTGCCTCCGATGGCCTGCCACGATGCGTCGTCGGCGGTCTCGCCGCCGACATAGGGAAAGGCCGGCCATGTGTAGCGACCACCCGCCACATCGGTGGGCTCGTACAGGACCTTGGCGGACGCCAGCTGCGCGTCGGTCAGGCAAGAGTCTGCGTCGGCGCCCGTGCATCGGAGCTTGGCCAGATCGGGCTTGCAGGCCTCGGGGTGGCTGATGATGCCGTCCTTCAGGCCGTCGAGTGCATCGCATTGGGACTGCATGAAGTTCGCGAGGGTCTTGACCTTCGGGATGCTCAGGCCCGCCTCGGGCTGGGCCAGCTGCTTGAGTATTTTTTGATACCAGAGGAACTGGCCCGTGTAGGCATTGGCCGGGGCGCGCGCAATCACGCCGTCGAACAGATCGGGATGCCGTTGCGCCTGGATCAACGCCTGACGCCCACCGCCCGAACAGCCCTCGTAGACAAACTTCGAGCGGCCGACCGATTCGCCATAGCGCGAGCGGAGCACGGCCTTCGCCGATGCAAGCACCTTGGGCACGGCACCGTCTGCGTAGTCCTGAAGCAACTGGGGGTCCATAGCGAAGGAGCCATTGGGATGCTTGGCCGCATCGTGTCCATGGTTCGTCGCGATGGTCGCGTAGCCGCTTTCCGCGACGCCAGGGCTGTAGGCGCTGGGGTAGATGGCGCCGTCGAAGCCGCCGCCGCCGATGAACAGGACACGCTGGTTCCAGCTGCTGGGCAGCTTGACTTCGAAGGCGAGTTCCGGCCGCATCTCGCCGCGCACGGTGCAGGTCTCCGGCGTGGTGTCTGTCTGGGGCGTCAGCGTCGCCTGCGTGATCGTGGCGCCTTCGAAGGCCCGGCTCAGGAAGCTGTTGCACGCGGCCTGCGCGCTTCCGGCGGCGGACGGGAACAGCGCGGGTGGCGAGTTGCCACCACCGCTGCCGCTGCCGCCGCAGGAAGCAAGCAGCGCCGCAGCAGCCACCACGGACCACGAGGTGATGCGCCGGTGGGTGTTGCGTCGGCATGTGAGAGGGGCCATCTTCATCTTTTGTCTCCTTGTTGGGGCAATGCCCCCGTGAACGCGCACGCTGGCGCGGAAAGCACTCATGCGGCGGGCGTGAAAAGCACCGTGCCCTGCGCGAGCACGCTGGTCCTGTCGTCTGCGCTCTTGATCGCACCTTGCAATTCGAGAACGCAGCCGCCCTTCGAATGCGCGGCCATCGACGTCACGCGCCACTCGATGAGTACCGTCTCGCTCGCCCGTACGGGACGCAGCAGGTCGACCGAGAAGTTCATGCCCAGCACCTTCCCCCTCGTAGCGAAGTGGCTGGCGGTCAGCCCCATCAGCAGCGAGGTGGTGTGGGTCGCACTGGCGATCAAGCCGCCGAAGCGCGTGCCCTGTGCAAACGCGGCATCATGGTGCAGCGGGTTCTCGTCTCCCGCGGCCAGCGCGAAGGCACGCACTTGCGCTTCGTCGAAGGTGTGGGGTCGCGAGAAGCGATAGCCGGGCCCGACAGGCCCCAGGGCCGCGGCCGCTTCGCACTCAGCCATGGCTCGCGAGCCGGGTGATGGCGTCCTGACTTCCGGCCTGCTGGCGCAAGCGGAACTTCTGGATCTTTCCCGTGGCCGTCTTCGGCAAGGGGGTGAAGATCACGCGGCGCGGACACTTGAAGTGCGCCAGCCGCTCGCGGCAGAACGCAATGATCTCCTGCTCGCTGGGCGCGGCGACACCGGCCTTCAGCTCGATGAACACGCACGGCACCTCGCCCCACTTGGGGTCGGGCTGCGCCACCACGGCGGCATGCAGCACCGCCGGGTGTCCATGGATGACGTCTTCGATTTCGACCGACGAGATGTTCTCGCCGCCCGAAATGATCACGTCCTTCGACCGGTCGGTGATCTGCGCATACCCGTTGGCATGCAGGACCGCGACGTCACCGGTGCGGAACCAGCCGTCGGCGAGCGCCTTGCGCGTTGCCGCCTCGTTCTTGAAGTAGCCCATCATCACGGTGTTGCCGCGCAACATGAGCTCGCCCGCCGATTTGCCGTCGGGCACGACGGGTTCGAGGGTGTCGGCATCGCCGACCATGAGGCCTTCGAACATGGCGGCGCGCACGCCCTGGCGCACGCGCAGCGCCCCCTGCTCGGCGGGCGCTAGGTCGTCCCAGCCGTCCTGCCACACGCAACTCACCGGCGTGCCGGAAACCTCCGTGATTCCGAAGACGTGCTCCACGTCGAAGCCCATCGCCAGCACCGCGTTCAGCACGGCGAGCGGCGGCGGTGAGCCGGCCGTGAGCACGCGCACGGGGCGCGGCAGCCGGGTATCTTTCGCCGCGTCCGCGAGCATCGCCATCACGACCGGCGCTGCGCAGAGGTGATCGATCTGATGGCGCTCGATGGCCTCCAGCACGGCGTCGGCAGACACCCGGCGCAGGCAGACATGGGTGCCCGCCGCCGCAGTCACGGCCCAGGTGAAGCACCATCCGTTCGCGTGGAACATGGGCAAGGTCCACAGGTACTTCGGCGCCCGTGGCATCGCCCAGTTCGTGATCTGCAGCAGGCTCATGAGGTAGGTGCCGCGATGGCTGGCGACCACGCCCTTGGGGTCTCCGGTCGTGCCGGAGGTGTAGTTCAGGGCGATGGGTTGCCACTCGTCGCTGGGCCAGCGACCGGCAAAGTCCGGGTCTCCGTTCGCCAGCAGCGATTCGTAGTCGGTCTCGCCGATGGGTTCGCCGGGTGGTGCGAGGTGGTCGTTGATGTCGATGACCGCAGGCGCACGGTCGAGCAGCTTCAGCGCTGCGGCCACCGTGGCGGCGAACTCGCGATCGACCATCAGCAATTTGCACTCGCCGTGGCGCAGGATGAACGCGATGCCTTCGGCATCCAGGCGATGGTTGATTGCGTTGAGCACCGCGCCGGCCAGCGGAATGCCGAAGTGGGCCTCCAGCATGGCCGGCGTGTTGGGCGCGAGCACCGAGACGGTGTCGCCCGGTTCGATGCCTCGCATCGCCAGCGCGGACGCCAGGCGATGGCAGCGCTCGCGCGTCTGCGCCCAGGTTCGCGTCAGCTCGCCGTGCACCACCGCCACGCGGTTCGGATGCGCGAGCGCCGCGCGGTCGAGAAAGCCCAGCGGCGTGAGCGGCACATGATTTGCCGCGCAGCGTTCGAGGCCCCGTGCATAGGATGGCGCGCTCATGCGGTGGTCTCCTTGGAGGTGTCGTGGAAGGTCGTAAACGCGGAGACTGGCTCGCGCTCGGTGACGAGCGAGTTCTCGACCGACGAGGTGTCGGCGTAGCCCAGGCTCATGCCGCAGACCAGCATCTGGCCGGCGGGAATGTCCAGCAGGTCCGCGATCTGGCGATGGAATTTCAGGAACGCGGCCTGCGGGCAGGTGTGGAGGTTGCGGCCGCGCGCGGCCACCATCACGCTCTGCAGGAACATGCCGTAGTCCAGCAGGCTGCCCTCCTCGAGTTCGCGGTCCACCGTGAAGAACAGGCCCACGGGCGCATCGAAGAAGCGGTAGTTGCGACCGTGCTGCAGGTGCATGCGCTGCTTGTCGCCCTTGGCGATGCCGAGCAATCCGTAGAGGTCCCAGCCGACCTTGCGGCGCCGCTCCAGGTAGGGAGAACACCATTCGCGCGGGTAGTAGTCGTAGGGCTCGAGCAGCTCGCCCGACCGGCCGGGATCGTCGTCGAGCACGGCAATCGCCGCCGACAGACGGGCCTTGGCAGGCCCCGTCAGCACATGCACATGCCAGGGCTGCATGTTCATGCCGGAGGCGCTGTAGCGCGCCGTCGAGAGGATCGCCTCGACCTCTTCCCGGGGCACCGGCCGGGGCAAGAACGCCCTGACGCTGCGCCGGGTGGCAATGGCCCAGTCGACCGCTCCTTGCAGCGCGTGTGCCTCCAGCGGTGGCGCCATCATTCGGTTCATTGAGGTTTCCTTGCTATTTCGAAGCCGGGCGAATCGCCCCGTCCACACGGCCCACTTCGCCGGTGGCCGCGCGCGCGGCCTTGGCCTGGGTCGACGCGGCGCGCGACTGGTTCACGAACGACACCGCTGCCGCGCCGATGACGCCGGCCAGGGCGATCGCCATGAAGTTCTGCTCGATGGGCAGGCTCAGCGACACGAGCCAGCCGATCAGGATCGGCGCGGCAATGGCGCCGATACGGCCGACACCCGAGGCAAAGCCGACACCCGTCGAACGCACGGCCGGTGGATAGAAATCGCCGGCGTAGGCATAGGCCAGCAGTTGCGTTCCGAGCGTGGACGCCCCCACCACGAACACGGCAACGAACAGCAGCTCGGTCGATTTCGTGTATGCGAGCGCGGCCAGCGACGCAGCCCCGACCACGTAGAACGCCACCAGCACATGCTTGATGTTGAACTTGTCGCTCAGCAAGCCGCCGCCGATCGCGCCCACGATCGCACCGACGTTGAAGACGATCACGAAGTTCAGGGCCGAGCCCAGGCTGTATCCCGCCATGGCCATGAGCTTGGTCAGCCAGGAGTTCAGCGCGTAGACCATGAACAGCCCCGTCATGAAAGCCACCCAGATCATCACGGTGCTGAACGCGCGTCCGGCGTCGAACAGGGTGCGCACCGGCGCGTCGTGCAGGCGGTCGGTGGACGCGCCGACATACACGATGCCGGCTGCGTTCGGCTGCTCCGGCGCGAGCTTGGCCGCGATCTCCCCGAGCTGCCGCTGGTCACCCTTCTTGAGAAGAAACGACAGCGATTCGGGCATCGTTTTCAGGATGAGCGGAATCAGTAGCACGGGCAGGCCGGCCACATAGAACACCCATTGCCATCCGTGGCTCTCGATGAGCTGCTTGGCAGTGAGCGCAACCAGAATGCCGCCTACGGAGTAGCCCGCGAAAACCATCGTCACCAGGCGCGTGCGCAGCTTCACCGGGGCGAACTCGCCCATCTGCGCGGTCACGATGGGCAACACCCCGCCGATGCCGAGGCCCGCGATGAAGCGGGCGACGCTGAAGCCGATGGGTTCGGTGGCCAGCCCGGTCAGCGCCGTGAAGACACTGAAGAGCGCCACGCACACCGCGATCATGCGAGGGCGGCCGATGCGGTCTGCCAAGGTGCCCAGGAAGATCGCGCCCAGCATGGTTCCGAACAACGCCGACCCGGCCATGACGCCGGCGCTCGTGGCGTCGACGCCCATGTCTTTCATGATCGATGGCAGCGCGGCACCCACGACCGCCAGGTCATAGCCGTCGATGACCAGGATCAACACGC
The DNA here is from genome assembly GCF_059416405.1 of Variovorax sp. GW821-FHT09D04. Classification (NCBI taxonomy): domain Bacteria; kingdom Pseudomonadati; phylum Pseudomonadota; class Betaproteobacteria; order Burkholderiales; family Comamonadaceae; genus Variovorax; species Variovorax sp. GW821-FHT09D04. The sequence continues at coordinate 70,603 of NZ_JBWKPA010000005.1, forward strand.
ACCACCAGAGCACGAGCCCGTGAAAGCCGTTGAACCGGGAGTGCCCCGCCAACGCGTGAATATCGACCTGCTTGCCGGCCTGCTGCATGTTTTTGTCTCCTGTCGTTTGATCTGTCGCGAGATGCGATGTCGACGGGAGGTTAGTTCTGCAGGCGGCACGCTTCCATGCCCGCGCGTCTCGATCTGGATGGGGCGTTCGGACATGTCGGCATCCCTGCCGGACGCCGGAGCTTCGGCTTATTGCGGCGCGGGCGCGGACGAGCGATAGGCGCCCGGGCTGACGCCTGTCCATTTCTTGAAGGCGCGATGGAAGGCGCTGGTTTCCTGGAAGCCGGTGCGGGCAGCGACTTCGGCCACCGTCAGCGACGCACTCGACAAGAGGTCGATGGCGATGTCGCGCCGCAGGTCGTCCTTCACGCGCTGGTAGCTCACGCCCTCCTGCTGCAAGCGGCGTTGCAGCGTGGTGCCGGAAACGCAGAGTTCCTGTGCGAGCTTTTCGAGTTCGGGCCACGCCTCGGGCATCTGGCTGCGCAACCTGTTGCGCACCTGGGCGCTGGTGCTTGCATCGTTGCGGTACTTGACCAGCAGGTTGGCCGGCGCTTCCCTCAGGAAGTTGTTGACCGTGGCGGGCAACTCCGCGATCTTCAGGTCCAGCAGATCGCTGGCGAAGCTGATGTGCGTAGTCTCTCCGTTGAACTTCACGTTCTCGCAGAAGCGCGTGCGGTAGTGGCTGTCGTCGCCGGGCGGCGGGCACCGGAACTGCATCTCGCGCAGGGGAATGCGCCGGTGCACGAGCCAGCACGCCAGGCCATGAACGAGGATGAACCAGGTGCCGTAGCCGAACAGCCGGCGCAGCACGCCGCCGTCATGCAGGACGATGCGCGCCTCGTCGCCATCGCAGACCAGCTCGCCGCGGAAGTCGTCCAGCGTGGCGTGGAGGAACCTCAGGATGCGGCGCAATGCGTGCGCGAGGTTGTCGGCGTTGACGGCGGCGCGCGTCATGAGCGCATAGCTGCCGCGGCGAAGCCCGTGGCTGTCCAGGCCGAAGAACTCGTCGTCCATCAGGTCGGCCAGCGCCACCCACATCTGCGAGTACGCCGCCGCCGAGATGCGCGCGCGCGGCGCGTTCAACAGCTCACGATCAATCTTGGCGCTTTCGAGGACGCTGCTGATGTCCATGTTTCTCAGCGCCGCGGCGTGGATCGCCTCGTGCACCAGTTCAATGGACACGGTTCCCTTCAAGCCTGCAGACTTCATACGCACTCGCTCAAGAATCAGTGGTGGGGCGAGCTCTTTATAAGCGCGTTTCGCGCTGTGCAGGATGCGGCCTCAGGGGACCCGCAGCGTCTGCAGCAATGAGATGCCGCCGACCTCTGTCGTGGGCTGTCGCGGAAATTGTGCGACTAGGTGCTCTGGGAACCGGAAGCGCCAGGCGTCATCGAGGAAAGCCTCGACAGTACGGCGCTGCGGCAGACATCCAGAATTTCATCGGCCAGTGGCGAGTCGTCAGGACACGCCCGCGACAGCACGATGGCACCGACTGCCTGCGCAATGAGGTCGATCCGCCTGGCGCGTGCGTCGCCGCCCTGATCGTCCTCCTCTGGCGCGTCGAACTGGTTTCCCAGGGTCACCAGCAGGTTTTCAATGCCGGTCGCAAACGCCGTCTTGATCGACTCCGGTTGGCGCGCAGCATCTGCACACAGGGCGGCCATCGTGCAACCGTCACCCGGTGCATCTCGGTGTTCACGGGACAGATAGTGATGGACAAATGCCATCGCATCGACGCCTTCGGCCTTGGCGGCCGTCTGCGCAAAACCGCAAGTCGCGGCTTGCGCCATCAGGTCGGCCTTGGATTCGAAGTGCTTATAGAACCCGCCGTGGGTAAAGCCTGCGAACGCCATCAAGTCCGCAATCCCCACCCCGTCGTAACCACGCTCGCGAAACAGCGTGGAGGCCGTCTCGACGATGTGCGCCCGGTTCGCCTGTGCCTGCGCCTTGGTGACCTTCATGTCCAGGACCTCTCTAGATGTGCCATCGGTGAAGCCATGAATATACATTGATGTCGATCATCATCAAAGTCCTTGACATCAAAGATGATGATCGACATCATTAGGCCAACTTACCTTGGAAGGCTTCCGAAAATGAGCGATACCCACCTGACCGCACCCACCCGCTTCGTCGAAGTGGATGGCGACAAATTCGCCCATCGCCGCTGGGGCAACACCTCCAGCGGACAGCCCCCTCTGTTCTTCGTCCAGCATTTCCGCGGCGGCCTGGACCACTGGGATCCCCTGTTGACCGATGGTCTGGCCGCAGGCCGCGAGGTCATCCTTTACAACGGTCGCGGCATTGCCTCCTCGACCGGCACGCCCCGCAACCGGATCGAAGACATGGCGGACGACATCGCCCTGGTGATCCGGGCGCTGGGTCTGTCCCAGGTCGATCTGCTTGGTTTCTCGATCGGGGGCTTCCAGGTGCAGGAGGTCGTGCTGCGTCACCCGCAACTGGTTCGAAAGCTCGTCCTGCTCGGCACCGGACTGCGCGGCGGCGATCCGAAGATGGAGCCCAGGGTGCTGGAGGTCGCGCCGAACCCCGTGCCGACCGCGGATGACTTTCTCTACCTGTTCTTCGGCCGCTCGGAAGCTGCCAAGCAGGCGGGTCTGGCCTTCTGGGAGCGCCGCCACCAGCGCGCCGACCAGGACCCGCCCAGCTCGATGGCCGTCGCTCAAGCCCAAGCCGAGGCGCACGCCGCCTACCTGCAGCCGCTGCCGGGTGCGAACCCCTATGCCTTCCTGAACGCCGTCACGCAGCCGACCCTGGTGCTCAACGGCGTCGACGACATCATGATTCCCACGATCAACTCCTGGCATCTGTCGCAGAACATTCCCAACGCGCAGCTGTTGATCTATCCCGACGCCGGACACGGCGCGCAGTTCCAGTATCCCGAGCGCTTCCTGCAACACGCGATCCAGTTCCTCGAGGAGTGATGCCGTAGCGCATCCCGTCCCCGCCCGATCAACGACGACACAGCAAACAAGCATGACTGACAAGACGCTCTTCGAGCCCTACACACTTGGCTCACTCCAACTGTCCAACCGCATCGTGATGGCGCCGCTGACGCGCAATCGGGCAGGCGCGGGTCTGGTGCCCAGCGAGTACGCCGCCACCTACTACGGTCAGCGCGCCTCGGCGGGCCTGATCATCACCGAGGCCACCCAGATCTCGGCCGATGCCCAGGGCTACCAGGACACCCCGGGTCTGTACACGCCGCAGCAGATCGACGGCTGGCGCAAGGTGACCGACGCCGTTCACGCCAAGGGCGGGCGGATCTTCGTGCAGTTGTGGCACGTGGGCCGTATCTCCCACGTCGACCTGCGCCCTGGTGGCACCGCGCCGGTGGCCCCCTCCCCCATCCGCGCCGCGACCAAGACCTTCGTCAACAACGGTTTTCATGACGTCTCTGAGCCACGTGCCCTGACCCTGGATGAGATTCCAGGCATCGTCGAGGATTTCCGCCAGGCTGCGGCCCATGCAATCACTGCGGGGTTCGACGGCGTCGAGGTCCACGGTGCCAACGGCTACCTGCTGGAGCAGTTCATCAAGGACGGTGCCAACACCCGGACGGACGCGTACGGCGGCTCCATCGAGAACCGCGCGCGCCTGTTGCTCGAAGTCACGGCCGCCGTGGCGAAGGAAATCGGTGCCGAGCGCACCGGTGTGCGCCTCTCGCCGGTGTCGTCGGCCGGCGCCATTTCGTCCAGCGATCCGCAGTCGCAGTACGACTACATCGCCGAGCAACTCAATGCGATGGGCATCGTCTACCTGCATGTGGTCGAAGGCGCCACCGGGGGTCCGCGCGATGCCGCACCGTTCGATTTCGACGCCTTGCGCACTCGCTTCAAGAACACCTACCTGGCCAACAACGGGTATGACCTCGAACTGGCCAACGCCCGCCTGATCGAGGACAAGGCCGACCTGTTCGTCTTCGGCCGCCCCTTCATCAGCAACCCCGATCTGGTCGAAAGGCTGGAGATCGGCGCACCCCTCGCCGCGCTGGACCCCACCACGCTGTATGGCGGTGGCGCCAAAGGCTACATCGACTATCCGACCCTCGCTGATTCCAGCGTCCGGTAGTCGTTTTTCCACGCTGCATATCGCGGCATGGACTCACCCTTTCGATCACGAGCAAAACACATGACCTCTCATTCCACTGTTCTCATCACGGGCGCCTCGACCGGCATTGGCGCCATCTATGCCGACCGCTTCGCACGCCGCGGCCACGACCTCGTGCTGGTGGCGCGCGACAAGGCGCGGCTGGAAACGCTCGCGGCGCGCCTGCGTGAGGAAACCGGCGCTGCCGTCGATATCCTTGCGGCCGATCTGACCCAACCCGGCGACCTGGCCGCCGTCGAGACGCGACTGCGCGAGGACGCCAGGATCGAGACCCTGATCAACAACGCCGGGGCCGCACTGTCCGGCCCGTTCATCGACCAGTCGACAGACGATGTCGCCCGCTTGGTCAGCCTCAACACCACCGCACTCGTGAGGCTGGCGAGCGCCATCGCCCCGCGCCTGGTGCAGGCCGGCAAAGGCGCGATCGTCAACATCGGCTCGGTGGTCGGCTTGGCGCCCGAGTTCGGCATGTCGGTCTACGGCGCGACCAAGGCCTTCGTGCTGTTCCTGTCCCAGGGGTTGAGCCTGGAGCTCGCGCCCAAGGGCGTCTACGTGCAGGCGGTGTTGCCGGCCGGCACCCGCACCGAGATCTGGGAGCGCGCGGGCATCGATACCCGTGCGATGCCCGACCTGATGGGAGTAGAAGAGCTGGTGGATGCCGCGCTGACCGGATTCGACCGCCGTGAACTCGTGACCATCCCGCCGTTGCACGATGCCGCGCGCTGGGAAGTGCTGAACACGGCACGTCAGGCCCTGGTCGCGGACATTCGGCAGGCGCACGTGGCGGAGCGCTATCGAACCGCCGCCTGAAACGGCAAGAACGCCAGAACGGAAGGAACAGCACATGACATTCAAGGCACTGCTCGCCAGCAAGACCGGCGACACCATTTCAAGCAGCCTGGTCGACTTCAAGGAAGAGGACCTGATGCCGGGCGACGTCACCGTCGCGGTCGAGTACTCGACGGTGAACTACAAGGACGCGATGGCGCTCAGTGGCCGGTCACCGGTCATTCGCCAGTTTCCGCTGATTCCGGGCATCGACTTTGCCGGTGTCGTCGAGTCGTCGACTTATCCCGGCATCGCAGCCGGCGACCGTGTGCTGGCCAACGGCTGGGGACTGAGCCAGACGCACCACGGCGGCTTTGCGCAAAAGGCGCGGGTGAGCGGTGATTGGCTGGTCAAGGTTCCCGAGGTGTTTTCGACCCGGGATGCCATGGCCGTCGGCACCGCCGGGTACACCGCCATGCTGTCGGTGCTCGCGCTCGAGCATGGTGGCCTGACGCCCGAGCACGGCGACATCCTGGTGACGGGCGCCAATGGCGGCGCCGGCTCCGTGGCGATCGCGCTGCTGTCGAGCCTGGGCTATCGCGTGATCGCGTCGACCGGGCGTCTCGAGGAATCCGATTACCTGCGTGCGCTGGGCGCGGCGGACATCATCGACCGTCACACCCTGTCCGAAGCGGGCGCACCGATCGCCAAGGAGCGATGGGCCGGGGCCATCGATTCGGTCGGCAGCCATACCTTGGCAAACGTCCTGGCGCAGACCCGGTATCGCGGCGTGGTCGCGGCCTTCGGGCTCGCACAGGGCGCGGACCTGCCGGCATCCGTCCTGCCCTTCATCCTGCGCAACGTCACCCTCGCCGGTATCGACTCGGTCAATGCGCCGCAGCCTGCGCGGCTGCAGGCGTGGTCGCGTCTGGCCAGCGACCTGGACCTGGACAAGCTGGCACGGACCACCAAGGTGATCGGATTGGCAGAGGTTCCTGACGTTGCCAGCCAGGTACTCGCAGGGAAGGTCCAGGGGCGCACCATCGTGGATGTGAACGCCTGACCGGATCGCGCATGCCCTTCATCGACGCTCCCAACCTCTCGATCGATGTCGACGGGACTGCATTCGCGTACCGCGACCTGGGGCCGCGCGATGGCGTGCCTCTGGTCCTGCTCAACCACTGGGGCGCGGTCCTCGACAATTTCGACCCGCGGATCGTCGATGGACTTGCCCGCAGGCATCGCATCATCGCCATCGACTACCGAGGGATCGGCGCTTCAGGCGGAACAGCGCCTGTGACCATCGATGCGATGGCGCGGGATGCGATCGCGCTGGTCCACGCACTGGGCTTCGAGAAGATTGATCTGCTTGGCTTCTCCCTCGGAGGATTCGTGGCGCAGGACATCGTGCTGAAAGCCCCCGGCCTGGTGCGCCGACTCATCCTGACCGGCACAGGGCCGGCAGGCGGCACAGGCATCGAACGGGTCGGAGCGGTCTCCTGGCCGCTGATAGTCAAAGGCCTGCTGACGCTGCGGGATCCGAAGACCTTTCTGTTCTTCACCTCCACGGCCAACGGTCGTCAAGCCGCGAAAGCCTTCCTGGAGCGACTGAAGGAGCGCAAGGCGGATCGGGACAAGGAACCGATGCCCCCTGCCTTCCTGCGACAGCTGAAGGCCACCAAGGCCTGGGGCCAGCAGGCGCCCCAGGATCTGGGCGGCATCCGCATCCCTGTGTTGATCGCCAATGGCGACAACGACATCATGGTTCCCACCGTGAACAGTCACGACATGGCGCGTCGCATCCCAGGCTCACAACTGGTCATCTACAAAGACGCTGGGCATGGCGGGATTTTCCAGTATCACGGCGAATTCGTGCCCAAGGCGCTGGCCTTTCTCAATGACTGAACGACGGCATCTTTTGCAACCGGCTTCAGGCCGACTTTCCCGACCGCCCCCTGTGGGGCGGGGCTGCCCGAAGCGCATTCAATCAAACACTCTGGAAAAAAGTCGCCCATGAAAGCGTTCATCATCGATCGTTACGGAAAGAATGAAGTTGGCCGCATCGGCGAAACGCCCGAGCCCGAGGTGCGGGACGATGACGTCCTAATCCAGATCCACGCGGCGAGCATCAATGCCCTGGACTCGAAGATCAAGAGCGGCGAATTCAAATTGATTCTTCCCTACCACTTCCCCCTGATCCTGGGCAACGACCTGGCCGGTACGGTTGAGCGGGTCGGCGCTCGCGTTCGCAGCTTCAAACCGGGCGACGAGGTCTATGCGCGCCCCGACGACGATCGCATCGGCACCTTCGCTGAGTTCATCGCCGTCAAGGAATCGTCGCTGGCGCTGAAGCCCAAGAATCTCAGCATGGTCGAGGCCGCATCCGTTCCTCTGGTGGCCCTGACCGCCTGGCAGGTGCTGGTCGAAACCGCCAAGCTGAAAAAGGGGCAGAAGGTCCTGATCCATGCCGGCTCCGGCGGCGTCGGCACCATCGCCATCCAGCTTGCCAAGCATCTCGGGGCATTCGTGGCCACGACCACCAGCACGGCCAACGTCGCCTGGGTGAAGGCCTTGGGCGCGGACGTCGTCATCGATTACAAGCAGCAGGATTTCGCCACGGTGCTCCGCGACTACGACGTGGTGTTGAACAGCCTCGGCAACGGCGAGCTGAACAAATCCCTCCAGGTTCTCAAGCCGGGCGGGCATCTCATCTCCATCTCGGGGCCGCCCACCCCGGCGTTCGCCATCGCGCGAGGACTGGTCTGGCCGCTCAGGCAAGTGCTGCGCCTGTTGAGTTTCGGCATCAGGAACAAGGCAAAGAAGAACGGGGGCCACTACACCTTCGTCTTCATGCGGGCCGATGGGGCGCAGTTGCGAGAGATCACCGCCCTCATCGAGTCAGGCGCCATCCGCCCGATCGTCGACAAAGTGTTCCCATTTCAGGACACCCACAAAGCGTTGGCCTACGTCGACAGTGGGCGCGCCAAGGGCAAGGTCGTGGTGCAAGTGGTGTAGCTGCCGCCTGCCTGCGCTAGCGTCTTTGATCAGGCCCTTGCCCCGCCGACTCAGGCCATCGCACGGCCGACGCGCAAGCCTCCGGTGGCCTTGGCGTTCTGTACCCGCTCTGCATGACCAGGGGATCGACCTTGAGTTCATACACAACCGCCCGCATCGGCAAGCGCGCGCTGGTGACCGGCGCATCTAGCGGCATCGGTGCGGCCATCGACGCGTGGACCCACATTTTCGCTGACGCTTGAACCGCCTGTATTCCAACGCGCACGCCTGTGGTTCTGCGCATCGGTGCGCAGAAGCGGGTCAGCGTTCGATGGAAAAGTGGGGCCAATGAGCGTGGGAATCCACATCAAAGGCCTCCCGCAGAAACGCGGAGTTCGAAACCTTCGAGATCCCGAAGGACTTGGACTACGACGTGGCCGTCCCAGCGGACGACATCAGGGCGCCTGGTCACGCCGCAGCAAGCTGGTTGCGCGATCCTGCTCGCTTCAGTGACAACCCGCAGGGAGGCGCGCATCCTTCGCACGTTGCCAGCTCACTGCGCGTCGATCCTCATCCGCGAACCTGTAGGCTTCAACCGGCTCACGAGAAAATCCAGCAGTGCCCGATGCACCGCCGTGCTGTGCCTGCGCTCCAGGTACACAGCGGACAGCCACATGTCGCTGCGCACGAACTCCGACAGCACGGGCACCAATCGCCCGCTCTCGACGTAAGGCGCGAGCATCACCGAGGGCAAGTAGACGACGCCTGCGCCAAGCAGCGCCGCCTGGATGAGCGGACTGGCTTCCGTCGCATCCAACGGTCCACGGACCGGGACCTCGAGTGGCTGACCGTCGACTTCGAAGCGCCACTTGGGCAGCGGATTCAGATGGCTGCTGAACAGCGCGATGTGATGCGCAAGTTCGCCCGGATGAGCTGGCACACCATGCTTACGCCAGTAAACGGGAGCCGCGCAGACAGTGAGCTCCATCGATACCAGTTTTCGAACGATCAGGTTCTCATTGGCTGACGCGCCGAAGCGAAGCGCGATGTCGACGCCTTCCTCCGCAAGATCGACCATGCGGTTTGTGAGCACGAGACTGATGCTGACCTCCGGATAGTGGCCAAGAAAGGCGTTGATCAATGCCGGCAATTCGGTCAGTTCCATGCCGTAAGGCGCCGAGATGCGCACGCGCCCGCTGGGGATCCGCGCGCGGTCCTGGAGCTCGGCTTGCGTGACGTCGGCCAGTTCGAGCATGGGCCTGCTTCTTTCGAGCAGCAAGGCGCCGGCGTCCGTCAGGCTGACGGCATGGCTGGTCCGGTTCAGCAATCTGACACCGAACCGGCTCTCGAGTGCCGCGATGTATTTGCTGACGGTGCCCTTGGACAGCGAAAGATGCTTGGCCGTGCGGGAGAAGCTCCCCGAAGTGGCGACCTCGCTGAATGTGCGCAGGAGATCCAGGCTGTCCACAAATGTTCTCCTTCTTGTTGGTCAGGGCGACGCTGGGTACAAGCATCTCGGACAGGTGCTCAGACGAGCCCGAGTTTTTTCCTCAGGCTCGCATCCACCGGTCCCGCCGGCATGAAGCGGCGCAATTTCGTCAACAGAGACGCCTCCCCCGGCGGCGTGCAACGCATTCGCCACGGGCCCAGCGCCGCCTCGACGATGGTGCTCGCCACGCCGTGCGGCTCGGGCGCACTGCTCACGCTCTCGGCCACGGAGAGCGTCACCAGTTCGCGTTCGCGGTCATAGCCCGCGATCCGCGCCTTGACACGGGGCGCATTGGCATCGAGGTTGGTCCGGGTGAAGGCCGGCTGCACCAGCGTGGCACGAATGCCGAACTGGCGCACTTCATGGTCCAGCGACTCCGACAGCCCTTCCACTGCGTGCTTGGTGGCCGCATAGAGTCCCATGTACGGAGCCGGAAGCACACCGAGCACGGAACTCACGTTGACGATTCGCCCGCGGCGTTTTTCACGCATGTACGGGAGCACCGCGCGCGTCGTGCGGAGCATGCCGAAAACGTTGGTATCGAACAGCACTGCAGCCTCGGCTGTCGCGGTTTCCTCGACCGCGCCGATCATCATCATTCCCGCGTTGTTGACCAGCACGTCGATGCGCATGGCCCGGTCGATGACGGATTCGATGCCCCTCTGGACAGAGCCTTCGTCGCGGACGTCCATTTCGATGAACTCCACACCAGGCAGCGCGGGTGCCTTGCGCAACTCGCGAACGGTGCCGAAAACCCGGCAGCCTCGCGCCACGAACATTTCCGCGGCGGCACGTCCGATGCCCGAGGACGCGCCAGTCACTACGACGACTGATGAACTCGACATGACTGGTTCCTTCGATCTTGATGAATGATGATGAAGCGCATCAGTGCGCGGGCTGGGTCGCGTTGCCTGGTTTGATCCTGAACCAGATCGAATACATCGCCGGCAGGAACACCAGCGTCAGGATCGTCCCCGCGAAAGTGCCGCCGATCAGCGTGTACGCCAATGCGCCCCAGAACACCGAATGCGTCAGCGGAATGAACGCGAGGATCGCCGCCAACGCCGTCAGGATCACGGGCCGCGCTCGCTGCACCGTAGCCTCGACCACCGCGTGGAAAGGGTCCATCCCCTCCTGCTCGTTGTGGTGGATCTGCCCCAGCAGAATCAGCGTGTTGCGCATCAGAATCCCCGACAGCGCGATGAGCCCAACCAGCGCATTGATGCCAAATGCCTGCTGGAAGATGAGCAGAGTTGGCACCACACCGATCAGTCCCAACGGGCTGGTAAGGAACACCATGACCATCGCCGACATCGAGCGCACCTGGAGAATGATGATCAGAAGCGTGACCGCCAGCATGATCGGGAACAGCGGCAACATCGCCGCGGTCGCCTTCTCCGATTCCTCGATGGAGCCGGCCTGGACGACGCGGTAGCCCGCGGGCAGCTTGTCGATGATCGGCTGCAGCTGCTTGGTGATCGCGTTCGACACGTCCGGCGGCTGCGTTCCGTCGGCGATGTCGCCCTGCACCGTGATGGTGGGCATGCGGTCGCGTCGCCGCATGACCGGCTCTTCCATGCGCATCTCGACCTGGCCGACCTGCGACAGCGGAATGCGTTGGCCGCCGGCACCGGCGAGCGTGAAGTCCGCGATGCGGGCCGGGTCGAGACGCGTGTCGCCCGCCGAACGGGCGACGACCTGCACGGTGCGGATGTCTTCGCGCACGGTCGTCACAGGTACGCCGCTCAAGAGGAACTGCAGTTGTTGCGCCACGGCATTGGAGCTTAGGCCCAGCGCCGAAGCGAAGGTATCGGTGGAGCGGCAACCGTGCTCCACGAACGGCCCGGTGCTCGCGCCCATCGCCAGGCCCATGGCGCCAAGCTTCGACTCGGGGTCGATCCGCAGGTAGGTGAAGATCACACGGTCGCCGGCGCCGGGCTCCCGCATCAGCTTCACCTGCGAGGCGAAGCTGGCTTGTCCGCTCCAGGTGATCGTGCAGTCCGGCGGCACGTGGAAGGCGCCGCCTGCCGCCAGCTCCATGGTGGAGTCATAGGTGCCGATCGCATAGCGCACGGGCCGCTTCACCTCCTCGCCACAGGTGTCGCGCACCGGCCCTACGTCGGCTCGCCAGCGCGTGCGTATCGGCCCGTCGACGGCGAGGCCCGGGTAGTTTTGCTTGAACCAGTGCGTGTCGATGCGGATGTTCCACTGGCTGACGGTGCGCCGGTTGCTGCGATCCGCACCCAGCTCCACCCACACCGGTCCGCGCGAGCCCGCGCCCACGCGCGGCAGGTCGCAGACGACGAGCTCATGCTCCCAGCGCACCACCTGGCGCTGCGATCCGTCGACGAAGACCTTGCCCTGCCTGCGACCGAAAGCGCCGATGAGGTTGAGCTGGTCGTTCAGTTCATCGACCTCGACATGGTGAATCGCCGGCGAGAGGATGTGACTCACCGCGCTGCGCGGATTGGGCTTGGCGATGAAGTAGGCGCCGGTCTTGGTGCCGTTGCCGGTGTCGTGGTTGAGATTCTTGCGCTGCATATGGGCGATCACTTCTTCGCCCGTGAAGGCGCGTTGCTTCGGCGTGTGCGGCTTGAAGAGGTTGGCGCCCAGCATCCGGTCAACACAGTACTTCGGTATGTCAAAGGCGGCCGGCGGCGAGCAGATCTCCGTCCAGCCCAGGTAGAGGCCCGCGTTCTTACGGTGGCAGGCGACGAGAAAGTCGATCACCCGGTCGTTGTCGGCGCTGTTGGCGCTGTTGCAGGCGTTGATGACGACGACGCTGTCCTGCGCGAACTCCCAATAGGTGTCGACGAAGGCAGCGGTGATGCCGTAGCGCGTGTCCTTGAGCATGATCTCCTCGCCCTTGCTGTCCACGGTGGCGAGGCCGTTGTAGGCCGTGAAGTAGGTCAGCCGGAAGGCGGCGAGATCGGCCTGGAAATCGGGTTGTGCCTCCAGGGCGGGGTCGATCAGCGTGGACGCCGCCATCGTGCTCTGGCCGGCTTCGATGTACCGCCTGCGTAGCAACCTGGTCGATGAGGTCCCCCTCATGGCCTTCGTTCCTGCGACGTCGGATCTCGCGCGCCAGCGGCGCATTGCAGTGCGGGACCTGCAGTCCCTGCCGCCATTCTTCCGCTTCAGTCGCAGCGTGAACACACGCATGTACGACGAGTTCACGCGCGAGTACACGGCGCATGGCTTTCGGCCGAAGGCCGAGGCGCCAGCACCCGATCCGTTGCATGTCTTCGCCCAGATCGGCGCCGGCCGTGGCTGCACCTGCCTGCCTGCGCCCTTTGCGTTGCATCGCTACGCGGGCGTACAGCCCAGGCCGCTGCGGGAGCGGATCATGGTGCCGCTGGTGGTAGTGACTGCGTCGCGCGTGACGCAGGAGTTGCACAACGCCCTGGTCAAGGGCGCGACGCGGATGCTCAGCGGGTGAACGGCATCGTTGTGGATGGCGCAAACGTCGAAGGTGCTGATGCTCCCCCGGGCCTTCTCGAAGGCATCATCCCTTCCGCGATCGACACGGCCGCCAACCTTGGACATCGGGGCGCGCGGCAGCGACGCGAGACGGAGCAGTTACTCATGGGTTCAGTCGAAGGCAGCATGGCTTGCAAGCAAATCCCCTCTGTTCATTGCCGGGCTACACCAAGGACGTCACGATATCGCGCACTGAGGGGACGCTGCCTGCAAGGCACCCGAGGCTGGGCCCACGCGCCATGGTGCAGATCGACAGCAGCGCCGCGAGCCCACCGCAAACTCTGTCAATGCGGTACTTCAGGGTTAATAAAGTCGACCAGTTGCCGCCACGCCCCGAACGGTCCTGCGATCGGGAACATCAAGCCGAGTGGCTCGAGCATGTAAAGCGGCCGTAGCTTCAACTCGCGCAGCAAACCGGCATCGAGGAGAGGCCGCACGAAGCTAAGCGGCAGGAACGACAGTAGGTTTTCTTGCTGCGAGAGCCACCACAACATGGCCGTTGAACGAGTGACGACCGGATAGGTGCGGATCGGGTGAGGCAGATTCGCGGTCAATTCGTCGAATCGCTCACGGGCGGCCGAACCCGTGGGGACGAGTAGCCAGGTCTCGTCGGCGAGTTGCGGCCAGCCCAGGGAACGCTTGCGCGCCAGCGGATGGTCTGCGCGCGCCAAGACCGCGAAACGATCTTCGCGCACCGGCATGAACTGCCAGCCTTCCGGGATCACGGGAGGCCGTCGGCATGCCACGAGATCTGCCTCGCCACGTGCGATGGCCAGCAGTTGATCGTCCCCTTCGGCTTCCGAGAGGTGAACGGTGACATCCGGATGCCGTTGCGCGAAGCGAGGCAGCACGTTGAGCAGGAGCCCGTTCATCGCGCCGACCGAGGCGACGAGGCGGATGGCGCCGCCGATGCGTTGCCGTCGCGCGGTGACGACCTCGGCGCCGTCGGCGACGCCGATCAGCATGCGACGCGCAACGGGCAAGAGGTCTTCGCACGCCTGCGTGGGTCGCGCGCCGCGCGCATGCCGCTCGAAGAGCTGAACTTCCAGCAGCCGTTCCAGGTACGCGAGGCCCTGGGTCACCGACGACTGCGTCATGCCGATCGAGTCCGCCGCCCGCTGGAGGCTGCCCAGCTCTGCCACTTTCAAGAGGATCTGCACATGCCGAAACTTGCCGCGCGCGAGCAGGCGGTTGAAGAGGACGGACGCGTCATGGCTCAAGATATCGGAAAGTCTAATGGAAGAGCGTCATTTTTAATTTGTCGCCGATGGCTTGCTCAGGAATGATGGCAACTCCACAAACGGCGGGCAGCAAGCCACGCGACAGGAGACAAAACGTGAAAAAAAAATGGCCGCTGCTCGCGGTTGTCTGTTGCCTGCTCGGCGCCTTTTCGGCCCATGCGCAGGACGAGGTCTGGCCATCCAAGCCGATCCGGGTGATCGTGCCGACCCCGCCCGGCGGCGCCTACGACCGCACCATGCGACCGCTTTCGCAGGAGCTGGCGTCGTTGCTCAAGCAACCGGTGGTGATCGACAACAAGCCTGGTGCCGGCAACATCATCGGCGCCCAGGCGGGCGCCGCGGCCCCATCCGACGGCTACACGCTCACGATGACGGGCATGGTGAACACGATCGCCCAAGGCATGTACGACAACGTGCCCTTCAACATCGTCAATGACTTCACCCACGTCGCAATGATCGGCGGCGGCGCGCAATGGCTGGTGGTCAACAGCCAGTCCGGCATCGAGTCCTTCGCCGATCTGATCGCCCGCGCCAGACGCGAGCCGGGCGCGATCAACTACGCGAGCTCGGGCGCCGGCAGCACCGGCCATCTGTTGATGGAACTGCTGCAGAAGGCGACACAAACCTCGTTCGTGCACATCCCCTACAAGGGCGGCGCGCCGGCGCTGATGGATGTGCTGGGAGGCCAGGTCGCTGTCACCGTGATTCCGCCGAGCGGGTCGATGCAGTACATCCAGAGCGGCAAGCTCAGGGTGCTGGCGGTGTCCAGCCCGAAGCGCAGCCCCGAGCTCCCTCAAGTTCCGACTTTCGAGGAGCTGGGCTACAAGCAGCTGACGGTGATCTCCTGGGTCGGCCTGTCGGCACCGAGGAAGACGCGGCCCGAAGTCGTGCGCAAGGTCAACGAAGCGGTGCGCGAAGCGATGACGAGGCCGGAGCTGCAAAAGAAGCTCGACGCCGAAGGCATCACGCCGATGACGATGACGCCCGACGAGTTCACGCGCGTCGTCAAGAGCGATACCGAGCGCTGGGGTGCACTCACACGCAGCCTGCAACTCAAGGCCAACTGAAACTCAAGCCCATCCCTCATGCCTTTTGTCACATCGAACAAACGCGACATCTACTACGAGCGCCACGGCGCCGGCCCGGCGATCCTGTTCCTGCACGGAGCCGGATCGAACGCCGCCACCTGGTGGCAGCAATTGCCGGCCTTCACGCCGCAGTACACCTGTCTCACGATGGACATCCGCTGCTTCGGTCGTTCGGTGGCGCCGCCGGAGGAGTTCTCGCTGGAGCTCTTTGTCGGCGATGCCTTGGCGGTACTGGCGCGCGAAGGCATCGAGCGTGCGACGGTCGTCGGCCAATCGCTTGGCGGGATGATCGGGCTGCGGCTCGCGCTGCGCCATCCCGAGCGCGTCGCCGCGTTCGTCGCTTGCGACACGTCGCTGGCCATCGACCACCCGACGCTGGTCGACAGCATCGAGCGGCGCTTTAAGACAGTTTCCGCGGTAAGCATCGAGCAGCGCTCGCTGGGCGCCTGGTTCTTGAAGGCGCAGCCCGCGCTTGCAGCGCTTTACGCGCAGATCAACCACTTCAACCCGAGCGCTCACAGTATTGAGCCCGAAGCCTGGCGCGAGGCCGTACTGCGTCTGAACCAGCCCGAGAACCTGCTTGCCGTCGCTGAGATCGACCAGCTGGCTTGCCCGACGATGTTTCTCGTTGGCGCCGAAGACCCGATTGTTCCGCCGGCGGTCATGCGCGAACTCGGCCAGCGCCTGCCAGGAAGCGAGGTCGTTGTCGTCGAGGAGGCCGCGCATTCTGCGTACTTCGAGAAGCCGCTGGAGTTCAATCAGACGGTGTTCGACTTCTTGAGACGACGCGCCGACTCCTAGGTCTGCTGTGCAGCGACTTCTGAATCTCGGAGCTTGCCTCCATGCAAAAGCGCGCTCACGACCCGGCCCACGCTGGCGAGCAGCTCGGAGCTCTTCTCTCGCCTGTGCTCGAAAGCTCCGATACATTCTGTTGCCTTGCGCTCCGCAACCGCCCCTTGAAGACGCTGCTGAGACGTCCTATTTTTCTCCCGTTCCAAGTTGGTCGTAGAGAAATGGAGGACAAAGCCATGGCCATGGACATGCTCAAACAACTTGCCGGTTCCCCCTTGCCGGC
Source organism: Variovorax sp. GW821-FHT09D04 (assembly GCF_059416405.1). Taxonomy (NCBI): domain Bacteria; kingdom Pseudomonadati; phylum Pseudomonadota; class Betaproteobacteria; order Burkholderiales; family Comamonadaceae; genus Variovorax; species Variovorax sp. GW821-FHT09D04. The sequence goes on from NZ_JBWKPA010000005.1 coordinate 86,911, forward strand.
GACCTTCCGGACCCGGGCGGAGATCGACCAGATCAAGCTGCTGCGGGCCGCCGGCCTCGTGATCGCGCTGACGCCCGCGCCGTCGGATCCCCCCACCCTCTCGGGCAGCCCCGACGCCGCCCAGGTGCTCGCCATCACCGAAAAAGGCCGCGCCGAACTCGAACGCATCCACTACCCCGTGGCCGCACAGGGCCCGTGGCGCGGTGCCGCGTCGCGGTGGCGCGCGAAGCTGCCCCACGCAATCCGCACCCGCCTGATGTAGGGAGGCCGCCATGCGTTCGAAGACGTCCAGCCGCATCCCCTACCGGGGCTTCAATATCGCGATCCAGGTCGACCGCGCCGGCGACCAGATCTTCGGCCACGCGGACTTGTTCGCCGACGACGAGTTCAAGGCCCGGCTCGCCGTCGGCACCCAGGGCCGCCGTACCAAGGAAGTCCGCGACCGGCTGAGACGCCTCGCAAAATCCAAGGTCGACGTGTGGGCGATCACGGGGTCCGCGCGGAGCGCTGCCGCGCCCGGCGATGCACGGCCGAGTCCGGGGTGATGCGCGGGTGAGCTACGGCCGGCGCGCAGCGCTGCTTAATTGAACAACTGGATTCCTTTGATTGGCGGTCGGCGCCGACCGTCCGCTGTTACCAGCGAGCACTTCCAGGAGCTGCTCAAGGAACCAAGTATTTCCTGCAGTATGAGCCGTGCGGGCGAGGTCTGGGGCAGCTCGGCCATGGAGAGCTTCTTCAGTTCACTGAAGACTAAGCGCACGGCCAGAAAGGTAACCGGGTCAGCGAGCAGGCTCGCGCCACCATGCCCGCTGTCGGGTCGGGGGCGGTCAGCAATCACGATGGAGCTGAACGGCGTCCGTCTGGACTGACGCTCCTTCGCGGGCGGCCGGCGAGCGCAAGCGCTGCACATTTGCCGCCCACGCGGGTTGACGCTCTCTTGAGGGCGCCCGCGGGCGCCCTCGCCTTACGACTCATCCGACCTCGACATTGATTCGCCGCGGCTTGGCATGCTCGGCCTTGGGGATACGCAGTTTCAACACGCCCTGCGCCAGCTCGGCGGACACCTTCTCGGTGTCCAGCTCCTTGCTGAGCGTGAAGACGCGGCGAAACCGGCCCAGGCCGACCTCGGTGTGGCTGGTCTTCAGGTCATCCGGCACGCTCAGGCCCGACTCCGCCTCGATGGTCAAGGTCTCCGCTTCGACATGAAGATTCAGCTTGTCGCGCGACACGCCGGGCAGATCGGCGTAGAGCGTGATGCCCCCGGCGTCTTCCACCACGTCGACAGGCGGTGTGAGGGCCGCGCCCTGATAGCGTGGCGCCTGCCCACGATCCATGGGTTCCGGCGCGCTGGGCGATGCGGTCTGTACGTCATTGCTCATGATGTTCACCTCCTTGTTTCACAGGACAGCGATGCGCCGCGGCTGTGCCGAGGCCCGGCGGCGGACCGTGATGCGCAGTACACCGTCGCGCAGCCGGGCCTCGACGGCCTCTGGATCGGCATCGTCCGGCAGAGTGAGGACGCGGCGAAACGGCCCCTCGAAGCGCTCGTTGATGTGCACGGCCGCCTTGGCCTGCGCATCGGGAAGCAGGCTCTTGCGCTCACCCGCGATGGTCATGAGACCACGCTCGAGGTTGATCTCCAGCGTGGCCGGGTCGACGCCGGGGGCGAACGCGAAGATCTCCAGCGCCTGCGGTGTGGCGCCCACGTTCAACGCGGGAAATCCGTTGCTGCCGTAACCGCGAATGGTGGGTGACAGATCGAACGCCTGCTGCATGTCCCGTTGCAGGCGATCCATCTCGGCCAGCATGTCGCGCGGGAAGAAAGATCGGTACATGGGAAACCTCCTGTCAAATCAATTGAACCTGAACAGAATCGAGCCGCCCCTCACTGGGGCAGGCCGTGCGTGCCCGTCGGCCGCGCAGCGCCATCGCTGTCCGCGCGGTGCCGTGCAAAGATCCTGGAGGGTCGCTGTCGCCAGCGCGCGGTGCGCGACTGCGGGTACGAGAATTTCGCCAACTCCTCGCGCCCCTTCTGCGTGATGGCCAGCACCTGGGCGGCCGAAGGGGAGCCAGACAGAGCGAGCGAGTTCGAGGGCGCGGGGATCAGGGCAACGACGAGCCCGGCGGCCCGAAGCACCCGCACCTGATCGATGTCCGCGGTGCGATAGAACGAGACAGGCAAGCGAGAGCCGGCAATTTGCTTGAGCAAGTTCATGGCCATTGAATACCTCCTTTTCGGTTGACCAATTTCCGACGCAAGCGAACATAGGAGCCTCCGAATCGATTTTCAAGAGGCGGTTTTCGACACCCGCGCGAGACGCAGGCCGACACGAAAAAAAGCCCGGCCGCACGCGACCGGGCTGAGGTTTACAGCAAGTCCGCGGTGGTGCCGCGGAGACAAAAATCTACCGCGCCGCGCCGACGCAGGCATGTCAGACAACTTCTGATTCTTGAACGCCAGCGCAATGGCCGGACCGACGCGCTAACGCGCCTGGGCGCGTCGATTCTGCAGGGCGTATTCGGGCAACATCCCTCTCAAGTTGAAGGCATCCTAGACCGTGCCGTTGCGAGAGGGTCAAGCACTTTCCAGGGGCCGCGGTCGCTGCGTCAGCCGTTTTTCGACGGGCACCCTCTGCCTGCAGCAGGCTGCGCCAGGTGTGCGGACATCAAGAGCTTCGGCCCAACCCGGAAAACGAAAGCGGTTGCTGGCCGGAGACTGACATGCGTCGCGTCCAGCGCAGCTCATCCGATGCTGGCCGAGCGCGCAACGGCCATCTGCAAACAGCTTGAGCCGGCCCTTGACGTCACGCGGCGTCGCAGGGATTCCCATCGCCGGACCACGTCTGCTTCCGGGACGAAGGCCATCCGGCTGAAGTCGATCCTAAGGTGGTGGAAAGATGTGGAACCGTTTTCATTCGTTCGGCACTTCTTTCTCCTTCGTAATTTCCTTCGTTTTGGGAATTCAGGGTTATCACTGTAGAAACGTTTCCACGCCCACCGCAAACTGCAGTCATGACCGGTTCTGCATCGCCCTTTCTCGCACCCTCCACACGCTTGCCACTGCGGCCGCCCCCCTACGAACCCGAGGTGGCAGCAGCCGTGCAGAGCACCGCCTTCAAGGGCCTGTCACCCCTGAACCTTCGACTGGCGCTCGCGAATCACAGCAAGCTCGGCCCGGCCTTCCAGGCCATGGCACATGTGGTGCTGTTCCAGTGCGCGCTGCCCGAACGGGACCGCGAGATCGCGATCATCCGCACCGGCGCGCTCACGCGGTCCGAGTACGAATGGGGCATGCACATCAGCATCTACGCGGACAGGTGCGGCCTGGATGCCGCGCAGGTGCGCGAGCTCACCGGCAGTGCCGACTGGCATGCGCTGTCGCCAGGCCTGTGGAGCGACAGGGAACGCCTGATCGTGCGCATGGTGGATGAGCTGCACCACCACTGCACGGTGTCCGATCAGACCTGGCAGTCCCTTGGCGCGGGCTGGCCGCAGGAGCAGGTGATCGAGCTGATCTTCGCGTCGAGCTTCTATCACATGGCCGCGCTGTTCCTGAACAGCGCGGCCGTGCCGCTCGAGCCCGGTGCCGAGCGTTTCCCTGCCCCGCTTGCACAGGCGAAAGTGCCGGCATGAAGGCCAAGATCACCATCCGCGAAGTGGCCAAGGCCGCCGGCGTTGCGATTGGAACGGCCTCGCGGGCCCTGAACCGCAGCGGGCGCGTTAGCGAGCAGGCCATCGCAGCGGTCACCAAGGCGGCGCGCGAGCTCGGCTACACGCCGGATTCGGTGGCGCAGAGCATGCGCACCCGCTCGACAGGCGTGGTCGGGTTACTGGTGTCGGATCTGGCCAACCCCTTGTACGCGCGGATCATCACGGCGGTCGAATCGCGCCTGCTGGCGGCGGGCTATGCGCTGCTGGTGGCCAGCACCCACAACGACGACCAGCGCGAGAAAACCCTGATCGACCTGTTCCGGCGCCGGCGCGTGGACGGGCTCATCCTCGGTCCCTGCCAGGCCGAGACCCCGGCCTACCTCGACCAGCTGGCGGCGCACGGCCCGGTGATCGCGCTCGATCGCGACTTCCAGGGCAACAACGCGGGCGTGCACGTTGACCACTACCACGGCGCGCTTCAGGCCACGCGCTACCTGCTGAACCTCGGTCACACGCGCATCGCACTGCTGACGCCCGGCAGCGTGTTGCGTCCGGGTCGCGAGCGCATCATGGGCTACAGGGACGCCTATCTGGAGCGTGGTCTGCAGCCTGACCCCAAGCTGATCCGCGCCGAGAAGTCGGCGATGGACTTCGCCTTCAGCGAGGCCCTCTCGCTGCTGGGCTCCCCCACGGCGCCCACGGCCTTCCTGTGCCTGGGCACCCGCATCCTGTCGGGCGTGCTGCAGGCACTGCGTCACTCGGGCCGTTTGGCGCCCGATGACGTCAGTGTCGTCAGCATCGGCGACACCGACCTGTCGCAGCTTTTCAGTCCCGCCATCACCTCGCTGACCTGGGACCTGGAAGCGGTCGGCACCGCCGTGGCCGAGCTGCTGCTGCGGCGGCTGGACAGCACAGCCCCCCTTGAGCAGGAGCGCATCCTGCTCACCACCCAGATGGTGCTGCGCGAATCCTGCGGTCCGGTCGCCAAGGCACCCGCTGCCGTCCGCAAGAAAACGAGAGCGGCCTCATGACGCAGCGTCTCAAGGACAAGGTGGCCATCGTGGTCGGCGCCGGCTCCATCGGCACCGACATCAGCAACGGCGCCGCCTGCGCCGTCACCTTCGCCCGCGAAGGCGCGACGGTGATCTGCGTCGACCGGTCGCCCGAAGCTGCGGCGACGTCGGTGCGTCGCATTCATGACATCGGCGGCATCGCCGAGGCCTTCGAGGCCGATGTGCGCAGCAGCGAGCAGATCGAGCGGATGGTGAACCACTGCCTGGCACGCTTCGGCCGCATCGACGTGCTGCACCACAACGTCGGCATCGAGGAATTCGGCGAGCTGATCGAAGTGACGGAGGAGTCCTGGGACCGCGTGCACGCCATCAACCTCAAGGGCCCCATGCTCACGGCGCGCGCCGTGGTGCCTCACATGATCCGACAAGGCGGCGGCGCCATCATCAACGTCTCCTCCATCGCGAGCCGCAAGTGGAGCCCGATGCAGTTCCTGTCGTACAGCACCTCCAAGGCGGCACTGAACCACATGACGCGCGTCGTGGCGCGCCAGTACGCGCAGCACCAGGTGCGCTGCAACGTGATCGTGCCGGGCCTGATCGACACGCCGCATGCCGCGGCCCTTTTCAAGAGCGAACAAGAGGCGCAGGCCGGCCGACAGGCACGCAACGCGCGCTGCCCCATGGGCCGCCAGGGCTCGGCCTGGGACGTGGCCAACGCGGCGCTGTTCCTCGCCTCCGACGAATCGAGCTACGTGACGGGCCTGGAGCTTGTGGTCGACGGCGGACTGTCCCTGTAGACGGGTATTCGAGCATCAACGACAAGGAGACAACACCATGCGCAAACTGTGGATTGCCGCGCTCGCGGGCCTCGCATTCGCCGCCCATGCCCAGGCGCCCTCGGACTATCCGTCGCGGCCGATCCGCTTCGTCCTGATCTCGGCCGCAGGCAGTGGCGGCGACGCGCTCGGCCGGCTCCTGGCCGACAAGATGGCGCCCCTGGTCAAGGGCGTGTTCGTGATGGACAACAAGCCGGGCGCCAGCGGTGCCATTGCCACCGACTTCGTCGCCAAGGCGCCGGCCGACGGCTACACGATCGGACTGGGCGGCGCGACCACGCACGTGCTGCTGCCCGCGAGCAATCCCAAGCTCTCGTACGACTCGGTCAAGGACTTCGCACCCATCGGGCAGGTCGGCACCGCCTCTATCCTGCTTATCGCGACCAACGACTTCCCGGCAAACAACGCCAAGGAGCTCATTGCGCTGGCCAGGAAGTCGCCCGGCAGCGTGCAATACGCGAGCTGGGGCATCGCCTCGACCGGTCACTTTTGCGGGGAGCTCTTCAATCTGCGCACGCAGGCACAGATGAGCCACATCCCCTACAAATCGGTGGTGCAGATCCAGACCGACATGCTGGGCGGCCACGTCAAGCTGGCCTACGTGGACATGGCATCGGGCTCGCCGATGGTCAAGTCCGGCAAGGTCAAGGCGATCACCGCCTGCACCTCGCGCTCGCCCAGTCTGCCCGACGTCTCGAGCTACGACGACGAAGGCATCGATTTCGCGGGCAAGCGCATGGGCGCGCTGCGCTGGGCGCTGTACGCACCCGCGGGCACCCCCAAGCCGATCGTCGCCAAGCTCTCCGCCGCGCTGAAGCAGGTCGTCGAGATGCCGGACGTGAAGGCGCGTCTTCTGGACCTGGGCATCACCGCCGCGTTCGTCGGTGGCGACGAACTGCGCGCCATGACCGCCGCAGACATCGAGGGCTGGCGGCAGATCGCCAAGGCCGCGAACATCAGCAATGAGTGACGCGGCCCTTCCCCTGCTGCAGGGCCGCGTGGCCTTGATCACCGGTGCGTCCCGTGCGCGCGGTATCGGCCTGGCGACCGCACGGCTGTTCGCCCGCCACGGTGCCCGGGTGGCGCTGCTCGACCTCGACGAAGGGCAGGCACAGGTCGCTGCCGAATCCCTCGGCGCCGAGCACATCGGCATCGGCTGCGATGTGCGCGATGCCGGCGCCTGCAAGGCGGCCGTGGCGCGCGTGCTGCAATGGGCGGGCCGCATCGACGTGCTGGTGAACAACGCTGCCATCACACAAAAACGCGGTGTGCTGGACGTGAGCGCCGAGGACTTCGAGCAGGTCGTGGGCATTACCCTTCGCGGCACCCTCCAAATGTCGCAGTGCGTGATCCCCACCATGATCGAACAACGCAGCGGCTCGATCATCTGCATCTCGTCGATGTCCGCGCAGCAAGGCGGTGGCGTGTTCGGCGGCAGCCACTACTGCGCCGCCAAGGCCGGCGTGCTGGGCCTCATGCGCGCCATGGCCAAGGAACTGGGCCCCCAAGGCATTCGCGCCAACGCCATCACGCCGGGCTTGATCATGACGGACTTCTCGCGCGGCGCGAACTCCGACGACAACAAGCACGCGCTGGGCAAGACCTTTCCACTGAGCCGTGTCGGCCAGCCCGAAGACATCGCGGGCGCGTGCCTGTACCTGGCAAGCGACCTGTCGTCCTTCGTGACCGGCGCAACGCTCGACGTCAACGGCGGCGCGTACATGCGCTGACCACGCCCCAAGGAGTCCATTCAATGAGCATGCTGTTCGGCGGCGCCCGCCAGGTCGGCTATGTCGTTCACGACATCGAGAAGGCGATGGCCCACTGGTCGCGCACGCTGGGCGTGGGCCCATGGTTCTACAAGGAAGAGGTCGGCACGACCGAGTTCAACTACTACGGCAAGCCGTCGCGCCTGCCTCGGCTGTCCATCGCGCTGGCCAACTCCGGCAACCTGCAGATCGAGCTGATCCAGCAGCGCGACGACGCCCCCTCGCTCTACCTCGATTCGCTGCGCCGCGGCGGCGAGGGCGCCCAGCACCTGGCCTACTGGAGCGACGATGGCTTCGACGACGCCGTGCGACACCTGCGCTCGACGGGTTACGTCGAGGGCCACAGTGGCCGCATGGGCATGCGCGGGCGCTTCGCCTACTTCGTGCATCCCGACCTGCCCAGCGGCATGTTCGAGATCTCCGAGATGGCCGGCGGCAAGGGCGAGTACTTCCGCGACATCCGGCACGCGGCCGAAGGATGGGACGGCAAGGACCCGATCCGCCGCATGGGCGCGAACGCCATCGCCCCGGTGCCATGACGGCTCCCGACCACCCCGTTCACCAACCAGCAGGAGATTCCGTGCAGACCACAACCCTTCAAGCGGCACGCATCAAGACGGTACGCGATCACATGGCGCTCGAGTGCACGCAGGAGTGGGATGCGGTGATCGACACCTTCGAGCATCCCCGCTACGAGATGCACGGCAGCGGCGTGGTGTTCGACGGCGAGGAAGAAGTGCGCGGCTATTTCCGCAGCTCGCGCACGCCCTTTCCCGACCTGGCCAACGAGATCATCGCCATCGCCGCCGACCAGGACACGGTACTGGTCGAGTTCTGGCTCAGCGGAACGCACCTCGGGCCGCTGCATGCCAACGACAAGGTGTTCGATGCCACAGGCCGGAAATTCCGGATCCGCCTGGCGGCAAGTTTCGAGTTCGCGCCAGGTTCCGACAAGATCGTGTGCGAGCGGCCCTACTCCGCACCCGATGCGAAGCTGCGCGCGCTCGGGTTGATCTGACGACCCTCTCGCGCTTCGCCTCGGCTGCGCGCGTCGAGAGGAGGCGGGAAGCCACCCAACCTCCTGCTCACTGGCTGTGCGCTATCGTCTTGGCGGCTTGCTCTCAACACCGAGTGATGTTTCTCCTGCGCTGCGCAGGCTCTCACAGCGGCCTGTCGCGCATCCGCTCAAGCTCGCCACGGCCATGAGGCGTGATTCGCAGAACAACCGCTGGCAGGTCATGGGCTTCAGCCTCTTCTGGAAGGATCGCCTCGACAAGCCCCGCGGCAACCAGCACCGCGACGTTGCGGATGTCCATGGGGTCGGTCACGGTCAGCGGCAACGTTTCCTGTTCGACCTTCTTGAGGAAATCCATCGGCATGAAGCGCTCCCTTTCTCGAAGCGGCTCAGTTTAGGTCAAAGGACCTCCCTCAATCCCCGCAAGGCCCTTCTCTCTTCCATGAGCAGAACGGACTTCTCCCGCTCCTGGGGCTGAGCCCACAGTTCACGCACCGGAGAGCCTCAGCACATTGACGGCTTCCCGCAGCGACGCCGTCCTACGCCCACAAGCACCCACCCCTGAGATGTTGGGGACCCACCGACCAGGAGACCCCGATGACAGCCAAGCGCCATGAACCCGATGCATGCTCGCTACTCGACACCGATCACAAGAACGTCAAGAAGATGTTCGCCGCCTACGAGGAGCTTGCCAGCTCAAAAGCTGCCAGCGCCTCGGAGAAGAAGCGAGATCTTGCACTGCAGATCTGCATGGAGTTGACCGTTCACACGCAACTCGAAGAAGAGCTCCTCTATCCAGCAGTGCGCGAAGCCATCAAGGAAACTGAACTGCTCGACGAAGCCGAGGTTGAACATGCGAGCGCCAAAGACTTAATTGCGCAGATCCAGGATTCGACCGAAGTCGATGAGATGTTCGATGCGAAGGTGAAGGTCCTGGGCGAGTACATCGACCACCACGTCAAGGAAGAGCGCAACGAGATGTTCCCCAAAGCGCGCGCCGCGCGGGGACTCGACCTGGTTGCCATGCGCGAGCAACTCACCACTCGCAAAGAAGAATTGATGGCGGACATGGCAGTCACGGCCTAGACTGCCCCTAGGCCCCTTCCTGGAAGCGTTCCGCCGCCCCTTCGCAAAGACGCAGCCGTCAATGCTGGCCCTCACCAAGCCGCAACTTCGCAATTCCGCAGGAATGTTGCGCCCACCCGGTATCGCGATGAAGCTTCCGTACTTTGCATGCTCGTGCAACATCAAGCATCTGGAAAGTGTCCCGGGGCAGGCATGGCTTCGCCTGTTACCCCGGGTTCAGATGTATCGCTGCATGAACTGCGGGCAATCGCAAGTGTTTTCGCGGCGCTCCATCGATCGAGCCCTGGCCCTTCAAGATGCTCAACCAGTCAGCTCCAGAGAACTGGATGGGATGCGCCATCGTCCACCGCACTGATGCTCCGGGCGCGCCCAATGGGGCAGCGAGACCGAACGCCGGAGCCAATTCCGCGGTCAGGGGCTGAGTACGGGCACCAATTTCCACCCACGCTGGTTGGCCCTGAGCTCGAGGACCGTCCTCGCAAATTCGGCGGGTGGCTGGTTATCCGGTGGCACGTGGCCCGGCAGGCTCGCAGTCACAAACTTCTTGAACCGCGTGCGGTTGGGGGACGCCGCAGCGTCCTTCGAGATAGTGAACGGCCGAGCCGTGCAAGTCTGCAACCTTGGGGTCGCCAGTACCCCCCATTTTCGCTTCTATGCAGGGGCGCCGGTCCATGACACCGACGGCTTTGCACTCGGGTCAATCTGCGTCATCGACTTTCGTCCGCGGAAGCTGGATGGCAGCCAAAGACGCACCCCGCTGGAACTTGCTGCGATTGCTTCTGACGAAGTGAAGCTTCGAGAGCTGATGGCCAAGCTTTAGACGAAGCGAGCGCGCAACGGCCATCTCGCATTCAAGGGAATCACTGGGCCCGGCGCCCTCCCTCCCTGGCAGCTCGATCGATCACGTCGGCGACTGCCTTCGGCTGGGTCATGAATACCGCATGGCTTGCCTTGACCTCCTGAACCGTGGCGCCGATGCGCTTGGCCATCTTGTGCAACATCCGGACGTCGAAGGCCCTGTCCTCGGTCGCGATCACCGCCCAGCTTGGCTTGGTCCGCCATGCGGCGTGATTGAGCTTGGTCGCAAACACCGACATGTTGATCGGCACCTGCGAATCACGCAGGAACGCGGCGTCCGCATCGCTGGCATCGCCGGCGAAGCCGATCTTGAACTTCTCCCGATTGACGAATCCGAATCCGTCCGACTGCGTGTCGATCACGAAGTCGGGGGCCGTGAATCCCGCGTACTGTTCGCTTGTGGTCTCGCCGGCGTCGGGCGACAGCGCGGAGACATAGACAAGACCCACCACCTTCGGATGGATGCCCGCTTCGGTGATGACCGTGCCCCCCCACGAGTGACCCACGAGGATAGTAGGACCGTCCTGGCGCGCGAGCGCGCGCTGCGTCGCCGCCACGTCGTCGGCCAGAGACGTCAGCGGGTTCTGAACGATGGTGACCCGGTAGCCTCGGCCGATGAGCTCGTCATAGACGCCGCGCCAGCCCGAACCATCGGCAAAGGCGCCATGCACCAGCACGACGTTTTTCGCCTGCACCTGTTGGGCATGGGCGCCGCCACCGGGACCGACGATGCTGGCGGTTGTCGCAGCTGCGATCAAAAGCTTGCGAATCAGTGAGTTCATGGGATGTCCTGTGAGTGGATGGGAGAAGCGAAATGGTAGGAAAGAACGTGTTGAACAGGGTTGCGAATATCACGCCAAAGTTGAAGCTTTGCGCGCAAGAATTGCTGTTCTTCAAAACTGCGTTTCGTGACACGCTTCAGATGCGCAATAAAGCTGTCCGGTCCGAATGGCGCGCGGGAGGCGTTGCCACGCACGCAGTCCCTCGCCATCGCACGCGTGTGCAGCCAGCTGCTTTCGTACCGTGCCGGCGATGGCCGCGGCCTTGCCTAGACCGTCGGGACGGTCCCGCCATCGATCAGGTGTTCCGACCCTGAGATCGAGCCCGCCCGGGGTGACACAAGGAACGTGATCAAGTCGGCAACTTCCTGCGGCCTGGCCGGTCGACCCAGCGGAATGCCGCCGAGCGATTGCATGATGATCTGCTTGCCACCCTCGTAATCCGTGCCGGCCTGGCGGGCCAGGCGATCGGCCAGCGCCACCGACGCTTCGGTCTCGATCCATCCGGGCGACACGCGCAGCACGCGCACGCCCTTGGGCGTCACCTCTTTCGACAACGCCTTGCTGTAGGTGGACAAGGCCGCCTTGGCCGCCGCATACGCGGTCGTCGATTCCGGCAGTGGCAGCAGGCGCTGGATCGAGCTGACGTGGACGATGACGCCAGAGCCCTGCGCGAGCATGGCGGGCAGCAGCGCACGATCGAGCCGCACGGCCGGCATGAGGTTCTGGTTCAGTTCGGCGAACCACTGGGCATCGTCCAGGGCCGCGAAGCCGCCGCCCGGTGCGCTGGAGCCGCCGACCACATGCACCAGGATGTCGAGGCCGCCCCAATGCCCGAGCACCGAGTGCGCCACCTTGGCGGCGCCTTCAGCCGTCGCCAGATCGGCGGTCACATGGACCACGCCCCCGATGGGCCGCGCGGGCGCGGCGCGGGCCGTGGTCATCACCTGCACACCGGCGTCGCGCAGGCCTTGAACGACGGCGGCGCCAACGCCTTTGGTGCCGCCGGTGACCAGCGCGCGCTGGCCCTGGAGTTGAAGATCGAAGCTCATGCCGTGATCTCCAGCGACGCAATCAGGCCGCGTTCGAGGCGAAAGCGATATCGAAGATCGACCGGACTGCCGGGAAAATTGCCGGCCACGTGCGCCCGCACGACCTGGAACTCCCCCGCGTGATCCAGCGCAAATGGCTCGACCGTGTACGCGTACTGCGTGGATGTCGCGCTCTTCCATTCCTGGATGGCGCGGCGGCCGGTGTGGGTGCGGCCCTCGTCCTTCACGATGGCTTGAGGCGTGAAACAGCGGGCCAGGGCCTCGGCGTTCTGCCGATCGGCCGCGAAGTAGGCGGCGATCGGAGCGGGAAGGATCAGGGTACTCATGGTGACGACTCCTTGGATGTGAAGACCTCAGGATGCGCGTCGATCATCAATAAGTGAATCGCCTAGAATCTTCACGAGCTATGTAGAAGAAAATACAGAATGCGCGGATCGGAGTTTGCCGAGCTCAAGGCCTTTGCTGCCGTGGTGGAACGCGCGAGCTTTGCCCGCGCCGCCGAGCATCTGGGGCTGTCTGCTTCGGCGCTGAGTCAGACCATCCGACAGCTGGAAACGCGGCTGGGTACGCGGCTGCTGAACCGCACGACCCGCAGCGTGGCCCCCACCGCTACCGGGGCGCAGTTGTACGGGCGCATCGCGCCGCTCTTCCGGGACATGGCCGATGCAGTGAATGAAGCCAGCGCGATGGCGGGTCAGACGCGCGGCACGCTGCGCATCAACACCCTCGGCATGGCCGCCTGGCAGGTGATCGGCCCCCGGCTGGGCCGGTTTCACCGGACGCACCCGGAAGTGACACTGGACATCGTGGTCGACAACGGCCTGAGCGACATCGTCGCCGGTCGCTTCGATGCGGGCATCCGCGTCGGGGGCAAGCTGGAGAAGGACATGATCGCGGTGCGCTTGACGCCGGACGTGAAGATGGTGGCCGTGGCATCCCCGGACTATCTGGAGCGTCGCGGCAAACCGCGGTCCCCCGCCGACCTGCACGGCCACGCCTGCATCAACTGGCGCCTGCAGGGCGACGGGAGTTCCTACCGCTGGGAGTTCGAAAAAAAGGGCAAGCGGATCGAAGTGGCGGTGGAAGGACCCTTGGTCACCAACCACTCGGACACTGGCGTCGCTGCGGCACTCCAAGGGCTGGGGATCGTCTATGCCTTCGATCGCGAACGCGTCGATGCACTGCTCGCCCAGGAGCGGCTGGTGGAGGTTCTCGCCGACTGGTCGATTGCAAGGCCTGGCCTGTTCCTGTACCACCCCAGCCGGCGCCACTTCCCTGCCGCACTGCGCGCCTTCATCGACTGCATGCTGGAGAAAGACCCCTGAGCGGACTTTCTCTTCCCGGCGATCGGACCGGGGGCCGGGCAGGCCCTGCCGGCGTCGCTCGATGGTGACTTCAATATTTCCGCGGATAGGAGCCGGGTAGCCGGAACTCCGCATGGCTCGCGAGCAGCTTGGCGATCTCCGGCTGCGAGGCGTGATCAACGTTCCGATCGTTCATCGGCGGACTTGATCAGACGTTCCCTAGAGATCTCGGAGCAGACGGAAATCTGAGCGAGCGTCGATTGAGCGGCGCAGATCCGTCCGCCTTGCCGCCGCGGCGAGGCGGATCGACGCGCTGCCGGAGGACTCGATTGAGACGCACAGCAGACGTTCAGCGGGCCATACCGACTGACTGCAACCAGTCTGAAGCAGCCACCCCGGTATCCAATACCGGCGCCAAACTCTCACCCTCCCCCACTCTCCTGAAACAACGCCGCCGCATCCCGCGCCAAATCCGACGCGATCCACAGCAGGTTGTCCCGATGCCCTGCCCCCGCCTCTTCGAACCACCCATCGCCGGCGCCGTGGCAGCACCACAGCAGTGAGTTCAGTTGTTCCAGCTTGCATTCCAACAGGTCTGCTGCGTTGGGGGTGGTCGCGTGGGGAGAGGCCGGCGCGGTAGCGCGGGCCATAATTCGTTTAGCCATTTGTTGTGCTCCTTCCAAGGTGTATGCACGTCACTTGGTTAGACGGTCATGGTGTTCGCGCACCGTGGCCGTCGCCTTTTGTGCCTCACGTTCGCATCGATCGATCTGCATCGATGGCCCGCCGTGAGGCGAAGCGGTTCATTCATTCACTCAATCAGTCAGTGGTCCGTGGTGTGGTGTGTGCTGCCCTCCTCGCCCACATGGCGGGTCGTTTCATCACAGGGGCATTCACTGTAGAGAAGTCCTGCCCGGCACAGAGAGAAATTTCGCCGAGGAATGCGCGGTTCGCGCAAGTAATCGCGCTGCGGCAGCGGCGATTCACAAAGCCCTGACAGTCAGGCCCTGAAAGCAGGGCCCGAGCCCCGCATCGAAAGCAGCGCCTCAGCCCTGCCCGCCGAACTCCCGCGCGTGTTCCACCGCGTACTTGATGAGCTCCGCCTGCCCTTCGATGCCCAGGCGCCGCTTGATGCTCTGGCGGTGCGCCTCCACGGTGCGCACGCTCAGGCCGAGGTCGCGCGCGATCTGCTTGCTCGATTCGCCGCGGCCGAGCGCGCTCAAGATTTCGCTCTCGCGCGGCGTGAGCAGCGGGCGTGGGGTCTGGTTGCGAAAGAGTTTCTTCGACACGGCCGGGCTCAAGAAGGTGCCGCCCGCCGACACGGCCTCGATGGCCGCCACGATCTCTGCGGCCGGCGCGTCTTTCAGCACGTAGCCGCGCGCGCCGACCTGCAGGGCCTTCTGCACGTACTCGGGGTTGTCGTACATGCTGAGCATCACGATGTGCGGCGCGGGCTGCTGGTGCGGCTGTTGTTGTTGCAGCAGCAGCGCCGCCAGCTCGATGCCGTTCATGTCCTTCATGCCCACGTCCATGAGCACGAGGTGCGGCTGCGCGCGACCGATGAGTGCCAGCGCCTCGGCCGCGCTGCCGGCCTCGCCCACGATCTCCAGGCCGGGCATGGCGCCCAGGCGCGCGCGCAGGCCGTCGCGCACCAGTGGGTGGTCGTCGACCAGGAACAGGCGCACGATCACAGGGGCAGCAGCAGTGGCGGGGACTTCATTCATGGCCGCTATTCTGGCTTTGCGCGCCGCACAGGCACTTCGGCCACGATGGAGGTGTGGCCCCGGCCCGAGCGCATGCGCAGCCGGCCTTCGATGGACTCCATGCGCTCGCGCATGTTGCGCAGGCCGATGCCGCGCTGCGGGTCGATCTGCATGGCCTCGACGTTGAAGCCGACGCCATCGTCGCTGATCTCCAGGCGCACGGCCTCTTCGTCGAAGCTCAGTGCGATGTGCACCTGTTGCGCACGCGCGTGTTTACGCACATTGGTCAACGCTTCCTGCGTGACGCGAAAGAGCGCGGTCTTGGCTTCTTGCGACAGCTCGAAGGGTTCGCCCTCGACCATGATGGATGCGTCCACGCCGCCTTCTTCACCGAACTCGGCGCCCAGGCGCTCCAGCGCAGCGGGCAGGCCCAGGGTGTCGAGCAGCGCGGGGCGCAGCCGGTGCGAGATGCGGCGCACCTCGGTGAGCGAATCGTTCAGCCGCTGCAGCGCCTTGCCGAGCGCGGGCGGCGGCGACTGGTGCGCGCGGTCGAGCTGCTCCACGGCCGATTCGATGAGCAGCTTGGCCGACACCAGCGTCTGGCTGGTGCCGTCGTGCAGTTCGCGCGCGAGGTGGCCGCGCTCTTCTTCCTGCGACTGCACCACGCGGCGCGCGAGCAGGCGCAGCTTGGCTTCGGCGGTGCGGTGCTCGCTGAGGTTGAGCAGCAGCCCGGCCGCGCTGACCACGCCCAGGCACAGCGCGGCGATGCCGGCGATCCACAGCAGCGTGGCGGTGACGTTGGCGTTCATCTGCCGGTCGAGGGTGTCCATGGTCGACTGGATGTCGTCCAGGTACAGGCCGGTGCCGACCATCCAGTTCCAGCGCGGCAGCGCGGTGACGTAGCCGAGCTTGGGCGCCATCTGCGCGCTGGAGGGCTTGCGCCATTCGTATTCGACGTAGGCGCCGCCCTTGTCGCGCGCGCCCTTGATCAGCTCCTGGATGGTGAAGCGGCCATGCGAATCGCGCAGGTTCCACAGGTTCTGGCCGACCAGCTCGGGCTGGCGCGAGTGCATGAGCGAGTTGCCGTCCATGTCGTAGACGAAGAAGTAGCCGTCGTCGCCGTAGTTGAGCGTGGCCAGGCGGCGCAGCGCCTCGGTGCGCGTGGCCTCGTCGTCCAGGCCCGACTCGTACAGCGGCAGCAGGTTGCTCACGGCCAGGTCGACGTAGCTGCGCAGCTCGCTGCGGCGCTGGGCCATGTAGCTGCGCTCGATGAGGGCCCGCTCGCGCTGGGCGAGGTCGTGTTCCTGGTGACGCACAGCCAGGGCCACGAGCACCAGCGCGACCAGCAGGGGCGCAACGGCCAGCGCGACGATCTTGGTGCGGAGGTTCATCGGGGAGGGAGACTACCACTGGGGGTGGGCGGGGAGCTGACCTCGCGGCTTCGCGGAGAAATTCCGGGGAAGAAGGACCGGGTGACGTTGGGTGACAGTGTGCAGCGCCGAACCGGCCTACAACACGGGGACATCAACAAACGGAAGAGGGAGCACGTATGCGCAAGACGCAAAAGACGACGGCAGCCGAGACAGAGAATGAAGGCTGGAAGCGCGGCATCGACAACGCCGACGACAAGTGGAACAGCCACGACTGCGAGATCCGCTCGGCCGTCCATGAATACGACATGCACCTCTCTCGAACCAAGGGCTACGTCCCGTTGGACTGGCGCCTGGTGAAGGCCATGCTGTGGGTCGAAACGGGGGCCAAACGGCCGCAGTGGAAGACCCGCCCGATGCAGATCGGCAATACAGGAGATCTGGGCCTCCAGGCGCTGCTGGGTGGCAAGGACGGCGGTGACCTGATCCTCCCGCCCTCTTACCGCAGAAGCCTCTCCGTCGACGGCGTGCGCCGCGCGCCTGCCGACAACATCCGGGCGGGCATCGGCTATCTGCTGCTGCGCATGGCCAATTTCTCCTTTCAGAGCGTGCCCGATGCAGACACCCGCACCCATCAGGTCGTCGTGAAAGCTGGCGATACCCTGAACAGCATCGCCAGAGCGAAAGGCAGCACGCCAGAGGTGATGAAGCGGCTCAATCCGTCCGCACACATGCTTCGGCCCGGCGAGGTGCTGCACTACCAGAGGGCCTCGGTTCAGAGGGTCATCACAGGCTGGAAGCCCATCACGGTATCGGGAGCGGCAACTTACTACAACGTGGATGGCGATGCGACGTATGCAGACAAGCTCGGCTATGCCTTGGCGGCCGTTCGCAGAGGCTCCGAGGCAACCGCATGCAAGTAGGCCGAAACATCGGGCGGCGTCTCCTGACACTCGCCTGCTCAGCAGTTATGGCTGGTCCCGCGCACGCCCACACATTCACCGGGAAGTTCACCGGCACGGGCCGGGCATGCAACGGTGTGCTCCACGTGCGCAGCCAGACCATCGAATGGCGGTCGAGTTTCAGCCGCTGCGCACGCAGCAGCTATGAGGTGCTGGACATGAGCCGCCCCGGCGAACCCCGGCGGATGGCCTTTCGCTTCAAGGCACGCGGCGACAAGTGCTTGTATGAAGTCGTCGCGCTCGAACAGGTGGACGGCACCGACTGGACGGCGGACGGCTATCCCTCGCTGGAGGCCTACCGAAAGAAGGACGTACCCGGCTGGCAGGACTCACCCCTGCCCGCCCGGCTCGTTCTGGAGTGCCCAATGACACAACAGCTGCGATGAGCAGCTGCGAAGCAGGTCAGTGCAGGCTCGTCGGCCGCCCCGAAGCCACCCACGCATCCACCCCCCCCGTCAGCGGCAGCGCCCGCCGCGCCCCGCGCGCCAGCAGCACGCGCGCGGCCTGCGCGGCCGAGACTTCGTTGGGGCAGTTGCAGTACAGCACCACGTCGCGGTCGGGGTCGATCGTGAGGTCCAGGTTGCGCTGCTGCAGCGCCTTGAGGGTGTACGACAGCGCGCCCGGAATGCGGCGCGGGTCGACCTGCACGCCGGCTTCGCCGCGCACGTCGATCACCAGCGGCGGCACGTCGCCGCTCATGAGGTCGAACAGTTCGTCGACGCTGATGCGCGGCATGCCGGTGAGCCGCGCGAAGGCGCGGCGGCGCCAGTAGCGCACGGCGAGCATCACGAGCAGCACCACGCCCAGCGCGGCGGTGGCGATGCCGCCGGCCTGCGCCAGCACGGCGAGCACCTGCTGGATCTGGTCGCGAAAGAGCCAGCCCAGGCCGAGGAACAGGCCCGTCCAGACCAGCGCGGCCACGATGTCGAAGCCGACAAAACGCCGCACCGACATGCCCAGCGCACCGGCCATCGGCGGCGCCACCACGGAGACGCCGGGCACGAACTTGGCGGCCACCAGCGACATGCCGCCCCAGTCGGAAATGAGCGATTCGCCGCGCCGCACGCAGGAGTCCTGCGACAGCGAGATGCGGCACAGCAGCCGCATGAAGCGGTAGCCGAAGCGACGCCCGGCATAGAACCACGCGCCGTCGCCCAGCAGGTTGGCGACCACAGCGGCCAGCACCACGCCGACCACCGACACGTCGCCCGCCGCCAGCAGCGCGCCGGTGACGACCAGCACGGCCGCGGCCGGCACAGGCAGGCCCAGGCGCGCGGCGAAGCTGGCGGCAAACACCACCAGGATCGCGTTCTGCACCAGCAGCGACATCAGCTGCGCCATGCGGGCCGCCGTTCGGTCGTTGCCGGGGGCCGCGGGGCGGCGCGCCGGGAGGAGGTGTGGGATGTGCTCATGCCGGGCGCGATTCTCCCGCATGGCCCAAGCACGTACTGCGCGCAGGCCATCCGGGCGCCCGCACGCCCGTTCGCTCAGCGGGGCGCGTCGCCCTTGCGGTACTCGGCGGTGAGCGCGTCGAGCTTCTGCTTGAGCGACGGGTCGAGCGTGTAACTGGCGGCAGCCACGGTGGCGTCGAGCTGCTCGGGGCGGCTGGCGCCCAGCAGCGGCGCGGTGATCAGCGGGTTGGCCATGACCCAGGCCACGGCCAGCGTGGCCAGCGGCACGCCGGCTTCGTCGGCCAGGGCGTGCAGCTGGGTGACGGTGTCGAAGCTGCGGTCGTTCCAGTAGCGGTCCTGGTACATGCCGCCGGCGGTGCCGAGGGTGAAGCGGGTGTTTTCCTCGGGCTTGGCGCCGGGCTTGTACTTGCCGGTGAGCAGGCCGCCGGCCAGCGGGTTGTAGGGAATCACGCCCAGGCCCTCTTCGGCCGCGAGCGGCAGCAGCTCGCGCTCGATCTCGCGGAACAGCAGGCTGTAGCGCGGCTGCACCGACACGAAGCGCGTGAAGCGGTGCAGCTCGGCCTTGCCCAGCGCGCGGGCCAGGCGGTAGGCCAGGAAGTTCGACACGCCGATGTAGCGCGCGCGGCCTGACTTGACGATGACGTCGAGCGCCTCCAGGCTTTCTTCGAGCGGGGTCTCGCGGTCGTCCATGTGCAGCTGGTACAGGTCGACGTGGTCGGTCTTCAGGCGCTTGAGCGAGAGGTCGATGGCGTCGAGCAGGTGCTTGCGCGAGGCGCCCTGGTCCCAGGGGTTGGGGCCGACCTTGTTGACGGCCTTGGTGGCGACCACGAAGCGGCGGCGGCCCGCGGGGCCCTGCTTATCGAGCCAGTTGCCGATGATCTCTTCGGTCCGGCCGGTGGTCTCGATGGTGCCGCCCAGCGGGTACACGTCGGCGGTGTCGAGGAAGTTGATGCCGGCGTCGGCGGCCTTGTCCAGGATCTGGTGCGACACGGCCTCGTCGGTCTGCAGGCCGAAGGTCATGGTGCCCAGGGCCAGGCGGGACACGGTGAGGCCGGTACGGCCCAGGCGGGTGGTGGGGATGCTCATGCAGGCTCGCTCCGAGAAGGTGGGAGAGGGAGGAAAAGAGGCGGCGGCCATCATAGGCACGGCCGCGCATTCCTGCAGGCGCTGGAGATTCAGGTGGATTCGAGGTGCACGCCGGGCGCGCCGCGTTCGACCGAGAAGCGGGCCATGGCCGCGACGGCAGAGTCGGCGTTCTTCTCGTCGTCCACCGCGCGGAACTCGACCGCGCAGCCGCGCGCGTCGAGCGTCATGAGGCCGTAGCCGCGCTTGTCGGCGCGGCCGTAGCGCAGGTGTTCGTTCTTCGCGCGCATGTGGGCCACGCTGGCGGCGCTGGGCCCTTCGGAGGTGATGGCGCCGCCGACGAACTCGGTCGCGACGACGGGCCCCTGCGGCTCGCGGCGCAGGTCGGCGGCCCAGAAGGCGTGCACGTCGCCGCCGAGCACCAGCGCATCGCCGCCGCGCGACGGGTTGGCGGCCAGCGCGTCGAGCAGGCGCGTGCGCGCGGCGGCGTAGCCGTCCCAGCCGTCCATCCAGTAGCCGTGACCGGGGCAGCGCTGGCGGTCGGCTTCGGCGAGCAAGGTGGGTTGGGCGATGACCGTCCAGCGCGCCGGCGGCGTGGCGAGTTCGTTCGCGAGCCAGGCTTCCTGCTGCATGCCGAGCAGGCTGCGCTCCGGGGCCAGCCGGTCGGCGCAATCGACCAGCGGCTTGGTGCTGCGGCCCGGGAGGCAGGCGTGGTGCGAGCGGTACTGGCGGCCGTCGAGCAGCATCACGTCGAGCATGCGGCCGAAGCGATGGCGGCCGTAGATGGTCGCGCCCGCGCCGCGTGGACGCATGGAGGCGGGCACGGGCATGTGCTCGTACCAGGCCTGGTAGGCGGCGGCGCGGATCGCCAGGAACTGCGCCGGGTCGGGCGTGCGCGGCGAGACGTCGTCGGTGTAGTCGTTGGCGACCTCGTGGTCGTCCCAGGTCACGAGCCACGGAAAGGCGGCGTGCGCGGCCTGCAGGTGCGGGTCGGTCTTGTAGAGCGCGTAGCGGTTGCGAAAGCCGGCAAGGTCGGTGGGAATGCCGCCCTCGTGCCGGCGCACGTTGTGCGAGCCGCGCGAGCTTTCGTAGATGTAGTCGCCCAGGTGCACGACGAAGTCGAGCGGCTGCGCGGCCATGTCGCGGTAGGCGGCGTAGTAGCCCTCCTCGTACTGCTGGCACGAGGCGAAGGCGAAGCGCAGCGGCTGCACGGTGGCGTCGGTGTCGGCCGGCGCGGTGCGCGTGCGGCCGACGGGGCTGCGCACGCCGCCGGCTGTGAAGCGGTACCAGTAGGGGCGGCCCGGGCGCAGGCCCTGCACTTCGACGTGCACCGAGTGCGCGAGGTCGGCCTCGGCGCTGGCGATGCCCTTGGTCACGATGCGGCGAAAGCGCTCGTCCTCGGCCACCTCCCACTGCACCGCCACGGGCGCATCACCCATGCCGCCGCCCTGCAGCGGCTCGGGCGCGAGCCGCGTCCACAGCACCATGCCGTCCGGCCGCGGCGCGCCCGAGGCGACGCCGAGCGTGAACGGGTCGCGCGCCGCCGCGGTCTGGGCGCGCAGGTGCAGGAAGGGATGGCCGAGCGCGGCGGCGGCGAGGCCGGTGTGCAGCAGGCGTCGGCGGGTGAAAAACGGAGGGGTCATCGGGCGTCCTTCTTGGCGCGTCGCTCGGCGATCTCGAGGTCGATCGATGCCTGCAGCTGCGCTTGCCGTTCGGGGTTCTTCGGGCGGGTGTCGAAGCTCCTCGTGCGTATGCCTTCGACCGACTGTGAGGAAACACGGCGAGACTTTCCCCACCAGATCGCTGCAGCGCCGCCGAGCAGGAACAGCGCGACCATGAATTCCGCGGCGACCCGGTTCAGGTCGCTCTTGAGGATCGGCTGCGCTGCGTTGTCTGTCCGGTCCCGCGGAGGCAGCAGGACTGCGAGCTTCTTGCCCACGGGGCGCGCGCTGAACTTGCCGCCACGGCCGGCCCGCAGGACGGCTTTTCGGCCATCGGGTCGGACGTAGTCGACCCGCACCTCGTCGCCGTTGGCGCCGGTGACGACACCCTCGACTTCGCCGTAGGACAGAAGAACCAGCGCCGCGTCATACGCCGACAGCAGCGCGACACACAGCATGGCGACGCCCATCGCCGCAACGCACGTCGCCACCAACACTCGAAAGATATGCATGGACTCCAGCCATCAGGAACGTGCCTGATTCTGGCGCCCTTCTCTTGCAGCACCGCCACTGCAGAACGGCGTCTCAGCCCGCCGACCCTTCGCAAACCACCGCCACCGGCCGCCGCGCATCCGCACGCGCGCTCGCCACCGCCCAGGCGAAGATGCCCACGCCCGCCAGCGCGAGCAGCGCGCCGACCCAGCCGGTCGAGGTCCAGCCCAGGCCGGCTGCAATGGCGACGCCGCCGAGCCAGGCGCCCAGGGCGTTGGCCATGTTGAAGGCCGAGTGGTTGAGCGCGGCGGCGAGGGTCTGGGCGTCGCCGGCCACGTCCATCAGGCGGATCTGCAGGGCCGGGCCGATGGCGACGGTGGTGCCGATCAGGAACACGGTGAAGGCCGCCGTCACGACGTGGTGCGCGGCGAAGGTGAAGCTGGCGAGCACCAGCGCCGCGTAGACGAGCACGCCGCCGATGGTGCGCATGAGCGACTTGTCGGCCAGCCGCGAGCCCACGAGGTTGCCGGTGACCATGCCCAGGCCGAACAGCGCGAGCACAAAAGGCACGCCGCCCAGCGGCAGGCCGGCCACCTCGATCAGCGTGGGCTTGATGTAGCTGAACACGGCGAACATGCCGCCGAAGCCGATGGCGCCGATGCCCAGCGTGAACCACACCTGCTTGCGCTTGAGCGCGCCGAGTTCGCGCCAGGGGCTGGCGCCGGCGGCGGGTGCGATGTCGGGCACGTCGCGGCGCAGCAGCACCACGGCAACGAGCGCGATGACGCCCACGAACACGAAGGCCGCGCGCCAGCCGAACAGCTGGCCCAGCCACGCCGCGATGGGCACGCCGACCAGCGTGGCGCCGGTGAGCCCCAGCATCACGAGGCCGACGGCGCGTGCGCGCCGCCCCGGTGGCGCGAGCGTGGCGGCCACGAGCGCGGCCACGCCGAAGTAGGTGCCGTGCGGCAGGCCGGTGGCAAAGCGCAGCAGGTTGAGCGACAGGTAGCCGGGCGCCATGGCGCTGGCGAAGTTGCCGGCCGCGAACACGGCCATCAGCGCGATCAGCAGTGCGCGTCGGCCCCAGCCGGCGGCCAGCACCGCGAGCACGGGCGCGCCGATGACCACGCCCAGCGCGTAGGCGCTGATGACGTGGCCGGCCTGCGGGATGGTGACGGCGATGTCCTTCGCGACCTCGGGCAGCAGGCCCATGATGACGAACTCGCCGGTGCCGATGGCAAAGCCGCCGACGCCGAGCGCGAGCACCGCGCGCAGGAATTGGGCGGACGAGACGGACGGTGCAATGGCGGTGGTTTCCGCGCCTTCGCGGGCGGACGGTGAGGCGTTCAAGGCCGGGCTCCTGGGGGGGGTGCCCGGCGGACGCGGGCAAGGCCCGATTCTAGGGTAAACCCTTAAATTGTGAAGATGCTCTCGTGCGCCGCGTCGGTACCGTCTTGCGGCTGAAGGCCTCAACGCCGCTGGAACTGCGGCGCCCGGCGCTCGGCCATGGCGCGCACGCCTTCCTTGAAGTCGTCGGTTGCGAACTGCACGCACTGCACCTCGCGCTCGTGGCGGTTGGCCTCGGTCACGGCGTCGGCCAAGCCGCGCCGCAGGGTGGCGCGGGTGGCTTCGACGGCCAGCGGGGCCGACAGCGCGATCTCGCCCGCCAGCGCCAGCGCGCTCGCGCGCACCTCGTCGGCCGGCACCAGCTGGTCGACGAGGCCGATGCGCAGCGCTTCCTCGCCACCGATGCGCCGCCCGGTGAAGAACAGCAGGCCGGCCTGCTGCGCCCCCACGAGGCGCGGCAGCGTCGCGCTCAGGCCGAAGCCCGGGTGAAAGCCCAGGCGGTTGAAGTTGGCGCTGAAACGCGCCTCGGCGCAGCTCACGCGAAAGTCGGCCGCCACCGCAAGGCCGAGGCCCGCACCCACCGCAGCGCCATGCACCGCGGCGACCAGGGGCTTGGCGCTGCGAAAGAGCCGCATCGCCTGCGCGTACAGCGGACCGGGGTCGCGCGAGGTGCCGTCGTCGTCCCCGCTGTTGAAGTCGGCGCCTGCGCTGAAGGCGCGCCCCTCGGCGGCCAGCACGATGGCGCGGCAGCCGGGCTCGGCGTCGAGCCGGTCGAGGTGGTCGGCCAGTTCGCGCAGCAGCGCCTCGTTCACGTAGTTGAAAGGACCGCGGCGGATTTCGAGCAGCGCAACGTGCGCGTGGCCCGACTCGAGGGATGCGATGTGGCTCATTGGACCTCCAGCTTGGCGATGTCGACGTAGCCCTTCCACTTCTCGCGCTCCTGACGCTCGAAGGTGGCAAGGTCGGCGAGGCTGACCTTGGCCGGCGCGAAGGCAAAGCCCTCGAGCCGCGAACGGATCGGGTCGGTGGTCACGGCCTCGTTGATCCAGGTGTTGAGTTTCTGCTGGATCTCCACCGGCGTCGCGGCCGGCACGGCAATGCCGAGGAAGCCGCCGCGGATGGTGAACTTCGGGTACGTCTCGGCGATCAGCGGCAGCGCCGGGTAGCGCTTGAGCCGCGCGTCGCTGTGCACGGCCAGCGCGCGCAACTGGCCCGAGGCCACGAAGGCGTCGCCGGCCACGGTGTCGGTGAACACCACCTGGATCTGCCCGGCGATGAGCTCCGACATCGCCTGACTCACCTGCTTGTACGGAATGGGCGCGAGCTCGATGCCGGCCTCGTGCGCGAACAGCGCGCCCGTGACTTTCGAGGTGGCGTTGAAGTGGCCGTAGTTGATGCTGCCCGGCGCCTTCTTCGCGGCGGCCACGAACTCCTGCAGCGTCTTGTAGGGCGCGTCGGGCCGCACCAGCATGTAGGTGGAGCCGGGGCCGAAGGAGCCGACCAGCCGGAAGTCCTTGCCCGGGTCGTAGGGCAGCTTGCGGAACAGGCTGGGGTTGGCCAGGTGCGTGGACGTGGTGGCCAGCAGCAGCACCGAGCCGTCGGCCGGCGCGTTGCGCACCGCCTCCACGCCGATGATGCCGTTGCCGCCGGGGCGGTTGTCGACCACCACCGCGCGGCCGGTCTTGCGCGTGAGGAACTCGGCCAGCATGCGCGCCGAGATGTCGCCCGAGCCGCCGGGGCCGAAGGGCACGATGATCTGGATCGGCTTGTCCTTGTCTTGCGCCTGGGCGGCGCCGGTGGCGGTGGCCGCGAACGGCAGGCCCGCCAGCCAGGCGAGGCAGTGTCTTCTGTGCATGGGATGTGTCTCCTGTCTGTTTTTGAATGTCGTGGCCGGTGGGCGCTCAGCCGAGCGCGCCGGCGCCCAGCGCCTCGTTGTGCTCGCCCACGCCGGGCGCGCGGGCCCGTACCTGCGGGCGTTCGCCGTCGAAGGACAGCGGCAGCCCGACGATGCGCAGTTCTTCGTCGGGCACGGTCTGAAAGATGCCGATGGCCTCGGTCTGCGGCTGCGCCAGCACCTGCGCGAAGTCCTGGATCGGCGCGCACGGAATGCCCAGCGGCTCCAGCGCGTCGAGCCACTGCTGCGTCGAGCGCGTGCGGAACACGGCCTCCAGCGCGGGGATGAGCAGCGCCTTGTGCTGCACGCGCAGCGCGTTGCTCGCAAAGCGTTCGTCGCGCGTCCATTCCTCGTGGCCCGTGGCGCGCGCCAGCTTGGCGAACAGGCGGTCGTTGGCGGCGGCCACGACGATCTCGCCGTCTTCGGTGGGCAGCGCCTGGAACACCACCACGTTGGGGTTGCCGCTGCGGTGGCGCTCGGGCTGACGGCCCGTGGCGTGGAAGCCGGCCATCATCACCTGCAGCCAGCCCAGCGCGGTCTCGAACAGCGAGGTGTCGACCACGCAGCCCTGCCCCGTCGTCGCACGCCGCAGCAGCGCGGCGATGCAACCCAGCGCCGCCCAGATGCCGGTGCCCAGGTCGAGCACCTGCATGCCGACGCGCGCCGACGGGCCGTTCTCGGCGCCGTTGATGCTGAAGATGCCCGCGAAGGCCTGCACCATCGGCTCGTAGCCCGGCGCCAGGCGCATCGGCCCCTTGTGCCCGAAGGCCCAGAGCGAGCAGTACACCAGCCGGGGGTTGAGCGCGCGCAGCACGTCGGGGCCGAGCTCCAGTTCTTCGAGCGAACCGGGGCGCATGTTCTGGATGAACACGTCGGCCTGCGCGGCGTGTTCGCGCAGCCACTGCACGTGCGCCGGGTTCTTCAGGTCGAGCGCGATGCTCTTCTTGCCGTGGTTCATGGCCTGGAAGGTGGTCGCGGTGCCGCGCCAGAACGGCGGGCCCCAGCCGCGCGCGTCGTCGCCCGCGCCGGGCCGCTCGATCTTCACCACCTCGGCGCCGAGCGAGGACAGGATCTCTCCCGCGTACGGCCCGGCGATGTTCTGCCCGACCTCGATGACCTTGATGCCGGCCAGCGGCTGCGCGGCGGCGATGTTGTGAAAAGGGGTCGTCATGTTCAATGTCCTGTGAATCGGGGGGCGCGTTTTTCGAGGAAGTGCTGCACGCCCTCGCGGAAGTCGTCGGTGTCGCGGCACGCGGCGATCTCGCGGTCGGCGTCGCGCGTGGCTTGGCCCAGCGTCTGGTAGCGGGCGGCACGCAGCTGCCGCTTGATGACGCGGGTGGCGCGCGGCGAAGCCGCATTCGCAATCTCGCCGGCGCGCGCGAGCACCGCGTCGAGAAAGCCCTCGGCCGGCAGCAAGTAGGCCAGCCCCATGCGGTCGGCCTCCTCCGCCAGCACGGTGCGGCCGGTCAGCAGCAGGTCGGCGGCATGCATCGGGCCGATGAGGCGCGGCAGCAGCCAGGCCGTGCCGTGCTCGGCCACGAGGCCGCGGCGCGCATAGGGAAAGCTGAGCTTGGCGCCGGCGGCCACGTAGCGCAGGTCGGCGTGCAGCGCGAGGCACAGGCCGACGCCAGCTGCGGCGCCGTTGATCGCCGCGATCAGCGGCTTGTCGAAGCCGCCGAGGTAGCCGTAGCGCTGCGCGAGGTCGTCGTCCGAGGGCGCCTGCGGCACGGGCGGCCGGACTGCTGCGCCCAGCACCGCCATGTCCATGCCTGCGCAAAAGCCCCGCCCGGCGCCGGTCAGCACGGCGCAGCGCACGTCGTCGTCGGCCTGCGCCAGGTGGATGGCCTCGCGCAGCTCGGCCTCCAGCGTGGGCGTCCAGGCGTTGAGCCGGTCGGGGCGGTCGAAGGTGATCGAGGCGACGCGGTCGATCACCGCGTACCTGAGTTCCGTGAATTCCAAGCGTGTCTCCGGTTCGTTGCTCGCCCTGTGTCGGGCATGGGCTCAGTATTCCGGCGCACCCTGGCGGTGACAATGCTGCAATTTCGCTGACCGAAATCATGGCCACGCCCCGCTCCACCTCCACCCGGGCCGAAACGCAGTCGACCGGCACCTTCGTGCGCAGCACGCCGGGCAGCCATTCGCTCGAGCGCGGGCTGGCGTTGCTGCGCGCCTTCCGGCATGGGGTGGACGTGCTGACCAACGCCGAGCTGGCCGATCGCACGCAGCTGCCGCGGCCCACGGTGAGCCGCCTGACGCGCTCGCTGGTGGATGCGGGCTTTCTCGCCTACGACCTCGAGCAGCGCGGCTACCGGCTGACGGCCGCGTGCCTGAGCCTGGCCTTGTCGTTCCGCACCTCGGAGCAGACGCTGGCGCAGGCCCTGCCGCTGATGCGTGCGCTGGCCGAGGGCCGCCGCGTGAACGTGGGCCTGGCGGTGGCCGACCAGCTGGAGATGGTGTACCTGGACTCGGTGCGCTTCAGCCGGCTGGGCATCTTCCGGCGCATCCTGCCGGGCTCGCGCCTGCCGATCGCGAGCACGTCGCTGGGCTGCGCTTTCCTGGCGGGCATGCAGGCGACGGAACGCAAGGCCTTGCTGGGCCAGCTGCGCAAGGCGCATGGCAGCGACTGGCCCGCACTGCAGCGGCAGGTGGATGCGGCCCTGCGTGCGGTGGACGCGCAAGGCTATTGCCACGCGAACTGGGCGCCGGGCATGACGGCGGTGGCGCTGCCGCTGCGTGCACCGTCAGGCAGTCTCTATGCGATGAACGTGAGTTTTCCGACGACGGGGGAGGTGTCGGCGGATGCACTGCAGGCACACGCCGATCTGCTGCTGCGCCTTGCGGCAGACCTGCGCAAGGCGTGGGCGCGGTAGCGGGTCAGATCGCAACCAGCTGCCGCACGCCCTGCGCTTCCATGTCCTTGCCCAGGCCGCGCGCAATGACTTCGCCGCGCTCCATCACGAGGTAGTCGTCGGCCAGCTCCTGCGCGAAGTCGTAGTACTGCTCGCACAGCACAATGGCCATGTCGC
This sequence comes from Variovorax sp. GW821-FHT09D04, assembly GCF_059416405.1. Classification (NCBI taxonomy): domain Bacteria; kingdom Pseudomonadati; phylum Pseudomonadota; class Betaproteobacteria; order Burkholderiales; family Comamonadaceae; genus Variovorax; species Variovorax sp. GW821-FHT09D04. The sequence continues at coordinate 115,224 of NZ_JBWKPA010000005.1, forward strand.
CGCGGTCGGCCAGCATGCGGATGACGCGGCCGATGTCCTTGATGATGCTGGGCTGGATGCCCTCGGTGGGCTCGTCGAGGATCAGCAGCTTGGGCTTGGGCGCGAGGGCGCGGGCGATCGCCAGTTGCTGCTGCTGCCCGCCGGAGAGGTCGCCGCCTCTTCGGTTGATCATCTGCTTGAGCACGGGGAACAGCTCGAACAGCTCCGCAGGAATCGGCGTGCCGCCGCTCTTGTAGGCCAGGCCCATGCGCAGGTTCTCCTCGACCGTAAGCCGCGCGAAGATCTCGCGGCCCTGGGGGACGAAGCCGATGCCGGCCCTGGCCCTGTCGTAGGGCGTGGCCTTGTGGATCGGCTTGCCTTCGAGCTCGATGCTGCCGCTCTTGATGGGCACGAGGCCCATGAGCGACTTCAGCAGCGTGGTCTTGCCGACGCCGTTGCGGCCGAGCAGGACCGTGACCTTGCCGAGCGTGGCCTCGAAGCTCACGTCTCTGAGGATGTGGGAGCCGCCGTAGTACTGGTGGATGTTCTTGACTGTCAGCATGGTGGAATGCCTTCCTTGGTCTTTATCGGGGGCACCCGGTGGGCGGCACGGCGCGGTCGGCCCCACTGTGCCGGCCCTTCGGGCTGCCCTGCGGTGCTCGCGTTTCGCGGGGTCTCGCAGAACTCGCTGCGCTCAAACAGCTGCGAGCCCTGATCCGCGAAACGCTGCGCTCCTCGGCGGCACAGAGGGGCCGCCCACGCCGCACCGCACACCGGGCGCTGGTCGTGGCGTTGATGCCGCCGGCTCTGGCTGCGACGACAAGTTCACCGCCCAAGGTAGACCTCGATCACGCGTTCGTCGGCCTGCACTTCGTCCAGCGTGCCTTGCGCGAGCACCGAGCCATCGCACAGCACGGTCACGATCTCGGAGATGGTGCGGATGAAGCTCATGTCGTGCTCCACCACCATCAGCGAATGCTTGCCCTTGAGCGTGAGGAACAGCTCGGCGGTGCGCGCGGTTTCCTCGTCGGTCATGCCGGCCACGGGCTCGTCGAGCAGCAGCAGCTTCGGGTCCTGCATGAGCAGCATGCCGATCTCGAGCCACTGCTTCTGGCCGTGGCTCAGGTTGCCGGCCAGGCGCGAGACGCTGTCGGCCAGGTGGATGGTCTCCAGCACTTCGGCCAGGCGGTCGCTCTGCGCCGAGTCGAGCCTGAACAGCATCGAGGCGCGCACGCCCTTGTCGGTCTTGAGCGCCAGCTCGAGGTTCTCGAACACGGTGAGGTGCTCGAACACCGTCGGCTTCTGGAACTTGCGGCCGATGCCCAGCTGCGCAATGTCGGCTTCGCGGTGGCGCAGCAGGTCGATGGTGCTGCCGAAGAACACGGTGCCCGAATCGGGGCGCGTCTTGCCGGTGATGATGTCCATCATCGTGGTCTTGCCCGCGCCGTTGGGGCCGATGATGCAGCGCAGCTCGCCCGGCGCGATGTCGAGCGAGAGCTTGTTGATGGCCTTGAAGCCGTCGAAGCTCACGCTCACGTCTTCGAGGTACAGGATGCGGCCGTGGGTGACGTCGACCTCGCCCGGCGTGGCGATGCGGCTGAAGCCTGCGGTGCGGCCACCCGATTCGGTCTGGCCCGTGGTCGCGTGCAGGCCGGCCGCGCGTGCGGCGCGCTCGGCGCCGGCTTCCATCAGGTCGGGGGTCATGCGCGGGCTCCCTTCACATCGGCGACCAGGGGCGCCTGCACCGTCGCTTCGGGCTCGGCATGCGCGGGGTGCGCGGCGGCGGGCTCGCGCCGCGCTTCCTTCGCGGCCGGCGCCGCGGCCTTCTGCGTCTTCTCGCGCGAGAGCCACTTGCGCACCAACCCCACGATGCCGTTCGGCAGGAACAGCGTGACAGCAATGAACAACGCACCCAGGAAGTACAGCCAGTACTCGGGGTAGGCCACGGTGAGCCAGCTCTTGGCGCCGTTGACGATGAAGGCGCCGATGATTGGCCCAATCAGCGTGGCGCGCCCGCCCACGGCCGCCCACACCGCGATCTCGATGGAGTTGGCCGCGCTCATCTCGCCCGGGTTGATGATGCCCACCTGCGGCACGTACAGCGCGCCGGCCACGCCGCACATCACGGCCGAGATGACCCAGATCGTGAGCTTGTACGGCAGCGGGTTGTAGCCCGAGAACATCACGCGCGTCTCGGCATCGCGGATGGCCTGCAGCACGCGGCCGAACTTGCTGCCGATGAGCCACTTGGCGAACAGGAAGAAGCCCAGCAGGGTGAGACCGGTGAGCGCGAAGAGCGTCATGCGCATCTCCTGCGTGGCGATCGGGATGTTCAGGATGCGCTTGAAGTCGGTGAAGCCGTTGTTGCCGCCGAAGCCCGTCTCGTTGCGGAAGAAAAGCAGCATCGCCGCGAAGGTCATGGCCTGCGTGATGATCGAGAAGTACACGCCCTTGATGCGCGAGCGGAAGGCGAAGAAGCCGAACACGAAGGCGATGAGGCCGGGCACCGCGACGATGAGCAGCAGCGTCATGCCGAAGCTGCCGCTGAAGGTCCAGTGCCAGGGCAGTTCCTTCCAGTCGAGGAACACCATGAAGTCGGGCAGGTCGCTCTTGTAGTTGCCGTCGCGGCCGATCTGGCGCATGAGGTACATGCCCATCATGTAGCCGCCCAGCGCGAAGAACAGGCCGTGGCCCAGCGACAGGATGCCGGTGTAGCCCCAGATCAGGTCCATGGCCAGCGCGCAGATGGCGTAGCACATGATCTTGCCGACCAGCGCCACGGCGTAGTCGCTCATGTGCAGCGGGCTGTCGGCCGGCACCCACATGTTGAGCACGGGCGCCACGGCGCACACCACGATCAGCGCGACGAAGAAGGCCGTCCAGCCCTTGCCGCTCAGCAGCGGCCCCTTGGTTGGCAATGTGACCTTGCTCATGCTTCTGCGCTCCGGCCCTTCATGGCGAAGATGCCTTGCGGGCGCTTCTGGATGAAGATGATGATGAAAACGAGCACCGCGATCTTCGCGAGCACCGCGCCCGCCCAGCCTTCGATGAACTTGTTGAGAATGCCCAGCCCCAGCGCCGCATACACGGTGCCCGCGAGCTGGCCGACGCCGCCCATCACGACCACCATGAAGCTGTCGACGATGTAGCTCTGGCCCAGATCGGGACCGACGTTGCCGATCTGGCTCAGCGCGCAGCCCGCCAGGCCCGCGATGCCCGAACCGAGCGCGAAGGCATAGGTGTCGATGCGCGCCGTGTTCACGCCCATGCACGAGGCGATCGGGCGGTTCTGCGTGACGCCGCGCACGAACAGGCCCAGGCGCGTCTTGCCGATGAGCCAGCCCATCGCGAGCAGCACGAGCGCCGCGAAGACGATGATGCAGATGCGGTTCCACGGCAGCGTGACGTTGCTCAGCATGGTGAAGCCGCCGCTCATCCAGCCGGGGTTTTCCACGCCGACGTTCTGCGCGCCGAACAGCGATCGCACGAGCTGCTGCAGCATCAGGCTGATGCCCCAGGTGGCGAGCAGCGTCTCGAGCGGACGGCCGTAGAGGAAGCGGATCACGCCGCGTTCGAGCACCGCGCCCACGAGCGCCGAGGCGAGGAAGGACACGGGAATGGCGGCCACGAGGTACCAGCCGAACGCTGCCTCGGGCATGTACTTCTGGAAGATGCCCTGCATCACGTAGGTGGCGTAGGCGCCGATCATCATCAGCTCGCCGTGCGCCATGTTGATGACGCCCATGAGGCCGTAGGTGATGGCCAGGCCGAGCGCGGCGAGCAGCAGCACCGAGCCCAGGCTGATGCCGCTGAACACGGCATTGATGCGGTCGCCCCAGACCAGCGCGCCGTCGATGTTGGCGATCGATGCGGTGATGGCCGCCTTCACGTCGGCTTCGGTTTCGTCGGCCAGGCGCTGGTTGAGCAGCAGCTTGGTGTCGGGGCTGCGGTTGTTGCCCAGCTCCTTGGCCGCGGCCAGGCGCTTGGCCTTGTCGGCGCTGGTGAGCATGCTGGCGGCACGCACCAGCTCGAGCTGCGCCTTGATCTTGGGGTTGGTCTCGGCGGCCAGCGCCTTCTCGACCATCGGAATGCGCGATTCGTCGGGCTCCTTGAAGAGCGCCTGCGCGGCTTCGGCGCGCACCGCGTCGTCGGTGCTTGTGAGCTTGAGTGCGGCCTGCGCGGCATCGAGCGCACCGCGCATGAGGTTGTTGTTGACGACGTCTTCGGCGGTGTCGGGCACCTTGAGCTCGGCGCCGGTGACGGGGTCGAAACCCTTGTCGTCCTTCATCACGAAGACCTTGTCTTCGGTGTACTTCACGGCGTCGTCCGCCATGGCCTGGATGAAGGCGGCGGTCTTGTCGTCGGCGGTGAGGACGGCCTTGTTGAGCGCGGCGATGCGAGCTTCGGATTCACCGGAGGCGATGGCCCGGGCTTCGTCGGCGGTCAGCGCGTGGGCGGCCGACGCTGCGAGGAGCATGGCGGCGAAGGCGCAGTGAAGGGTTCGTCGAAGCATCATGGACTTGGAAGTTAGGTTGGCTCCCTCCCCTTCCGGGGGAGGGTTGGGGTGGGGGCACGCGGCGCCAACAAGGACGCAGTGACCGAATCGACCGCCGTCAGCCCCCACCCCTGCCCTCCCCCAGCGGGGGAGGGAGAAACACACTTACATCGACTTGCCGGCCGGGTAATCGGGCTTCTTGTCATTGCCTTCGATGTACGGGCTCCACGGCTTGGCCTTCACCGGACCCGGCGTCTTCCATACCACGCTGAACTGCCCATCGGCCTTGATCTCGCCGATGAACACGCTCTTGTGCAGGTGGTGGTTCTTCTCGTCCATCTTCGAGACGATGCCCGAGGGCGCGGTGAAGGTCTGGCCGGCCATCGCCGCGATCACCTTGTCGGTGTCGGTCGACTTGGCCTTCTCGACCGCCTGCTTCCACATGTGGATGCCGATCCAGGTGGCTTCCATCGGGTCGTTGGTGAGCGGCTTGTCCTTGTGGCCGGCGATGTTCTTGGCCTTGGCGTAGTCGCTCCACTGCTTGATGAACGCGGTGTTGGTCGGGTTCTTGATCGACATGAAGTAGTTCCATGCCGCGAGGTGGCCCACGAGCGGCTTGGTGTCCACGCCACGCAGCTCTTCCTCGCCCACCGAGAAGGCGACGACCGGCACGTCCTTGGCCTTCAGGCCCGCGTTGCCCAGCTCCTTGTAGAAGGGCACGTTGGAGTCGCCGTTGATGGTCGAGACCACCGCCGTCTTGCCGCCGGCCGAGAACTTCTTGATGTCGGCGACGATGGTCTGGTAGTCGCTGTGGCCAAAGGGGGTGTACTTCTCGTCGATGTCCTTGTCGGCCACGCCCTTGCTCTTGAGGTAGGCGCGCAGGATCTTGTTGGTCGTGCGCGGGTACACGTAGTCCGTGCCCAGCAGCACCCAGCGCTTGGCGCCGCCGCCTTCCTTGCTCATCAGGTAGTCGACGGCCGGAATGGCTTGCTGGTTGGGCGCGGCGCCCGTGTAGAACACGTTCTTGGAAAGTTCTTCACCCTCGTACTGCACGGGGTAGAACAGCAGGCCGTTCATTTCCTCGACCACCGGCAGCACGGACTTGCGCGACACCGAGGTCCAGCAGCCGAAGATCACCGAGACCTTGTCCTGGCCGAGCAGCTGCTTGGTCTTTTCAGCGAACAGCGGCCAGTTGGAGGCCGGGTCGACCACCACGGGCTCCAGCTGCTTGCCCAGCACGCCGCCCTTCTTGTTGATGTCGTCGATGGCCATCAGCACCGTGTCCTTCAACACGGTTTCCGAGATGGCCATCGTGCCCGACAGCGAGTGCAGCACGCCGACCTTGATGGTGTCGGCTGCGAATGCAGGCGCAGCAGAAATGCTGGCCAGCGCGACGGCGGCGGTGAGCGCCTTGAGTGTGAAACGACGTTGCATGTGGACTCCTGCTCCGGGTGGGTTGAACCTTGTCGACAGCGCGGGGCTGGCGATGGAGAGGAGTCTGCGGAACGCACCACAAAGGGGAAATACGCCGGGTGGCGTACACGGAGGTACTCAGGCGGGTGGCGGGGCCGGGTACTTCACGGCGTTGGCGAGCATCTTGTGCTTCGCCGCCTCGACCGGGTCGATGCCGAGCTTGTCGGCCAGCTGCAGCAGGTAGAGCAGGACGTCCGCGATCTCGGTGCCGATCTGCGCGCGCTGGTCTGCGGGCAGCGCCCGGCTTTGCGCTTCGGTGAGCCACTGGAAATGCTCGAGCAGTTCGGCAGCCTCGACCGACAGCGCGGCGGCGAGGTTCTTGGGGGAGTGGAATTGCTCCCAGTCGCGGGCTTGTGCGAAGTCGCGCAAGGCCTGGGTCAGTGCTTGAAGTTCGGTGGCCATGTCAATCCTGCGGGGTCTGCCGCGAGTTTGGCATGGCTACCCGGCTACGCCATGCGACCTCCCCGCCCATGCAGCACCGCCACCAGCAGCGCCGACACCATCAGATAAACCAGCGCCACACCGAACGCGGCTGTGTAGTCCGCCTCGCGCCCCAACTGCCCATAGAACAGGATCCCGACCAACGCCACCCCCAGCGCATTGCCCGCCTGCTGCACCATCGACAGCACACCCGAGGCCACGCCCGCGTGCTGCGGCGGCAGGCCGGCCAGCACGGTGGACACCAGCGGCGCCATCACCATGCCGAGCCCCGCGCCCTGCACGAACAGCAGCGGCACCATCCACGCCACGACGTGCGCATGGCCCGGCCAGCCGGCCACGTTGGCGCACTGCAGCGCATGCCCCGCCGCGAGCACGAGCGCGCCGAGCGCGATCGGGGGCGTGCCGCCGAAGCGGCGGGCGATGCGGGCGCCGGCCATTGAGGTCGCGAAGAAGCCGACGGCCAGCGCGGTGAAGACGATGCCCGAGTGGAGCGCGCCCAGCCCCATCCCCTGCTGCAGGTACAGCGCGAGCACGAAGTAGAACGAGGCGTTGCCCGCATAGAAGGCCAGCGTGGTGAGCAGCCCGGTCACGAAGCGGCGGTTGGCGAGCAGCACCGGTGCCACCAGCGGCGCACCGCCGCGTGCCGCAAGGCGGCGCTGCTGCCCCGCAAAGAGGCCCCACAGCGGCACGGCGGCGGCCAGGCACAGCCAGCTCCACATCGGCCAGCCCTGCTGGCGCCCTTCGACCAGCGGCAGCACCACGGCCACCGAACCGGCCGCGACCAGCGCCATGCCGGCGAGGTCGAGCCGGCTGTCGCCGCGGCCCTGCGCCAGCGGCGGCACCACGCGCGGCGCGAGCACCAGCGCCAGCAAGCCGATGGGCACGTTGATGAGAAAGCAGCTGCGCCAGCCGAGCCCCGCAAGGTCGGCATGGATCAGTGCGCCGCCCACCAGCTGCCCCAGCGTGGCCGCCAGGCCCAGCGTGAGGCCGTAGGCCGCGAAGGCGCGCGTCCGGTCTTCGCCCGCGTAGGCCAGGCCGATCATCGCGAGCACCTGCGGCTGCAGCAGCGCGCCGGCCAGGCCCTGCAGCAGGCGCGCGGCCACGAGCAGCCCGGCGTTCGGCGCCACGCCGCAGGCGGCCGAAGCGAGCGTGAACAGCAGCAGGCCGAGCATGAACATGCGGCGCCGGCCGAACAGGTCGCCCAGCCGCCCGCCCGTGACCAGGCCCGCGGCGGTAGCCAGGCCGTAGCCCGCCACCACCAGCTGCAGCGTGCCCGCGCTGGCCTGCAGGTCGTGCTGCATGGACGGCAGCGCGACGTTGACGATGAAGAAATCGAGCACCACCAGGAAGGTGCCGCTGAGCATGACCCACAGGCCCAGCGGGCCCGGTGTGGCGGACGCGATCGATGGGGCAGAAGAAACGGCAGGGTTCGACGAGGTCATGGCCCCCACTGTCGGCACCGGCCGGCATCGCGGCAATGACCTGCGAGGTCATGCGCGCAGGGCGCCGCGCGTTCAGCGCTTGTCGAACTGCGCGGACGCAAAGGCCCACGTCATGCGCGTCGCATCAGGCCCGATCGGGTCGCTGAACAGCTGCCCCCGCGCCCCGCCGCTCCATGAATGCCCGAGCCCCGCGATCTCGCACAGCGTGACCAGCGTGACGCCCTTGCGCTTGAAGTCGGTCACGCGCATGGCGTGGCGCTTGCCGCGTTGCAGGTCGCGCGGCGTGCCGGGGCGCGCGCCCAGGGCGGTGGCCCAGACGGCCGCACTGCTCACGGCGTTGCTCGGCGCCACCACGGCGTCGGCGTCGCCGTGCAGCACCAGCATCGGCGGCAGCGTGGCGAAGACGGCCGCGGCGCCCATGGCCTTGCCGACCGCGGTGACGGGCATCGGCGGCACGTGCTCGCCGCGCATCGCACCGAGCGCGGTGGCCGGCGACTTCGCGGCACCGGGCGCCACGCCCGAGTGCATGACCACGGCGCGAAAGCGGTTCGGGTAGCGCGTGGCCAGCAGCGCCGCCATGCTCGCGCCCGCCGACAGGCCGGCCACGGCCACGCGATCGCGGTCGGCGGGGTACAGCATGCAGGCCTGATCGACGGCGGCCATCAGCGTGGCGGCCTCGGCGTCGGCCTTGCCGGAGCGGCGCTCGTACCAGTTCCAGCAGCCCTGCGGATGGGCGATGCGGTCCTGCTCGGGGTAGAGCACGAGAAAGCGCTGGCGCACTGCGAGCGCGTTCATGCGCGTGCTGGCCGCGAAGTCGCGACCGGTCTGGCCGCAGCCGTGCAGCATGACCATGAGCGGCAGCTTCTCGCCGGGCTGCAGCACCAGGTCGGCCGGACGGAACAGGTGATAGCCGCGCGCCCCGCCCGCGCCCATCGCCATGCCGCTGATCCAGTCGCCCTTGCCGGGCGGCGGCTTGAGCCGCTTGGCGGTCGCGCGTTGCACCTGGCCGGCCACGCGCTTGCCGTTGCTCAGCGTGAGCTTGGTGAGCGCCTTCAGGTTGCGCTCATAGGCGCGGGCGAAGAAAGAAGCGGTGGAGCGACGGGCCATGGCGCAGTGTGCAGGCAAAGCGCCGGGCGGCCAAACGGCCGCGAAGGCCTCAGTAGATTTCCGGCACGACCATGCTGGCGGGCACCGGCTGGCGAAGATAGTCGTCGTGCCGCTCGCGCGCCGGCAGCTCGACCGGCGCGTGCGCCACTTCCTGGTAGGGCAGCTGGCCCAGCAGGTGGCTGATGCAGTTCAGGCGCGCTTTCTTCTTGTCGACGGCCTGCACCACCCACCACGGCGCCTCGGGGATGTGGGTGCGCTCCAGCATGATCTCTTTCGCCTTGGTGTATTCCTCCCAGCGGCGGCGGCTCTCGAGGTCCATGGGGCTGAGCTTCCACTGCTTGAGCGGATCGTGGATGCGGCCCAGGAAGCGCATGTGCTGCTCGTCGTCGGTGATGGAGAACCAGTACTTGATGACCTTGATGCCCGAGCGCACGAGCATCTTCTCGAATTCGGGCACGGTGCGGAAGAACTCCTCGTACTCGTCGTCGCTGCAGAAACCCATCACGCGCTCGACGCCGGCGCGGTTGTACCAGCTGCGGTCGAACAGCACCATCTCGCCGGCGGCCGGCAGGTGTGCCACGTAGCGCTGGAAGTACCACTGCGTGCGTTCGCGGTCGTTGGGCGCGGGCAGCGCGGCCACGCGGGCCACGCGCGGGTTCAGGCGCTGGGTGATGCGCTTGATGACACCACCCTTGCCCGCCGCGTCGCGGCCCTCGAAAAGAATGACCACCTTCTGCTTGCTGTGCTGCACCCAGTCCTGCAGCTTGACCAGCTCGCCCTGCAGGCGAAAGAGTTCCTTGAAATAGGCCTGGCGCGCCGCCTTGTCGGACACGGAAGACGCGGCCGCGGCGGGGTCGAGCCCGTCGAGGTTGCGGTCTTCGATCTCCAGTTCGAGCTCTTCGTCGTAGCTGTCGATCAGGTCGCGGGCGATGCGTTGCATCAGGTCTTCGTGGTCGGGAAGTGCGCTCGTCAGCATGATGAAAAGGGGCAAGAGTGGCGGGTAGACAAAAAGCATGCTGCACCCGCCGCATGACGGCGGCGTGACGGTTTTGCGGCTGTTTTCTGTAAGCCGACACGCCGTTGTCACATGGCACGAACACCATCCGGGGCACGCTGGCAGCCCGCCAAACGGGCGTCTGCCTGTTCACATGTCTTTTCTGACCAAGCACCTTGTCGGTATTTCATGACCTCGCCGCGCAGTCCTATGGCGGCGACGAAGCCGGGCTGATCTGCGGCTACCTGTTCGACGCCGCGGCGCCGGAACCCGCGCGGGCGATCGATTCGGCGCAGGCCGCCGCGTGGCTGGCGGACGCCGGCCAGCTCGGCGACAGCAACGCCTACGTGTGGCTGCACTTCAACCTGAGCCATGCGCACGCCGAACGCTGGCTGACGCGGCACGCGGCGCTGTCGGACACCTTCTACGAGACGCTGCACGAAGGCCTGCCCTCCACGCGCATCGAGCGCGCCGACGACTCGCTGATCGCGGTCATCAACGACGTGCACTTCGAGTTCAGCTTCGAGCCCTCGGACATTTCGACGCTGTGGATCAGCGTCGGCCCGCGCCTGGTGGTCACGGCGCGCACCAAGCCGCTGCGTTCGGTCGACGCGCTGCGCACGGCCGTGAAGGCGGGCGAGGCACCGCGCTCGAGCACCGAGCTGCTCGAGCACCTGCTGCGCGCGCAGGCCGACGTGCTGGTGAAGATCGTGCGCGGCGTCACCTCGCGCATCGACCGCATCGAGGACGAGCTGCTGGCCGGGCGTCTGGACCACAAGCGCGCACGGCTGGGCGTGCTGCGCCGGCTGCTGGTGCGGCTGCAGCGGCTGCTGGCGCCCGAGCCGGCCGCGCTGTTCCGCCTGCTGCAGGGCCCGCCGGCCTGGATGGCCGAGCCCGACGTGCAGGAGCTGCGCGGCTCGACCGAGGAGTTCTCGGTGGTGCTGCGCGACATGCAGGCGCTGCAGGAGCGCATCAAGCTGCTGCAGGAAGAAATCGCCGCCAACGTCAACGAGGACAACAACCGCAGCCTGTTCGTGCTGACGGTGGTCACGGTGCTGGCGCTGCCGATCAACATCCTGGCCGGCCTGTTCGGCATGAACGTGGGCGGCATCCCGCTGGCGGAGCACAAACACGGGTTCTGGATCGTGGTGGCGATCGTCGCCACCTTCACCGCCGTGGCCGCCTGGACGGCGTTTCGCAAGAAGCGCTGAGGCGCGGCCGCACTCAGTCCGTCGGCAGCGGCGCGGCGGCCGCGTCCTGCATGCATTGCAGGAAGACGCGCGTGGGCGTGTTCATCGCCTCGCTGCGCAGGCGGAAGGCGCACATGGGGCCGCGCAGCAGTTCGCCCGGCATGGCGATGCGGCGCACGAGCCCGCGCCGCTCGAAGTCTTCGGCGTAATGGTTGGCAGTGGCCCACAGCAGGCCCGAGCTGCGCACGAGGTGCAGCGCGAGCGGGGCCGAGTCGGCCTGGATGTCGGCCGGATGCGGCCCGCCCGGACGGCGGTGCACCGACAGCATGCGGTCCAGCTTGGGCCGCAGCGGCGTGCGGTGCGGCGGCAGCACCCAGCGCTCGTTGGCGGCCTCGGCCCAGGTCGGCGCGCGCTTGAGCGCCAGCCGGTGCCGCGGCGCCGCCACGATGCTGCTGAACTCCTCGTACAGCGGCGTGACCTCGACGCGGTTGAGGTCGACCGTCCACTCCGCGTGCGCGAGCATGAGGTCGATGCGCCCGTCCTGCAGCGCGCCGTGCAGGTCCTCGATCTCCAGCGTCTGCACCATCGGGCGCACGTGGGGCAGCATCTGCGAGGCCTGCAGCAGCGCGGCCGCGAGCCGCTGCGCCGAGAACACGGGCAGCACGCCCAGGCGCAGCTCGCCGCTCACGCCCACGCGCAGGTCGCGCAGCGACTCCTCGGCCAGCATCAGCTCGCCCAGCACGCGGTCGGCGTGCCGGACCATGCTCAGCCCCGCCGCCGTGGGCGAGATGCGCTTGGTGGTGCGCTCGAACAGGCGCACCTGCAGCGTGGCCTCGAGCTGGGCCAGCGTGCGGGACAGCGCGGGCTGGGTGGTGTTGAGCAGCTCGGCCGACTTGCTCAGGCTGAGCGTGCGGCCCAGCTGGCTGAGCAGCCGCAGCTGGCGCAGCGTGAGATTTCGTTCCAGGAAGGAGGCCATGGCCATTTATATCGGCAACGGTATGAGTACGCTCGGATTTCTCATTTGTCGCCCTCCCCCGGCCTGCCCAGAATCCGCCCACCGCCCTGGCACCCCGGAGACCCGCGATGACCGAACCGACGAAGCGATCCCTTTGCGCCGCCCTCATGGCCGCCACCCTGCTGGCCGGCCTGCTGCCCGCCGGCGCCGCGGCCCAGGCGTACCCGTCCAGGCCCGTGCGCCTGATCGTGCCGTGGGCGCCCGGCACGCCGGCAGACGTGGCGGGCCGCGTGGTGGCCGAGCGCATGGCGGGCGGGCTGGGCCAGACCGTGTTCGTCGAGAACCGGCCGGGCGCGGCCGGCACCGTGGGCCTGGGCGAGGTGCTGCGCCAGCCGGCCGACGGCTACACGGTCTACATGCTGTCGTCGGCCTCGCTGGTGGCGCCGCTGCTGTTCCCCGGCCAGTCTCTCGACCTGCTCAAGAGCCTGGAGCCGGTCGGCATGACGGCCTGGAGCTACAACGTGCTGGTGGCGCCCGCCGCCTCGGCGCTGGGCTCGCCGCGCGAGCTGGAGGCCGCGGCCAAGGCCCGGCCGGGCACGCTGAGCTTCGGCTCCGGCGGCAACGGCACGCCGGCGCACCTGGCCGGCGCGCTGTTCGCCCAGCAGACCGGCAGCCAGCTCACGCACGTGCCGTACAACCAGTTCCCGATGGCGGTGGGCGACCTGCTGGCCGGGCGCCTGGACACCATGTTCCTGACCGCGTCGGCGGCGCTGCCCCACATCCAGGCCGGCAAGCTGCGCGCGCTCGCGGTGACCGGCGCGCACCGCCTGCCGGCCCTGCCCGCCGTGCCCACGATGATCGAGCAGGGCTACGCGGGCTTCGAGCTGCGCTCCTTCGACGGCATGACGGTGCGCAGCGGCACGCCGCGCGAGATCGTCGAGCGGCTCAGTGATGCGCTCGCCAAGGCGCTGGCCGCGCCCGAGGTGCGCGAGCGCCTGGCCACGCTGGCGCTCGAGCCGGAGCCGATGACGCCGGCGCGCTTTCGCACCGTGCTGGCGGCCGAGTCGGACAAGTGGCTGCGCCTGGGCCGCGGCGCCGGCATCAAGGCCGACTGAGCACGCACGATGCAGGCGGACATCGTGATCGTCGGCGGCGGCTCGGCGGGCTGCGTGCTGGCCGCCCGCCTGAGCGAAGACCCCGCGCTGCAGGTGGTGCTGGTCGAGGCGGGACGGCCCTCGCGCAACCCGTGGCTGCGCATTCCCATCGGCTACTTCAAGACGGTCGGCCACCCCCGGCACGACTGGCGCTTCGAGACCGACCCCGAGCCCGACATGGCGCAGCGCCGCCTGCCCTGGCCGCGCGGGCGGGGGCCGGGCGGCTCCAGCCTCATCAACGGCATGCTGTACCTGCGCGGCCACCGCGCCGACTACGACCAGTGGGACGCCCTGGGCAACCCGGGCTGGGACTGGGACAGCGTGCGCCCCTACTTCGACCGGTCGCAGCCCGCGGCCGATGGGCCGCTGTGGGTGTCCGAGCTGCCGCGCGATGCGCTGTCCGATGCCTTCATCGCCGCGGCGGCGCATGCCGGCATCGCGCCCACGGCCGACTTCAACGGCGGCGACAACAGCGGCGCCGGCTACTTCCGGATGACGACGCGCCACGGCCGGCGCATGGACACGGGGCGGGCCTTCCTGGCGCCGGCGCGGGGCCGGCCCAACCTGCGCGTGCTGTCGGGCGCGCAGGCGACCCGCGTGTGCTTCGAGGGGCGGCGCGCCGTCGGCGTGGACTGTGTGCGCGACGGCAAGGTCGAACGCGTCTCGGCGCGGCACGAGGTGATCCTGAGCGCCGGCGCCATCCAGTCGCCGCAGCTGCTGCAGCTCTCGGGCGTGGGGCCGGCCGGGCTGCTGGGCCGCCTGGGCCTGCCGGTGGTGGCGCCGCTCGAGGGCGTGGGTCGCAACCTGCAGGACCACCTGCAGGTGCGGCCCAGCTACCGCTGCCAGGGCATCGAGACGCTCAACGACATCGCCCACAGCCGCTGGCGCAGCGCGCGCGAGTTCATGCGCTACCTGCTGACGCGCGGCGGCGCGCTGAATGGCGGCGTCTACCGCGCCGGGGCCTTCTTTGCGGCGGGCGACGAGGCCGCGGGGTGGCCCGATGCGCAGATCCACTTCGGGCTGGTGAGCTTCGAGCGGCCGCACCAGCCGCCGCATCCGTTCCCGGGCGTGACGCTGTCGGCCTGCCTGCTGCGCCCGCACAGCCGCGGCGAGATCATGCTGCGCTCGGCCGATCCGCTGGCGGCGCCGTCGATCCAGCCGCGCTACCTGTCGCACGAAGCCGACCGCGCGCTGGCCGTGCGGCTGGTGCGCAAGATGCGCGAGATCGCCGCCGCGCCGCCGCTGGCGCGCTACCTGGCGCAGGAGCACGAGCCCGGGCCCGCGCTGGCCAGCGACGCGCAGCTGCTGGACTGGGTGCGCCGCCGCGGCGGCAGCATCTTCCATCCGGTGGGCACCTGCGCCATGGGCCCCGCCGACGATGCCAACGCGGTGGTCGATGCCCGCCTGCGGGTCCACGGGCTGCAGGGGCTGCGCGTGGTGGACGGCTCGGTGATGCCGCGGCTGGTGTCGGGCAACACGAACGCGCCGATCATCATGATCGCCGAGCGCGCCGCCGACCTCGTCAGGCACGACCTGCGCGCCTGAGCGCCCACGGGACGGCGCGCGCCAAGCCGCTTGGGCGATGAGGTTAATGCTATTTATCTAGTAGCACCGCGAAGCATCCACACGCCGGTGTCGGCGGACGAGAGCGCCTAGAATCGCCCGGTGTCTTCTACTCTCAATGCCGATCTTCACTGCCACTCCGTGGTCTCCGACGGCACATTGACGCCCGAAGCGCTGGCCGCCCGCGCCGCCGCCAACGGGGTCGAGCTCTGGGCCCTCACCGACCACGACGAGGTCGGCGGCCAGCACCGCGCCGCCGCGGCCGCGCGCGAAAACGGCATGCGCTACCTCACGGGCACCGAGATCTCGGTGACCTTCGCGAACGAAACCGTGCACATCGTCGGCCTGGGCTTCGACCCCGACGACGCCGCCATGTCGCAGGGCCTGTACGACACGCGCGGCGGCCGCGGCAAGCGCGCGCAGGAAATGTCCGAGGGGCTGGCCAAGGTCGGCATCCACGGCGCCTACGAAGGCGCGCTCAAGTTCGTCGGCAACCCCGAACTCATTTCGCGCACGCACTTCGCGCGCTTCCTGGTCGAGCAGGGCCACTGCCGCGACACCCCCGAGGTGTTCCGCAAGTTCCTCACCGAAGGCAAGCCCGGCTACGTGCCGCACCGCTGGGCCTCGCTGAAGGACGCCGTGCACTGGATCACCGCCGCCAAGGGCATGGCCGTGATCGCGCACCCGGGCCGCTACAAGTTCACGGCCAACGAGGAGTACGCGCTGTTCCTCGAATTCAAGGCGCACGGCGGCCAGGCGATCGAGGTCGTCACGGGCAGCCACACGCCAGCCGAGTTCGTCGAGTACGCCGACAAGGCGCTCGAGTTCGATTTCGCCGCCTCGCGCGGCAGCGATTTCCACAGCCCCGACGAGAGCCACTGCGATCTCGGCAAGCTGCCACCGTTGCCCGGCAGCCTCACGCCGGTGTGGGAACTGCTCGGCCACCGCATCCAGCAGTGAGCCAGAGCCCCGGGCCCGGCATCGACAGCGCGGCCACCGCCGCGCTCGCCCAGGCACGCGCCACAGCGCAAACCCGCCGCCGCACCGAGTCCGAACGCATCCTCGCGGGCATCGGGCTGGTCATCCTGGCGGTGGCCTGCTTCGCCACGCTGGACACGGCCACCAAGTACTCGACGCTCGCCGTGCCGATCCTCATGGGGGTGTGGTTCCGCTATGCCTTCCAGGCCGTGGCCACCACGCTGGTGCTGCTGCCGCTGCGCGGCACGGCCCTGCTGCGCACGCAGCACCCGCGCTACCAGGCGCTGCGCGGCGCGCTGCTGCTGGGCTCGAGCCTCTTTGCCTTCCTGAGCCTGCGCTACATGCCGCTGGCCGAGTTCACGTCGATCGTGCTGATCGCGCCGCTGGTGATCACGCTGCTGGCCGCCACCACGCTCAAGGAGCAGGTGTCGCCGCTGCGCTGGACGCTGGTGGCGGGCGGCTTCATCGGCACGCTGGTCATCCTGCGTCCGGGCGGCGGCAGCTTCAGCTGGGCCGTGCTGCTGCCGCTGGGGCTGGTGCTGACCAACGCCTGGTTCCAGGTGCTGACCAGCAAGCTCGCGCAGACCGAGAACCCGCTGACCATGCACTTCTACACGGGCTGGGTCGGCACGCTGCTGGCCTCGGTGGCCGTGCCCTTCGCCTGGACCGCCCTGCCCTCGTGGGAATGGTGGGCGCTGCTGTGTCTCATGGGTTTCATGGGCACGGTGGGACACTTCATGCTGATCCTGGCCTACCAGCGCGCGCCGGCGTCCACCCTCACCCCGTACCTGTACGCGCAGATCGCCTTCGCGATGCTGGGCGGCTGGCTCATCTTTTCCCACGTGCCCGACCGCTTCTCGCTGATCGGCATGGCGATGATCGCCGTGTGCGGCGCCGCCGGCGCGTGGCTCACCGTGCGCGAGCGGCGCGTGCCGATCGAACCGGCGGAATCCTGATCAGGAGCAATTCACCATGGCCCAGTACTTCGAAGTCCATCCCGAGAACCCCCAGCAGCGCCTGCTGAAGCAGGCCGTGGCGCTGCTCGCGCGCGGCGAGGTCGTGGCGGTGCCCACCGACTCCAGCTACGCGCTGGCCTGCCACCTGGACGACAAGGACGCGGTCGACCAGCTGCGCCGCATCCGCCAGGTCGACGACAAACACCACCTCACGCTGCTGTGTCGCGACCTGAGCGAGCTGGCCAACTACGCGCGTGTCGACAACAAGCAGTACCGCCTGCTCAAGGCCGCCACGCCCGGGCCCTACACCTTCCTGCTCGAAGCCACCAAGGAAGTGCCGCGCCGCGTGAGCCATCCGCAGCGCAAGACCATCGGCCTGCGCGTGCCCGACCACAAGGTGCTGCTGGAGCTGCTGGAGCTGCACGGCGCGCCACTGCTGGCCACCACCCTCATCGCGCCCGGCGAGACCGAAGCGCTGAACGACGCGCAGGAAATCCGCGAGCGCTTCGAAAAGCAGATCGGCGCCGTCATCGACGCCGGCGCCTGCCCGTCGCAGCCGACCACCGTGGTCGACCTCACGCCCATGGGCACGGGCGACGACCCGGTCGTGGTGCGCCAGGGCCGCGGTGCGCTCGCGGTGCTTGGCCTCTGACGAACGGCTCGGCCGCCTCTTTCCTCTCTGACACAATCGCGCAGTGGATATTTCCAATCTGATACAGACGGTTCTGATTTACGCACTGCCGGTGATCTTCGCGATCACCGTGCACGAAGCGGCGCATGGCTACGTGGCGCGCCACTTCGGGGACAACACCGCCGCCATGATGGGCCGCGTGACGCTCAACCCCATGAAGCACATCGACCCCATCGGGACCATCCTGATGCCGTTGATGCTGTACTTCGCGACCTCGGGCGCCTTCCTGTTCGGCTATGCCAAGCCGGTGCCGGTCAACTTCAACCGCCTGCGCCATCCCAAGCGCGACATGGTGTGGGTCGCGCTCGCGGGCCCAGCCTCCAACTTCATCCAGGCCATCCTGTGGGCCGTGCTGCTCATCGTGATCGTCGCGGCCGGCGTCAGTGAAACCTTTTTCATCAAGATGTGCCAGGGCGGCGTGCTGGTCAACCTCGTGATGTGGGCCTTCAACCTGTTCCCGCTGCCCCCGCTCGACGGCGGCCGCGTGCTGGCGGGCCTGCTGCCCAGCGGCCCGGCGCAGAATTTCCTGGCGCGCATCGAGCCCTACGGTTTCTTCATCGTGATGGCGCTGGTGCTCGCCGGCATCGTCAGCAACTACTGGCTGCGCCCGCTGATGGATGCCGGCTACTTCGTGGTCAACCTGCTCATCACGCCGCTCAAGGCAATGCTGCTCTAAGTTTTCTCTTTCGTCCCATGGCTTCGTCTTCTCCAGCTCCCCTGCGCGTCCTGACCGGCATCACGCCGTCGGGCACGCCTCACCTCGGCAACTACGTCGGCTCCATCCGCCACTCGGTGCGCCAGAGCGTCGCGGCCGGCGTCGAGAGCTACTTCTTCCTGGCCGACTACCACGCGCTCATCAAGGTGCAGGAGCCGGCGCTCATCCAGCGCTCCACGCTCGAAATTGCGGCCAGCTGGCTGGCCTGCGGGCTCGACCCCGAACGCGTGACCTTCTATCGCCAGTCGGACATCGCCGAGATCACCGAGCTCACCTGGTTCCTGACCTGCGTCACCGGCAAGGGCGTGCTCAACCGCGCGCATGCCTACAAGGCCCAGCTCGACAAGAACATCGCCAAGGGCGAGGAGCCCGACGCCGACGTCACGGCGGGCCTGTTCATGTACCCCGTGCTGATGGGCGCCGACATCCTGATGTTCAACGCCCACAAGGTGCCCGTGGGCCGCGACCAGGTGCAGCACATCGAGATGGCGCGCGACATGGCGCAGCGCTTCAACCACCAGTACGGCGAGCACTTCACGCTGCCCGACGCCGAGATCGACGATGCGGTCGCCACCTTGCCCGGCCTCGATGGCCGCAAGATGAGCAAGAGCTACAACAACACGATCCCACTGTTCGCGCCGCGCGCGCAGCTGCAAAAGCAGATCGCCAGCATCGTCACCGACTCGCGCGCGCCCGGCGAGCCCAAGGACACCGAGGGCTCGGCCCTGTTCCAGATCTACCAGGCCTTTGCCAGCGCCGAGGAAACCGAAGCGCTGCGCAAGGCGTATGCCGACGGCATCGCCTGGGGCGACGCCAAGCAGGTGCTGTTCGAGCGCATCGACCGCGAGGTGGCGCCGCTGCGCGCGCGCTACGAGGCGCTCATGAACGACCCGGCCGAGATCGAGCGCATCCTGCTGCTGGGCGCCGAGAAGGCGCGCAAGCTGTCGCGCCCCTTCATGACCTCGCTGCGCCATGCGGTCGGCCTGCGCAACCTTGCGGCGGGCCGCGACGGCGCCGGTGCCAAGGCCGCCAAGGTGGCGAAGCCCAGCTTCAAGCAATACCGCGAGAAGGCCGACGGCCTTTTCTATTTCAAGCTGCTCGATGCGCGCGGCGAAACCCTTTTGCAAAGCCGTGGATTCGCGTCGCCGCAGGAAGCGGGCCGTACCATCGCCGACTTGCAGGCGCAACGCGGCGCGGCGCTCACGGCACTGGCCGCGCAGCTCGAACCGGTCGACGCGCAACAGGCTCGCGCCGCCACCGAGGCGCTGGAGGCACTGGCGGAGGCAACGTCCACCACCCAGGGACATTGATCCGGCAACAACCCGCGGGCCATCCGCCGGCGGGTGTGACAAGAGAGAAGACGGTGCGATCACAAAGGAAGAAAACATGAGCATTTATGTCATCGACGACCACCCCCTGATGCGCGACGCGATCGTGATGGTCCTGCGTCGCCTGCGCCCCGCCGAGAACATCGTCGAGCTCGAGCGGCTCGACAAGCTCGCCAGTTCGGTCCAGCAGCGTGGCGCGCCCACTCTTTTCTGCCTGGACCTGAAGCTGCCGGACACCAATGGCGTCTCGGGCGTGATCGCGGTCAAGCAGGTCTATCCGAACGTGCCGATCGCCGTGTACTCGGCAGCCCCGGCCGCCGACATGGAAGACGCCTGCATCGAGGCTGGCGCTGATACCTACATCGAGAAGTCGGCCAGCTCCAACGAGCTGGCAGCCGCCCTGCGCGGCCTGCTGATGGCCGGGTCGGAAGACGACACCGAGGAGATGCCGGCCGCCAACAGCGGCAAGCTCTCCAAGCGCCAGACCCAGCTGATCGCCATGCTCGACAAGGGCATGAGCAACCGCGACATCGCCACCGACCTGGAGATCAGCGAACACACGGTGAAGGTGCATCTGTGGCGCCTGTTCCGCCGTCTGGGCGTGAAGAGCCGTACGCAGGCCCTTCACTATGCACGGACGAATGGGCTGCTCTCGGGCTGAGCCCGGAACAGCGCCAGCTTGATCAGGAACCGCGCCTCGTGCGCGGTTTTTTCATGGGCGGCGCGCGCGCCGCTCAGCCGCCCGACGCACTCACCCGCGCCTGCGCCACCGCCTCGTCGGCGTCGTGCAGCGCCACGCGGAACACGCTGCCGCTGCCCAGGCGCGAACGCACGCTGACCGGGTGGCCGAGCACGTGCGACAGCCGCGCGACGATGGCCAGGCCGAGGCCGAAGCCGTCGGAGGTGCCGGCGTGGTCAGCGACCTTGTAGAACTCCAGGAACACGTCGCGCAGGTGCTCGGGCGCGATGCCGATGCCGGTGTCCCACACCTCCACGCGCATGCCCTCGCGGGTCTGGCGCGCGGCCAGCAGCACGCCGCCTTCGGTCGTGTACTTGATGGCGTTGGCGAGCAGGTTGCCGATCATGCGGCGCACGCGGATCGGGTCGGTGAGGAACGAGCCCTCGGTCACGTGCACCCGGAAGTCCAGGCCCCGGCTCTCGGCCACGGGGCGGTACTGCAGCTCGAGGTCGTGCAGCAGCTCGGCCACGTCGACGCGCTCGATGTGCAGGCGCACCTGGCCCGCGTCGATGCGCGCCAGGTCGAACATGGAGTCGAACAGCGCGTTCACCGCGTGGGTGGCGCGCACGATCTTCGGGGCCAGTTCGAGCACCAGCTCGGGCTCGTTGCGCAGCCAGTCGGCGTACAGCGACAGCGCCAGCACGGGCTGGCGCATGTCGTGCGCGGCGCTGGCCAGGAAGCGGTTCTTCATGGCCACGGCCGACACCGCCGCCTGCCGCTGCTGCGTAAGCGACTTGATCAGGATGTGGTTGTGGAACAGCAGCTCCAGGCTGTTGCGCGCGGTCTCGTGGATGTTGCGGCCGGCGCGCAGCAGCAGAAACCAGTGCAGCGCCGGCAGCAGCGGCATCAGGTAGCCGTACTGGAAATGCGGGTGCTGCATGGTGACGGCCACGAGGCGCACCAGCACCGCGCCGAGCATGGTGATGAACAGCGTGTTGACGTAGCGCTTGAGCAGCGGCGGGTGCAGCGCCAGCCCGTTGAGCGGGAAGGTGCCCACGCCGGCCACGATGAGCCAGCTCATGAACTGGTTGACCTGCGGTGTGCGCTCGAAGAACAGCAGCACCGAGCAGCCCCAGACCACCGCGCTGGTGCTCCACACGAAGCCGTAGCGGTCGGTGAACTGCTGCTGCGCGACCGCGCTGCGCCCGGCATAGCGCACGGCGTACACGCGCGCGCCCCAGGCCCGGCAGGCGGTAGCGATGATGCCGGCGGCCAGCCAGGTCAGCAGCTCCCAGCGGGGCACGTGGCCCCAGCTCAGGCCGACCATGGCGGGCATGAGCGCCGCCGAGACGAGGTAGGAGCCGCGCGCCGAGCGCATCAGGCTGCGGATGAGTTCTCCGCGCACCCACGACTCGGCCTCGTCGGCCGACGCCGGAGCGGGTGTCACGCTTGCGATCGACGCATTCGCCATGGATGCATGACCGTGGTGGATTCGGCCAAACCAGAGAAAGATGGAGACAGGCGCCTGCGCAGGCGCCGGAAGTTCGCGATCTTAACGGCCTGTCGGGCATGGTTTCGGGAAGTAACCGCAGAAAATCCGCCCGCCCCGCGCAGCGGTCCGCCGCGACGCCCCGTTTACCATGCGGGCTGCCGACACACACCGCACGCCATGCTGAACAACATCACCCCTTTTCTCGTCCACTGGGCCATCACCGGCATCTCGCTGTGGGTCGCCAGCCATCTCTTCAAGGGGCTCAAGTTCGACAGCACCTCGGCGCTGATCGTGTCGGCGCTGCTGCTCGGGCTGGCCAACGCCATCGTCAAGCCGCTGCTGATCTTCCTGACGCTGCCGCTGACGCTGCTGACCTTCGGCCTGTTCCTGCTGGTCATCAACGCGCTGATGATCCTGCTGGTGGCGGCGCTGGTGAAGGGCTTCAAGGTGTCGGGCTTCTGGACCGCGCTGTTCGCGAGCATCTTCGTCTCGCTGCTGAGCATCGTCATCGGCTCGTTCGTGACGGGCGGCGACCCGGCCGAGCAGATCCAGATGCCGCAGGGCGGCAACTGGCTCTGAGCGAGCCCCCGCCGACGGCGACGGCGACGGTGATGATCCCGTTCCACATCGAGCAGCGCGAAAGCTGCTGAGGCGGTTGCGCGCGAAATGCCGCGCGCGCTTCGGAATCAGTGGGACGACCGGTGTGGCTTCGCGGGAAAACCGTGCGCACGCGATGCCCAGGCAATCAGAAGGCCGGGAAGCAACAGCGCCAGCAATGCCCATGGAAAAGCGCCGACGCCCGATGTCTCCAGCAGCACGCCACCGACGATGCCGCCGCCCGCGATGGCGATGTTCCACACCGTCACGAGGATGGATTGCGCCACGTCCGCGCCGGGGCCGGCTGCTTCGGCCGACGCGGTCTGCAGCAAGGCCCCGGAGCCGCCGAAGGTCAGCCCCCACGCGGCCACCGCGACATAGACCACCACCGGCTGCGTGCCGGCGACGCCCAGGGCCAGCGACGCCAGCGCAAAGCCCGCGAGGGCGAGCAGCACCAGCGAGCGCAGCATGCGGTCGATGAGCAGCCCGCTGATCCAGATGCCGGCCAGCGATGCCACGCCGAAGACCAGCAGCACCGCATCGACCCGATCGGACAGGCCGGCCGGCGCCAGGAACGGCATCACGTAGGTGTAGAGAATGCTGTGCGCCAGCACCCACAGCGCAAGCACGGCCAGCACCGGTCGCACGCCGGGCGTGACGAAGATCCGGCGCACCGGCGCGCGCTTTTCGGCCGTCTGCCCCGGATAGTCGGGCACCTGCAGGAAGACCCAGGCCATCACCGCCAGCGTGAGCAGCGACATGCCGCCGAACGCAGTGCGCCAGCCCAGCGTGGCACCCATCAACGTCCCCAGCGGGACGCCCAGCGACAACGCCAGCGGTGCCCCCAGCCCGGCCACTGCCAGCGCGCGCCCCTTGAGGTGCTCGGGCACCATGCGCCGCGCATAGCCCGCCAGCATCCCCCAGATCAGGCCGCCCGCCATGCCGGCCATGAAACGCGCAACCAGCGCGACGGCATAGCTCGACGTCAGCGCCGTGAGCGTGTTGAAGGCCAGCACGGCGACCAGCGCCGCGATCAGCAACGGTCGGCGCCGCCAGCCCAGCGTGGCCGCCGTCAGCGGGATGGCCGCAACCAGCGAGCCGATGGCATAGAGGGTCACGAACTGGCCCGCGAGCGCTTCCGACACGCCCAGGTCCTGGCTGATGCGCAAGAGCATGCCGGCCGGCATCGTTTCCGTCAGCAGCGCCAAGAAGCCGGTCATCGACAGGGCCAGCAAGGCGGCCACGGGCAGTCGTTCAGTGCGCTCGCCCACGGTGGCGGTTGTGGTGGTCATTCAGTTGTTTTCCATCGTCTGTGCCCGCGTTGGCCGGGTGGCCCGCGTTGGCGTTCACCGCAGTGTGGGCGGGAATGCATCAATGAAAAATGGGCTAAAGTTTCAAATACATGTGACTCTCAAGTCATCAATCAAAGTTAGCCAATGGAAAACCTGGGTTCGCTGAACGTCTTCGTTCGCGCCGGCGAAACGCGCAGCTTCACGGCCGCGGGGCAGCAGTTGGGCATCTCGGCCTCGGCCGTCAGCAAGGCCATCGTGCGGCTCGAAGAACGGCTGGGCGTGCGGCTGTTCCATCGCTCCACGCGCACCGTCCACCTGACGCCGGAAGGCGCGCTGTTCCTGGAGCGCTGCCGGCGCATCCTTTGCGAGGTGGAATCGGCCGAAGCGGAACTGCTGCAGACACAGAGCGCACCGCGCGGCAAGCTGCGCATCAGCCTGCCGTCGGTGGGCACCCTGTTCATGCCCAAGCTGGCGGCGTTCAAGCGGCTCTACCCCGACATCGAACTGGACATCGACTACGCCGACCGGCTGGTGGACGTCATCGAGGAAGGCTTCGACGCGGTCATCCGCACCGGCGAGCCCAGCGATTCACGGTTGATGGCGCGCCGCATCGGCTCGTGCCGCAAGGTGATCGTCGGTGCGCCGGCCTACTTTCGCCGGGCCGGCGTGCCGCGCGAACCGCAAGACCTGGCAAGCCACGCCTGCCTGCTCTATCGCTTTCCCAGCACAGGCAAGCTGGACGTGTGGCCGTTGGGCCTTGCGGCCGGCGCGCCCGCCATCGACCTGCCGGCCAGCATGGTGACCAACACGCTCGATCCGCAGGTCTGCTTTGCCGAGCAGGGACTGGGCATTGCCTGCGTGCCGGAGATCGCCGTGCGCCAGCAACTGGAACAGGGCCGCCTGGTCACGGTGCTGGACGACCACAACCGCGAACACATGATCTTCCACGTGCTGTGGCCGTCGAGCCGGCAGCTGTCGCCCAGGATCCGTGTGTTCGTGGACTTCATCGCGCAGCACCTGTTTCCGTTGTCGGATGCGCTGGAGCAGCCGATTCGCTCAGGTCAGCGCTGCGCGCCCGCCATGTAATCCACCGTCAGCTGCGACAGCGTGCGCACGCCCACCAGCAGGCTGGCCTCGTCGACGAAGAAGCGCGGCGAGTGATTGGGCTCGGCCTTGTTCGCGTCGCGGCCGGGCGGCGTGGCGCCAATCATCACGAACAGGCCGGGCGCCTTCTGCGCGAAGAACGAGAAGTCTTCGCCGCCCGTGCCCTTGGGGATCACGATCGGCGTGGCGCCGGGCACGCGCTGCAGGCTGGGCACCATCCTGGCGGTCAGGGCCGGGTCGTTCACGGTCGGGGCGTAGCCGTCGGCCTCGACGCGGACCTCGGCCGTGCCGCCGCCGCTTTGCGCGATGTGCGAGGCGGTCTCGCCCATGCGCTTGATGATGAACTGGCGCATCTCGTCGTCGTAGGTGCGCAGCGTGCCGCTCATCTCCACGGAGTCGGGAATGATGTTGTAGCGCGTGCCCGCGTTGAAGGTGCCCACGCTCAACACGGATGGCTCCTTCGTCACGTTGACCTGGCGGCTCGCGATGGTCTGGAAGCCCAGCACGATCTGCGAGCCCAGCACGATCGGGTCGACCCCGCTCCAGGGCTGCGAGCCGTGCGTCTGGCGGCCCTTCACGCTGACCTTGAAGGTGTCCGAACTCGCGGTGATGGGGCCGCTCTTGTAGCCGATCTGCCCGGTGTTCAGCGCCGAGACCAGGTGCAGGCCGAACACCGCGTCGGGCTTGGGCGCGTCGAAGGCGCCTTCGGCCAGCATGCGGCGCGCGCCGCCGATCTCGGCGTTGGGCAGTTTTTCTTCGGCCGGCTGGAAGATCAGCTTCACGGTGCCGGGCAGCTGCGCCTTCATCGAGGCCAGCACCTCGGCCACGCCCATGAGGATCGCCACGTGGCCGTCGTGCCCGCAGGCGTGCATCACGTCGACCGTCGCGAAGCCCCACTGGGCGCGCGCCTTGGAGGCGAAGGGCACGTCGACCTGTTCCTTCACGGGCAGCGCGTCCATGTCGGCGCGCAGCGCCACCACCGGGCCGGGCTTGCCGCCGCGCAGCGTGGCGACCACGCCGGTCACGGCCACGCCTTCGCGCACCTCGTAGCCCAGCGCCTTCAGGTGGGCCGCGACCAGCGCGGCGGTGCGCTTTTCCTGGTTGCCCAGCTCGGGGTGCTGGTGGATGTCGCGGCGCCAGTCGATCACCTTCTGCTCGATGGCCTTGGAGCGCTCGGCGATCAGCGGGTACAGCGGCACGGCGGCGGGCGATGCGGCAGCAGCCGCAGGTGCCTCCTGCGCCGAGGCGCACAGGGACGAGACGGCTAGGACGATGGGCAGGCACAGGCGCGCGGCCGGACGGAATCGGTGGGACATGGTGATGTGTTGTCTGAAAAGCAAGGAAGGGAAGGACCCGCCGGGCGGGAGCCCTTCGTCCGCACGGCCCCGTCGGACCGGCAGCCGATGCGCCCTTGTCTGCCGCCCGACCCCGTGAGCGTAGGAAGGCCACCGATTGGCGTCCAATCGCTTTTGCATCGACTGATAATGAATGCCTATCGATGGCCGCCGACACACCTACGCCCTCCTCCGTGCTGCACGAGCGGCTGCTCGCGCGCCTGCGCCTGCGCCACCTGAAGCTCATCGACGCGCTGGCCGCGCACTCGCACCTGCGCCGCGCGGCCGACGCGATCCACATCAGCCAGCCGGCGGCCACGCAGATGCTGCAGGAGGTCGAGGGCCTGCTCGACACGCCGCTGTTCGAGCGCCACGCGCGCGGCATGCGCATCACCGAGGCCGGGCGGCTGCTGGCGCTGCACGCGCGCATGGTGATCGACGCCATGCAGGTGGCCAGCGACGGCCTCGCGGCGCTGGCCGCGCAGGAGACGCGCGCGCTGCGCATCGGCGCCATCGAGGCGGCCATCGCCAGCGTGCTGCAGCCCGCGCTGAACCTGCTGCATGCGAAGCACCCCAAGCTGCGCCTGTTCATCGAGGAAGGCAACATCGAGCGGCTCACGATCGGCCTGCGCGCGGGCGCCTTCGACGCCGTGCTGCTGCGCCAGCCTGCGCGCGTGCCCGACGCTCACCGCTTCGTGCCGCTGCGCAGCGACGAGGTGGTGGTCATCGCCGGCATCGGCCACCCGGCTGTGCAGCGCAAGCGCCTGCGGCTGCGGCTGCGCGACCTCGCCGATTCGCGCTGGGTGCTGCCGCCCGCGCACTTCGCGGTGCGCCAGGTGATGGAAGCCGCCTGGGCCGCCGAGCGGATCGTGCCGCGCCCGCACGCCATCCAGGTGCTCACGCCGCAGCTGGTGCGCGCCCTGCTCTCGCAGCCCGACGTGGTGGTGCCGGTGCCGCGCACCGTGCTCGACCAGCTCGACCGCGCGGCCGTGGCAGAGCTGCCGCTGCGCATGAACGCGCCCATCGCGCCGCTGGGCATCCTCTACCGCACCGACAACGAGGTCGGGCCGCTGCAGCTGCTGGTCGATTTCCTCGTCGCGCAGGCCAGGAAGAAACCGTAGCCGGCGGGTTTTTCATGCGGGCAATGTCCCGCTTCACACCCGCTTAACTGTGGGGCCGCACACTCGACGCCACCCGCCCGTCCCCTCGGGACATGGCACGGTTTCCGCTCTGTAAAGTTCGCCGCCCCCGCGCCGCGGCATTGAACTCGACGGCGCGAGCCCGCTCCATCTTTGGCTTTCGTTACTTCTGCCTGTCCATGCCCGTCCACTTTGCCTCCCGCTCCGCCCCGCTCCTCACGGCCCTGTGCATCGCCGCCGCCCTCGCGGGGTGCTCGCGCACCAATGTGGAGGCTCCCGGCGCGGCCAAGGCGGCCAACGCCCCGGCGAAGGAAGTCGGCATCGTCACGCTCAAGTCCGAGGTGCTGGCCCTGAGCACCGAGCTGCCCGGGCGCACCGCGGCCCCGGTGATCGCCGAGATCCGCCCGCAGGTCGGCGGCATCCTCAAGGAGCGGCTCTTCACCGAAGGCTCGCAGGTCAAGGCCGGCCAGGTGCTCTACCAGCTCGACCCCGCTTCGCTGCAGGCGGCCCACGCCAGCGCGCAGGCCAGCGTGCGCAAGGCCGAGTCGGCCCTGGCCACGGCCCGCACCGTGGCCAAGCGCAATGCCGAGCTGGTGAAGATCGACGCCATCAGCCGCCAGGTGTTCGACGAGACCCAGGCCGCCGAGCAGCAGGCCGAGGCCGACCTCGGCGTGGCCCGCGCCGCCGAGCAGACCGCGCGCATCCAGCTGGGCTACACGCGCATCACCTCGCCGATCACCGGCTGGGCCGAGCTGTCCACGGTCACGCCGGGCGCGCTGGTCACAGCCAACCAGGCGGCGGCCATGACCACCGTGCAGCAGCTCGACCCGATCCACGTGCACGTCACGCAGTCCAGCAGCGAGCTGCTGCGCCTGAAGCGCGAGCTGGCCAGCGGCCGGCTGCAGCGCGCCAGCGAGGCCGAGGCGCGCATCCAACTGCTGCTGGAAGACGGCAGCCCCTACCCGCACGCGGGCCGCCTCACCTTCAGCGGCGTGACGGTCGATGCCGGCACCGGCAGCGTCACGCTGCGCGCCGTGGTGCCCAACCCCGACAAGCTGTTGATGCCCGGCATGTACGTGCGCGCCGTGCTGCAGGAAGGCGTGAACGACGCCGCGCTGCTGGTGCCGCAGCAGGCCGTCACGCGCGCGCCCGACGGCAGCGCCTCCACGCTGGTGATCGACGCCGAAGACAAGGTCCAGAAGCGGCCCATCCGCATCGGCCGTGCCGTCGGCACGCGCTGGCAGGTGATCGACGGCCTGGCCGCGGGCGATCGCGTGCTCATGGAAGGCTCGCAGCGCGTGAAGGTGGGCGACAAGGTGCGCACGGTCGACCTGGGCGCGAAGCCGGCCGGTGCTGCCATCGCGAGCGCCACGCCCGACGCCGCCTCCGCCACCGTCGCGCGCTGAGGCCCCGCCATGGCCCAGTTCTTCATCGACCGCCCCATCTTCGCGTGGGTGCTCTCCATCGTCGTCATGCTCGCCGGCCTGATGGCCATCCGCACGCTGCCGCTGGAGCAGTACCCCGACATCGCGCCGCCGCGCGTGTCCATCAACGCCACCTACACCGGCGCCTCGGCCAAGACGGTGGAAGACTCCGTCACCCAGGTCATCGAGCAACAGATGAAGGGGCTGGACAACCTGCTGTACATGCAGTCGACCAGCAACTCGTCGGGCGTGGCGCGCCTGTCGCTCACCTTCAACGCGGGCACCAACATCGACGTGGCCCAGATGCAGGTGCAGAACAAGCTGCAGCAGGCCATGTCGCGCCTGCCGCAGCAGGTGCAAAGCCGCGGCGTCACCGTCACCAAGGGCGGCAACGACTTCCTGCTGATCGTCTCGATGTTCTCCGGCGACGGCAGCGCCTCGGCGGTGGACGTGGGCGACTACATCAGCAGCAACCTGGTCGACGTCATCAGCCGCGTCGACGGCGTGGGCGAGGTGCAGACGCTGGGCACCGGCTACGCCATGCGCCTGTGGCTGGACCCCGACAAGCTGCGCAAGTACGCGCTCATGCCCTCGGACGTGGGCAACGCCATCACCGCGCAGAACGCGCAGGTCTCGGCCGGCCAGCTCGGCGCGCTGCCGGCCGGCGCGCAGCAGCAGCTCAACGCCACCATCACCGCGCGCAGCAAGCTGAAGACGGTCGAGGAGTTCGAGAACGTGGTGCTGCGCGCCACGCCCGACGGCGCCGTGGTGCGCCTGCGCGACGTGGCGCGTGTCGAGCTGGGCGCCGAGAACCTCACGGTGCGCTCGGTGCTGGGCGGTCGTCCGGGCGCCGGCATGGGCATCGTGCTGGCCGACGGCGCCAACGCGGTGCAGGTGGCCGAGGCCGTGAAGGCCAAGGTGGCCGAGCTGCAGCCGCTCTTTCCCAACCAGATGCAGACCTTCGTGAGCTACGACACCACGCCCTTCGTGAGCGCGTCGATCGACGAGGTGGTGAAGGCGCTGGCCGAGGCCATGGTGCTGGTCGTGCTGGTGATGTACATCTTTCTGCAGAACTTCCGCGCCACGCTGATCCCGGCCATTGCCGTGCCGGTGGTGCTGCTGGGCACGTTCGGCGTGCTCTCCGTGGCGGGCTACTCGATCAACACGCTCACCATGTTCGGCATGGTGCTGGCCATCGGCCTTCTGGTGGACGACGCCATCGTGGTGGTGGAGAACGTCGAGCGCGTGATGCACGAAGAGGGCCTGTCGCCCAAGGAGGCCACGCGCAAGTCGATGGCCGAGATCACGCCCGCGCTGGTGGGCATCGCGCTGGTGCTGTCGGCGGTGTTCATCCCGATGGCCTTCTTCGGCGGCTCGACCGGCGTGATCTACCGCCAGTTCTCGATCACCATCGTCTCGGCCATGGCGCTGTCGGTGTTCGTGGCGCTCACGCTCACGCCGGCGCTGTGCGCCACGCTGCTCAAGCCGGTCGCCAAGGGCGGCCACGCGGCGCCGCGCAAGGGCGTGCTGGGCGCGGTCGACCGCTTCTTCGCGGGCTTCAACCGCCGCTTCGACCAGGGCGCCGACCGCTACCAGGGCATCGTCGGCGGCATCGTGCGGCGCGGCAAGCGCAGCCTCGTGGTGTACCTGCTGATCGCGGCCGTGATGGCGCTGCTGTTCATGCGCCTGCCCACCTCCTTCCTGCCCGATGAAGACCAGGCCTTCCTGCAAGTGCAGGTGACGCTGCCGCCGGGCGCGTCGGATGCGCGCTTGCAGCCGGTGGTCGCGCAGATGCAGGACTACTTCACCAAGCAGCCCGAGGTGGTGAGCGTGAACGTCATCACCGGGCAGAACGGCGACCAGAGTTCGGCGCGCGCCTTCGTGAAGCTCAAAGACTGGGCCGAGCGCGAAGGCGCCGGCCAGTCGGCCGCCGAACTCGCGCGGCGCGCCAACAAGGAGCTGTCGACCATCCGCGACGCGCGCATCTTCGTGCTGCTGCCGCCGGCGGTGCGCGGGCTCGGCGCCAACGCGGGCTTCAACTTCCACCTGAAGGACATCAACGGACTGGGCCACGACGCACTGGTGAAGGCGCGCGACCAGCTCATCGACCTGCTCTCCAAGCGCCCCGAGGTGGCGAACGTGCGCAGCAACAACCTGGACGACACGCCGCAGTTCGCGGTGGACATCGACGACGCGCGCGCCGGCGCGGCCAGCCTGGCCACGTCCGACATCGACAGCACCCTGTCGAGCGCGATGGGCGGCACCTACATCAACGACTTCCTGGACAACGGCCGCGTCAAGCGCGTGTACATGCAGGGCGACACGGCCTTTCGCATGCTGCCCACCGACATCGACCGCTGGAGCGTGCGCAACAGCCTGGGCCAGATGGTGCCGTTCCCGGCCTTCTCCGGTTCGCGCTGGACGTATGGCTCGCCGCAGCTGCAGCGCTACAACGGCAGCCCCAGCTACGAGTTCGTCGGCGATGCCGCGCCCGGCGTGAGCTCGGGCGACGCCATGGCCGCCGTCGACGAAGTGATGAAGCAGATGCCCGCCGGCATCGGCTACGAATGGACCGGCGCCTCGTTCCAGGAACGCCTGTCGGGCGCGCAAGCGCCGGTGCTCTACGCCATCTCGATCTTGTTCGTGTTCCTGTGCCTTGCGGCC
The DNA here is from genome assembly GCF_059416405.1 of Variovorax sp. GW821-FHT09D04. Taxonomy (NCBI): domain Bacteria; kingdom Pseudomonadati; phylum Pseudomonadota; class Betaproteobacteria; order Burkholderiales; family Comamonadaceae; genus Variovorax; species Variovorax sp. GW821-FHT09D04. The sequence continues at coordinate 146,410 of NZ_JBWKPA010000005.1, forward strand.
CTGTACGAGAGCTGGTCGGTGCCGTTCTCGGTGATCCTGGTGGTGCCGCTGGGCATCGTGGGTGCGCTGCTGTTCACCAGCCTGCGCGGCCTGAGCAACGACGTGTACTTCCAGGTCGGCCTGCTGACCACGGTGGGGCTGTCGTCGAAGAACGCGATCCTGATCGTGGAGTTCGCCAAGCAGCTGCAGGAGCAGGGCAAGGGCGTGATCGAGGCCACGCTGGAGGCCGTGCGGCTGCGGCTGCGCCCCATCCTCATGACCTCGCTGGCCTTCGGCTTCGGCGTGCTGCCGCTGGCCATCGGCACGGGTGCAGGTGCAGGTGGGCGCCAGTCGATCGGCACCGCGGTGCTGGGCGGCATGGTGGTCGGCACCGCGCTGGGCATCTTCTTCGTGCCGTTGTTCTTCGCGATGATCCGCGGCTGGCTGGAAGCCCGCCGCAAGCCGGCCGAAACGCCACCGGATGCCTTGCCCGCGGAACAGGGAGCCCAGTGATGACGCGCACTCTCCTGCCCCGCCTTCCCCTGCGCGCACTGGCCTGCGCCGCCCTGGCCTCGGTCGTGCTCGCGGGCTGCGTCAACCTCGCGCCCGCGTATGAAACGCCCGTCTCGCCCGTACCATCGAACCTGCCCTCGGCCGGCATCGCCACGACCACACCCCTGGACATCGGCTGGCGCGACTTCTTCGTCGACAAGCAGCTGCAGGGCGTGATCGAACTCGCGCTCGCCAACAACCGCGACCTGCGCGTGGCGGCGCTCAACATCGAGCGTGCGCGCGCCCAGTACGGCATCGCGCGGGCCGACCTGTTCCCCACCGTCAACGCCGGCGCGAGCGGCACGCGCTCGCGCACGCCGGGCAGCCTGTCGACCAGCGGCGAATCGCGCATCGCCTCGCAGTACAGCGCCAACCTCGGCATGACGGCCTACGAGCTCGACCTGTTCGGGCGCGTGCGCAACCTCGGCGAATCGGCGCTGCAGGGCTACTTCCAGACCGAGGAAACCCAGCGCAGCACGCAGATCAGCCTCGTGGCCTCCGTCGCCACGGCGTGGCTGCAGCTGGCCGCCGACGAACAGCGCCTGCAGCTCGCGCGCGGCACGCTCGAGAGCCAGCGCAAGTCCTTCGAGCTGGTGCAGCGCAGCCATGCGCTCGGCGCGCAGTCGGGCCTGGCGCTGGCGCAGGCGCAGAGCACCGTCGATGCCGCGCGCGCCGACGCCGCGGCCTTCGACAGCCAGGTCGAGCAGGACCGCAACGCGCTGGCGCTGCTGGTCGGCGCCACGCCGCCGCCCGAGCTGCTGCCGACCGCCGCCACGACCGCCGACGTCGCGCAGCTGCTCGTGCCCCCGGCCGGCCTGTCGTCGAGCGTGCTGCAGCAGCGGCCCGACGTGCGCGCCGCCGAGCACGCGCTGCGCGCGAGCAATGCCGACATCGGCGCGGCGCGCGCGGCCTTCTTCCCGCGCATCGCGCTCACCGCCTCGGCCGGCACCGCGAGCAGCACGCTCTCGGGCCTGTTCGCGAGCGGCAGCAAGGCCTGGAGCTTCGCGCCGTCGATCAGCGTGCCGATCTTCGACGGCGGCGCCAACCGCGCCAACCTGCAAGTGGCGCAGGCGCAGCAGAAGATCCAGATCGCCACCTACGAGAAGGCCGTGCAGACCGCCTTCCGCGAAGTGGCCGACGCCCTGGCCGAACGCCGCACGCTGGCCGAGCGCCTCGACGCACAGCGCTCGCTGCGCGCCGCCACCGCGCGCAGCTTCGAGCTCTCGCAGTCGCTCTTCAAGAGCGGCGCCGCCAACTACCTCGACGTGCTGGACGCGCAGCGCAGCGACTATGCGGCGCAGCAGACGCTGATCGGCTTGCAGCTCACGGAGCAGACGAACCGGCTGGCGATCTACAAGGCGCTGGGGGGTGGGTGGAGCGAGGCGTCCGGCACGCAGCAACCTGCGCAAGGCGACTGATGCGCCGCCGCCCTACGCACCAGCCACAGCGTAGGGCGTGAACCTGCTTTCGTTCTCGTTCACATCCAGCGGCCGCCCGACAAACGGGAACGCCCGCTGCGGGCAGGCCACGCGCTCGCAGACCTTGCAGCCCATGCCGATGGGCGTGGGCACGTCGGGGTCCTTCAGGTCCAGGCCCTTGGCGTAGACCAGGCGCGGGGCGTGGCGGATGTCGCAGCCCAGGCCGATCGAGAAGGTCTTGCTCGGCGAGCCGAAGCCGCGCTGGCCGTGCGACACAGTGCGCGCGATCCACAGGTAGGCGCGGCCGTCGGGCATGCGCGCCAGCTGCGGCAGCACGCGCCCGGGCTGCGCGAAGGCCTCGTACACGTTCCACAGCGGGCAGGTGCCGCCGGTCTTCGAGAAGTGGAAGTGCGTGGCCGATTGCCGCTTGGAGATGTTGCCGGCCCGGTCCACGCGGATGAAGAAGAAGGGCACGCCCGACGCGCCCGGGCGCTGCAGGCTGCTCAGGCGGTGGCACACGGTTTCGAAGCCCACGCCGAACTGGCGCGCGAGCAGGTCGATGTCGTAGCGCAGCGCCTCGGCCGCCTGCAGGAACGGACCATAAGGCAGCAGCACGGCGGCCGCGAAGTAGTTGGCCAGCCCGATGCGCGCGAGCGCGTGGGCCGGGGCGTCGCCGAAATCGGCCTGCACGACCAGCGATTCGATGAGCGCGGCCTGCTCCAGCAGCGCGAGCTGCGTGGCCAGCTGGAAGGCCTGCTGGCCCGGCTCCAGGCCCGCCGACAGGCGCAGCACGCGGCGGGCCGGGTCGTAGCGGCGCTGGCTGTCGAGCGCGCCCTCCCCTTCGTCGCCCGGCACCACGCGCACGCCGTGCGCCGAAAGAAGCCGCTGCTGGAGCCACTCGGCGAGCGGTCCGCCCTGCGCGCGGGCCTCGGCGGCGAGCGATTCGGCGGCGGTGTCGAGCGGGTCGAAATGGTTCTGGTGGGCAAAGAAGAAATCGCGCACCACCTCGAAAGGCATCGGCCGGCTGCGCGAGATGTCGCCGCGCCCGTCGCCCAATTCGGCGGCCATGAGCTCCAGCCGCTCCTGCGCTTCCTGGTGGCGGCGGTGCAAGGCGAGCAGCGCGCGCGCCACGGCCGGCATCTGCGACGCCACCTCGCGCAGCTCGGGCAGCGCCACGGCCTCGCCGCCGGGGTTGTCCGCCAGCGCCTCGCGCATGCGGGCCACCAGCCGCGCCTCTTCGTCTTCGGAGAACTGCTGCACGTCGACGCCGAGCGTCTTGCTGATGCGCAGCAGCACCGCCACGGTGAGCGGGCGCTGGTTCTGCTCGATCTGGTTCAGGTAGCTCGGCGACAGGCCCAGCATCTGGGCCAGCGCCACCTGCGTGAGGCCGCGTTCGGCGCGCAGCGTGCGCAGGCGCACGCCCATGAAGGTCTTGCTCATCGGGTCACCTCGTGGGTCTTGCGATATTCGCAATATTTGCAAAATCAGCCATCTTCATTCGCAATGATTCGCCAATTCAGGCCTTCATTATGGGCATTCGATTGCGTAAATTGCGAAGTATGACAAACCGATCCGCCGCCATCGAGCTGACCGACATCGTGTTCCCCGAGCACGCCAACCACTACGGCACGCTGTTCGGCGGCAACGCCCTGCTGCTGATGTCCAAGGCCGCCTTCCTCGCCGCGCGCGCCTTCGCGAAATCCGACGTGGTGATGGCCAGCCTGGGCGACGCGCAGTTCCTCGCACCCGTGCCCGTCGGCCACGTGCTGCGCCTGCGGGCCTGGGTGACGCGCGCCGGGCGCAGCTCGCTCACGGTCTGCGTCACCGGCGCGGCCGAGCCGCCCGACGGCGAGGCCCGCCCTTCGCTCAAAGGCCTGTTCGAGATGGTGGCCGTCGACGGCCGCGGCCGTCCCGCGCGCCTGCGCAACGCCTACCTGCACACCGACAAGGAACCCGCATGAACGACACCGCCACCCCCACCGGCTTCAAGCCCAAGAAATCCGTCGCCCTGTCGGGCGTGACCGCCGGCAACACCGCCCTGTGCACCGTGGGCCGCACCGGCAACGACCTGCACTACCGCGGCTACGACATCCTGGACATCGCCGAGGTCTGCGAGTTCGAGGAAATCGCGCACCTGCTGGTGCACGGCAAGCTGCCCACGTCCGCCGAGCTGCGCGCCTACAAGGCCAAGCTGAAAGCCATGCGCGGCCTGCCCGCGAGCCTGAAGGAGGCGCTGGAGCAGCTGCCTGCCAGCGCCCATCCGATGGACGTGATGCGCACCGGCGTCTCGTCGCTGGGCTGCCTGCTGCCCGAGAAGGAAGACCACAACCTGCCCGGCGCGCGCGACATCGCCGACCGCCTCATGGCCTCGCTCGGCTCGATGCTGCTGTACTGGTACCACTGGTCCACGCAGGGCCGACGCATCGAGGTCGAGACCGACGACGACTCCATCGGCGCGCACTTCCTGCACCTGCTGCACGGGCGCAAGCCCAGCGCGCAGTGGGAGCGCGCCATGCACACCTCGCTCAACCTGTATGCCGAGCACGAGTTCAACGCCTCCACCTTCACGGCGCGCGTGGTCGCGGGCACGGGCTCCGATGTGTACTCGGCCATCACCGGCGCCATCGGCGCGCTGCGCGGCCCCAAGCACGGCGGCGCCAACGAGGTGGCCTTCGAAATCCAGAAGCGCTACGACGCGCCCGACGAAGCCGAGGCCGACATCCGCCGCCGCGTCGCCGCCAAGGAAGTCGTGATCGGCTTCGGCCACCCGGTCTACACCGTGAGCGACCCGCGCAACGTGGTCATCAAGGGCGTGGCGCGCACGCTGTCGCAGGAGGCCGGTTCGACCAAGATGTTCGACATTGCCGAGCGGCTCGAGGCCGTGATGTGGGAGGTGAAGCAGATGTTCCCCAACCTCGACTGGTTCAGCGCCGTGAGCTACCACATGATGGGCGTGCCCACGGCCATGTTCACGCCGCTGTTCGTCATTGCGCGCACCTCGGGCTGGGCGGCGCACATCATCGAGCAGCGCATCGACAACAAGATCATCCGGCCGAGCGCCAACTACACGGGCCCCGAAGACCTGAAGTTCGCGCCGATCCAGGATCGGAAGTAAAAACACGAGAAGAAGAAAAGCGCCCGTGCCTGCGCGCGGGTGCCGAGCGACAAGCGCCCCATGAACACCGACTACCGCAAGAACCTTCCCGGCACCGCGCTGGACTACTTCGATGCGCGCGCAGCCGTCGAGGCGATCCAGGCCGGCGCCTGGGCCCCGATGCCCTACACCGCGCGCGTGCATGCCGAGAACCTCGTGCGCCGCTGCGACCCGGCGATCCTCGTGCAGAGCCTCACGCAGCTCATCGAGCGCCGGCGCGACCATGACTTTCCGTGGTTCCCCGCGCGCGTGGTCTGCCACGACATCCTCGGCCAGACCGCGCTGGTCGATCTGGCCGGCCTGCGCGACGCCATCGCCGAACAGGGCGGCGACCCGTCGCAGGTGAACCCCGTGGTGCCGGTGCAGCTCATCGTCGACCATTCGCTGGCGGTGGAGTGCGGCGGTTTCGACCCCGATGCCTTCGCGAAGAACCGCGCCATCGAGGACCGGCGCAACGAAGACCGCTTTCACTTCATCGAATGGACGAAGCGGGCCTTCCGCAACATGGAGGTGATACCGCCGGGGAACGGGATCATGCACCAGATCAACCTGGAGCGGATGTCGCCCGTCGTGCATGCGCAGGACGGCGTGGCCTACCCCGACACGCTGGTCGGCACCGACAGCCACACGCCGCACGTCGATGCGCTGGGCGTGGTCGCCGTCGGCGTGGGCGGGCTCGAGGCCGAGAACGTGATGCTGGGCCGCGCCTCGTGGATGCGGCTGCCCGACATCGTCGGCGTGCGCCTCGCGGGCCGGCCGCAGCCGGGCATCACGGCCACCGACGTCGTGCTCGCGCTCACCGAGTTCCTGCGCGCAGCAAAGGTCGTGGGCGCGTACCTCGAGTTCCACGGCGAAGGCGCGGCCAGCCTCACGCTGGGCGACCGCGCGACCATCTCCAACATGGCCCCCGAGTACGGCGCCACCGCGGCGATGTTCGCCATCGACACGCAGACGCTCGACTACCTGCGCCTCACAGGCCGCGCCGACGAGCAGGTGCGCCTGGTCGAGGTCTATGCGAAGCAGGCGGGCCTGTGGGCCGACACGCTCGCCGAGGTCGTGTACGAGCGCGTGCTGCAGTTCGATCTGTCGACGGTCGTGCGCAACATGGCCGGCCCGTCGAACCCGCATGCGCGCGTGGCCACCGCCGACCTCGCGGCGCGCGGCATCGCCGCACCGTGGGACGAGGTGCCCGGCCAGATGCCCGACGGCGCGGTGATCATCGCGGCCATCACCAGCTGCACCAACACCAGCAACCCGCGCAACGTGATCGCCGCAGGCCTGCTCGCGCGCAACGCCAACCGCGTGGGCCTGGCGCGCAAGCCTTGGGTCAAGACCTCGCTCGCGCCCGGCTCGAAGGCGGTCACGCTGTACCTGGAAGATGCGGGCCTGATGCGCGAGCTCGAACAGCTGGGCTTCGGCGTGGTCGCCTATGCCTGCACCTCGTGCAACGGCATGTCGGGCGCGCTCGATCCGGCCATCCAGCAGGAGATCGTGGAGCGCGACCTGTACGCCACGGCCGTGCTCTCGGGCAACCGCAACTTCGACGGGCGCATCCACCCGTACGCGAAGCAGGCCTTCCTGGCCTCGCCGCCGCTGGTGGTGGCCTACGCGATTGCGGGCACGGTGCGCTTCGACATCGAGAAGGACGTGCTCACGGTGGTCGACGGCAAGGAGATTCGCCTGAAAGACCTCTGGCCGAGCGACGAAGAGATCGACGCCATCGTGAAAGCCAGCGTGAAGCCCGCGCACTTCCGCCAGGTGTACGAGCCGATGTTCGCGATCCAGCCCGACACGGGCGAGCAGGTGGCGCCGCTGTACGACTGGCGCCCCGCCTCCACCTACATCCGCCGCCCGCCGTACTGGGAAGGCGCGCTGGCCGGCGAACGCACGCTCACGGGCATGCGTCCGCTGGCGATCCTGCCGGACAACATCACGACCGATCACCTCTCGCCGTCGAACGCGATCCTGCTGGACAGCGCAGCCGGCCAGTACCTGCAGCGCATGGGCCTGCCCGAGGACGACTTCAACTCCTACGCCACCCACCGCGGCGACCACCTCACGGCGCAGCGCGCCACCTTCGCCAACCCCACGCTGAAGAACGAGATGGTGCGCAAGGCCGACGGCACGGTGCGCGCCGGATCGCGCGCGCGCGTGGAGCCCGAGGGCGAGGTGATGCGCATGTGGGAGGCCATCGAGACCTACATGCTGCGCAAGCAGCCGCTGATCATCGTGGCCGGCGCCGACTACGGCCAGGGCTCGTCGCGCGACTGGGCCGCCAAGGGCGTGCGGCTGGCCGGCGTGGAAGCGATCGCGGCCGAAGGCTTCGAGCGCATCCACCGCACCAACCTGATCGGCATGGGCGTGCTGCCGCTCGAATTCAAGCCGGGCACCAATCGCCTCACGCTGGGCCTGGATGGCACCGAAACGTACGATGTGACCGGCGAGCGCAACCCGCGCGCCGACCTCGTGCTGGTCGTGCACCGCCGCAATGGCGAACGGCTCGACGTGCCCATGACCTGCCGCCTCGACACCGCCGAAGAGGCCTCCATCTACGAAGCCGGCGGGGTGCTGCAGCGCTTTGCGCAGGACTTCCTCGCCGCCACGAAAGCCGACTGACGATGCCGCACCTTCCGCAGATCAAGATCCCCGCCACCTACATGCGCGGCGGCACCAGCAAGGGCGTGTTCTTCCGCCTGCAGGACCTGCCCGAGGCCGCGCAGGTGCCGGGCCCCGCGCGCGATGCGCTGCTGCTGCGCGTGATCGGCAGCCCCGACCCCTACGGCAAGCAGATCGACGGCATTGGCGCGGCCACGTCGAGCACCAGCAAGACCGTCATCCTCTCGAAGAGCGAGCGGCCCGGCCATGACGTGGACTACCTCTTCGGCCAGGTGTCGATCGACCGGCCTTTCGTCGACTGGAGCGGCAACTGCGGCAACCTCTCGTCGGCCGTGGGCCCGTTCGCGATCAGCAACGGCCTCATCGACGCGGCACGCGTGCCGCGCGACGGCGTGGCGGTCGTGCGCATCTGGCAGGCCAACATCGGCAAGACCATCGTCGCGCACGTGCCGATGACCGGCGGTGCGGTGCAGGAGACCGGCGACTTCGAACTCGACGGCGTGACCTTTCCCGCGGCCGAGGTGCAGCTCGAATTCATGGACCCCGCCGCCGAAGAAGACGGCGCAGGCGGCGCGATGTTCCCGACCGGCAACCTCGTCGACGCGCTGGAGGTGCCCGGCCTCGGCACGCTGCAGGCCACGATGATCAACGCCGGCATCCCCACCGTCTTCGTGAACGCGGAGGCGCTCGGCTACACCGGCACCGAGCTGCAGGACGCGATCAACGGCGACGCCGCCGCGCTCGCCCGCTTCGAGGCCATCCGCGCGCACGGTGCGCTGCGCATGGGCCTCATCCGCACGCTCGACGAAGCGGCCAGCCGCCAGCACACGCCCAAGGTCGCCTTCGTGGCCAAGCCCGCCGGCTACACCGCATCGAGCGGCAAGGTCGTGGCGGCCGGCGACATCGACCTGCTCGTGCGCGCGCTGTCGATGGGCAAGCTGCACCACGCCATGATGGGCACGGCGGCGGTGGCCATCGGCACGGCCGCCGCCATTCCCGGCACGCTGGTGAACCTCGCGGCCGGTGGCGGCGCGCGCGAGGCCGTGCGCTTCGGCCACCCCTCGGGCACCTTGCGCGTGGGCGCGCAGGCCCGCCAGGTCGATGGCGAGTGGCAGGTGACCAAGGCCGTCATGAGCCGCAGCGCCCGCGTGCTGATGGAAGGCTGGGTGCGTGTGCCCGGCGACACCCTTTGAGCTTTCAGATCCATTCACAGGAAATTCCGATGTCGACTCGCAAGACCCTCCGATCCCTGGCCGAGGCCCGCCGCGGCGTGCTGGTGCCGGGCGCCTTCAACGCGCTCTCGGCGCGCGTCATCCAAGACCTGGGCTTCGAGGCCATCTACGTCACCGGCGCGGGCGTCACCAACATGTGGTTCGGCCTGCCCGACCAGGGCTTCATGGGCCTGCACGAGATCGCCGACCACACGGCGCGCATCCGCGACGCGGTGAACCTGCCGCTGATCGTCGATGCCGACACCGGCTTCGGCAACGCGCTGAACGTGCGCCACACGGTGCGCGTGCTGGAGCGCGCGGGCGCCGACTGCATCCAGTTCGAGGACCAGGTCGCGCCCAAGCGCTGCGGCCATTTCTCGGGCAAGGAGGTGATCTCCACCGAGGAAGCCGTCAACAAGATCAAGGCCGCGGTCGATGCGCGCACCGACCCCGACCTGCTCATCATGGCCCGCACCGACGCGGCGGCGACGCTGGGGTTCGAGGCCGCGATCGAGCGCGCGCAGAAGTTCAGCGAGGCCGGCGCCGACATCCTGTTCGTCGAGGCCGTCACCACGGCTGACGAGATCCGTGCGCTGCCGCAGCGGCTGGCGAAGCCGCAGCTCATGAACATGGTGATCGGCGGCAAGACGCCGATCTTCGGCGCCGAGGAACTCGGCGGCCTCGGCTACGGCATCGTGCTGTATGCCAACGCCGCGCTGCAGGGCGCGCTGGCCGGCATGCAGAAGGCGCTCACGGTGCTGCGCGACACGCGGCGCATGGACGAGGACCCGTCGCTGGTCGCGCCCTTCGCCGAACGGCAGCGGCTGGTGCGCAAGCCCGAGCTCGATGCGCTGGATGCACGCTACGCCAGCTGAGGTTCTCTACAAAGAGTCCTTCAGCTTCGCACGCAGCCGGCTCACCGCCTGGCCGTGCAGCTGGCACACGCGCGACTGGCTCACCTCGAGCACCGCGCCGATCTCGCGCAGGTTCAGCTCTTCCTCGTAGTAGAGCTTGAGCAGCAGCTGGTCGCGCTCGGGCAGCGCGCCAATGGCGTCCACCAGCTGGTGGCGAAAGCCGCTTTCGAGCAGGCGCGCCAGCGGGTCGTCGAAGTCGCCGCGCCCCTTGCGCGCCTCCTGCGCATGCAGGTCGAGAAAGGGGTTGTCGGGGTCGCCCTTGGCGAAGTCTTCCACGTACAGCAGCTGGCAGCCCTGGATGTCCTGCAGCATCGACTGGTAGGTCTCCAGGTCGACCTTCAGCTCCTTCGCGATCTCGCCTTCGGAGGGTGCGCGGCCCAGCCGGTGGCCCAGCGCCTGGATCGCTTTCTCGATGCCGCGCGCCGACTGGCGCAGCCCGCGCGACCCCCAGTCGCTGGCGCGCAGCTCGTCGAGCATGGCGCCGCGGATGCGCTGGCTGACGAAGGTCTCGAACTGCGCGCCGCGGTGGTCCTGGTAGCGGCTCGACGCGTCGAGCAGGCCGAGCATGCCGGCCTGGATCAGGTCGTCCAGCTCCACGCTGGCCGGCAGCCGCGCCATCATCTGCAGCGCGATGCGGCGCACCAGCGGCTGGTGCTGTTCCAGCAGATGCGATTTCTCGATGGTGCCCTGTGCGGTGTACACGGCCGTCCGTCCTCGTGGTCGTGTCTCAGGCCGCGAGCGCCTGCGGGAACACGGCCGGCCGCGCAGGCGTGCGCCAGGTCCAGCGGCCCATGTCGTCGGCGATGGCGCGGAAATCGACCGCCGCCGCGCTGGCCGGAAAGGCCTCGACCACAGTCTGGCGCAGCCGCGCCGCGTCGGCCAGCCAAGGGTCGGTGCGCACCCAGCCCACGGGCAACAGCGACAGCGCGAGGTAGCGGCTGGCGGCCTGCGCGAGGTTGTGCATGACCTGCTGCGCGGTGCCCGCATCGGCCACGCCGTTGAGCAGGAAGCGCAGCTGCTTCAGCGCATGCGCGCGGTGCAGGCGCTTGATGCCTGCGTAGGCCGAGGTGATGGCCGCCGGGTGCGGCTGCAGCACCAGCAGCAGTTCGTCGGCGCTTTCCGCCAACGGCGACAGGCGGCCTTCGTCGTCGAAAGCCGCATCGACGAGCACGATGCCGCGCGGCCACAGCGTGCGCGGGTCGATGGTCGCGCCAGGCGATGCGGGCAGCACCTGCACACCGCACACCGCGTTGGCAGCGGCCTGGTCGATGCGCAACCGCCGCCCCGCCACATCGGCCAGCGTGCCGCGCGGGCCCAGCGCCCACACGTCGCACACCGAGCGCATCGTTGGGTGATGCTCGTCGAGCAGCAGGACGTCCTTGCCCTGCTGCGCCAGCGCCGCGCCCAGGCTCATCGCGGCCGTGGTCGCGCCCGCGCCGGGCCCCATGCCCGCCACCGCGACGACGCGCACCGGTGCCTGCCCGAGCAGCCGGCGCAGCCCGTCGGCCTGGTCCGTGACGCGTGCGCTCATCGCCTTCAGCCCAGACGTTCCAACGCGCGCGGCGCTTGCGCAGGCGCTGCCGATTCGGTGCCCAGTGCATCGAGCAGCAGGAACAGCTTGCCCACGCCCGCGTACAGCGCACCGCCCGTCAGCGCGCGGCCGGCGCGCGTGGCGCGGCCCGTGAGCTGGCCCAGCAGCAGGCGCGTGCGGTCGGCCCATTCGCCTTCGGCCTGCAGCAGGCGCCACACGGTGGTCGTGACCTGGCCGGCGACGAGCAGGCGCTTCATCATGTGCGGGTCGCCGGGCTCGCCCATGCCGCCCACCAGTTGCACGCCGTCGCGCAGCAGGCGGAAGCACGGCTCGGCGTCGGCGGCCCAGCCCTGCCATTGCGCGAGCTGCGGCGCGCCCACTTCGTCACCCAGGTTGGTGAGCACGCAGGTCTGCGACAGCAGCTTGCGGCTGCGCGCATCGACCACGCGCACAGAGATGCAGCGCAGTGTGGGCAGGGTGTCGCGATCGATGGCGGTGCGCGGCAACACCTCGACCTGCGCTTCGCATTGCAGCGCGGCCTTGCCGCGATAGCGCACAGGTCGCTCGGTGGCGTCGTCGAACGCGAAGACCAGGCGCGCGAGTGTGGTCGCAGCGCCCGTGTGCACATCCGTCACGGCCGTGCTGCCGGGCGCGCGCGCCAGCCACTTCGAGCCCTCGGCCTGCCACGCCAGCATCTGCTCGAGCGCCGGCGGCTTGCCCAGCACGTGCACGAGCCGCTTGCCGAAATCCTGTTGCTGCAGCCACTGCACCTGACGCTGGCCCGGTGCGGCCGCCTGGCGCGCCGCAGCAGTCGAAAGCCACTGGTTCGGCGCCGCCAGCGGCAGGCCGCTGCGGTCCGACAGCAGCAGGCTGCCATGGCACACGTAGGCGTCGCCGCTGTCGGTCGCACGCAGGCCCACCTGCCCCGCCAGCGCGAGGACGTAGGTGTCGCAGCCGGAAGCCAGCTCGCCACGCGCAAACGTCGACAGCTCTTGCAGCACAGCCTTGGCATCGACAGCCTCATCACCGGCCTGGCGCCACAACGTGCGCGCACCATCGAAGCCGATGTACGCACCGGCCAACGCGCCAGCGGTCGTCGCGAGTTCCTGCGCGTCATGCGCCATCGCACGGATCAGGCTCTGGTAGCGCAGGCGCAGGCGATCGGTCTCGCCCTGCGCCTGCGGCGAAGGCGCGGCCTCGTCGGGCAGGTCGGCTTCGGCCGGCACGAAGAGCGGGCTGTGCTGGCGCGGCTGGAACACGCTGTCCACCAGCTGCACGCGGTCGGCGCGCACCAGGTTCTCGGGCACCTTCTGGCCGCCCGAGATGTAGTGCACCGGCAGGCGGTGGCGGATCACGGTGTCGATCAGCGCACCCGGGTGGGTGGCCTCGTCGACCTTGGTGAAGATGCAGCCCGCCAGCGCATGGCCCTGGCGGTAGGCGTGCACCACCTCGTTGAGCGTGTCGCCGTGGCTGGTGGCGTTGAGCAGCAGCAGCCGCTTCACCGGCCGCTGGCTGCTGCCGAGCATGGCGATCTGCTCGGGCACGGCGCGGTCCCGCTGGCTCATGCCGACGGTGTCGATGAGCACCATGTGGCGGTCGCGCAGGTCGTGCAGCACCAGCTGCAGGTCGGCCGCGTCCTTCACGGCATGCACCGGCACGTTGAGGATCTGGCCGTAGATGCGCAGCTGCTCGTAGGCGCCGATGCGGTAGCTGTCGGTGGTGACGAGCGCGAGCTTGTCGGCGCCGAAGCGCATCACGCAGCGCGCGGCCAGCTTGGCGGTGGTGGTGGTCTTGCCGACGCCGGTCGGGCCCATCAAGGCATAGACGCCGCCCTGCGCGAACAGCGCGTCTTCGTCTTCATGCACCGGCACCGCGCGCACGAGCTCGGTGCGCACGAAGGCCATGCCGTCGGCGTAGCTCTGGCCGGTGGGTAGCTTCTCGAGCATGGCCTTCGACAGGCGCGCGCTGAAGCCCGCGCCCAGCAGCGTGCGCAACAGGCGTCCGCGCACCGGGTCGCGGCGCTGGCTGTCGCTCCAGACCACGCTGGCGAGCTGTTCCTCGATCATGCCGCGCATCGAATGGAGTTCGCTGAGCACGGTGGGGTCGGCGGATGCGGCCGTGGCAGGTGCGGCTGCGGGCACCGCGGTTTGCACCGTCTCCTGCACATCGCCCTCGGCCATGGCGACGATCTCGACGCCTTGCGCGGTGGCGCGGTGCGTGAGCACGATGGCCTCGGCGCCGAGCGATTCGCGCACCAGGCGCAGGGCCTCGCGGCCGGTGGCGGCGACGAATTTGCGTGCGGTGGTGCGCACGTCGGTCTGTGGATTCAAACGGCTCGTCCTCCAATGGCGGCGGTGATCTTGATGGTCCGGGCGTCAGGGATCTCGGCGTGCGAGAGCACCTTGAGCTGCGGCAGGCTGCGCCGCAGGAAGCGAGACAGCAGCACGCGCAGCGCGTGCTGCACGACCAGCACCGGTGCCAGCCCCATCTGCTCCTGGCGCACCATGGCGGCCTGCGCCTGCTTGAGCAGGTTGTCGGCAATGCCCGGCTCGATGCCGCTGCTGTTGTTCAGGGCCTGCTGCAGCACGCTGTCGAGCGAGCCGTCCAGGCCGATCACCTGCATCTCCTCGTCGCCCGGGAACAGCTGCTGCGTGATGGCGCGGCCCAGCGCCAGGCGCGTGAGCGTGGTGAGCTCGGTCGGGTCTTTCACCGTGGGCGCGTGCTCGGCCATCACGTCGAGGATGGTGCGCATGTCGCGGATCGGCACCTCTTCGTCGAGCAGGTTCTGCAGCACCTTGTGCAGCGTGCTCAGCGACAGCACCTTGGGCACCAGGTCTTCGGTGAGCTTGGGCGCGGTCTTGGCGATCTGGTCGAGCAGCTGCTGCACTTCCTGGCGACCCAGCAGCTCGGCCGCGTGGGTGTGGATCAGGTGGTTCAGGTGCGTGGCCATCACGGTGCAGGCATCCACCACGGTGTAGCCGTACACCTGCGCCTGCTGGCGCAGGCTGGCGTCGATCCAGGTGGCCTCCAGGCCGAAGGCCGGGTCGCGCGTGGGCGTGCCCGTCAGCGCGCCCGTCACCTGGCCGGGGTTGATCGCCATCCACTGGTTGGGGAAGGCCTCGCCGCGGCCGATCTCCACGTCCTTCAGGCTGATGACGTAGGCGTTGGGCTTGATCTCCAGGTTGTCGCGGATGTGGACCACCGGCACCAGGAAGCCCAGCTCCTGCGCGATCTTCTTGCGGATGCTCTTGATGCGGCCCAGCAGCTCGCCCTGCTGCGACTGGTCCACCAGCGGGATCAGCCGGTAGCCGACCTGCATGCCCAGCGGATCGACCATGGCCACGTCGTCCCAGGTGGCTTCGGCCTGCTCGGCCGAGGCCGGCACGCCCGCCCCCTGCGTGGCGGCGGCCGCGGCGGCCTGCTGCGCGGCCGCCTGCGGCTTGCGCTGCACCAGCCGCTTGCCGAGCCACACCAGGCCACCCGCGATCAGCAGGAAGGCCAGGTTCGGCATGCCGGGGATCATGCCCAGCAGGCCGACGATGCCGGCCGTGAGGAACAGCACCTGCGGATTGGAAAAGAGCTGGCCCGTGAGCTGGCTGCCCACGTCCTCGTCGGTGGTCACGCGCGAGACGATCACGCCGGCCGCGGTGGAGATCACCAGCGCCGGAATCTGCGCCACCAGGCCGTCGCCGATGGCCAGCAGCGTGTAGGTCTTGCCGGCCGTGGAAAAGTCGAGCCCGTGCTGCAGCATGCCGACCACGAGCCCGCCGATGATGTTGATCACCATGATCAGCAGGCCCGCGATCGCGTCGCCGCGCACGAACTTGCTGGCGCCGTCCATCGAGCCGTAGAAGTCGGCCTCCTGCGCCACCTCGGCGCGGCGCTTGCGGGCGATCTCCTCGCCGATCAGGCCGGCGTTGAGGTCGGCGTCGATCGCCATCTGCTTGCCCGGCATCGCGTCGAGCATGAAGCGCGCGCCCACCTCGGCGATGCGGCCCGCGCCCTTGGTGATCACCATGAAGTTGATGAGCACGAGGATGATGAACACCATCACGCCCACCGCGAAGTTGCCGCCCACCAGGAAGTGGCCGAAGGCCTCGATCACCTTGCCGGCCGCGTCGGGCCCGGTGTGGCCGTGCATGAGCACCACGCGCGTGGAGGCCACGTTGAGCGACAGGCGCAACAGCGTCGAGAACAGCAGCACCGCCGGGAAGGCCGCGAAGTCCAGCGCCTTCATGGTGTACATGCTCACCAGCAGCACCATCACCGACAGCGCGATGTTGAAGGTGAACAGCAGGTCGAGCAGGAAGGGCGGCAGCGGCAGCACCATCATGCTCAGGATGAGGATGATGAGGATCGGGCCCGCCAGGCCCTTGAACTGCGAGCCGGAGAAGATCCGCGCCGGCAGGCGCATCAGGTCGTTCAATCCGTTCATGCCACCGCCGGCGCGTACTGCAGGTCGGCCGGCACCGGCAGGTCGGTCGGCGTGCGCGGCGCCTCGCCGCCTTCGCTGTTCCAGCGCTTGAGCTGGTACACCCAGGCCAGCACCTCGGCCACGGCGGTGTACAGCCCTGCGGGAATTTCCTCGCCCAGCTTCGTGTGGCGGTAGAGCGCGCGCGTGAGCGGCGGCGCCTCGAGGATCGCGACCTTGTGCTCCTTCGCCATCTCGCGGATGCGCGCGGCCACCAGCTCGGTGCCCTTGGCGACCACGCGCGGCGCGCGCATGTCGCTGTCCAGGTACTGCAGCGCCACGGCGAAGTGCGTCGGGTTGGTGAGCACGATGTCGGCCTTGGGCACCTCGGCCATCATGCGGCGGCGCGCCATCTGCTGCTGTTGCCGGCGGATCTGCGCCTTGATGTGCGGATCGCCTTCGCTTTCCTTGTGCTCCTGGCGCACGTCTTCGCGCGACATGCGCAGCTTGCGGTAGTAGTTCCACAGCTGGAACGGCACGTCGACCAGCGCGACGAGAAAGAGCGTGGCGGCGATGAGCGCGCAGTGCTTGGCCACCAGCACCAGCGCATGCGGCAGCGCCTCGTGCGCGGGCTGCGACATGAGCGCCATCACGGCCTCGATGTCGTCCACGATGACCCACCACGCCACGCCGCCGATGAGTGCCGACTTGGCCAGCGCCTTCACGAGCTCGGCCAGCGCCTGTGCCGAGACCATGCGGCCGATGCCGGCCAGGGGATTGAGCTTGCCGAAGTTGGGGGCGACGGCCTTGCCGGAGAACATCCAGCCGCCGAGCATCAGCGGCGCGGCCACGGCGGCCACGACCATCATGGCGAACAGCGGCCCGATGGCCATGAGTGCGTGCAGCACCATGAGCCCGCTCTGCGAGAGCATGTGCGCGGGGTCGAAGGCGCTGGCGCGTTCGAACTGCAGGCCGCGGCGCAGCGCGCCGCTCAGGCTCGCGCCGAGCGACTCGGCCGCCAGCCACAGGCCGGCGCTCGCGGTGGCGAGCATGACGAAGGTGGTGAGCTCGCGCGAACGGGCCACGTTGCCTTCCTCGCGCGCCTTCTCCAGGCGCCGCTCGGAGGCGGGTTCCGTTTTCTCGAGATCGCTTTCCTCAGCCATTCATGCTCCGAACCAGCACTGGCGAAGTACGCCTTGCCCAGAACCAAATTATTGGATCCGGTGGTGCGGAGCAATCTGCCGATCAGGGCCGGTATCGCCCTGCAATTCGGCCAATCAAGCAGGCCGCAAGCGGCTCAGAAGCCGAGGCTTTCGAGCAGGTCGTCGACCTGCGCCTGGTCGGTCACGGCGTCGGGGTTGCCGGGCTTCACCTGCGGCCCGTTCTGCAGGCTCTGCACGGCCTCGTGGCGCTTTTCGGGCGGCGAGTTGTCGATCAGCACCTGCAGCAGCTGCGTCTCGACGTCGTTGACGACCTCCATCATCTTCTTGATGACCTGGCCCGTGAGGTCCTGGAAGTCCTGCGCCATCAGGATCTCCATGAGCTGCGTGTTGATGGCGCTGGCGCGCTGGGGCACGTCGTTCAGGTAGCCGCGCGTGTCCAGCACGAGCTCGCGCGCCTGGTCGAGTTCGATCGGGTTCTCGAACCACTGGTCCCAGCGCTGCGTCAGGGCCTTGGCGTCGGTGGCCAGGGCTTCCTGCAGCGGCTGCGCGACGTCGATGGCGTTGAGCGCGCGGTGCGCCGCGCGCTCGGTGGTGGCCGCCACGTAGTTGAGGCGGTCGCGCGCATCGGGAATGGCCTGCGCGGCCTTGGCCACCTGCTTGTCCAGGCCCAGCTCGCGCAGGCCTTCGCGCAGCTGGCGCGTGAGGTGGCCGATGCGGCCCAGCAGTTCCTCGGTGGTGTTGTTGGTGGCGTCTGCCGCGCCGGCGGTGTCCTGGCTCATGCCTTGGCCAGCTTCTCGAAGATCTTGGTGATCTTCTCTTCCAGCGTCGCCGCGGTGAAGGGCTTCACCACGTAGCCGTTGGCGCCGGCCTGTGCGGCCGCGACGATGTTTTCCTTCTTGGCCTCGGCCGTGACCATCAGCACCGGCAGCGTCTTCAGCTCGGGGTCGGCGCGGATGGTCTGCAGCATGGTCAGGCCGTCCATGTTGGGCATGTTCCAGTCGGACACCACGAAGCCGAAGCTGCCGCCGCGCAGCTTCTCCAGGCCGGCCACGCCGTCCTCGGCCTCGTCGACGTTGAGGAACTCCAGCTCCTTCAACAGGTTGCGCACGATGCGCCGCATGGTCGGGAAGTCATCCACCACCAGGATCTTGATGCTCTTGTCGATCACGATTTTTTCCAGCTCCACAGGTCGTTGTTCAAACTCGTCATACCCGGTTCGCACGTTCGCCGAACGTGCGAAGGTGCGCCATCACGCGGCGACTGATCTCGTTCAGCGGCGACACCTCGTCCACCGCGCCCAGCGCCACCGCCTCGCGCGGCATGCCGAAGACCACGCAGCTGGCCTCGTCCTGCGCCAGCGTGTGCGCGCCCGCGCGCCGCATGCGCAAGAGGCCCTCGGCGCCGTCCTTGCCCATGCCGGTGAGGATGATTCCGATGGCGTTCTTGCCCGCGTGCTTGGCCGCCGAATCGAACAGCACGTCGATCGACGGCCGGTGGCGGTTCACGGGGGGCTCCTGGTCCAGGTGCGCCACGTAGTTGGCGCCGCTGCGCGCCAGCGACAGGTGAAAGCCGCCCGGCGCGATGTAGGCATGGCCCGGCAGCACGCGCTCGCCCTGCTCCGCCTCCTTCACGCGGATGCGGCACAGGCCGTCCAGGCGCTGCGCGAAGGAGCGCGTGAAGCCGGCCGGCATGTGCTGCGCGATGAGCACCGCGGGCGCGTCGGGCGGCAGCGGCTGCAGCACCTCGCGGATGGCCTCGGTGCCGCCGGTGGAGGCGCCGATGATGAGCAGCTTCTCGGTGCTCAGCAGCGGGCTGCGCAGCAGCGCCTCGGGCGCCGCCTCGTGGGCGGGCCGTGCCGCCGTGGCCGCTGGGCGCGCGGGCAGCAGCCGCGCACTGGCGGCCGTGCGGATCTTGCCGGCGATGAGCTCGGTGTAGTTCAGCAGGCCGTCGCGCACACCCAGGCGCGGCTTGGTCACGAAGTCGATGGCGCCCAGCTCCAGCGCGCGCAGCGCGATCTCCGAGCCGCGCTCGGTGAGCGAGGACACCATGACCACCGGCATCGGCCGCAGGCGCATGAGCTTCTCGAGAAACTCCAGGCCGTCCATGCGCGGCATTTCCACGTCGAGCGTGAGCACGTCGGGGTTGGTGACCTTGATGAGGTCGCGCGCCACCAGCGGGTCGGCCGCGGTGCCGACCACGGTCATGTCGCTCTGGCTGTTGATGATCTCGCTCATCACGCTGCGGATCAGCGCCGAATCGTCGACGCAGAGCACCTTGATCTTTTTCTTGCTTGGCAGGCTCACCGGCTTCCTTTGGTTCTGTCGATCTCGTGCGGCGCGGCGGGCACCGACAGCCGGCGCAGCAACTCGCCTTCGTCGCGGCGCACCCGCAGCACCTCGGTCTGCGCGCGCAGGCGGCGCACCACGGCCTTGCCGCTCTCGGGCAGGAAGCACACGCGGCGCGCATGCGGTCCGCGCAGGTCCTGTGCCGCCACTTCGATGCGTTCCGCCTCCAGGTAGCGCAGCACGAAGTCGGCATTGCGGTCGCCGATGTTGAGCGTGGTCATGCCGGCCAGCACGGCGCCGCCGCCGAACACCTTGGCCTGCAGCCGCTCGCGCCGCGCGCCCGCGCGCACCAGTTCGCGCACCAGCACGTCCATCGCGAAGGCGCCGTAGCGCATCGAGCCGCCACCGGGCTCGCCGTCGTCGGGCAGCATGAAGTGGTTCATGCCGGCCACGCCCGCCTGGGCGTCGTGCAGGCAGGCGGCCACGCAGGAGCCGAGCACGGTGCTCAGCACGGTGTGGTCGGTGGTCACGTAGTACTCGGAGGGCAGCAGCTTGACGGCCATGCGCCCGACATCGCGGTCGAAGTAGTGGTGGCTCGCCAGGCTCATGCGATGCCCGGCGTGCGCGACAGCTCGTACACCGTCTGCCCCAGCGGGCGGAAGGCCGGGTTGACGAGCGAGGCGTTCTCGGAGTGCCCGGCGAACAGCAGGCCGCCCGGCTTGAGCAGCGGCGCGAAGCGGTCGAGCACCTTCTTCTGCGTCGGCTTGTCGAAATAGATCATCACGTTGCGGCAGAAGATCGCGTCCACCGGCTCCTTCACCGACCAGGCGCTGTCCAGCAGGTTGACGCGCGAGAACTTCACCAGCGTGGCGACCTCGGGGCGCACGCGCACCTTGCCGGCGTTGGTGCCGGTGCCCTTGTTGAAGAAGCGCCGCAGCCGCTCGGGCGACAGGCGCCGCACCTGCTCGGTGGTGAAGACGCCGGTGGCGGCCTTGGCCAGCACCGCCGTGTCGATGTCGCTGGCGATGACGCGGGCCGAACCCGCGCGCTCGCCCAGCGCTTCCATCAGCGTGATGGCGATCGAGTACGGCTCCTCGCCCGTCGAGGCGGCGGCGCACCACACGGTGACCGGGCCCGGCCGCTTGCGCACATGGTCGGCCAGCGTGGGAAAGTGGTGCGCCTCGCGAAAGAACGAGGTCAGGTTGGTGGTGAGCGCGTTGATGAACAGCTGCCACTCGTCGCCGTCGTGGCGCGCCTCGAGCTGGTCCAGGTACGGCGCGAATGCGGGCAGCTGCAGCTCGCGCAGGCGCCGCGACAGCCGGCTGTACACCATCTGCCGCTTCTGCTCGCCCAGGGCGATGCCGGCGCGGCGGTGGATGAGGGTCCGGATTCTGGAGAAGTCGTGGTCGGTAAAGTGGAACTCGGTCGTCACAGCCAGCCTGGAAGCGTGACTTTCAATGGTCACGGAAACCGCCGTTTCCAATCGGCCGATCAGACGCGCAAAAGCCTTGCATTTCCGGGGGTCAGGCAGGCGGTGCGGTCACGGCCGGGCCGGCGTCGAGCGCCCACACCAGCGCCGACAGCTGCGCGGCATTGACCTGCGCGGCGCTCAAGAAGAGCGCCTCCGACAGGCGCGCCGCACGGCCGTCGTCGGTCTCGCAGCTTTCGGCCAGCGCCACGAAAGGGCCGTAGACGCCGCTGCGCGACAGAATGGCCTGCTGCACGGCCTCGGTGAGCTGCACCTTGCGCAGCACGCCTTCCATGGGCACGCCCAGCAGCTGGTCGAGCAACGAGAACATGCCGGCAACGAACAGGTTGTCGGCCTCGCTGGGTGGCAGCATGCCCTGCCCCATCAGCTCGACGAAGCGCCCGCGCAGGATGGCCTTCTTCATCATGAAGGGCGAACTGACCTTGTTGCTGGTGGCCAGCAGCAGCGACAGCCAGCGGTACAGCGGCGAGTAGCCCAGCATCGCGACGGCATGGCGCAGCGAATGGATCTCGACCGCCAGCCCGACCGAGGGCGAGTTGATGTAGCGCAGCAGCCGGTAGGTGAGCGCCGCGTCGTGCTTGAGCGCGCCCTCGATGGCGCGCATGTCCTCGTTGCGCAGGATCATCTGCATCAGGTGCACGATGAGCTGCGACTCGGGCTGCAGCGCGTCGGCGCTGTCGCGCGCCGGCGGCAGGCGCACGGCGCCGTCGACGAACACCTGCACGCCGCGCGCGGCGCAGGCCTCGAACTCGGCCCAGTTCGCCACGCGCGCAGCGATGGGCGCCGGGCCGGCGGGCGACACGTCCGCCAGCTGCGAGGGCAACACCTCGCGGTGCGTGACGATGGCGCGCAGCTCGTCGTCGTCCGGCAGCGCGACGCCGCCGCACAGCATGAAGCCGAAGCCCTGCTCGCGCAGGAACAGCAGGATGGAGCGCATGTCGGCGTCCATCAGCTCGTCGGCCTTCATGCACAGCACGACGTTGCGCGGCGGCAGCGACTGCAGCTCGCTCTGGAACAGCGCATCGACGGTGACGTCGACGAACACCATCTGCCCGCCCAGCAACCAGCCGTGGCCGCCCGGGTTCAGGTGCAGGCCCAGCGTATCCATGAGCGCCTTGACGCCGGCTGCGGCACCCGCGTCGGTGCCCTGCCCGGCTGCGCGCCAGGCCATGCGATAGCCGACCACGCGGCGCTTGCCGTCCAGCAGCATGGCATAGGCCACGTGGCCGTCGGCGCCCACGGCGGGCGTGATGGCGGGCGTTGCATCGGCTTGCGCGCCGTTGCCGTCGACGCCGGGGCGCCGGAAGAAATCGAACCTCATGCGGCCGTCCCTCGCGTCGGGATCAGGACGCCAACGCGTCGGTGCGGCGCGCCGCGCCCGCCAGGGCCGCCGCGCTGGCGGCCTGTGCGCGCTGGATGCGCGGCATCGCGCCCACGTCGACGATGAAGGCCACGCTGCCGTCGCCCACGATGGTGGCGGCCGAGATGCCCGGCACCTTGCGGTAGTTGGTCTCCAGGTTCTTCACCACCACCTGGTGCTGGCCGAGCAGCTCGTCGACCAGCAGCGCGAAGCGGCTGTCGTCGGCCTGCACGATCACGAGGATGCCCTGCGTGGGCTGCGTCTGCGCGCCGGCCACGTCGAACACGCGGTGCAGCTCGATGAGCGGCAGGTACTCGCCGCGCACGCGGATCACGTGGCCGTCGGCGGTGATCGAATGCAGGTGCTCCGGCAGCGGCTGCAGCGACTCGATGACGTAGCTCAGCGGCAGGATGTAGGCCTCGCTGCCCACGCGCACCGACATGCCGTTGAGGATGGCCAGCGTGAGCGGCAGCACGATGCGCGTGGACGTGCCCTGGCCGCCGCGCGAATGAATTTCGACATGGCCGCCCATCTCCTGGATGTTGCGCTTGACCACGTCCATGCCCACGCCGCGCCCCGAGATGTCGGTGACCTGCTCGGCGGTGGAGAAGCCGGGCGCGAAGATCAGCTGCCACACCTCTTCGTCGGGCATGGCGTCGTTCACCGGCAGGCCCTGCTGGCGCGCCTTGTCGAGGATGCGCTCGCGGTTCAGGCCCGCGCCGTCGTCGCTCACCTCGATCACGATGTTGCCGCCGTGGTGCTGCGCCGACAGCAGCAGCTGGCCGGTGGCGTCCTTGCCCTTGGCCAGGCGCACCTCGGGGGCCTCGATGCCGTGGTCCAGGCTGTTGCGCACCAGGTGCGTGAGCGGATCGACGATGCGTTCGATGAGCCCCTTGTCGAGTTCGGTCTCCTTGCCGTAGGTGTCCAGGCGCACCTGCTTGCCGAGCTTGGCGCTCACGTCGCGGATCACGCGCGGGAAGCGGCTGAACACGTAGTCCATCGGCATCATGCGGATGGACATCACCGATTCCTGCAGGTCGCGCGCGTTGCGCTCCAGGTGGCCCAGGCCGCTCAGGAAGCGCTCGTAGGCCACGGGGTCGAGCACGGTGGCGGCCTGCGTGAGCATCGACTGCGTGATGACGAGCTCGCCCACGAGGTTGATGAGCTGGTCGACCTTCTCGACGTCGACGCGGATGGAGCTGGACTCCTTGGCGCCGGCGGGCACGGGCGCGGCGGCGACCGGTGCAGGCGCGGCGGGTGGCTGCACGACCGGTGCTTCAACTGCGACCACAGGTTCGGCAACGTCGGCCACCTCGCGCGTGATGTCGATCTGCGATTCGTCGATGACGAAGCAGCACACGGCCACGATGTCGTCGGGGTCGCAGGTGGTGGCCAGCCGCACGGTCAGCTGGTCGTTGCTGCGCGTGCGCGTCAGCACGGTGCCCAGGTTGGCCAGCTCGCCGGCGAGCAGCTCGCATTCGCTGTCGGACAGGCGCGCGAAGCGCACGACCAGCACGCCGTCGCTGTTGCCGCCTTCATCGGCCGGCGCAGCGGCTTGAACGACAGGCGCCGGTGCGGGCGCGGGTGCCGGCACGGGCGCGGCGGCGTTGTTCTCCATCGCCAGCTGCTGCAGCACGCCGCAGATGTGGGCGACCCTCTCGGCGTCCGGCTCCTTGCCGGCCTGGTAGGCGGTGAGTTGTTCTTGCAAGGCGTCCTTCGTTTCCAGAAAGGCATCGATCATCGGAGCGCTCAGGTGCAGTTGCCCGTGGCGGGCCCTGTCCAGCAGCGTCTCGAGCACGTGCGTGGTGTGGGTCAAGGCGGTGAAACCGAACGTGGCCGCGCCGCCCTTGATGGAGTGCGCCGCGCGGAAGATGGCGTTGAGCTGCTCGCCGTCGGGCGCCTCGACGTCGAGGTCGAGCAAGAGCTGCTCCATCTCCGCCAGCAGCTCGATGGCTTCGACGAAGAAGGCCTGGGTGAATTGACTGAGGTCCATCTGTGGTGCTCCGGGGCCCGCGCGCTTGCGCGAAGCCGCTTCCTTGTTCTTGTTATCCCGCCGTGTGTCCTGCCGCCGTGCGCGCCTGCGCGGCCGGCGGCGGCAGGCCGATGCGCGTGGCGCCGGCGTCGTTGCTGTTCTCGCGCTCGATGCGCTCCTGCGTGCGGTGGTTCAGCAGGATGATGCTGATGCGGCGGTTGATGGGGTTGCGCGGGTCGGCGCGGTCCAGGTGCATGCTGTCGGCCAGGCCGATCACGCGCAGCACCTTGTCCTCGGCCATGCCGCCCGTGACCAGCTCGCGGCGCGAGGCGTTGGCGCGGTCGGCCGAGAGCTCCCAGTTGCCGTACGAACGGTCGTTGGTGTAGACGATGGCGTCGGTGTGGCCCGACAGCGTGAGCTTGTTGGGCAGGCCGTTGAGCACCGGCGCCAGCTCGCGAAGAATGGCGCGCATGTGCGGCACCACGCGGGCGCTGGCCAGCTCGAACATCGGGCGGTTCTCGCTGTCCACGATCTGCAGGCGCAGGCCTTCGGTGGTGATGTCGATGAGGATCTGCGAGCGGAACTGCTGGAACACCGGGCTTTTCTCGATCAGCTCGTCGAGCTTCTTCTTCATCTCGGCCAGGCGGCTGGCGTCGGCCGCGTCCTCGCTGTCGGCCTCGGTGTGGCGCACCTCGCCCTCGGCGTGCATCACGTCGGCGCCGCCGCCGGGGATCATGCTGGTGCTCATGCTGCTCTTGTCGCCGCCGGCCAGCGCCACGCGCAGCGGCATGCGGAAGTGCTCGGCAATGCCTTCACGCTGCTTGGGGCTGGAGATCGACAGCAGCCACATCACGAGGAAGAAGGCCATCATGGCCGTCATGAAGTCGGCGTAGGCGATCTTCCAGCCGCCGCCCGCATGGCCGCCGCCATGCCCGCCGCCGTGGGCGCGCTTGATGATGATGCGGGGCTTCGCGTCGCTCATGGCCGTCGCAGGGTCAGCGTGCCTTGACTTCGCGCACGTGGTCGTCCAGCTCGGTGAACGAGGGGCGCTCGGTCGAGAACAGCACCTTGCGGCCGAACTCCACGGCCAGCTGCGGCGCGTAGCCGTTCAGGCTGGCCAGCAGCGTGACCTTGGCGCACTGGTAGATCTTCATGCCCTCTTCGACCTTCTGCTCGATCAGCGAGGCCAGCGGCGACACGAAGCCATACGCCAGCAGCACGCCCAGGAAGGTGCCGACCATGGCGTGCGCGATGAGCGCACCCATTTCCGACGGCGGCAGGTGGGCCGAGCCCAGCGCATGCACCACGCCCATCACGGCCGCGACGATGCCCAGCGCGGGCAGCGCGTCGCCCACGCGCGAGAGGCTGTGGCCGGGCACGGCCGCCTCGTGGCGGATGGTGTCGATCTCGTGGTCCATGAGGGCCTCGATCTCGTGGGCGTCGGTGTTGCCGCTGATGACCAGGCGCAGGTAGTCGCACAGGAACACGGTGATGCCCTCGTGCGCCAGGATGGTCGGGTAGCGGCCGAAGATCTCGCTTTGCTCCGGCGCTTCCACGTCGGACTCGAGCTTCATCATGCCCTCCTTGCGGGCCTTGGCGAGCAGCTCGTACAGCAGCGCCAGCAGGTCCATGTAGAGCTGGCGGTTGTGCTTGGACGAACGCAGCAGGAGCGGCAGCTCCCGGATGGTCGCCTTGATGGTCTTGCCGTTGTTGCCCGCGATGAACGCGCCGAGCGCGGAGCCGCCGATCATGAGCAACTCCACGGGCTGGAACAGCACGCCGAAATGCCCGCCCATGAGGCCGTAGCCGCCGAAGACGGCGCCGATCACCACCAGATATCCCACCAGAACCAGCACGCGCTTCCCCTATGCCCTGAGGCGTCCAAAACAAAAAACCCGCGCCGGGCGCCGGGGCACTTTCACGAGACGGCGCCGCCGATGTCGAGCACCGGGCCGCCGGCAATGAGGCCGCCGCGGCGCACCGGTTCGAGCTTGGGCTTGCGCGCCTTGCCCGCGCGCGAGGGCGGGCGGCACAGCACGCACACATAGCCGTGCTTGTGGTCATGGGCATGCGCCACGAAGTGGCCGCCGCAGCGGCTGCACGGGCTCAGCTGCAGCATGTCGCTGTCGAAGAAACGCACCATGGTCTCGGCGCGCGTGAAGTCGAGCACGACCTCGCTGCCCTGCGACTCGACCTGCTCGGCGTACAGGCGGTAGGCCTTGATGAGCGCGGGCAGTTCGCCCTCGCCGGCCTCGTCGCGCATGAAGCGGTAGATGTTGTAGAACATCGACGAGTGGATGTTGGCCAGCCAGGTCATGTACCAGTCGGTGGAGAACGGCAGCAGGCCCTTGGGCGGCGAGACGCCCTTGAGTTCCTTGTACAGGCGGATCAGGCGCTCGCGGCTGAGCGCGACCACGGCCTCCAGGAACTGCAGGCGCGCGCCCAGGCCGATGAGCTCGACCGCGAGCTGCACCTGCCGGACCTCGCCCAGGATGCTCTTGGCAGTCATGCGCTGGCCGAACCTGCTTTGCGCATCTGCGGCTGGGCTTGGGCCTGTGCCTGGCGCGCGCTCATCAGGATCGACATGTGGGCCTGCTGCAGCGCGGGCTCCTTGCCCTCGCCGACCACCGCGAACATGGGCCGGTCGTCCAGGCGGAAGCTGCACAGCAGGAAGTTGGACGCGGCCAGCTTCACGATCTGGCTGAGCGACATGTTCATGAGCAGGTCGGCCAGCTCGCGCCCCACGCCGAGACGGAACATGGCTTCCGCCCGGTCCCGCTTCACGAGCTTCTGCGCGAGCAGCATGTAAGCCAGATTGATCTCGCCGATTTCCTTCGAAATCACGCCGCCTGCGTTGACATTGCAATTTTCCACGTCTACTTCCATTTCCGATTCCATGTCGACTCCGCACGTCCATCCAACATGTATACATTATATACACACTTATTTACACTTCGAAGACAAAGTAGACCAAAAAGTAAAAGGGTTTTGACGCGGTTTCCGACGGAAGGCTTCAGACCTCCCTCTGGGGAAGCGGTTTCAGTCCTGGCGCCGGCGCGCGGTCACGGAGCGCAAGCAATTGTTACGAGCGTGCGTATTCCGGCAATTGGCAATCCCCTCGCCAATTGAATTCATAAAGACTATCGAACGCAGCCGAGCGTTAATCGGCGGCTTTATTCAGGGTCTTTCAATAGGTCAATGACTTTCCATAGAACAACCACCGATCAAGGCGCCGCAGCCTCGGCGCCGCCTTCCAGCCGGTGAATCCAGGCCATCACTTCCGCGACCGCCTGGTACAGCTGCGGCGGGATCTGGCGGTCGAGGTCGATCTGCATCAACAGCTTCACGAGATCGGCCGACGCATGCACGTAGAGCCCGTGCGCGCGCGCCTCGCGCAGGATCGATTCAGCCACCACGCCATAGCCCTTGGCGACGACGACAGGGGCCTTGCGCGTGTCCGCATGCGAGAGCACGACGGCGCTGTGGCGGTTGCGAAGGTCATCGGTCATGCCACCGCCTTCTCCGTGACCTGCAGCTGCTGCAGCTGAAGCCCGACAGCCTCGAAGCGTTGCGCGAGCCGGCCGGCGTCGCCGCGCAGGCGGGCCACGGTGGCGTGCTCGCGCGCCTGCAGCTGCGCCTGCACGGTCGGGCCGCTCAGGCTCAGGCGCAGGTCGACCTCGCCCAGGCGCGGCAGCACGAGCGACACGGTGGTCGACCAGCGGCGCGCGCCTTCTTCTTCGATGGGTTCGCCTTCGCGTGCGTTGGAGCTGGCGGGGTCTTCCTCGATGGTCCACGCCATCGGCACCTCGGGCCAGGCGTGGCCGCTCCAGCGAAACGCGGCGCTGGCCAGCAGGTCGAGCTGCTGGTGCACGACGGTGACGGCTTGCGGATGGATCACTTCAGCGCTGCGCGGGGCCGGCGTGCTGGCGAGGTCAACCGCAGCGCGTGCGTGTTCTGCGATGCGGGGCGCGGGCATTTCCGGCGCGGCATCGGAGAGGCCGTAGGCCGCCTGCACGCGCGCAGCATCCGGTGCGGGCGCGGCGGTGGTCTCGCTGCGCGCAACCGCACGCGCTGCTTGCGCGATATCGGCTTCTGGCGCGTCGACCTGCGGGGCCTGCACGGGCGCATTCGGCGCGGGCGGCGTTGCAACATCGACCGCAGTCAGCGCCGTCGCCGCAGCCACCACGCCCTGCCCTGCCGTGCCCGTCGTCATCGCCACCATCACCGGACTCGCCCAGCGCGCCTGCAGCTCCCGCGCCATTTGCGCGAGCGTGCGCGTGCCGGCCGCGAATTCGGCGAGGTGCGATTCGTAGAAGAGCCCGCTGTCCGCCACCGTCTGCGCCAACGTGCCCGCGAGTGCCGCGGTGTTCGTGCCCTGGCGCGCGACGGGCAGCAGCAACGGCGCCTCGCCCCGCACCGGCCCCGGCGCGGCCTGCAGGTCGGCCAGCACCGCGCCGATCACGCGCGCGGCCAGCGACAGGCGGGTGTCGATGGAAGGCGGCGCACCGCCGGCGGGCGGCGCAGCCACCTCGCCACCGGACGCGCCCGACGGCACCAGCCGGTCCAGCGCCGCGCGCGACGGCAGGCGCACGTCGTTCGCCGTCTTCGGCACGGCCACCGCCGCACCGGGCGCGCCCACCGTGGTCTCGGGCCGCAGGCCGAGCAGGTCGAGCGGCGGCGTCAGGCGCGCGGCCCTCAGTGCATCGATCAGTCCGGTGAGTCCCAGCATGGCCACGGTGGTGTCGTCCTGTCGGTTCGCGTCAGTGCGCGAGGCCGTAGGCCTTGCCCAGGTTCTTCTGGTGGTTGAGCGAATCCATGCGGCGGATCAGGTCGTCGAGCTGCGGCTTGATGAGCCCCGACAGCTCGGCCTGCTCGGTGCAGATGCGCTCGAGCAGGCGCAGCACCAGGTCGCGCTGCGCGGGCTCCAGCGACGCCAGCGGCTGGATCGCCTTCAGGCGCTCGACCGACGCCGAGCACCGGGCCTCCAGCTCGGGCAGCTGCCCCCATTCCTTGGCACGGGCCAGCGCCAGCATCGTCGAGATGCACGCAGCCAGCTGCTCGTAGCAATGGACGATCTCGCTGCGCACGGCCATCTGTTCCTGCCCCCAGGTCACGCTCTGCATCATCAGTTGGAGGGCCTGTCGTCGATCTCGCGCCAGGCGGAAGCCAGGTGGTCGAGCAGGCGGTCGGCCTCGTCCAGCGCCTGCACGTCGTTGCGCAGGTTGGCCAGCAGCAGGCGCTGCACCACGTAGTCGTACAGCGACGAGAGGTTGCCGACGATGTCGCCGCCGGCCTCGCCGGCCGCCTCGGCATCGAGGCTGGCCTTCAGGCCGTTGTCGACGATGTTGATCGCCTTCGAAATCGCCTGCCCCTTGGCGCCGATGTCGCCGGCCGTCATGTGCAGGCGCGCCGCGCCGATGGCGGTCTTCGCGCCGTCGAACAGCATGTGGATCAGTTGCAGCGGCGACGCGCTCATGGCGCGCGTCTCCACGCCGACGCGCGCGTAGACGCCGGCACCGGTGCGGGAGTGGTGAGAGCTGTACATGTCGCGTCCTGTCCTCAGCCCTTGCTGGCGTTCATCGCGTCGAACTGCTGCGCGAGGTACTTCAGCGTGCCGTTCATCTTGTTCATCGCCACGTCCAGCTGCACGAACTGCTTGCGATAGCGCTCCACCGTCGCGTCGGCGCGTTCCTTCATCGCGGTGTACTGGGTGTCGAGCTGCTTGAGCGAGCTCGTCACGCCGTCGGTGGCGACCTTGAGCGCGCCCTTGGTGCCGGTGAGGTCGTCGACCAGCGCCGTCAGCTGCTTGCCGTAGCCGGCGGTGCTGCCGGTGCCGCTGGAGAACAGCTTCGCCACGCCCTCCAGGTTGGTGTCGATGGCCTTGTCGAGCTTGTCGTTGTCGATCGCGAGCGTGCCGTCCTTCTGGAACGAGATGCCGATGGACGTGAGCACCTTCAGGTCGTTCGGGCCTCCCACCTGCGGGGCGACCAGCGCCTGGCGGATGCGCGTCTGCAGGTTGCGCAGGGTCGAGTCGCCCACCAGCGGCGCGGCGGCCTTGGCGTCGGTGTCGAAGGCCGTGAGCGACTTCGCAGTGCTCTGCAGCGCGTTGTAGGCCTTCACGAAATCGGTGATGGCCGTCTTCACCGACGTCGTGTTGGCCTTCATCACCAGGTTGAGCTTGCCGGTCTGCACCAGCGTGAGCGTGGTGCCCTGGATGGCGTCGGTCACCGAGTTGCTCGTGCTGGTGACGGCGATGTTGTTGACGGTGAGCTTGGCGTTCTGCGCCGCGGCGGTCTGCTTCAGGTTCTGCGTGCCGGCGGGGTCGTTGCCCAGCAGGTTCTGCAGCGCGGCGTCGCCGTCCACCGAGATGCGCATGGCCGAGGCCTCGCCGGTCTGCGTGGAAGTGAGCACCAGCCGGTTGGGCGTGCCGCTGCCGTCGTTCACGATGGTGGCCGACACGCCCGCGTTGGCCGCGTTGATCGCATCGCGGATGCCGCCCAGCGTGTTGTTGGTCACATCGATGGTGATCGGCTTGGCCGTGCGCGTCGCGTCCTTGTCGAAGGTGGCGCCGGTGTACTGGCCGGTCGCCGGGTCCAGCGTGCCGCCGGAGACCTTGCCGAAGTCGATGGTGATCTTGCCGCTGCCGATCGCGCTGGTGGTGCTGGCCTGGCCCTTCGCGATGACCGACTGCGCCTGCGCGAGCTGCGAGATGTCGATGGCATAGGTGCCGACCGAGCGCGGGTCGGTGCCGCTGGCCGCCAGGATGCCGCTCACGCTCGGCGTGCCGGTGATGGCCTGGAACAGCGCTGGGTCGCCCAGCTTCTTGGCGGCCGCCTGGATGCCGGTGAGCGCGCTTTGCAGCGTGCCGTAGGCCGAGAGCTTGCTGTTGTAGCTGGTCTGCTTGGCCTTCAGGGCCACCAGCGGCTGGTTCTCCGCGGTCTGCAGCTGGGTGAGCAATGCGCCCAGGTCAAGGTTGGCGCCAACGCCGATGCTGCTGATCGATGCCATGTCGGGGGTGTCCTGAAATGCGAATGAAATGAAGAGGTCTGGAGCGGGTCGTGATCAGGCTTGCTGGCTCACCAGAAGCCCGGCCTGCCGGTCCATGACCTTGGCGATGCGAACGACCTCTTCGGTCGGAATCTGGCGAATGACTTCGCCGTTGCTGCGGTCGACCACCTTGACGATGAGCTTGTCGGTGTCGCGGTCGACCTCGAACTGCAGGCTGATCGAGCGGCTCTCGAGCGAGGCATTGACGGACTTCACCGCCATCTCGATCTGCACCGGCGTCGCCTCCTCGACCTCGGCCTCGGCCTTGCGCAGTGCGGTGGCCTCGGCGGCGGCCGCAGCGGCACCACCGGTGCGGCCGGCGAGCAGTTGCTGCAGCCAGGGGCTTTCCACGGCGGAGGCGGCGGGTACGGGCTGGGACATGGTCTGCGTTCTTCTTCTGGAGTTCGTTGTCCTGTGCGGCCTCGCCACGAGCGTGGCCGCACAGGACAACGCAGGCGGCTTCGGGTCGCCCCGAAGGCCTGCGAGCAAAAAACCAAGGCACCGGGCGCCGCCCTTGTGAGGAGCGCCCGGTGGTCTTAGCGAATCAACGCAGCAGCGACAGCACGCCTTGCGTGGTCTGGTTCGCCTGGGCCAGCACCGAGGTACCGGCCTGCTGCAGGATCTGCGCGCGCGTCATGTTCGACACTTCCACGGCGTAGTCCGAGTCTTCGATGCGCGAACGCGACGACGACAGGTTGGTGATGGTGGTGCCGAGGTTGGCGATCACCGAGTCGAAACGGTTCTGCACCGCACCCAGCGAGGAGCGCAGCTTGTCGACCTTCGACAGGGCGGCGTCCAGGGCCTTGAGCGGGTCGACCGTCGAGGTCTTGCCGCTGCGGGCGTTCAGCGTGAAGGCACCGGCCTTGGCCGAATCGGCGTAGACCGCATTGCCAGCGCCGTCGGTCACTGCGCCGTTGCTGTGCACGCTGTAGGTCGACACGGTGGTGAGCGAGTTGCCGAGCGAGCCGTCGGCGCCCACGTAGGCGCCAGCAACCGTGCCGCCAGCAGTGATCGTGACACCTGCCACGCCGCCGATGGTCGATGCCGCCACGGCGGTGCCAGCACCTGCGGCCAGCTTGTCGTTCAGCGCAGCGGCCGAGATTTCGTCGCCGGTCACGTCGAAGTTGGCTGCACCGGCGGTTGCCGTGTAGGTGGTGCCGCCGACCTTGATGGTGCCGCCCGTGCCGGTAGCCGACGCCATGCTGGTCGTCAGGCTCGTCAGCGTGGCTGCCTGAACGCCAGCGCCAGCGCTGTTCTGCGTCAGGTTGCCCACGTTGTCGACAAACAATGCAGAGCCGTCGGTCGCCGTGATCGTGCCGGCGCTGTCGATCTTGACGTCCAGCGAGGTGCCGCCGATCGTGACCGTGGCGGTCTTGCTCGAGCCCGCTGCGGGCTGGAGCGAAGCGATCGTGGCAGCGTTCGTGCGGCCCGTTTCACCGAAGGTGAAGGCGGACTTCGCAGCGTTGTAGGTGTAGGTGGAACCTGCGGTGACGACCGAGTCGCCCGCCTTGGCGCCCGCCAGCAGCTGGCTGCGCGTGGCCAGCGTGTTGGTGGCCGTGACGTCGTACTTCTGCGTGCCGTTGACCGGTGCACCGTTGGCGACAGCGCCAGCCAGCGTCAGGTCGTCCTTGGTGGCGGCCTTGTTCAGCGTGCCCGTGCCGTTCACGTTGAAGCTTTCCAGACCCAGGGTCTTGGCGCTGATTTCCTGCAGGTCGATGTCGATGGTTTCGCCATCGTTCGCGCCGACTTGCACCGTCAGCTTGCCGGCGTTGGCCGACAGGACCTTCACGCCGTTGAACTGGGTCTGTTCCGACACGCGGTTGATTTCGTCCAGGCGCTGGCCGATTTCCGACTGGATCGAGTCCAGGTCGGTGGCCGAGTTGGTGCCGGTGGCGGCTTGCACCGACAGGTCGCGGATGCGCTGCAGGTTGTTGTTGACTTCGGTCAGCGCGCCTTCGGTGGTCTGCGCGATCGAGATGCCGTCGTTGGCGTTGCGCGCGGCTTGCGTCAGGCCCTTGATGTTGGCGGTGAAGCGGTTGGCGATGGCCTGGCCGGCGGCGTCGTCCTTGGCGCTGTTGATGCGCATGCCGGAAGACAGGCGCTCGATGGCCGTGTTCAGGGCCGATTGCGACTTGTTGAGGTTGTTCTGCGTGAGAAGAGAAAGGCTGTTCGTATTGATGACTTGCGCCATGTTCGACTCCTGATTGACAAAAGGTTGTGGACTCCGGCCATCGGCCGTAACGCTGGACCCGCTTCCACGGTGAGACTCAAGCCATCGTTGAAGGGGATATCGGCGGGTGTCCGCAAACCTTTAGGGTCGCAACGAAAAAAGTTCTACGTTGCCACCCCCTGCCTCGTCATACCTGCATGCTCATGATTTCCTGGTAGGCCGTCACCAGCCGGTTGCGCACCTGCAGCCCGGTCTGGAACGCCACGTTGGCCTTCTGCAGGTCGACCATCACATCGTTGAGCGCCACGCCGGGCTTGCCCAGCTCGAAGGATTCGGCCTGCGCATAGGCCTGCTGCTGCGCGCCGCTGATGTTGGCGAGCGAGCGCTGCAGCTCGGCCGCGAAGCCGCCCGCGCCAGCCGGCGCAGTCGTCGTGGGCCCCATGCCGCTGGCGAGCGCGGTGGCGCGCATCTGCTGCAGGACGGATTCGATGGCATTGATGGACATGGGGAAAAGTTCACTTCCAGCTGACTTGACACGGAGCGCGCGAGCGCTCCAACCGGCAGGCAGCGTATCAAGGGAAGACCCCCATTCAAACGCGCAACTGAGGGCAAAACCCCCGGCTGTTCGACCGATCGAATTCCCCATCGCCTGCTGACAATCGTTCGCGAAACCACAGGCCGCGCACGACGTCGCCGGCCACCGGCATGACATCCCAACACCGAATTCCTTCTCTCACACCGGCGCCGGCCCTGCGCGGCGCAACGGCCCCGGCGAAGGCGCGCCGATGAGCACGGCCGCGCCCACGGGCGGCCTGGCGGCGGGCGCCAACGGCCTGCCCCCGATGCTGGAGCGCATGCGCGCGCAGCCCCGGCTGCCGCTGATCCTTGGCGCCGCGGCGCTGGCGACGGTGGCGGCCGCCTTCTTCCTGTGGAGCCGCGGCCCCGACTACAAGGTGCTCTACACCAACGTGTCGGACCGCGACGGCGGCGCGATCATCGCGTCGCTGCAGCAGATGAACGTGCCCTACAAGTTCGCCGAGGGCGGCGGCGCGATCCTGATCGCGGGCGACAAGGTGGCCGAGACGCGGCTGAAGCTCGCGGCGCAGGGCCTGCCCAAGGCCGGCGGCGTGGGCTTCGAACTGATGGACAACCAGAAGTTCGGCACCAGCCAGTTCGCCGAGCAGGTCAACTACCAGCGCGGGCTCGAAGGCGAGCTGGCGCGCTCCATCGAATCGATCGGCAGCATCGAGGCCGCGCGCGTGCACCTGGCGCTGCCCAAGCCGTCGCTGTTCGTGCGCGACCAGAAGAAGCCTTCGGCCTCGGTGGTGCTCACGCTGATGCGCGGGCGCAGCATCGACGAAGGCCAGGTGAGCGCCATCGTGCACATGGTGTCTAGCAGCGTGCCCGACCTGGACGCCAAGAGCGTCACGGTGGTCGACCAGCGCGGCAACCTGCTGTCGTCGGCGCGCGGCACCAGCCAGGGGCTGGACGTGAGCCAGCTCAAGTACGCGCAGGAGATCGAGCAGGGCTACGTGCGCCGCATCGAAGCCATTCTTCAGCCGCTGGTGGGCGCGAGCAACGTGCGCGCGCAGGTCGCGGCCGAGATCGACTTCTCGGTGGTGGAGCACACCGACGAGAAGTACCGGCCCAACCAGGACCCGGCGCAGGCCGCGATCCGCAGCCAGCAGTCCAGCGAATCGGCACAACACAACGGCGCGCCACCGGGCGGCGTGCCGGGCGCGCTGTCGAACCAGCCACCGGTGAACCCGACGGCGCCGATCACCGCGCCCAAGCCGCCGAACGCGCCGGGCGCACCGAACACGCCGAACGCATCTCCCGCCGCTGCACCGGCCGGCCCGAGCAACACGCGCAAGGACGTCACGACCAACTACGAGCTCGACCGCACCATCCGTCACGTGCAGCAGGCCGCCGGCGGCGTGAAGCGCCTGTCGGTCGCCGTGGTGGTGAACCACCGCGACACGGTCGATGCCGCGGGCAAGACCAGCGCCCGCGCACTCGCACCGGCCGAGCTGGAGCAGATCCGCAACCTCGCCAAGGAAGCGATGGGCTTCAGCCAGGAACGCGGCGACTCGCTCAACGTGGTCAACAGCGCCTTCGCCCGCGATGGCGACAGCGACGCCGGCCCCGCGGCCGACGTGCCGTTCTGGCGCGACCGCGACAACCTCGCGTTCGGCAAGACGCTGGTCCCCTACCTGCTCATCGGCCTGCTCGCGCTGTTCGCCTGGTTCGCCGTGGGGCGCCCGCTGATGCGCCGGCACCTGGCCGCGCCGCCGCCCGCGCAACCCGTGGCCGATGCAAGCGCCGTGGCCCCCATCGGCACGGCCCCGGCCGAGCCCGAAGAAACACTGCAGCAGCGCGAGTCCGCACGCCAGAAGGCCGACATGGACTACGCCCAGCAGACCGCCGACAAGGACCCCAAGCTCGTGGCCGCCCTGATCCAGCACTGGATGCACTCCGATGACTAGCAGCGAAGCAGGCACCCGCAAGAGCGCCATCCTGCTCATGGCGCTGGGCGAAGACCGCGCCGCCGCCGCGCTGCACCTGCTGCCCACCTCCGAGGTGCAGGCACTGGGCCTGGCCATGTCCAAGCTGAGCGCGGTCTCGCGCGACGAGCTGGCCTCGGTGCTGGCCGAGTTCCGCCAGGAGACCGAGCAGCTGTCGGCGCTGCACCTGGGCTCGACCAGCTACATCCGCGCCGTGCTCAAGAAGGCGCTGGGCGACGACCGCGCGAGCAACCTGCTGGAAGACATCCTGCAGCCCGACGAGCCGCACGGCGGCATCGAGCGCCTGAACGAACTCGAGGCCGGCGAGGTGGCCGAACTCATCCGCGACGAGCACCCGCAGATCCTTGCGACGCTGCTGGTGCACCTGGACCGCATGAAGGCCTCGGAGGTGCTCGAGAAGCTGCCCGCGCGCCTGCGCCACGACGTGATCATGCGCGTGGCCACCTTCGGCGGCGTGCAGCCCTCGGCGCTGAACGAGCTGACCGAGGTGCTGACCGAAATGCTCGCGGGCCAGGGCCTGCGCCGCAGCCGCCTGGGCGGCGTGCGCACCGCGGCCGAGATCGTCAACCTGATGAGCACCACGGTGGAAGAAGAAGCCATCGCCCATGTGCGCGAACAGGACGAGGCGCTGGCCCAGCGCATCGTCGACGAGATGTTCGTGTTCGAGAACCTGCTGGGCCTGGAAGACCGCAGCATCCAGCGCCTGCTCAAGGACATCGAGAGCGACTCGCTCATCATCGCGCTCAAGGGCGCACCGCTGGAGCTGCGCGACAAGTTCCTCAGCAACATGTCGCAGCGCGCGGCCGAGACGTTGCGCGAGGACATGGAGCTGCGCGGCCCCGTGCGCGTATCGCAGGTCGAGACCGAGCAGAAGGCCATCCTGCAGGTCGCCCGCCGTCTGGCGGACGCCGGCGAGATCGTGATCGCGGCGCCTGGCACCGATGACTTCGTCTGACCCCGGCGCCTTCGGCGCCTCCAACAGTTCGCGCGAGCGCCTCGCCGCCATCCACGCGGCGGCGCGCCAGGCCGGCGCAGGCACCCCGGCGCTGTCGGCGTGGGAGCGCTGGGAGATGGGCACGCTCGATGGCAAGGCGCCGTCGGGCACGGCCCTCTCGCGCCACACGGCGCAGCGCCCTTCTCCACCGCCTGCGCCTCCCGCACCCAAGGTCGACCTCGCCGAGCTGGCCCGCATCCGCAAGGAAGCACGCGCTGCAGGCGAAGCCGAGGGCCGCGCCGCCGGGCTGGCCGAAGGCCGCCAGGTCGGCCACACCGAAGGCCTGGCCACCGGCCTCGCCGCCGCCAGCGTGCATGCCGAGCGCCTGCGCGCACTGGCCCGTTCGCTGCCCGAGGCGCTGCGCGGCGCCGAAGCCGAGCTGTCCGAAGCCGTGCTCGCGCTCGCGCTCGACGTGGCGCGCCAGGTGGTGCACCGCACCTACCAGGCCGAGCCCGAATGGGTGCTGCCGCTGGTGCGCGACCTGCTGCACGCCGAACCCGCGCTGCGCGGCGAGCCGCGCCTGCTGCTGCACCCCGACGACCTGGCGCTGGTGAAGAACAGCCTGGGCGACGAGATCGAGGCGGCCGGCTGGCAGCTGCGCGCCGACGACAGCCTGGCGCGCGGCGGTTGCCGCGTGCAGTCGGCCACCGGCGAGCTGGACGCCAGCCTGGCCACGCGCTGGGAGCGCGTGGGTGCGGCGCTGCGTGGCGACGCTTCCTGAGCCGATGCAGACGACGGCCACCAACCCTCATCTGAACAGCGTGCGCGCCGTGCTGGAACAGGCGCGCGCCGATGTCGCCCGCAGCACGACCACCACCGCCTCGGGCCGCCTCACGCGCGCCGTTGGCCTCGTGCTCGAGGCCGTGGGCCTGCAGCTGCCCGTGGGCAGCGACTGCCTCATCGAGCTGCCGCCCGGCCATCCGCAGCGCCATGCCGAAGCCGAGGTCGTCGGCTTCGCGGGCGACCGCCTCTTCCTCATGTCGCAGACCGAGGTGGCGGGCCTGCTGCCCGGCGCGCGCGTCTTCGCGCGGCCCGGCCTGCGTGAGCCCGGTGCGACCGGCGACGCCCACACCAAGCGCCTGCCCGTGGGCGAAGGCATGCTGGGGCGCGTGGTCGATGCGGCCGGCCGGCCGCTCGACGGGCTGGGCCCGCTCGACGTGGCGCGCCAGGTTCCGCTGGCGGCGCCGCCGATCAACCCGCTGTCGCGCGCGGCCATCGACTCGGTGCTCGACGTGGGCGTGCGCGCCATCAACGCGATGCTCACCGTCGGCCGCGGCCAGCGCATGGGCCTGTTCGCCGGCTCGGGCGTGGGCAAGAGCGTGCTGCTGGGCATGATGGCCCGCTACACCAGCGCCGAGGTGATCGTGGTCGGCCTCATCGGCGAACGCGGTCGCGAGGTGAAGGACTTCATCGAGAACACGCTGGGCGAGGAAGGCCTGGCCCGCGCCGTGGTGGTGGCCGCGCCGGCCGACAACTCGCCGCTGCTGCGTTTGCAAGGCGCGGCCTACGCCACCTGCCTGGCCGAGTACTTTCGCGACCAGGGCAAGGACGTGCTGCTCATCATGGATTCGCTCACGCGCTATGCGATGGCGCAGCGCGAGATCGCGCTGGCCGTGGGCGAGCCGCCCGCCACCAAGGGCTATCCGCCCTCGGTGTTCGCGCGGCTGCCTGCGCTGGTCGAACGTGCCGGCAACGGCGCGCGCGACGCGCAGGGGCGCGGCGGCTCGATCACGGCCTTCTACACCGTGCTCTCGGAAGGCGACGACCAGCAGGACCCGATCGCCGATTCGGCGCGCGCGATCCTGGACGGCCACGTCGTTCTCTCGCGCACGCTGGCCGAGGCGGGGCACTACCCGGCCATCGACATCGAGGCCTCGATCAGCCGCGCGATGACGTCATTGATTGCGCCCGCGCAGTTCGACACCGTGCGCCGCTTCAAGCAGATGCTGTCGCGCTACCAGCGCAACCGCGACCTGATCAGCGTCGGCGCCTACGCGCCGGGGCACGACCTGCAGCTGGACCAGGCGATCGCGATGTACCCGCGCATCGAGGCCTTCCTGCAGCAGTCGATGCACGAGCGCACCGGCTACGAGGAGGCCATCGCCCACATGGGCAGCCTGTTCACGAACACACCTTCCCCAGGACGCCCATGAGCAGCAGCAAGCTCCCCCTCGGCATGCTCATCGACCTGGCGCAGAGCCAGACCGACGACGCCGCGCGCCGCCTGGGCGCACTGCAAAGCGCGCACCTGAGCGCGCAGCAGAAGCTCGAGCTGCTGCTGCAGTACCGCCAGGACTACCACGCGCAACTGGACACGCTGATGCGCGGCGGCCTGCCGTCTTCGCAGTGGCGCAACTACCGCAACTTCCTCGGCACGCTCGACCACGCGATTGCGCAGCAGCGCGCCATCGCCGAGCGGGCCGGGCACCAGCTCGACCGCGGCCGCACCGACTGGCAGCGCGAGAAGCGCCGCCTCAGCTCCTTCGACACGCTGGCCGATCGCGTGCGTGCGCAGGAGCTGATGGCGCAGGCCAAGCGCGAACAGCGCGACAGCGACGAACGCGCCGCCCGCCAGTTCTTCGACCGCGCCTCGCACCCCACCCACTGAATCTCCTCCAGGAACCGACATGCCTCCCATGATCCCGCCGTCCGTCACGCCTGCCGCCACCTCGCCGGTCGCGCAGGGCGGCGCACGTGGCCGCAGTGCCGACGAAGCACAGGGCCGCGCGTTCGGTGCCGCGCTTGAACGGTCGCGCACGAGCCGGGCCGAGAAGGCGTCGGATGCCGACACCGTGGTGGCGGATGCCAAGCCGCTGCGCAAGACGGAGCTTGCTGAAGAGATGCGGGATGCGCAGCCTGCGGAGCCCGACCTCGCTTTTCTCGCAGCCGCCGTCACGCCGCAACAGGCATTGGTGCTTGCGGGAGGTGCGGCCACGCAGGGCAGCGGTGCGCCTGAAACTTCGCTGGCGCCGGTCACGCCTGACGCGCAAGCCGGTCTCCCTACAGGCACGGTCCGAGTGAGCAGCGACGCCGCCGCCACGCCCGCGCCCGCCATCGCCACCGAAGACGCTTCCGCCCCCACCGCTACCGCCGCCGCACAAAGCGCGACACCTGAAACCGACAACGCCGCGCCGCCCTCGCTGTACGAGATCGTGCGCGCCGCCGTCGCCGCGCAGCCGATGGCTGTCGATGGCAAGAAGC
Organism: Variovorax sp. GW821-FHT09D04; assembly: GCF_059416405.1. NCBI lineage: Bacteria > Pseudomonadati > Pseudomonadota > Betaproteobacteria > Burkholderiales > Comamonadaceae > Variovorax > Variovorax sp. GW821-FHT09D04. The sequence goes on from NZ_JBWKPA010000005.1 coordinate 186,402, forward strand.
CGGCGACCGCACCGGCCGGCCCACCCGTCGGCACCGCCGCACCGGGCCGCGCGGGCGCACCGCGCACCGTGAGTGCCACCACCACCGAACAGCTGGCAGCCGCAGCGCAAGCCCAGCCCGCCGTCGATGCGAAGCCCGCGACGACAGAAGCCACCACGGTCGCCGCAGTGTCGGCAAGTACATCAGGGGACGACGCGACGACTCCGTCCACCACCCCGTTCGCGCTTCAACAGCCCGCGACCGTCTCCACTGAGCGCACGACCGAAAGCCCCGCCGCACGCCCCGCCGTGCACACGCTCGCGCCCGAAGTCGGCAGCGAGAAATGGGCGCCCGCACTCGGCCAGCAGCTCGCGCGCATGAGCCTCGGCGGCACGCACACGGCCGAGCTGAACCTCAACCCCGCCGGCCTCGGCCCGCTGAAGGTCACGCTGTCGGTCGGCGAGCACCAGGCGCAGGCCGCATTCGTGTCGGCGCACGAGAGCGTGCGCAAGGCCGTCGAGGCTGCGCTGCCACAGCTGCGCACCAGCCTGTCGGAGCAGGGCATCACGCTGGGCCAGACCTCGGTGGGCGCGGACACGCGCGCGCCGTTCGGGCAGGACGCGGCGTTCGCGCAGCAACAGCAGCAGCAACACCAGCGACAGGGCGCATGGCGACCGCAGGGCACCTCCGCTGCCACCGACATCGCCCGCACGGCAACGGCAGCACCCCGCCCCGTTGCCACCCCACGCACGGGCCCGGGCGTCGACACCTTCGCCTGAAACCGCCCCGTCCGCCTCCCGCAATGAACGGATGTGAAGCGCCTTTGTGCGCTTGTTCGGCCGTTCGCCGGCGGGCGACTTCGCAAAGAATAGATCGGACCCGTCCACCGTTTCACCATGGCTACCTCTTCTCCCGCCGCCACCGCGGCTGCGTCGGTCGCGACCGACCCGCCGGCCTCGCGCCGCACCTCGAAACTGCTGATCGGGCTCGTGGCCGTGCTCGGCCTGGCCGTGGCCGGCGCGGCCGCGTACGTCTTCGTGCTGCCCCGCTTCACCGAGCGCGCCGCCGCCGAGACGGCCAAGGCGCCGGTGCCCGAGAAACCCATCTTCCTTCTGCTGGAGCCGCTGACCGTCAACCTGCAGTCCGAAGGCCGCTCGCGCTTTTTGCAGATCGGCATGGCGCTGAAGGTGCGCGACGAGCAGGCCAAGGCGCAGATCGTGGAGTTCATGCCCGAGCTGCGCAGCCGCCTGCTGGTGCTGCTGTCGAACCGCCCTCCCGAATCGCTGGTCACCTCGGAAGACAAGGCCCGGCTGGCCACGGAAATCCACAGCGCCCTGAACGCACCGCTGGCCGAGGGCCTGCCCGAGCTGGGCATTGCGAGCGTGTCCTTCAACTCCTTCGTCGTGCAGTGACGACGATGCCCGTTTGCGGACCCGCGATCCATGGCGTATGAACAGGTGCTCTCCCAGGACGAGGTCGATGCGCTGCTGCAGGGCGTCACCGGCGGCGACCTCGACCAGGCCGCCGCGCCCGCGCCGCCGCCCGACGGCCTGCCGGCCTACGACCTCGGTGCGCCCGACCGCGTGGTGCGCAACCGCATGCACACGCTGGAGGTCATCAACGACCGCTTTGCGCGCGGCCTGCGCAGCGCGCTGCTGAACTTCATGCGTCGCAGCCCCGACATCTCGGTGGGGCCGGTGCAGATTCAGCAGTTCGGCGAGTTCGTGCGGCACCTGCCGGTGCCCGCGAACATCAACATGGTCCACATGAAGCCGCTGCGCGGCACCGCCCTCTTCGTGTTCGACCCGAAGCTGGTGTTCCTCGTGGTGGACAACCTGTTCGGCAGCGACGGGCGCTACCACGTGCGCGTGGAAGGCCGCGACTTCACGCGCACCGAGCAGCGCATCATCAAGCGCCTGCTCGACCTGTCGCTGCAGTGCTACGGCGACGCGTGGCAGCCGGTGTTTCCGCTGGCCTTCGACTACGTGCGCGCCGAGATGCACGGCAAGCTCGCCAACATCGTGGCGCCCAACGAGGTGGTGATCAACACCACGCTGCAGATCGAGTTCGGCCCCATCGGCGGCTTCCTGCATGTGTGCCTGCCCTACTCGATGATCGAGCCGATCCGCGACCTGCTGTCCAACCCGATCCAGGACGAGGTCGAGGTCGACAAGCGCTGGGTCACGCAGATGTCGCGCCAGATGCAGGCCGCCGACGTCGAGCTCACCGCCGACTTCGTGACCATGCCCTCGACGCTGGGCGAGGTGATGAAGCTGCGCGTGGGCGACGTGATTCCCATCGAGCTGCCGGCGACGGTGGTCGCCAAGGTCGGCGGCGTGCCCGTGATGGCCTGCGGCTACGGCACCTCCAACGAGCGCTACGCCCTGCGCGTGCAACACATGATCTCCCACCAAGACAGCGATTCGAAGAACGACCATGACTGACAACACCTCTGCCGCCAGCGACGCGGACGACTGGGCCAGCGCACTGGCCGAGCAGACCGCGGCCAGCGCGCCCGCGCCCGACCCGGCCGTGGCCCCCGCAACGGCGCAGGTCTTCCAGCAGATCCAGGACGCACCGGCTGCATCGTCCGCCACGCCCGTGGACATCGCGCGCGTGCTCGACGTGCCCGTGCAGCTCACCGCCGAGATCGGCCGCACGCGCATCACCATCAAGAACCTGCTGCAGCTGTCGCAGGGCTCGGTGGTCGAGCTCGACGGCCTGGCCGGCCAGCCGCTGGACGTGCTGATCAACGGCTACCTCATTGCGCAGGGCGAGGTGGTGGTGGTGAACGAGAAGTACGGCATCCGACTGACCGACATCGTCACGCCCTCCGAGCGCATGCAGAAGCTCGCGCGCGCATGAACCTGGCGCGGGTGTCTTCGCTGCTTGCGCGGGGCGTCGCGCTGCTGGCACTGGGCCTGCATGCGGCGCATGCGGCGCATGCGGCCTTGCCCACCGTGCCCACGCCGGTGCGCGAAGCCGCGCAGCCCGCTGCGGTCGGCGGCGCGGGCCTGCTGCAGGCGGGCTTCGGCATGGCGGCGGTCGTCGGCCTGATCTTCCTGTGCGCATGGCTGGCGCGGCGCTTCGGCCTGCAGCGGCTGGGCGGCGGCCAGGTGGTGAAGGTGGTGTCCACCGCCATGGTCGGCCCGCGCGAGCGCGTGGTCGTGGTGGACGTGGCCGGCCAGTGGCTGGTGCTGGGCGTGACCAGCAGCCAGGTCCGTACGCTGCACACGCTGCCGGCCCAGGCAACGCCTGCGGCAGTCACACCCATGTCGCCACAGAACCCGGTGGGCCTGTTCGCCCAGAAGCTGCGCGATTCCCTCGCGGGCAAGGCGCGCACCGCGCCATGACGCGCCCTGCCCTGCACCGCGGCCTGCGCACCGCCTTGCTGCTGCTCGCCGCCACGCTGCCCGCCGCCGCGTGGACGCAGGGCCTGCCCGGCCTCACGAGCACGCCGGGCCCTGGCGGCAGCCAGACCTGGTCGCTGAGCGTGCAGACGCTGGTGCTGCTGACCTCGCTCACCTTCCTGCCCGCGCTGCTGCTGTCGATGACCAGCTTCACGCGCATCCTCATCGTGCTGGGCCTGCTGCGCACCGCCATCGGCACGCAGACCTCGCCGCCCAACCAGATCCTGGTGGGGCTGTCGCTGTTCCTCACCTTCTTCGTGATGTCGCCGGTGTTCGACAAGGCCTACACCGAGGCCTACGTGCCCTTCTCGGAAAGCAAGCTCAGCGCCGAGAAGGCCCTGGAGCGCGGCATCGCGCCCTTCAAGACCTTCATGCTCAAGCAGACGCGCGAGACCGACCTGGCGCTGTTCGCGCGGCTCGCCAAGGCGCCCGAGATGCAGGGGCCCGAAGACGTGCCGCTGCGCATCCTGCTGCCGGCCTTCGTCATCAGCGAGCTGAAGACCGCGTTCCAGATCGGCTTCACCATCTTCATTCCCTTTCTCATCATCGACCTCGTGGTGGCGAGCGTGCTGATGTCGATGGGCATGATGATGGTGCCGCCCGCGTCCATCGCACTGCCCTTCAAGCTCATGCTGTTCGTGCTGGCCGACGGCTGGCAGCTGCTGATCGGCGCGCTCTCGCAGAGCTTCTACTTATGACGCCCGAGTCCGTCATGACCATGGGCCACCGGGCCATGGAAATCTCGCTGCTGCTGGGTGCGCCGCTGTTGCTGGTGGCGCTGGTGATCGGCCTGGTGGTCAGCATCTTCCAGGCGGCCACGCAGATCAACGAGGCCACGCTGTCCTTCATTCCCAAGCTGCTCGCGGTGTTCGCGACGCTGGTCATCGCCGGGCCGTGGATGCTCGACCGCATGCTCGACTACATGCGCGCCCTGTTCGCCAGCATCCCGCAGATGCTGGCGTGACGCCCTCGGTTTTTTCCGTCACCTCGGGCCAGCTCGAGGCCTGGCTGGCGGCCTTCCTCTGGCCCTTTGTGCGCATGCTGGCCATGGTCTCCACGGCACCGGTGTTCGGCGAGCCCTGGGCGACGCGGCAGGTGAAGGTGGGCATCGCCGCCGTGCTCACGCTGGTGATCTCGCCCACCATCGGGCCGCTGCCCGCAGTGCCCGTGGTGTCGGCAGGCGGCTTCTGGATCATCGTGCAGCAAGTGCTGATCGGCGCCGCCATGGGCTTCTCGATGCGCCTCATCTTCACGGCCGTGCTGGCCGCGGGCGAGTACATCGGCCTGCAGATGGGTTTGTCTTTCGCGTCCTTCTTCGACCCCATGAGCCACGGCAGCACGATGGTGGTGTCGCGGTTGCTGAACATGCTGGCGATGCTGATCTTCATGGCGCTGGACGGCCACCTGCTCATGCTGGAAGCGCTGGCCGCGAGCTTTCACACGCTGCCCATCGCCGACGCGCCGCTCGCGGCCGGCGGCTGGATGTTCCTGGTGCTCGCGGGCGGCGACATCTTCGCAAGCGGCCTGCTGCTGGCGCTGCCGCTGATCACCGCGCTGCTCACGCTCAACCTCGCCATGGGCATCCTGAACCGCGCCTCGCCGCAGTTCAGCATCTTCGCAGTGGGCTTTCCGCTCACGCTGCTGGCGGGGCTGGTGATGCTGCAGCTGCTGATGCCGCACCTGGCGGCGTTCCTGGAGCCGCGGTTTGCGGAGTCGCTCTCGAACATGCTGCGGTTCACGCAGGGGTTGCGGCGCTGAGGGGTGAAGGGCTGCTTGCGGCCAGTCGGCTGGTTTGAAGGACATCAGGGTCACGGGATGACGCGCCACTCCCACTAAGATGATTCCGGCCGCAACACGGAAGATCGCGCATGTCACACCCCATTTATCTGTCCAGCTCCTCCCTGCCCCGGATGCCGGAAGGCAGCCGCAACGAATGGCGCAGCTTCTTCGGCGACGGCGCCGAGCTGGAGGCCAACGCGTTCTTCCCTCTGTTCTGGCGGGCACTCTTCAGCACCAGCGACATCCGGTACGCGCGCTTCATCGACGAATACGACATCGACGACGAAGCCTCGGCCGTCGACCGCGAGGAATGCATCGAGGATTTCGGCGCCGACGCGACCTACCCCTACCTCGTCATTGACGAGGCCGCAGCGGTTGCGCGGCTGGCGACACGGCGTGAAGCGATCCTCGGCGCCGTCGGAGAACGCTACCGCCCGATCTACGCGTCCTTTGAAGCACTGATTGCGCAGCACTTCGGGGACTACCTCCTGCTGCGCACCTCTGGCTTGCCGGATGCGGCCGATGCCGAGCCATGGCTGCGCGCCGATCTTGGGGACATCGACGGTCTCCACGACAGCAAGGCGCTCGAAAGCCTGATGTCGGATCTTGCGAGGCACGATGCGGACCCGGTCTGGACATTGAGCGGCCTCGCGTCATCCAGCGATGGCGCCTGGCCCACGCCGGCGTTGCGAGAACACTTCCCCGACCCGCGACAACGGAAGGCCCGCAGATCGCCGACCCCACAGCAGATCGACGAACACGATCGCGCGTTCGCGGAACCCAAGGCGCACGCTGCCAAGAGCTGGCTCGACCCCGCCCTGGAATGGCTGGGCGCCTTCGTGGCGGCGGGTGCGGCCTTGGGCGCCTATTACTTCACCCAATCCACCTGGCTGGCCGTGCTGGCATTCTTGTGCGTCGCCGTGGCCTTGGGCTTCGGCATTGCGAGGCTGCGCGCCCCGAGACGATGACCCCGGCCCTCGCCATCAACAAGCCTGCTCCCGCTACATCGCGCGGAACAGGTGCCCGAACGCACGGCTGACCTTGAGCGATCGCGCCAGGCCCCGCACGGACAGGCTGTAGCGCCCGTTCTCGTCGCGGGTGGCGCTCTCGATGCAGTGGGTGTTGACGAGCACGCCGCGATGCACCTGCGTGAAGTCGGCGGCGTCGATGCGCGACACCAGATCGCGCAGGCTCATGCGCACCAGCGCCTCGCCCTGGGCCGTGACGACATTGACGTACTTCTCGGCGGCTTCCAGGCAGATCACCTCCGAGACCGGAATCATCCGCACGGTGTTGCCGACGCCGGCGCGGATGACCTTGATCTTTTCGGGCGCGTCCGCCGGATCGGTGATCGACTGCACGCGCTCCATCAGGGCCGCCATGCCACCGGCCGCCGGTGTCCGCGCGCGCTCGTGCAACCTGTGCTTCAGGCGTTGCACGCAGACCTGCAGGCGTTCGAGCGTCGCCGGCTTGAGCATGTAGTCCATCGCCGCATGCTCGAACGCCGAGATCGCGAAGTTGTCGTACGCGGTGATGAAGACGAAGAGCGGTTCGGCCTCGTCGTCGGGCCACTCGTCAGCGACGGCCTCGGCGACTTCCAGGCCGGTCTTGCCCGGCATCTTGATGTCCAGGAACATCACATCGGGCGCCAGGGTCTGGGCCAGCTCGATCGCCTTCAGGCCATCGTCGGCGACGCCCACGATCTCCAGCTCGGGCCAGGCTTCGTGCAACAAGCGCTGCAGTGTTCGCGACAGCACCGGTTCATCTTCGGCAATCACGCCGCGCCACGCGTTCACGATGGAATCCTCACGACCGCGCGAACGCCGCACGGCGATCGCGCTTGCAGAGACAGGGACGCACGCAAGCCATAACGGGTCTGGAGGCGGTCACGCACATTTTTCAGTCCGGCCCCGCAGACCTCGTCGCCCCCCGAAGCGGGCAGGTGCGGCGACAAGCCCAGACCGGAATCGTCCACCGCGACCTCGATGCCGCCCTCGATCGACCGTGCCAGCACGTCGATGCTCCCTGCGCCCAACTTCGGCTCCAGGCCGTGCCTGATGGCGTTCTCGACCAGCGGCTGCAACAGCATCGGCGGGATGGCGATTCGCGCCAGTTCGGCGGGCAGGTCGAGCCGGTAGGCCAGCCTCGGACCCATGCGCAAGGACATGATGTCGAGGTACGCCCTCAGCTGGGCGAACTCCGACTGCAGCGTCGTCACCTCGTCGCGTGACGCTGCATGCGTGCTGCGCAGGTAGACGATCAGCTGGTCGATCATGCGCTCGGCCTGTCGTGGGTCTTCGTCGACGAGCGAGCGCAGAGTCGCCAGCGTGTTGAACAGCATGTGGGGCTCGAGTTGCGCGCGCAGCAGCCGCAGTTCCGATTCGGTGGCCAGGCGCTGGGCGTCGGATCGGGCGCCCGCTTCCTTGGCAAGCTGGTCACGCGTCGCGGCGACGTAGAGGACGAACAGGGCCAGCACCAGGCCGAATGCGAACGCCACCATGTAGTCGCTGTCATGACCCACGACGCGGCCGACCGGTTCGTCCAGGATCAGGAGCGCGACCAGGTGCCCCCCGAAGTACCCCGTCGGGATGGCGATCGCGCCGGTCAGAAGCCAACGGGGCAGCGCCTGCATTCGCCGCAGTCGTCCAAAGCGGCCCAGCACCGCGACACACGCGATGAACACCATGCCGACACATTCGACGAAGACGAACAGGCGCGCTGGCGTTTCGAGTGCAGGAGCAGCCCAGAAGAGCAGCCCGGCCGCGATCGCGCACAGCAGGAACGCGCCGGCGGTCAGCCGCCCTGCGCCCAGCCAGCGGGCGGGAATGGACGAATCAACGCGGATCACGGACGGAAGTCGGCTGCATGCATCGCGGCACTGTAGAGGTTGGCGCGCCATGCCGCTACCGATCGAGGGCCGGTGGGGCGAGTTTGTCCTCGAGCCGTCGTTTGAGGGGTCCGAACGGCGACCGCTCGATGCCGCCTCACGACCGTTGATGCCCTCCACCGGGCGTTTGGGCGCCAAACCGGATGCGCGCCTGGCTGCGGCCGCCGACAGTGCGGGCCTCACCACCCGGGAGTTCCCATGCAACGATCTTCTTCTCTTTCGAACACGCTGCTTTGCGCCGCGGCCGCCGTCTGTGCGGCCCTCGTCACGACGCACGCACAGGCCTTCGACGGCATCGTGGAAAAGCAGGTGTTCAACCTGCCCACCTACACGACCGTGAACGGCCAGGTCATCAAGGGCGTGCGCATCGGCTATGAAACCTATGGCCGTCTGAATGCGGCGCGAGACAACGTGATCCTCATCAATCACTTCATCACCGGCACCTCGCACGCCGCCGGCCGGTATGCGGCGAGCGACGCCGCGCCGGGTTACTGGGACACGATCATCGGCGCCGGCCTGCCGATCGACACCGATCGGTTCTTCGTCATCGCAACCGACGCGTTGGCCAACCCCAATCGCGCATCGGCCACCGTCATCAGCACCGGCCCCGCCAGCATCGACGCCGCCACCGGCAAACCGTATGGCCCGCGCTTCCCGGTGCTGGCGGCGCGGGACACGGTGGAGGTGCAGAAGGCCCTGCTCGATGCGTTGGGCATTCGAACCCTCTACGCCGTGGCTGGCGCGTCGGCCGGCGCCTGGATGTCGGTGGAATGGGCCTCGGCCTACCCGGAGCGCGTGCAACGCCTGGTGTCCATCGTGGGACCTGGCGTCGACAGCCCGGCCTACGCCATCGCCAAGATGAGCTCGTGGGGCGCGGCCGTGCGACTGGACCCGAACTGGGCCCACGGCGACTACCACGGCAAGGCCGAGCCGCTGGCAGGCATGACGCAGGCGATGCGGCTGGTCACGCTCGATGCGCTCAGCTTCGCCTGGGCCGACAAGGCCTTCGGCCAGAAGTGGGCCGACCCGGGCAAGAACCCCGGCGAAGCGGCTGCGAACCAGTTTGCGGTCGATGCCACCCTCGAGAAGATCGGCGAAGCGCGTGCCAAGGGCATGGACGCCAACAGCTGGCTGTACACGCTGAAGGCCTTGCAGTTGCCCAGCGCCAAGCCAGAACGCATCAAGGCCAGGTCGCTGTTCGTGGGCATCAGCTCGGATCAGATTTTTCCGCCGCTCCTGTCCAAACGCGCCGTGGAGATCCTCAAGGCGCAAGGCACGCCGGCAGAGTATGTCGAGATGAACAGTCCCAACGGCCACGCCGATGCACTGGGTGCCACCATCGGCTTGGCCGGGCCGGCGATTGCGTCGCTCCTGGCGAAGTAAGCAGGCGGTGAGTGGCCGAACCAGGACCTTGGGTCTGCGGCGTTGTCGGGGGGCGTTCGGTCGGGAAGAGGACGCCGGCCTCTTTCAAATTCCGTCCACCAGTTTTCTGGGATCGCGCGATGGATGCAGGCTTTCTTCTTGAGGCTGAAGGAGCCATTCCTCAGGCAAATTGCGCCAGCCCGTGCCCGACGGACCAGTTCTCCTTGGGGGCATCGGCAATGGTCACAAAGACGTCCTCCGGCCGTATCCCCGGACTATCGGCCAGCAGCTGCGCAATGCGCTGGAACAGCGCCTTCTTCTGCTGCGCGGTGCGCGTGTTGAAAACGGTGATCTGGATGTACAGGAGATCGTCGCTGCGCGCGACGCCGAAGGCGCCTCCATATCGGAAGTTGGCGGCCTCGTGCTCGGTGATCGTCATGAACTGGTCGTCTTGCGGCACGTTCAACGTGTCACGCAGGGCGCGATAGAGGCTGTCGAAGATCGCCTGCCGGTACGCCTCTGGCTTTCCCGCGCGCATCGAGATGTGAATGGTGGGCATCGCTGCTCCGGGTCATGGTGGAACAGCGGATGTTATGTATTCAGATTTGCTATTGATACTTATCTCAATAACAATCTTTTGTCATGACTGATCGCCCGCTGGATCTCGATGCCGTTCAGGCCTTCGTTCGCATCACCGAGCTGGGCAGCTTCACGCGCGCGGCAGAAGTCATGCAGACCACGCAAGCAGGAATCAGCCTGAAACTGAAACGCCTGGAAGACAGGCTGGGCTGCCGGCTCCTGGAGCGCACACCCCGGCACGTGGAGCTGTCGGCGCGCGGTGCCGCCTTCCTGGGACATGCCCGGGAACTCCTGGCGGTCCACGATCGCACGCTGGCGGCCTTTGCGAGCGCCCGCCAGCGACTGACCATCGGCATCAGCGATCACGTGGCAGGACCGGAGTTGCCCGCGCTGATCGCCCGCATGAACGCGCAAGACGCGCAGCTGCTGATCGATATCCGGATCGGCTCCTCGGGCGATCTGCTCCAGAGCTACGACCGACGGGAACTCGACACGGTCATCGTCCGGCTGCACGCGGGACGCACGGACGGGAAACTTCTGACGCAGGAGCGCTTCGGCTGGTTCGCTGCCGCGGGCTGGCAGCACCGCGTGGGTGAGCCCCTGCCGCTGGCCACGATGGCACAGCCCTGCGGGGTGCGCGCGTTGGCGGAGCAGCTCCTGGACACGGCCGGCATCCCGTGGACCGAGGTGTTCGTGGGGGGCGGCGTCGCGGCCGTGGCGGCGGCGGTGGTGGCCGGCCTGGGGGTCGCTGCGTTGGCGCCGCGCATGCTGCCCCTGGGCTGCGTCGACGTGGGCCCCAAGCTGGGTCTGCCCGACCTGCCGCGCCTGCCGGTCCTGCTGCACTCCCGGGTCCGGGAGGCTCGGGCGCGGGATGCCGTGGACGCCCTGTCTGCGGCGTTCAGGAGCGTGGCGAGAAACTGATCCGACCGCGTCAGGGCGCGCGTTCGTCCACCACGAAGCCCCAGAAATCGTCGTCGCAGTGGATGCAATGGTCCAGGAAGGATTGCATGCCGCTGGCGTGGAACCACACCAGGCCCTGCGCCTCGTCGCACAGCGCATCGGCCTGCGCATCGAGGCTGAGCGATGGGAGGTGGGCCAGTTCCATGTCGGCCAGGAACTCCTGCGTGTCCAGCTTGCCTGCAAAGAGGTCGTGGTCGAGGCTGGCGATACGGCCCTTGTGCCGGCCGTGCAGCACCTCCACGAACGGGTTGCCCGCCGGGTCGCTGCCGATGTCCAGAAACCAGTCGGCCAGCAGGCTCTCGGCCTGCAGCGTCTCCAGGTCGCAGTGGGGGTCCGAGGCGCCGAAGCTGTTGAGCACACGGAAGTTGGCGTGCGACGCGCTGCTCGCCGTGCCGTCTGGCTGCACATAGGCAGCGATGTCGCCGGCCTGTTCCATCTCGTACAGCGAGAAGCCGTTCTGGGTTCGCAGGAAGGTGGCGTAGGCGTTCGAGAAACCGAGGCGGCGCTGCAGCGCGTCGACCGCCTGCGCGGAGGCCGGTGCGCGGCCAAAGGGATTGGGGAAAAGTACTTTCATGGCGTTCGCTGCAGCCTAACGCGGATCACGGCACACCGGCCCCGCGTCGCTTTCGTGCACCGCCCCTATCGGCCAGGCAGGTTCAGGCCGTAGATCAGCATGTCCTCGAAGACGCCCCGGTGGTTCACATGCTTCACCAGGCGCCCCTCCGGGAGGAACCCCGCCTTCTGCATGACGCGCTCGGAGCCGGTGTTGCGCGGCAGGCAGCTGCAGACGATGCGGCTGATGCCGAGCTCGCCGTGTGCGTAGCGGATCACGGCGCCGACCGCTTCGGAGCAGATGCCGCTCGACCAATGCGCGAAGGCGACCCAGTAGCCCAGTTCGGCGCGGCGATGCAGCACGGACATGTGGGCCAGCTGCACCGCGCCCAGCAGCTCGCCCGTGTCGGCGCTGGTCACGGCATAGATGACGTCGGTTCCCGCGCGGAATGCGGGAGCGTGCGAGGCGATCCATTCGCTGGCCACGCCATCCGGATACGGGTGGGGCACGTGCGCGGTCGGCTCGGCGACGCGCACATCGCCTGCGATGCGTTGCACGTCATCGGCGTCGTCGGGATCGAAGGGGCGCAGGACGAGACGGGGGGTTCGGAGCTGAGGTTGCATGGCGGGGTTCAGATTCAACGTCGCTGGCGTGGCCAAGGGCCCATTCTGGGCCAGAAGCCGAACCGCGAGAATGCGGGCAACAGACACTTCAGAGGAGCTCGCCTTGACCACCGTCGCCATCACCCCCGCCATCCACGTCAGCAACAGCAAGGGCTTTGTCCTGTTCGGCGGCGTGAACGTCCTCGAGTCGAAAGACATGGCCCTGCGTGCCGCGGAAGAATATGTCCGGGTCACGCAGAAGCTCGGCATTCCCTATGTCTTCAAGGCGAGCTTCGACAAGGCCAATCGCTCGTCCATCCATTCCTACCGGGGCCCCGGCCTGGAAGAGGGCCTGAAGATCTTCGAGGCCGTCAAGGCCGCGTTCGGCGTGCCGGTCATCACCGACGTGCACGAGCCCTGGCAGGCGAAACCCGTCGCCGAAGTGGTTGATGTTCTTCAACTGCCTGCGTTTCTCGCCCGCCAGACCGACCTGGTCGTCGCGCTCGCCCAAACCGGCAAGGTCATCAACGTCAAGAAGCCCCAGTTCCTGAGCCCGACGCAGGTGCTCAACATCGTGGAGAAGCTCAAGGAAGCGGGGAATTCCTCCGTCATCCTGTGCGACCGCGGCACCTGCTTCGGCTACGACAACCTGGTGGTGGACATGCTCGGCTTCGGCACCATGAAGAAGGTCACCGGGGACCTGCCGGTCATCTTCGACGTGACGCATTCGCTCCAGCAACGCGAGGCCAACGCCATCGCGTCGGGCGGACGGCGCGAGCAGGTGGCCGAACTGGCGCGTGCGGGCCTGGCAGTGGGCCTGGCGGGCCTCTTTCTCGAAGCGCATCCCGACCCGGCGCAGGCGAAATGCGACGGTCCCAGCGCCCTGCCGCTGGACCAGCTGGAGCCCTTCCTCACGCAGCTGAAGGCACTGGACGACCTGGTGAAGTCGTTCGCGCCCTTGCACATCCGCGCCTGAACAGGACGCGCCCGCACGGGCCTCTAGCGGCTGTCGAGGCGGGCCTTCATGTAGCAGGCCCGCAGCAGCGCCTGTTCGCGATGGGGATCGTGCAGGCCATTGCCCATCGGCCGGGTCCGGCTCGCCGCCTCCTGCAGCGCCCCGGCGTGGTACTCGGCCAGCGACTGGGGCGGAACGGCCAGCGCGCCTGCGGCGTATTCGACCCTGGCTTTTTCCGTCATCCAGCCCTGCACGCGCTCGCGAGACCCTGTGTGCGTGCGGCGGTAGTAGCGGTCGGCCTCCACCTCCGATTGGTAGAAGGTGTCGATGGCGGTCCGCAGGGCGTCCGAGCAGCGCGACATCAGCATGTCCACGGAGGGTTCGCTGCGCGAGGATGCTCTCGCCGCGGGGACGCCGCCCGCCTGGACCGTCGGGCGTTCCGGCGCCGCGGCCTCGTTCGGCATGGCGGCCGAGTCGCAGTTCCTGGCGCCCGAATGTCTGCATTCCGAAACGAGCCGCACGTATTCCTGCTGATAGACCTTGCGCGTGGCCGCGCGGTCTTCGGGTGTCAGGTTGCCGCAGCTGCGATCGAGGTACTCGATCATCGTGTAGTTGTGGACCCGGTCCGCGCCGGGGCCCGAGGCCTGCGTGGCGCGTTGCTGCAGCGCCTTGCATTCTTCGGAGGAGGCGCGCGTTCGCTGCGAGGGCGCCGGATTCGCGGCCTTCGCTTCCTTCTCGGAGAAGCAGTACCCCCGGTAGCCTCGCCCCTCCACGTACCGCCAGCGGCCCGTGCCCCGGTGCTTGGTCGCGCAGGCCCACCAGTGCACGGTGCCGTGCAGGAGGTTGCCCTCCTTCTTGCCGGGGCCCAGCGTGCTGAGTCCGCCGTTGGGGCACTGGAAGGCCTCGGAGCTGTCGAAGAAGTGCTTGGTCTGCCGCGGGTTCTCGACGCAGAAGCCGACGTCGACGCTGTAGTTGCACTGGTTGAAGAGCGTGCTGTCCTTGCCGATGACGCAATGGCTGTCGGTGCCGTCGTTCGCAGCCAGGGCGGGCAAGGCCGTGCCCAGCAGGAAGACGCTCAGGGCCAGGGTGCGAACGATCGGCATGCTTTTCTCCTCCAGGATGGCGCCTGAATCTAGCCCGACGATTCGCAAACGAAATACCGCTTTTGTGGGAGGCCACGGGAACCGGTGGCCCGCCTCGCAAAACGCAGGTGGAGAAGCAATCCCACGCCAACGGCAGGCAGCGTGCTTCCTGCCTCGTGTTCATCGCACCCGCGCTGTCTCGCTTCTATTCCTCCGGCCTGACGTCCATTCCCAGCGCCTCGGCGATGGTCAAGGCTTGCACGGCGGTGATGACTGCGCCTTGGAGCTGCACGTGCTGCGGTTCGAGTGCGCTTAGGTCACTGCCACGCAGGTCGCACCGCGAGAAGTTGGCGCTGTGCAGCCAGGCCCCCGACAGATCGACATCGCGAAGAACGCCGCCGTCGCACCGTGCGCCCGTGAGGTCGACCTCCCGCATCCGTGTCCCATGGAACGATGCCTTGCGCAGGTCGGCCCCCGGCAGGCCGGCAAACGACCAGTCGCCGCCGACCGCCTTCATCACCTCGAACATGCAGCCGTCGAACATGCTGCCGATGAACTTGCAATCGATGAAGCTGGCGTCGAAGAACTTGCAGGCGACAAACGTGCAATTGACGAAGGCCGCATCCGTGTGGACCGACGAATTGAAGCGCGCGCTCCGGAACGTGCAGTCGGTGAACACCGAACCGGTGTTCCTGGCCTCCGTCATGTCCAGATCGTTGAACAGGACGGCGGTGTAGGTTTGCCGGTCGATGTCCTTCCCGTACCAGCGCTCTCCAGGCAGCGTGGTCTGGGTCGCAGGTGCCGGTGCCCCATATGCACGGTCGGCCATGGATCGATTCTCCGAGGAAGGTGGGTGTGGTGCGCTGCTGCCAGGCGGACGACCGGCGGCAGCCAGTCGACGCATTCTGCCCGCGCCCATCGCGACGATCGGCTTTCCCCCTCCAGTGGCCAGCACGCAGCCGCTGGCCACCCCACCCTCACAGGTAGTTGAAAAGCGAAATGCTGTTCAACTTGGCAAACGTCATCTGCGTCGCCTGCAGCGACGACTGCCGCTGGTAGAACTCGGAAATCGCCGTGTACGGATCGAGGTCCTCGATCGATGACAGGTAGCTTTCTTCCTGCAGCTTGTTCATCGCACCCGCGCTGTCGAGCGCCTGCAGCTCGACCTGGCGCGAGCCCACCGACGACAGCACCGTGAGCACGTTGTCGTGTGCGTTCGTGACCTTCACGTTGGCGGTGCTCAAGGCGTTGCGCAACTGCGCCTGGGCCGCCGCGCCGCCGCCGTTCAGCGGTGCGCGCAACGCCGTCACCAGTTCGCCCAGGGCCGCGAAGATGTCGGTGCCGGCGTTCTGTGCGGTCGACACGTCGAAGCTGTCGCCGTTGGCCGGCGTGCCGCTGATGGCGAGCTGCACGCCGCCGAACGAGATCGGGGTGCCGGCGGTGAACGGGCCGCTCGCGGCCACCACGGGCGGCGTGTCCTTGGTCATCACCGTGTAGTCGGTGCCGGTGAAGCGGATGGTGAAATCCTTGCCGTAGTTCGGTGCGGTGGCGTCGGTGATGCTCACGGCGCCGAACACGCCCGAGCCGGTGTTGGCAGGTGAGCCCGAGGTCACATAGCCCGCACCGCCCTGCACCGACTGGAAGATGCTGCGGCCGTCGTCCGAGGTCGACATCTGGCGCGCCACGTCGATCTGCATCAGCCGCTCGCCCTGGTCGCCCACGTACTGCACGCCGCCGCCGGCAGCCATCACGAAGGGCGGGCTGCCGCTCTTGTAGCCGGCGAACAGGTACTGGCCGCTGCCGTTGTCGCTGTTGGCCACTCCCACGAGCTGCTCCAGGCTGCTCTGGATGGCCGTGGCAAGCGAGCCGCGATCGGCGTCCGACAAGCCGCCGCCGCCGGCTTGCACGACCAGCGTCTTCACGTGCTGCAGGATCGACGTCACCGAGTCGAGTGCGTTCTCTTCGGTCGACAGCGCCAGCGCCGCGCGCTGGCGGCTGGTGGCGAACTGGGCGCCCTCCGCCAGCGTCTGGCTCACGCCGAGCGCGCGCGCCGCGCCCACCGGGTCGTCGCCGGCCGACAGGAACTTGGAGTTGGTCGCCAGCTGCTGCTGGACCTTGAACAGCTTCTGCTGCTGCAGGCCCATCGACTGCAGGCTCTGTTCGTAGAAGGATTGGGTGCTGATGCGCATCGCGGGTCCTGGAATCTGTGCGGAAGGTGGAAGGCTAGCTACGGATACCGAGGATGGCGTCGAACATCGCCGAAGCGGTCTGGATCACCTTGGCGTTGGCCTGGTACATCTGCTGGAACATCAGCAGGTTGCCGGTTTCCTCGTCCTGCACCACGCCCGAAATCGCGCGCTGGCTGGCCTTGATCTGGCCGGTCACGCTGTCCTGCGTGACGGCGGCCACCTTGATCGACATGGCGCGGTTGCCGACATCGCTCACCAGCTGCGAGTAGGCGCCGTTGAAGGTCGCGGTGCCGTTCGACATGGTGGTCTTGCGCTGCAGCGCGCCCAGCAGCAGCGCATTGCCGCCGTCGGAGACACCGCCGGTGTTCTTGCCGATGGTGAAGGTGTCGCCCTGCGCGGGCGCGCCCGTCATGGCCACGGTGATGCCGTCGAAGCTCATCTTCGCGCCGGCCGTGTACGGCACGGGCGTGCCGGCCGGGTAGCTGGTGGCGGTGCCGTCGGCGCGCGTGACGGTCACGGCCGAGCCGGCCGGAAAGCCCGACAGCGTGCCGGTGCCCGCGTTGAAGCTCAGCGTGACGTTGCCGGCCAGCGGCGAGCCCGGGTAGGCCGCGTCGACGGTGGCCGCGCCCAGTGCGCCGCTGCCCTTGTTGCCCGCGGTGTTGCCGGTGATCACGGGCGACGCGGCGGCCACCTTGGCCGGGTCGCGCACCAGCACCTCGAGGTCGCGCGCGCCGGTGCGCGTGGGCTGCACCAGGAACGAATCGCCGGCCTGCGCCGTGCCGCTCGCGGCCGTGAGGCTCACGCCGTCGAAGCTGATTGGGAAGGTGGTGAAGCTGCCCATCGGCGTCTTGTCCGAGAGCCGCGTGACCGTGTAGGTGAGCGTGCCTCCGACGTCGGTGACGCTCACGTTGTAGTCGCTCGTGGTGAGCTTGGACGCATCGGTCAGCGTGGCGCCCAGCTCGAGGTTGCCGCCGTTGCCAGCATTGGCGATCGTGCCCGGCACGGCCTGCGAGAAGAAGTTCTGGCCCAGCGCGCCGTTCAGGTCCACGCCCAGCTTGTGCTGCGCGTTCACCGCGTCGGCCACCGACATGGCGAGCCGGCCGATGGCGTTCTGCGTGGGGATCAGCGTGTCCTTGCGGAAGGCCATGAGGCCGCCGAGCACGCCGCCGGTGAAGGCGCTGTCGTCCAGCTCGACGGTGTTGCCGGCAAAGCCCGACAGCGCCACCACCTGGCGCGTGGGGTCGGCCGACGACGTCACCGCCGCCATCTTCGAGGCATGGTCGCCCACCACCAGCGACTGGCCGGTGGCGATGAACACGTTGTACTTGCCGTCGTCCTGCTGCAGCACGCGCACGTCGACCACCTGGCTCAGCTCGCTCACGAGCTGGTCGCGCTGGTCGAGCAGGTCGTTCGGCGCCTGGCCGCCGGCCACCGCGCTCATCTGGCTGATCTGCTGGTTCAGGCTGGCGATCTTGGCGGCGTAGGTGTTGATCTGGCTCACGCTGCCCACGATCTGCTCGTTGACCGAGGTGTTCAGGTCCGACAGGTACTGGTCGGTCGCGCGGAACTTGCTGGCCAGCGACTGCGCCGCGCTGATCATCTGCTGGCGCGCGGCCGGGTCGGCCGGCGTGTTGGCCACGCCCTGCACGCTGGTGAAGAAGCTCTGCATCAGCGGCGCGATGCCCGAGGTCTTGTCGGCCAGCAGCTGGTCGATGCGGTTGACCTGCACGCCGTTGGTGGCCAGCGCGGCCGACTGCGACTGCGCGGTGGCCAGCTGCGCCGTGAGGTAGCGGTCGTAGCTGCGCGACACGGTCGTCACGTTGGCGCCCGAGCCGATGAAGCCCGAGCCGCTGGCAATGCCGCCGGCCGAGGCGATCTGCGCGATCTGGCGGCTGTAGCCGGCCGTGTACACGTTGGCGGTGTTGTGGGCCGTGGTCATCAGCGCGGTGCGGGCGACCGCGAGGCCGCTCAGACCTGTGTAGAACATGCTTCCGGACATAAGGCTTTACCTGTCAAAGGGGTGTGTGGGAGCGGCATCGCGCGCGATGCCTCTCGGTAGTTATCGGCAGCGCGCGCCCGAAGTTGAGGGGCGCGCGTCGTCTTTACGCTTGACTCAGAATTCCGACCAGTCGCCCTTGGCGTCGCCGGCCATGGCGAGCTGCGGCGTCCCGGTGGGTTCGCGGCGCGTGGGCAGCGCCTTGGCACGCGGCTTGGGCGTCGGCTTCGGCGGCTTGGGAATCGGCGTGATGCGCGTGAAGCTGGCGCGGGTCGTCGCGACCGCGTTCGCGTCGAGCTTGAAGACGCTCACGGCCTGCACGAGGGCGCCGGCCTGTTCCTGCAGCGACTGTGCGGCTGCCGAAGCTTCTTCGACCAGTGCCGCGTTCTGCTGCGTCACCTGGTCCATCTGCGTGATCGCCTGGTTGATCTGCTCGATGCCTGAGGTCTGTTCCTGGCTCGCGGCCGTGATCTCGCCCATGATGTCCGTCACGCGCTTGACGCTGCCCACGATCTCTTCCATCGTGCGGCCCGCTTCGGCGACCTGCTTGCTGCCTTCTTCGACCTTTTCCACCGAATCGCCGATCAGGGTCTTGATTTCCTTGGCGGCGGCTGCGGAGCGTTGGGCGAGGCTGCGGACTTCGGATGCGACCACCGCAAAGCCTCGGCCTTGCTCACCGGCACGCGCAGCTTCAACCGCCGCATTCAACGCCAGGATGTTGGTCTGGAACGCGATGCCATCGATGACGCCGATGATGTCGACGATCTTCTTGGACGAAGCATTGATCGAGCCCATCGTGTCCACCACCTGCGAGACCACGGCGCCGCCCTTCACTGCCACTTCCGAAGCAGAGACGGCTAGCTGGTTCGCTTGACGCGCGTTGTCCGCGTTCTGCTTCACCGTCGAGGTCAGCTCTTCCATCGACGCCGCCGTCTGCTCCAGCGAGCTGGCTTGCTCCTCGGTGCGAGACGACAGGTCCTGGTTGCCCGAGGCGATCTGCCCCGAGGCCGTGGCAATGGTCTCCGTGCCCGTGCGCACTTCGCCCACCACCTTGGCGAGATTCGCGTTCATGTCCTTCAGCGCCTGCATCAGCTGGCCCGTCTCGTCGCGGCTGTCCACGCGGATGTTCGCACTCAGGTCGCCCGCGGCCACGGTCTCGGCCACGCCGACGGCCTTGGCCAGCGGGCGCACGATGCTGCGCGAGATGAAGAAGGCGAACAGGCCGCCCAGCAGCACCGTGAGCGCCGTCAGCAGCAGTCGCAGGTTGAAGCTCTTCGCATTCGCCGCGTCGATGGCGTGGCTCATGTCGTCGATGGCGCGGCGCTCGATGGCCAGCAGCTCGAGCACGCGGTTCTCATAGGCCTTGGCGGCCGGCTGGAACGACAGCTGGTAGGCGCGCACGGTCTCGACCGTGTTGCCGCTGGCCTTGGCGCGGGTCACCTCGTCCTTGGCGGCCTGGTACTTGGCGCGCAGCTCGACGATGGACTTGTAGGTCGCCTTTTCCTCGTCGGTGACCAGCAGCGCCTCGACCTTGGCCATGGTCTCGCTGCCCTTCTTCACGCTCTCGGAGATCACGTCGGCGAACAGCATCGGCAGCGCCTCGTCGGTGGTGCGCGCGATCATCGAGGTGCGCGCGATGGCCGAGTAGGTCAGCACGTACCAGTCCGAAATGAGCCGCTCCTTGGCCAGCGGGCTCTGCATCATGATGCGCGTGGCTTCGGCGTTCTTGTGCGCCGACATCAGCCCCACCGCGCTGGAGATGAGCGTCAGCCCCAGTACGATGGCGAAGGCGAGGGTCAGGCGGGTGCCGATGCGAAGGTTCGAAAAGAATGTCATGGGGTGGTCCTCAAACGGTGGCTGCGGCTTCGATGAGGCCCATTTCTTCGCTGGACATCAGCCGGTCGATGTCCACCAGGATCAGCATGCGTTCGTCCAGCGTGCCCAGGCCGATCAGGTAGTCGGTGTCGAGCACCGAACCCATCTCGGGCGCCGGCTTGATCTGCTCGGCCGTGAGCGTGATCACGTCGGACACGCTGTCCACCACCATGCCCACCACGCGGCCCGAGATGTTCAGCACGATCACCACCGTGAACTGGTCGTAGGTGGGTGCGCCCAGCTCGAACTTGATGCGCATGTCGATGATCGGCACGATGATGCCGCGCAGGTTGACCACGCCCTTGATGTAGTCCGGCGCGTTCGCGATGCGCGTCACGGCGTCGTAGCCGCGCAGCTCCTGCACCTTCTGGATGTCGATGCCGTATTCCTCGTCGCCGAGCTTGAAGGTCACGACCTCCAGGCGGTTGGCGACCGCGGACGCGGACGGGGCCGCGCCGTTCGATCGCGGCGATGTGTCTCTGGTGTTGTTCAACATGTGTTCTTCTCCTCGTTCAATACGCATCCCGGGCGCCGGCACCCTCGCCCGCCCCGGTCCTGAATACCCCTGCGGCCCGGACCAGGCCCTCCGCCTGTTCCTGCAGCGACTGCGCCGTGGCCGACGCTTCCTCGACCAATGCGGCGTTCTGCTGCGTCACCTGGTCCATCTGTGCGATGGCCTGGTTGATCTGCTCGATGCCCGAGGTCTGCTCCTGGCTCGCGGTCGTGATCTCGCCCATGATGTCGGTCACGCGCTTCACGCTGCCGACGATCTCCTGCATGGTGCGGCCGGCTTCGGCCACCTGCTTGCTGCCCGCCTCGACCTTCTCCACCGAGTCGCCGATGAGGGTCTTGATTTCTTTCGCAGCCGCGGCCGAGCGCTGCGCCAGGCTGCGAACCTCCGACGCGACCACGGCGAAGCCCTTGCCCTGCTCGCCCGCGCGGGCGGCTTCCACGGCCGCGTTCAGCGCGAGGATGTTGGTCTGGAACGCGATGCCGTCGATCACGCCGATGATGTCGACGATCTTTTTCGACGACGCGTTGATCGAGCCCATCGTGTCCACGACCTGCGACACCACGGCGCCGCCCTTCACCGCCACTTCGGAGGCGGAAACGGCCAGCTGGTTCGCCTGCAGCGCGTTGTCCGCGTTCTGCTTCACCGTCGAGGTCAGCTCTTCCATGGACGCCGCCGTCTGCTCGAGCGAGCTGGCCTGCTGCTCGGTGCGCGAGGACAGGTCCTCGTTGCCCGAAGCGATCTGGCTCGACGCCGACATCACGCCCGCGACGTTCGCGCCCACGTCGGCGACGATGGCAAAGAGGTTGGCGCTCATCTGGTTCAGCGCGCGCAGCAGCCCCGCGATCTCGTCGCCGGGCCGCACCGTGAAGCGCACGAGGTCCCCGCCCGCGATGGTGCGCGCCACGTCAATGGCCTCGTCGAGCGGACGGAACACCGTGCGCCCGAGAAACGCACCCAGGCCCAGCCACGCCAGCGCGGCGCCGAGGCTGCCCGCTGCCACGGCGGTAGGCAGCCAGCTGTGGGCGCCAGACGCTGCCGCCAGGCGGGACGCTTCCATCCAGCCCATCGCGCCCAGGCCCGCTGACAGCGCAGCGGCCGCGAGGGTCACGCCGAACACGCGGCGCCGCACCGGGATGCGCCGCAGCCGCGCCAGCGGACGCGTCCAGCCGCTGCGCACCACCTCGCCCTGCAGCAGCTCGAGGCCCTTGGCCTCGCCCTCGCGCATGCGGCGGTAGAGCGCATCGGCGGCCGCCACATCGTCGCGCGCGGGACGGCTGCGCACGGACATGTAGCCCTCCACGCGGCCCTGGTGGCGGATCGGCGTGACGTTGGCGAGCACCCAGTAGAAGTCGCCGTTCTTGCGCCGGTTCTTGATCAGGCCGGTCCAGGGCAGGCCCTGGTCGAGCGTGCGCCACAGGTCGGCGAAGGCCTCGGGCGGCACATCGGGGTGGCGCACGATGTTGTGCGCCTTGCCCAGGAGTTCGGCGGCCGTGAAGCCGCTGGCCGCGACGAAGGCCGGGTTGACGTAGGTGATGCGGCCCTTGAGGTCGGTGCGGGACACCAGGGCCTCTTCCTTCGAGAGTTCGTATTCGATGTCGGTGACGGGCAGGTTGACACGCATGGCCGGTGCGTCGCCTTCAGGCCAGGGCCAGCGCGTTGCCGTGGCTGCTGCTGCCGCCGAGGCGGAACACGCCGACGACCTGCGACAGGCTGCCCGCCTGCTCCTGCAGCGACTGCGCTGCCGCCGAAGCCTCTTCGACCAGCGCCGCGTTCTGCTGCGTGACCTGGTCCATCTGCGTGATCGCCTGGTTGATCTGCTCGATGCCCGAGGTCTGCTCCTGGCTGGCCGCCGTGATCTCGCCCATGATGTCCGTCACGCGCTTGACGCTGCCGACGATCTCCTCCATCGTGCGGCCGGCTTCTGCGACCTGCTTGCTGCCTTCCTCGACCTTTTCCACCGAGTCGCCGATCAGGGTCTTGATTTCCTTGGCGGCGGCTGCGGAGCGTTGAGCGAGGCTGCGAACTTCGGACGCGACCACTGCGAAGCCTCGGCCTTGCTCACCAGCGCGTGCGGCTTCAACCGCTGCATTCAACGCCAGGATGTTGGTCTGGAACGCGATGCCGTCGATCACGCCGATGATGTCGACGATCTTCTTGGACGACGCGTTGATCGAGCCCATCGTGTCCACCACCTGCGACACGACCGCCCCACCCTTCACCGCGACTTCCGAAGCGGAGACGGCCAGCTGATTCGCTTGCCGCGCGTTGTCCGCGTTCTGCTTCACCGTCGAAGTCAGCTCTTCCATCGACGCCGCCGTCTGCTCCAGCGAACTGGCCTGCTCTTCCGTGCGCGACGACAGGTCCTGGTTGCCCGAAGCGATCTGCCCCGATGCCGTGGCGATGGTCTCCGTCCCCGTGCGCACTTCGCCCACCACCTTCGCCAGGTTGGCGTTCATGTCCTTCAGCGCCTGCATCAGCTGGCCCGCTTCATCGCGACTTTCCACGCGGATGTTCGCGCTCAGGTCGCCCGCGGCCACGGTCTCCGCCACTTCGAGCGCATGGCCCAGCGGGCGCACGATGCCCAGCGTGAGGCGCCAGGCGAACAGCGCGCCCACCGCCAGCGCGATGGCCGACAGCACGAGCAGCGTGGTGCGGCCCTCGGTGTGGTCGGCCGCGATGCCCTTGGCGGCGGCGTCGATCTTCTCGCGCTGGTGGTTGGCCAGGTTTTCGACCGCGCCGGCGTAGACGGCGAGCGCCGCGCTGAACTTGGTGTCGACCAGCACATTGGCTTCGTCGATCTTCTTCTCGTCCTTGAGCTTGTTGAGCGTGCCCACGGTCTCGAGCACGACGACGCGCGCCGCGACCACCGCGGCATAGAGCGCCTTTTCTTCCGGCGTGGCGAGCATCGCCTCCAGCTGCTTCTGCGCCGGCGTGATGCGCGCCGAACCCGCCGCCTGGAGCTTGGCGAAATAGGCCGCCACCTCGGGGTCGGTGGTCTTGACCATCGCGTAGTTGGCGACCGTGTTCGACTTGAGCAGGCTGAGCCATTCGGCCGCCAGCCGTTCCTTGACCAGCGCGCCCTGCACCATCTCGTCGGTCGCCTGCCCCACGTTCGTCAGGCGCAGCACGCCCGTGCCCGCAATGAACGCCATCAGCAGCAGCAGCACCGCGAAGCCGAGCCCCAGGCGGGTGCCGATTTTCAGATCCTTCAAACTCATTGCGCTTCTCTTCCTTCAATAACGGGGGACGGTGGCCGCATCGCGCGGCGGGCCACCGGCATGACATGACGGCATGGCGGGACGGCGGCCTGCGCCACCCCGTCTCCCTGTTATCGGCAGCACGCCGCCAGACTTGAGTCTTTTTTCTAAAGAAAGGCGCGGATCGGGACGCGGGCGCATGCGTTCTCTGTCAGGCGTCGGTGGCGTTGACGTGCTGGAACACCCGGTCCAGCCGCTCGGCCACCTTGGCGTCGTGGCGGCTTGCACGGGCCCGTGCGTGCGCCGCGAAGCCCGTGAGACCCAGGCCCGTCAGGCAGGCGGCGCCGGCCAACGCCCACACGGCATGGAGCGCCCAGGCGCAGCCGGTGCCGACATGGAAGCCGAGGAAGAGCGCCACGGCCAGCAGCAGGAGCAATGCGGCGAAGCCCATGCCGACGCGGCGCAGGGCTTTCGGATGGAAGTGCGTGGACACGGGGTGTTCAGGCCGCAACGGCTTCGTCGGCGTCGAGCTTGAAGGTGCTCACGGCCTCGACCAGGGCACCGGCCTGCTCCTGCAGCGACTGCGCGGCGGCCGACGCTTCCTCGACCAGCGCCGCGTTCTGCTGCGTCACCTGGTCCATCTGCGTGATCGCCTGGTTGATCTGCTCGATGCCGGAGGTCTGTTCCTGGCTCGCCGCCGTGATCTCGCCCATGATGTCGGTCACGCGCTTGACGCTGCCGACGATCTCTTCCATCGTGCGGCCGGCTTCGGCGACCTGCTTGCTTCCTTCTTCGACCTTTTCTACCGAGTCGCCGATCAAGGTTTTGATTTCCTTGGCGGCGGCTGCGGAGCGTTGAGCGAGGCTGCGGACTTCCGAAGCCACGACGGCAAAGCCTCGGCCTTGCTCGCCAGCGCGTGCGGCTTCAACAGCCGCATTCAGCGCCAGGATGTTGGTCTGGAACGCAATGCCGTCGATGACGCCGATGATGTCGACGATCTTCCTGGACGACGCATTGATCGAGCCCATCGTGTCCACCACTTGCGACACGACCGCGCCGCCTTTCACTGCAACTTCCGAAGCCGACACGGCCAGCTGATTCGCCTGTCGCGCGTTGTCCGCGTTCTGCTTGACCGTCGAGGTCAGCTCTTCCATCGACGCCGCCGTCTGCTCCAGCGAACTCGCCTGCTCTTCCGTGCGCGACGACAGGTCCTGGTTGCCCGCCGCGATCTGCCGCGACGCCACCGCGATCGAATCGGTCGAGGCCTTGATGCGCGTCACGAGGTCGGTGAGCGTGTCTTCCATCTCGCCCATGCCGCGCAGCAGCCGGCCGAAGTCGCCGCCGCGCTCGGTCTCGAACTCCTGGCTCAGGTCGCCCGAGGCCACGGTCTCAGCGATCAGCAGCGCCTCGGCGACCGGATCGGCGATGCTGCGCGTGAGCAGCCATGCGAGCACCGCGCCCAGCGCCAGCGCGGCCACGGCCAGCGCGACGATGTAGAGGAGGCCTGCGCGGTACTGCGCGTCGATGGCGGCGGCGGTGCTGTCGATGTGCTTCTGCTGGTGCGTCACCATGGCGCGGATGCCCGCGTCGTAGCCGTCGAGCATCGGCAGCAGCTGCGTGTCGGTGCGCGTCGCGGCCTCGTCCTTGCGGCCTTCGGTCTTGAGCTGGAGGATCTGCTGGCGCAGCGCGATGTACTCGCCGCGCCGCTTCTGGATGTCGGCGCTCAGCGCCAGTTCTTCCGGCGACACGAGCAGCGCCTCGAGCGCCTTCTGCGTCTCGGAGATGGTGGCGCTGGTCGCGGCAATCTGCTTTTGCAGGTGCGCCTGCACCTGCGCGTCGTCGCTCTTGAGCAGCGAGAAGGTGCGCACGCTGTTGGTGGCCGTGCCCAGCTGCCAGGCCGTGGCCAGGCGCTCCTTCGACAGGGTGCGCGAGGCCATGTCCTGCGTGGCCTCGCCCACGCCCTGCAGCCGCAGCACGCCGATGCCCGCCACGGCCACCAGCAGCGCCAGCACCAGCGCAAAGCCGGCGCCCAGCCGCATTCCGATCGTCCAGTTCTTTATCGTCATTCGCTTGTCTCCTCTCGGGGCCTCTCGTGTCGTTGTTCTCGGGTCCGGGCAGTCAGGCTGTGCGAAGGGCTCAGCCGAACTTCTGCATGATGCGAACCAGCTTCTCGCCGTACTTCGGGTCGGTGGCATAGCCCGCGCGCTGCAGACCGTGCGCGGCCTGCGCCGGGTCGGCGGTGGCCAGCACGTTCGCGTAGCGCGGGTTGCGCGTGATGAAGCGCGCGTAGTCGGTGAAGGCCTCCTCGTACGAGGCGTAGGCGCGGAATTTCGCGCGCACCTTCTGCGGCTCGCCGTCGATGTACTCGGTGGTGGTGGTCTCGACCGTCGCGCCCTTCCAGCCCTTGTCGGCCTTGATGCCGAAGAGGTTGAAGCTTTGCGTGCCGTCGTCGGCGCGGATCTCGCGCTTGCCCCAGCCCGATTCGAGCGCGGCCTGCGCCAGGATCAGCGGCGCAGGCACGCCGCTGGCGGCGCTGGCCGCCTGTGCGGAGGCGCCCATGCGGTCCACGAACGCATCGACCTGGCCTTGCAGCGAGGCGTTCGCGGCCGGTGCGGGGCCACTCCTGACTTGATAGACGCCCAGGTCGGCCGCCGTCGACACGCGCGCGCCGGGCGACGAGCCGATGGGAATGCCCGCGCGCGGGCCGTACGGCAGGCCGGCGGGCGGCTCCAGCGACATCGGCCGGGTGCCGATGCCATCGTCGGATTCCGTCGCCGCCGAAGGCAATTGCCGCCGCAGCTGCGCCAGCATCGCCTCGGCCAGCCCCACGCCCCGCCCCGAGAGGTTCTGCGTGAGCTGCTGGTCGAACATCGACAAATAGACCTTCTGGTCCTGGCTGTCGAGCAGGCCGCTCGAAGGCGTCGCCTCGCGCATGCTCTTGAGCACCATGTTCATGAACAGCGCCTCGAACTGGCGCGAGACCTGCTGCAGGCCCTCTTCGGGCGAGGTGCGCACGGTGCGTCGCAGCGCATCGACGCCCTGCACGTCGAGCGCAAAGCGCTGGTCGAGCGCGCCGCTGCGGCTGGCCGCGTCGGCGCCGCTCCACGCGGTATTGGCAGAGATGGTCATGACTGCGGCCTCAGATGATCTCGAGCTCGGCGCTCAGGGCGCCGGCCGACTTCATGGCCTGCAGGATCGACACCAGGTCCTGCGGGTTGGCGCCCAGGCTGTTCAGCCCCTTGACCACATCGGCCAGCGAGGCGCCGCCGCGCACCATCTGGATCGCGCCGCCGCCCTGGTTGACGGAAATCTGCGAGGTCTGCGCCACCACCGTGCTGCCGCCCGAGAACGCGCCGGGCTGGCTGATCACCGGCTCGGTGTTGATCACCACTGACAGGTTGCCGTGGGCGATGGCGCAGTCTTTCACGCGCACCGCCTGGTTCATCACGACCGAGCCCGTGCGCGCATTCACCACCACCCGCGCGCCCGCCTGCGTGGGCGTGACCTCGAGCTCCTGCAGCTGCGCGAGAAAGCCCACGCGCCGCTGCGGCTCGGGCGCCTGCACGCGGATCACGCGCGCGTCCATGGCTTCGGCGGTGCCGGCGCCGAACTGGCGGTTGATGGCGTCCGTGGCGCGCTGCGCGGTGCCGAAGTCGGAGCGGTTCAATTCAATGGTGAACGCGCCTTCCGCGCCCACCGGCGCCTCGACCGTGCGCTCCACCAGCGCGCCGGCGGGAATGCGCCCCGAGCTCAGCTGGTTGACCTGCACCTTGCTGCCGTTGGCCGACGCACCCGCGCCGCCCACCACCATGTTGCCCTGCGCCACCGCGTAGGTCGCGCCGTCCACGCCCTTGAGCGGCGTCATCAGCAGCGTGCCGCCGCGCAGGCTCTTGGCATTGCCCATGGACGACACGGTGACGTCGATGTTCTGCCCCGGCCGCGCGAACGACGGCAGCGTGGCCGTCACCATGACGGCCGCCACGTTCTTCAGCTGCATGTTCACGCCCTGCGGGATCGTGATGCCCAGCTGCTGCAGCATGTTGTTCAGGCTCTGCGTGGTGAACGGCGTCTGCATCGTCTGGTCGCCCGTGCCGTCCAGGCCGACCATGAGGCCGTAGCCGATGAGCGGGTTGTCGCGCACGCCCTGGATGCTGGCGAGTTCCTTCAGGCGCTCTGCATGCGCGGGCGCGATGAACAGGAGCGCGCACAGCGCCGCGATGCGCCAGCGACTCGAATTAGGTGAAGCCTGGAGGTGTGTCATCAGAACGGCATCACGTTGAGGAAGATGCGCTGCATCCAGCCCATGTGCTGGGCCTCGTCGATGTAGCCCTTGGCCGAGTACTCGATGCGCGCATCGGCCACCAGCGTCGAGGGCACGGTGTTGTTGCCCGACACGGTGCGCGGGTTCACCACGCCCGAGAAGCGGATGTACTCGGTGCCCTGGTTGATGCCCATCTGCTTCTCGCCGCTCACCAGCAGGTTGCCGTTGGCCATGACGTCGGTCACGGTGACGGTGATCACGCCGTTGAAGGTGTTGTTGGCGTTGGCGCCGCCCTTGGCGTTGAGCGTGTTGGTGCCCGACAGCTTGGTCTCCTGCCCGTCGAGCAGGCCGCCGATGAGCTTGGGAATGGCCGCGAACACGCTGGTCGTGTTGCCCGTGCGGCTGGCATTGGCGCCCGAGTTCTTGGTCGCGTTGACCTTCTCGCTGATGAGGATGGTGAGGATGTCGCCGACGTTGCGCGGGCGGCGGTCTTCGAACAGCGCGTTGGCGCCGGGGCCGTCCTGGAAGATCGCACCCGGCGCGCGGCGCGCCTGCACCGCCGCGTACTGGTCGGCGCGTGCCGTCATCGGCTGGTGCACCAGCGGCTCGCGCGGCACCTGCGCGCAGCCGGCGGCCAGCGCGGCCACGAGCAGCAGCGCCGCCGCCCGGCGAAGAAGACGCACCCCCGCCCGCATCACAACTGGGCCAGGCGCTGCAACATCTGGTCCGAGGTCTGGACCGCCTTGCTGTTGATCTCGTACGAGCGCTGGGTGGCGATCATGTTGACCAGCTCTTCCACCACGTTGACGTTGGAGGCCTCCACATAGCCCTGGCTCAGCGTGCCCGCGCCGTCCACGCCGGGGTTCACCTGGTTGGGTGCGCCCGAGGCGTCGGTCTCGGCATACAGGTTCTCGCCCTGGCTCTGCAAGCCCGTGGGGTTGACGAAGGTCGCGAGCTGCAACTGGCCGACCTGCACGGTGTTGGTGCCGCCCGCCTGCACCACCGACACGATGCCGTCGCGGCCCACGGTGATGCTGGTGGCGTTGGCCGGGATGGTGATGGCCGGCTGCACCGGGAAGCCGCTGGCCGTGACCAGCTGGCCGTCGCGGTCGGTCTGGAACGAGCCGTCGCGCGTGTACGAGGTGGTGCCGTCGGGCATCAGCACCTGGAAGAAGCCGCTGCCGCTGATGGCCACGTCGGTCGGCTTGTCGGTCTTGGTGAGGTTGCCCTGCGAGTGGATGCGCTCGGTGGCGACCACGTGCACGCCGGTGCCCACTTGCAGGCCCGAGGGCAGGCGCGTCTGGTCGGAGCTCTGGCCGCCGACCTGGCGCAGGTTCTGGTAGACCAGGTCTTCGAACACGGCGCGGCTGCGCTTGAAGCCGGTGGTGCCGACGTTGGCCAGGTTGTTGGAGACCACGTCGAGCTGCGTCTGCTGCGCGTCCAGGCCGGTCTTGGCGATGTAGAGGGAGCGGATCATTGAAAGGAGTTCCTGGAAGAGGGTCAGCCGTAGGCCAGCAGCTTGTTGGCGGTCTGCGCGTTGATGTCGGCGGTCTGCAGCGACTTCATCTGCATCTCGAAGCTGCGGGCGTTGGCGATCATGGCCACCATGGCATCGACCGGCTGCACGTTGCTGCCCTCGATGGCGCCCGAGATGAGCGTGACGGCCTCGTCGGCCTCGGCCGGCGGCAGGTCGGCGCGCATGCGGAACAGGCCGTCGTCGCCGCGCACGAGGTCGGTCACGGGCGGGTTGACGAGCTTGAGCCGGCCCACTTCGGCGATGCCGGTGAGCGTGGTCGAGGCCGCGTCGCGCGAACCCACGAGGCCGTTCGACGCAATGCTCACGGCCGAACCCGGCGGCACGGTGAGCGCGCCGTTGTCCCCCACCACGGGGCGCCCGCCCATCGTCGTGAGCTGGCCGTCGGCGCCGATCTGCAGGTTGCCGACGCGCGTGTAGGCCTCGCTGCCGTCGGCCGCCTGCACCACCAGCCAGCCCTGGCCGCCCACGGCCACATCGAGCGCGCGGCCGGTCTGCGTGAGCGGGCCGTGCGTGAAGTCGGCACCGGGCGTGGTGGCGGCCACGAAGGCGCGCGTGGGCGCTTCCTCGCCGACCACGGGCACGGCGCGGAAGGTCGCGATCTGCGCACGGAAACCCGGCGTCGAGACGTTCGCCATGTTGTTGGCGACCACGGCCTGCTGCTCCATGGCCTGCTTGGCGCCGCTCATGGCGACATACAGCATTCGATCCACGAAGTGCTCCCGATCAGCGGATGTTCATGAGCGTCTGCATGACCTGGTCTTGCGTCTTCACGGTCTGCGCATTGGCCTGGTAGTTGCGCTGCGCGACGATGAGGTTCACCAGCTCGGAGGTCAGGTCGACGTTGGACGACTCCAGCGCCCCCGAGGCCAGCGAGCCGGCCTTGGTGCCTTCGCCCGGCGTGCCGGTGAGCGCATTGCCCGAGGCCTGCGTCTCGGCCCACACGTTGTTGCCCTTGGGCTCCAGGCCGTTGGGGTTGGCGAACGACGACAACACGACCTGGCCCAGCAGGCGCGTCTGCTCGTTGGAGAACTTGCCGGTGATGGTGCCGTCGGGGTTGATCGAGAACGCCGTGAGCTCGCCCGACTTGTAGCCGTCCTGGCCCAGCTTGCTCATGCCGTTGGCGCTGCCGAACTGCGTGGTGCCCGTGAGGTCGACCGAGGCGGTGAGCGGCGAGGCGCCGTTGGTGAAGGTGAGCGGCCCGATGTTGAACGCGCCCGAGGCCGGTGCGGTCATGACGCCCTTGGCGTCGAAGGTCACGTTGGACAGCGCGGCGCCGCCGTTCAGCGGTGCGCCGTCGGAGGTGCCGTACACGTTCCAGGTGTTGGCCGCGGTCTTCACGAAGTACACGGCCACGTCGTGCGGGTTGCCCAGCGAGTCGTAGATGGGGCCGATGGCGTTCGGGTAGTTGTAGGTGGCGGCGTCGGTGGGGTTGAACGGCGTCTTGGCGGGCACCGTGCTGCGCGCGTCGAGGTTGAACTGCGCGTCGATGTTGGCCGTGGGCTTGGGCGGCATCATGCCGCCCTGCACCTGGATCGGGCCCGGCGTGCCGCCGCTGATGCCGCCGCTGGCGTTGGCGCCGTAGCCGGTGAGCTGCAGGCCCTGCGCGTTGACGATGTAGCCGTCCTTGTCGCGCGTGAACTGGCCGTTGCGCGAGTAGAAGACCTCGCCGCTGGGGCTGGCCAGGCGAAAGAAGCCGTCGCCGTTGAGGATGGCCACGTCCAGCGGGCGCGTGCTCGACTGCGTCACGCCCTGCGTGAAGTTCTGCGTCACGCCCGACACCGAGGCGCCCAAGCCCACGCGCGAGCCGGCGTACACGTCCTGGAAGGTGGCGGCGGCCGACTTGTAGCCCACCGTGCCCGAGTTGGCGATGTTGTTGCCGATGACGTCGAGGTTGGCCGCGGCCACGCCGAGTCCGCTGATGCCTTGGGAGAAACTCATGAGGGGGTCCTTGTTCGGTGCGAGGAAGAAGAGTGCGAAGGGCGCGGCCCGTGCGGGCCACGCCGAAGACGAAGACGAAAGCTCAGAGGAACAGGCGCACGTCGCCCAGCCCGATGCTGGCGCCCGAGGCCAGCTCCAGCGTGACGCCGCCGGCGCCCTGCTTCACGGCGGCCACCTGCGAGAAGGTGAGCGCGGTGGCCTTCACCGTCGTGCCGTTGTTGCTGGCATCGACCGTGAAGCGGTAGGCGCCCGGTGGCACCGCCACGCCCAGGTCGTCCTTGCCGTCCCAGGTGACGGCGTTGACGCCTTCCTTCATGGCGCCCGCGTCGAGCGTGCGGATCACCTTGCCGGTGCTGTCGACGATCTTGATCTCGACGTCGGCGGCGGTGCCCGGCAGCTGCACGGCGAAGGCCTGCGTGGCGGGGTCCTTGCCGTCTTCGGGCTTCTTGGTGGTGAGCACGTCGCCGGGCGACAGCACGTTGTAGCCGATGAGCGAGGTGGCCTGCAGCAGCTGGTTGGCGCCGGTCTGGTTGACCAGGCCCGAGAGCGTGGCATTGAGCTTCTCGATGCCGCTCACGGTGCTCATCTGCGCGAGCTGCGAGGTGAGCTCGGCGTTCTGCATCGGGTTGAGCGGGTCCTGGTTGTTCAGCTGCGTGACGAGCAGCTTGAGAAAGCGCTGCTCGCTGTCGGCGCTGGACACGTTGTTGTTGCTGTTCGCCGCCGTGGGCGCGTTCAGCCCGCTGATGGACGAGGTGTCGGAGAGGGCCATGGGGTCGGTGTTCTTCCTGCGGGAGGCGCGTGTGCGTGCGTGGGTTACTGGCCGATGGTCAGCGTCTTGACCATCAGCGTCTTGGCGGTGTTGAGCACCTCGACGTTGGCCTGGTAGCTGCGCGAGGCCGAGATCATGTTGGTCATCTCCTCGACCACGTTGACGTTGGGCATCGCCACGTAGCCCTCGGCGTTGGCGTGCGGGCTCTTCGGGTCGAACACGAGCTTGGCGGGCGACGGGTCTTCGATGACACCGGCCACCTTGACACCGCCGATGTCGCGCCGACCCGAGGCCGCCACTTCGAACACCACCTGCTTGGCGCGGTAAGGCTGGCCGTCGGGGCCGGCCACACTCTCGGCGTTGGCGAGGTTGCTCGCGGTCACGTTCATGCGCTGCGATTGCGCGGTCATGGCGGAGCCCGCCACGTCGAAGATGTTCATGGCTGTACCGCCGACAGGAGCGACTTGATCTTGGCGTTGATGAGGGTCAGGTTCGACTCGTAGCGCAGCGCGTTGTCGGCGAAGGCCACGCGCTCGACGTCCATCTCGACCGTGTTGCCGTCGAGGCTGGACTGGTGCGGCACGCGGTACAGCAGGTCGTCGCCGGCCGTGGCCTGCGCCTGGCCCGCGAGGTGGCGCGACGAGGTGGTGGCCATCGACACCGACGATGCGGCACGGCCGCGCTCGACGGCGTCGCTCAGGCGCGCGCCGAAGTCGAAGTCGCGCGCCTTGTAGTTCGGCGTGTCGGCATGGGCGATGTTGGCCGCGAGCACCTCCTGGCGCTGGGCCCGGAGATGGAGCGCTTCGCGGTGGAAGCGAAACGCCGCATCCAGCTTGTCGATCATCTTTGTTCCATCTGTTGAGGCGTCGCCAGTGCACAGGGCGCAGCGACCGATGGAAAGCAAGTCTATGCATGCGGCGCGTTGGCAATCGTCCGAACAAAGGGGGGTTTCGCCTGCTGCTCGCACCTTCGCCGGCGGGGTGAATTCATAAGAATCCAGGGGCGCCGGTTGCGGCTTTCCTGCACCGGCGACCTCATTTTTCTGGCCCTCTTCTTTCGCTTTCGATGACCCTCTCGCCACTTCGCCATCGCCTGCTGCGCACCGCCTGCGCGGTGGGGCTGTCGTGCGCGGTGTCGACCGGTGCGATCGCAGGCGACGTGGCCGCGAAGGCGGTCGAGACCTACCTCCAGGTGCAGAGTGCCGGCCTGCCGGGCAAGGTGACGGTCAGCCTCGAAGGGCGCGGCACCGATGCCCTGCCCGCGTGCGAAGCCCCCGAGGTGTTCCTGCCGCCGGGCGTCACGCCGTGGGGCCGCCTCTCGGTGGGCGTGCGTTGCCATGCCGAACGGCCGTGGACGCGCTTCGTGCAGGCGCGTGTCGCGGTGGAAGGCCGCTACCTGGTGGCGGCGCGCGCCATCGACGCGGGCCGGGCACTGGGCGCTGGCGACGTGGTCGAGCGCACCGGCGACCTCACGCGGCTGCCGCGCTCGGTGGTCACCAGCGCGGCCGAACTGGTCGGGGTGGTGAGCGCCAACCGCGTCGCGCCCGGCGCTCCGATCCGCAAGGAGCTGCTGCGCGGCGTCGCCGTGATCCAGCAGGGCCAGGCCGTGAAGGTGGTGGCGCAGGGGCCGGGTTTTGTCGTCAGCACCGAGGCCAAGGCCCTGAGCGGCGCCGCGGTGGGCGCGGTGGTGCAGGCCAGGACGCTGGACGGCCGGGTGATCCGCGGCGTGGCCGACGAGGAAGGACAGGTCCGGCTGGTGCAGTAGCGGCCGCCGCGTTGGCGCAGGCTTCACTTCATGCACGCCCTTCCTAAAGTTCTTGCACCGGCTGCCGATATACGGGTCAGCCCCTGAGGAATCACCTTGAAAATCGATCCCACCGCCCCTTCGGCCACGCCCTTGCACCGCACGCCCGCACCCGGCGCGCCGGCTCCGTCGACGCCCGCCGAGGCCGTGCAGCGCCCGAAGGAAGCGGCGCCCGTTTCCGCGCTCGTCCATGCGATGCCCGCCGCCGTGGGAGGCAGCGATTTCGACGCCGCGCGCGTGGCCGCGATCCGCGAGGACATCCGCGCCGGCCGCTACGAGATCCGTCCCGAGCGCATCGCCGACGGCCTGCTGGCCAGCGTGCGCGAGCTGCTCGCACCGAAGGGCCAGGCATGAGCACCTTGCTGGCGCACCTGCGCGCGGAAGCGGACTGCATCGGGCAATTCCTTGTCGCGCTGGACCAGGAGGCGCAGGCCATGTCCGCCAGCGACTTCGACGCGCTCAACGCCATCGCCGGCCACAAGACCGTGCTGCTGGACCGCATGGCCGAGCTCGACCGGCAGCGCGAATCGCTGCAGGCGGCGCTGGGCTTCGCGCCCGGGCGTGCGGGTGCGGACGCCGCAGCTGCGGCAGGCGGTGCGCCGACGCGCCAAGCCTGGAACGAACTGCTCACGCTTGCAGAGGATGCGCGCAACCGCAACCTGCACAACGGCACGCTGGTGTACGCGCACCTCGACTTCACGCAGCAGGCGCTGCACTTCCTGCAGGCGCGCGCCCAACCCTTCTACGGCCCCGACGGCGTGCGCAAGACGCAGGCCGGCGCGGGCACCCGGCTGGCCGCCGGCTGAACAGCAGCCGTGAACGCGTCCGCACGTTTCGCCCTCCGACGCACCGCGATCTTGCGGGTGCTGATGCTGTGGCTCGCGTGCGCCGGCGCCCATGCCTTCGAACTGGCGCCCGCCGTGCGCCCGGACGACGCCATCAACCTGGGCCAGCTGCACCCGGTGCGCGCGGCCGTCGGCGAGACGGCGCGCATCGCCTACTCGGGCGCGGCCATGGCCATTGCGATGTCGGCCGCCTACGTGCCGACGTACCGCCCGGGCGAACAGTCGATCGGCCTGGCCTTCGGCAGCTACCGGGGCTATTCGGCCGCGGCGCTGGGCTTCAAGCGCAGCTCGGACGACGGCGACATGGCCTGGGGCATGGGCGTGTCCAGCACGGGCCGGGACTGGGGCTTCAACGCGGGCATCGGCTGGAAGCTGCCGCGCAGCACGGCCGCCGCCCGCCCCTGAGCCCACGCCGTCGCCCCGGGACGCCCTTCACCACCTTCTCATGGATGCCACCGACATGAAGACCTCTCCTGCCACGCCAACGCCCCGCCACGAGAAGGTCGCACGCCGGGGAGCCCGCGCGTGATGGCCGCGCAGCTGGGCGCGCGCCGCATCGCGATGGTGGGCTGCGACGAGGCGCAGCAGGCCGGCTGGGGCAACCGCCTGCGCCTGATGGGCTGCGATCCCGTGTGCTTCGACGACAGCACGGACTTCCTGCTGGCGATCACCCAGGGCCTGCAGTTCGGCCTGCTGCTGGTGGTGCTGAAGGACGAAGGCGCCTGGCCGATCCTCACGGCGATGTGCCGCGCGCTGCGCATTCCCATCTTCCTGGTGGCGCGCGCCTCCCAGCGCGACCTGCTGGTCGACGTGCTGTCGGCCGCGGGCGGCGAGACGCAGGGCGCGAGCATCGACTTCGCGGTGCTGCCGGTCGACGAGTTCGAGATGGAGCTGCGCGTGCGCGAATCGCTGCGGCGCAACCGCACGCTGCTGCAGCCGCACGCCACGGCCGCGTGCTTCGGCGACTACCAGTTCCTGGGCGAGCGCCGGGTGGTGGTGTGCCACGGCACCGAGGTGCGCCTGAAGCCGCGCGAGTTCGAACTGGCGCTGCTGCTTTTTCGCAACGCCGGCCGGCTGCTGGAGCGCGACTGGCTGCTGGCCTCGCTGTGGGTGGATGCGCGCATCGAACGCACGAGCCGCACGCTCGACTGCTGCGTGGCCAGCATCCGCCGCAAGCTGTCGCTGCACAAGGGCGGCGAGTTCGTGCTGGTCTCGGTGTATGGGCGTGGCTACGAATTGCGGCACATGGCGCCGGCCGCGCGGCGCGCGTCGGACGTCGACGAGGCGCCGCTGATCGACACCGCGGACTTCCCGGACACCTCGAACGAGCCGGTGTGGCTCGGCGAAAGCGCGCGGGCCTGAACATGCGCCCGCGCGACGAAAAAACCGTGACGACCTCCGGCCTCGAGGAACCACCCCGAAGGGCGGGTGCCGAAGCGTCCTCTACCAACGCCAGAAGACCGTCGCCGCCAGTATCCGCGCCTTAGCTGAAGACAGGCTGAAGCCCCGCACAAAACCCTTCTGCTTCCGCACTCAGCCGCCAGTCAGTGAACGCACGTTCAATGGCGGGCACATCGTGAGGGGGAGATTCATTGCAGGACACCATGAGACTACTCGCAGAGGCATCGCTGATTCTTGCCCTGGCCATCGTCCTCGGCGGGTTGGTGCTGGGCCTTCTGGCCGGTCCGCAGCACCCCGACGACCCGGAGTAAACCGTCGGGAGCCTTGCGCGGCTGCGCAGAACTACAGCGCAGCCAGCGGCTTCGCGTCGATGGCCTTCAGCAGGGCCTGCAGCGCCTGGGTGCCCTGGCTGTCGAGTCCGAGCAGCGGCGCGCGCGGCACGCCCGCTTCGAAGCCGCGCAGGCCCAGGCCGGCCTTGATCGTCGTGGGCAGGCCACCCTGCAGGATGAAGCGCAGGATCGGCAGCTGGGCGTAGAACATGCGGCGCGCGCGGTCCAGGTCGCCTGCGGCGCAGATGTCGTAGAGCGCCAGGGGCCACTCGGGGATCAGGTTCGGCGCGGCGGTGCACCAGCCGATGGCGCCGGCCGCAAAGGCTTCGAGCGCCAGCGGGTTGCTGCCGTTGAAGAACGGAATGCGGCCATCGGACAGCTGCATCAGCGTGTGCATGCGCTGGATGTCGCCCGAACTCTCCTTCACCATCGTGGCGTTCGCGATGTCCTTGACGATCCGGACGATCAGCTCCGGCTTCATGTCGACGCCGCTGGTGGCCGGGTTGTTGTAGACCATGATCGGCACGCCCACGGCCTGCGAGATCGTGGCGTAGTGGCGAAAGATCTCGTCGTCCGAGAGCTTCCAGTACGACACCGGAAGCACCATCACGGCATCGGCGCCCGCCGCTTCCGCGAACTTCGCCTTGCGCACCGCGTTGCGCGTCGTCAGGTCGGAAATGCCCACGATGACCGGCAGGCGCTTGTTGACCTGCTGGATCGACGCCTCGGCGACGGCGTCCCACTCGGCGTCGTCCAGGTAGGCGCTTTCGCCGGTGCTGCCCAGCGGGGCGATGCCGTGCGAACCGCGTTCGACGAGACGGTCGATGAGGCCGCGCACGGCCGCAAGGTCGATACGGCCCGAGGCCTTGTCGAATGGCGTGACGGGGTAGGAAATGATGCCTTTGAAGGGAGTGCTCATGATGGCTTCGGAATCTCTCGGTGAAGGGATCGAATGCACGCCGCTCAGCGCGAACGGATGCAGTCCGCGTGGCGGCCGGTGCGTAGGGTGCGGCGCGCGTAGTACGCGAAGGCCGCCTCGTTGCGCTTGGGACGCAGGATCCAGTCGTGTGCTTCACGGCCCAGGGCCGGATCGATGGGCTGGATCGCCCCTGCAGCCGCAGCCAGCAGCTGCATCTTGGCCGCGCGCTCGAACGCGATCGCCAGCACGCAGGCGGCCTCGACGCTTTCGGCCGCCACCAGCAGGCCATGGTGCGAGAGCATCAAGGTGCGCTTGCTGCCCAGTGCCGTCGAGATGAGCTCGCCCTCCTCGTTGCCGACCGGCACGCCGGGCCACTTCGGAACGAAGGCCACGTCGTCGTACAGCACGCAGTTGTCCATGTGGGAAACCTCCAGCGGCACTTCGAGCATGCTCAGGGCCGCCGCGTGCAAGGCGTGCGTGTGGATGATGCAGTTGACGTCCGGCCGCGCACGGTAGACCCACGAGTGGAAGCGGTTGGCGGGGTTGGCCATGCCTGAACCGGACTTGACGTTCAGGTCTTCGTCGACGACCAGCAGGTTGTCTTCCGAAATCTCGTCGAAGCCCAGGCCCAGGCGCTGCGTCAGATAGGTGCCGTGAACCTCGGTGCGCGTGGTGATCTGGCCCGCGAGGCCGGAGTCGTGCCCGTTCTCGAAGAGGATGCGGCATGTCAGCGCCAGCTTCTGGCGCAGCGTGTACTCCGATGGCAACAGGGTCGTTTCCATCTCGGCATTCGCCTTGTCGATCAAGGCTTCTTTGTTGAGGGAAAAAGTGTCTTCTGACATAGCGATCGCTCCCGTATCAGCGTTGAGAAAAAGTCAGCCCGAGGTTTCGAGCGTCGAAAGGGTGAGGTCCGGTTGTCCCGGAAACAAAGGCGCGTAGCCCGGCAGGCCTTCGATGCGGTCGATCCAGCGCTGCACCTGCGGGTAGCGGCCGAGATCGACGCCGCCCATCGGCGCCATGCGGGTGTACGGATACAGGGCGATGTCCGAAATGCTCGGCGCCGTTTCCGTGGAGACCCACTGCCGGCGTGTTGCCAGGCGCGCTTCGAGAATCGCCAGCGCGTCGTGGCCTTCCTGGAGCCACGCGCGCGCTGGGGCGTCGGCGGGCGTGAGGTCTTTGCGCAGGGCCAGGTGCAGCCGCAGCTGGGCCAACGGTCGCATGTGCTGCTCTTGCTCGAAGTGCATCCATGCGAGCGTCTGCGCCTGCTCGTGGAGCGCCTGGGGCCACCACGGCGTGCCCTGCGCCAGATAGAAAAGGATGGCGCCCGACTCGCTCAGCATGCGGCCGTCGTCCAGTTCGAGCACGGGCACCTGCTTCATCGGTGCGTGGGCGAGGAAGCTTGCGGACTGCAGGTCGCCGCGGTCGATCGACAGCGTGGTTCGCTGCAGATCGATGCCCACGAAGCTCGCCAGGAGCCGGACCTTCCAGCAGTTGCCGGAGCGCTGTGTGTCGATGATGCGCATGGCGGTCAGTCCACCTTGGTGCCGGCGGCCTTGGTGATGCGCGTCCACTTGTCGGTCTCGCTGCGCACATGCGTCAGGTAAGCCGCTTCACCCGTAGGCAGCGGCTCGACGCCGATCTCGGCCAGCTTGGCCTGCAGCTCGGGGCGGGCCAGGGCCCGCGCCAGGGCCTCGGACAACAGCGTGGTCTGTTGCTTGGGCGTGCCCGGTGGCGCGAGCAATGCGTTCCACGACCCGATCAGGAAGGTCGGCACACCGGCTTCGGCGCTGGTCGGCACCTTCGGCATGGCGCCACTGCGCGCGTCGTCGGCGATGACCAGGGCCTTCAGGCGCCCGGCCTGGACCTGGCTGCGGATGACGGGAATGGCGTCGATCACGATCTGCACCTGCCCGCCCAGCGCGGCGTTGATGGCCTCGGCACCGCTCTTGAACGGCACATGGACGATCTCGGTGTTGGTGGCGATCTTGAAAAGCTCCAGCCCCAGGTGCGGCGAGCTGGCATTGCCCGCGGAGCCGGCGTTGAGCTTGCCGGGGTTGGCCTTGGCATAGGCCACCAGGCCCTTCACATCGTCGACGCGCAGCGCGTCGTTCACGACCAGCACGTACGGCGAGTTGCTCACCAGCGAGACGGGCGCGAAGGCGCTCGCGTCATAGGCGAGTTTGCTGTAGATCATCTTGTTGACGACCTGCGTACCGACCGTGCCCAGCAGCAGCGTGTAGCCGTCGGGCGCGGCCTGGGCGAGCGCCTGCGCCGCGATGTTGCCGCCCGCGCCGGCGCGGTTGTCGATGATCACCGACTGCTTGAGCTCTTCGCCCAGCTTCTGTCCCACCAGCCGCGCCACGACGTCGGTGATGCCGCCCGCACCGAACGGCACGATCAGCTTGATGGGTTTGGCGGGGTAAGCCGCCTGCGCAAAAGCGGGCCGGGGAAGGGCCACGACCGTGGCCGCGCACAGCACCGCGCCGAGCAGGGCCGCGGCAGTGAGAAATGGATTTTTCCAGCGAAAAGACGGGAAATTCGACATGACATACTCCAAAAGAACCCAACGGTGCGGCGACAAATCGGTGTCGCGGCTCAGGACTCAAATGTACGATAGGACTCATGTGTCCTGCAAGAAACCATGACGATCAAGTTGAAACTCCTGCGCACCCAGGCGGGAATGACGCTGGAAGAGCTTGCGCAAGCAGCTGAGCTCACGCGCAGTTATGTCTCCAAGGTGGAGCGTGGTTTGGCGAACCCGTCGGTCGGCGTTGCGCTGAAACTCGCCAAGGCGTTGAAGCTGCCGGTGGACGAGTTGTTCGGCCAGGCATCGACGAGCAGCTCGGTCACGATCACGCGCGCCGCCGACGCCAAGGCGAAGCAAAAAGACGAAGGCGCCCCGCGGCTGGTCGCGGGCACGGCACCCGGTCAGCGCGTGGTCGCCTTCGTGTTGCAGCCCGGTCGGGACAAAGGCGCGAAGCACCTGAAGAGCGACCACGAGGGCGAAGAGCTCATCTATGTCCTGAGCGGCGAGGTCAGTCTCGAACTCGACGACAAGACCGAGGACCTGGTCGCCGGAGACTGCGTGCATTTCAACGCCTCCGTGCCGCACCGACTGATCTGCACGAGCAAGAAAGCGGCGGAAGTTCTGTTGGTGATTGCGAGCCCCTCCACCGCCTCGTAAGGCGATGTGCTTACAGCACGCAAGCCTGGCGCGTTTCGCTTGATGCGCCTCATGCGACTGACGATCGCGCGCGAACACCGCCGCCTGTTTCTTCCAGCCAACGGTCGCTGAAAGACCTGTCGAAAACCTGCCTGCGCTGGCGACAATCCGTCGCCCGCCGCCGGCAGTACACACACGCCACCGCAGCGCGTCGCGTCTCATCGCGACAGGGAGGCGCGACCACGCTCGCGCCTCCGGCCTCATGCCCAAAAAGTCAGAACTACAAAGGAGAAGAACCATGACGCACGCGCGCAAGCTCGTGACCCTGATCGCCAGCCTCGTCCTGTCCGCCTGTGGCGGCGGCGGCGGGGATTCCGGCGGCGCCGGCTTTGCCGGGATGGGCATCCCCGGCACGCCGGGCACGTCCACCGGTGCACCGGACGATGGCACGACCACGCCGCCGGTGAGCCGCGTCGACGCGGCACTCGACAGCGGAGACCCGAGTGGCCTGCGGCCCGAGGACCGCGCCACGCTGCTGGAGCGCGCGACGCGCAAGGCCATCGAACTGCGTGTGCGTCCGCAGCAGGTATTGGCCGACATCTACAACACGAAGGGCCAGGTGCCGAACCTCACGCTCGACATCAGCAAGAACAGCGCCGAGCTGACGCCAGCCAGCCTCACGCAGGCGATTCCATTCATCGTCGCCGACGACGGTTCAGGCATCGCGGCCATCGCCGAACTGGGCGACGGCCGCGCGCTCGCCTACGGTGCCGACGTGCTGGGCTGGATGGCCGGCACCACACGAGAGCAGCAGCACCTGCCACTGTTCACGCGCGCCTTCACGTGGGTGATGACGGGGCAGGCCGAAGGCACGCTGCCGGCCACGCTCAAGTTCAGCCAGGCGGGCTACAACGCGGGCGCCATCAAGAACTTCGCGACCCGCCTGCAGAAGAAGACGCAAGAGATCGCCTGCGACATCGCCTCGCCCACCAACACCTGCTGGCGCGATGCCGACCTGCTCGTCTTCGGCGCCAGCGTGGCCGACACCCCCGCGCTGGGCGAGCTGGTGCGAAGCTACGTGAAGGCCGGCAAGGCCGTGATCTACATGCACAGCAGCTGGTGGACCGCCCCAGGCGGCACACGCTTGCTGTCCAGCCTGGGCATGAGCCTCGCCGCCGACCCCGGCAACTTCTTTGCGTCAGCAGCGGGCTACTCAGTGAGCGCAGGCCGCACCGCTGCCGACGCCCTGGTGCGCGGCGACCAGCTCGGCAGTCTGGTGCACACGCTCGAGTGGCTCGCGAAGGACAAGTACACGCAGGACTTCGCCGTCGACAACGCACCCATCGTCGGGATCGACGCCGCGCGCAAGGACCTGTCGAGCACCGAGCTGGCAGGCCGGCCGCTCTTCAAGACGGAGAACGCCGAGCTGCAGCGCCTGCTGGTGCTGTGGGCCGATGAATGGCGCCGTGACATCGCCTACGGCAAGATCAACCGCACCAGCGATGCAGCCAACTTCCTGCGCGCCTATGCGTCCGATTCGTGGCAGGCCTTCGGCCGCACCGCGACCACGACGCAACCGGGCGGCCAGGGCGACTACATGCCCGCCGGCGCACAGAAGCTCGCCACGAGCAGCGACTACGAAACCATCGAGCTCACGCTCCCGCAAGGCAGCGGCAAGACGGCGATCGGCCGGGGCGCCATTCCAGCGAAGGCCGTGGCACTCGAGATCGCCGAGGCACCCGTCGGCGTGAACCTCGGTGTGCAGACCAGCCACATCCGCACCTACGGCAACCCGCTGACGGACGCCGGCAATTACATCCGCCCGCGCCAGGCGCCGTCATGGACCGTGCCACTGCAACGCGATGCCGTCAACGACTTCGTCACGCCGTTCGGAGGCCCGCTGTTCCTGAGCTACAGCGGCGCCACCGCCGGGCAGAAGGTCAAGCTGCGCGTCAAGGGCGCCATCCAATACGCCCACTTCGACTTCAGCCAGGGCACGCCCGCGCAAGCCGAACTGGACGCCGCCATGGCCGCACTGCAGCGCCAGGACTACGGTTGGTCCACCTTCAAGTTCCGCGGCGGTGAGCTGCAGCAGACCATCGCCGTCGCGCTCAAGAGCTTCAAGTCGGGCATGCCGACAGGCACGCTGAGAACGCCGCAAGACCTCGTCACGCGGCGCATCGAGGGCATCCTCATGGACACCAACCACATGTCCAACGGCTACAACGACATGAAGATGCCCAGCACCGTGTCGACCTTGTGCACCAGCTTCGCGTGGGCCTGCGACGACGCCGTGCACAACGCGCCGGGCGTGCAGCACTTCGTGAGCTGGCTGCCGAGGTGCGGCAGTGGTTGCTCGGGCAACCCGATCGACTCCGACAACTGGGCCATGGACATCGGCTGGGGCTGGCCGCACGAGCTGGGCCACAACACCGTGCAGCCCTGGATGCAGATCGTGATCGACGGCAAGGGCTGCAGCACCGAGTGCGACAACAACACGCTGTCGAGCGCCCACATGCTGCGCCGCTACGCCGTCCTCGGCGAGGACGACAGCGGCACCCGCACCGCCCACGCGGCCCTGTACAAGATGATCCAGGACAACCGGGCGCTCGCGCTCAGCGGTGAGCCGCAGCGCGCGGACATGCAGGCCCGGCTGTGGGGTGGCCCGGAGCAAAGCCCCATGCTCGCCATGTACTTCCAGCTGGCTTTTCTCTACACCCATGCCCGCCACAGCGAAGCCCAGCCCACCGCCGCGAGCACGATCGAGTTCCTCACGTTGCTGTCGAAGGGCGGGCGCCTGGTCGCCAAGAAGTGGAGCACCAACACGGCGGGCAACTACGGCATGAGCGGCTACACCAGCAACGACATTTTGAACCACGAACTGCTGTACGTGCTGAGCTCGAAGATCATCGGCCAGGACCTGCGCAATGTCTTCGCCATGTACGGCGTTCCGCTCACGCAGCCCGCGCTGGATTCGGTGGCGGCGCTGACGCTTCCGATGGCACCGCAACGGTTCTATGCCCTGGGGGCCAACAAGGCCAACCAGCTGTCGACGGGGCAGTGGCTGTCGGTGCAGGGGCAGACGCCGGCCTATCCGTTCTGAGCGGGCGGGGCATGGTCACGGCGTCCCGTCGTGACCATGCCTTGTCTTCAGCATCACGCGGAAACTGCAGGTCGTTGATTGCCGTCGAGCGACCCGCACGTCGGTGCAGATCGACATGCGCCAGGGTACCGAGGCACGTCTTCTTTCTGCCACACGATGAGCGTGCAGGGTCCGCGATGCGCCGCGTTCCCGCGCAAGCCTCGCTCTCGGCACGTGTGTGGCGGTTCCATCCGCGAGCGCCTGCTTTGCCTTTCCACGTTGCGATCGTTGTCCTGCGCTCTCTGCATCCGCCCAGACATACGACCGACGGCCCCGTCGCACGCAAGCCAAATCGCCTTAAAAAGCGCATCATCTTCACTGACGAACCCACGGTGCAGACTGTTCGCGAGGCAGAGCATGACTTGGTTCAAGAAGCTTTTCTGGATCGGCGCGGGACTCGCCGTGGGAGGCGGGTTTGCCCTGTTCGTGCTGGACGAATTGAAGACGTCCCGGCTGCAATCGGCCCTGTGGCGCGACTTGGCCGAGGGCGCCCGCTTCAGCGTCGAAGACGGTGCCAGCGACGCCATCCGCTTTCCCCGAACCGGGCCCTACGACGAGCGGCTGGGCTACCACCAGCTGCCTGGCTACATCGACCGCCTGGCGCCGCAGGGCTATGTCGTCACCCGCCAGGCCCGCATGTCGCCGCGGCTGATCGAACTGCAGGACTACGGGCTCTTCGCGCCCTACCGTGAGAAAAACCAGGCCGGCCTGACCGTGCGCGACTGCCGGGACACGGCGCTGCTGCACACCCGCGTGCCCCAGCGCGCCTACGAGCGCTTCGAGGAGGTGCCGCCGCTGCTGGTGAGCGCCCTGCTCTTCGTCGAGG
Source organism: Variovorax sp. GW821-FHT09D04 (assembly GCF_059416405.1). Classification (NCBI taxonomy): domain Bacteria; kingdom Pseudomonadati; phylum Pseudomonadota; class Betaproteobacteria; order Burkholderiales; family Comamonadaceae; genus Variovorax; species Variovorax sp. GW821-FHT09D04. Next base: position 231,254 of record NZ_JBWKPA010000005.1, read on the forward strand.
ACCGCCACCTGCTGGACGCGCAGCCGCTGCAGCGCAACCCCGCGATCGATCCGGAACGCTTCGCCAAGGCGGCGCTCGAGCAGGCGCTGCGCGCGGTCGGCCTGGGCCAGACGGCGACGGGCGGCAGCACGCTGGCCACCCAGCTCGAGAAGTACCGCCATTCGCCGCAGGGCCGCACCGGGTCGGTCGGCGACAAGCTGCGCCAGATGGCGTCGGCCTCGCTGCGCGCCTACCAGGACGGCGACGACACGCAGGCGCGGCGCCGCCAGATCGTCGTCGACTACCTCGACACCGTGCCGCTGGCTGCGCGCCCGGGCATGGGCGAGGTGCACGGGCTGGGCGACGGCCTGTGGGCCTGGTACGGGCGCGACTTCGGCGAGGTCAACCGCCTGCTGGCCGACCAGGCGGAAGAGGCGGCAGCGCCCACGGAGGAGGCGCTGCGGCAGCAGGCCGAGGCCTTCAAGCAGGCGCTGTCGCTGATGATCGCGCAGCGCCGCCCGTCGCAGCACCTGCTCGGCGACGGCGCCAGCCTGGCGCGGCTGACCGACAGCTACCTGCGGCTGATGGCCGAGGCCGGCCTGATCTCGCCCACGCTGCGCGACGCGGCGCTGCCGCTGTCCTTGCACCTGCAGCCACCGCTGCCGCCGACGCCCCGGCCCGACTTCGTGCAGCGCAAGGCCGCGACCGCGCTGCGCACCCACATCGGCACGCTGCTCGACGTGCCACGGGCTTACGACCTGGAGCGCCTGGACCTCGAGGCCGAAACCAGCCTGGACGGCGAAGCGCAGGCGCTGGTGGCGCGCGTGCTGGCCGGCCTGCGCACGCCCGCCGCGACGAAGGCCGCGGGGCTGGTCGGCTCCCACATGCTCGACCCGGGCGCCGACCCCAGCCCGCTGATCTACAGCTTCACGCTGTTCGAGCGCAGCGCCGGGACCAACCTGCTGCGCATCCAGGCCGACAACATCGACCAGCCGTTCGACGTGAACCAGGGCGCGCGGCTGGACCTGGGCTCGACCGCCAAGCTGCGCACCCTGGTGAGCTACCTGGAGCTCGTGGCCGAGCTGCACGCGGGCTGGGTCGACCTGAGCCCGGCCCAGCTGTCGGCGCTGGCGCCGAACCCGCGCGACCCGCTGGGCACGTGGGCGCGGCAGTACCTGCTGCGTGCCAAGGATCGCAGTCTTGCGCCGATGCTGGAGGCGGCGATGGAGCGCAAGTACTCGGCGAACCCCGGCGAGGCCTTCTTCACCGGCGGGGGCCTGCACCAGTTCGAGAACTTCGAGCGCTCGCGCAACAGCAGTTCGATGACGGTGCGCGAAGGCTTCAAGCATTCGGTCAACCTGGTGTTCATCCGCCTGATGCGCGACCTGGTGCGCCACCGCATGTTCGGCGGCGCGTCGGGCGCCGAGCGCCTGCTGAAGGACCTCGCCGACCCGGGCCGGCGCGAGCTGCTCGCGCGCTTTGCCGACCGCGAAGGCTCGGCCTTCCTCACCCGCTTCCATCGCAAGTACCAGCACCTGCCGGCCGCGGACGCCGAAGCGCTGCTGCTGCGCGGCCTGAGGCCATCGGCACCGCGCCTGGCGAGCGTGCTCTTCACGATCGAGCCCGAGGCCGACGACGCACGGCTCGACGCGCTCCTGGTGCAGCGGCTGGGCCGCGGCGCCGACTCGCCGCGCGCACTGGGGGCGCTGCGCCGCACCTACGCCGGCCTGTCGCTGGCCGATCGCGGCTACGTCGCGCGCGTGCATCCGCTGGAGCTCTGGCTGGTCGGCTACCTGCGGCGCCACCCCGGCGCTTCGCTGACCGAGGTGCTGGACGCGAGCGTGCGCGAACGCCAGGAGGTCTACGCCTGGCTCTTCAAGACGCGCCACAAGAGCGCGCAGGACAGGCGCCTGCGCGAGCTGATCGAGCTCGACGCCTTTGTGCAGATCCATCGTTCATGGCAGCGCGTGGGTTACCCCTTCGCGTCGCTGACGCCGTCTTACGCGAGCGCGATCGGCGCGTCGGGCGACCGGCCGGCCGCCCTGGCAGAGCTGATGGGCATCCTCGCGAACGACGGCGTGCGGCTGCCCACGCAACGGGTCGGCGCCCTGCACTTCGCGCGCGACACGCCCTACGAGACGCGGCTGGAACCGCGCCATGCGAGCGCACAGCAGGTGCTGCCCGCCGAGGTGGCCGCCACGGTGCGCCGTGCCTTGGTCGAGGTGGTGAACGACGGCACCGCGCGGCGGCTGAAGGGCGCGCTGGTGGACGAGAGCGGCCACGCCCTCGAGATCGGCGGCAAGACCGGCACCGGCGACCACCGCTACGAACAGACCGGCCGCGGCGGACGGGTGATTTCGCAGCGCAAGATCGACCGCTCGGCCACCTTCGTGTTCATGATCGACGACCGCTACTTCGGCACGATCCTGGCCTACGTGCACGAGCCCCACGCCGCCCGCCATCGGTTCACGAGCGCGCTGCCGACGCAGCTGCTGAAGTCGCTGGGGCCGCAGTTGCTGCCGGTGCTGCAGCGCAGGGGGTGCGGGGAGCCGCAGCAGCGGGCGCCATGAGGCGACATGGGCGGCCCAAAGACAAAGCCCCTGTAGCAGGGCTGCTACAGGGGCTTGAATCTGGAGGAGAGGGAGGGATTCGAACCCTCGGTACTATCGCTAGTACGCCTGATTTCGAGTCAGGTACATTCGACCACTCTGCCACCTCTCCGGTGCTGTCGAGCCTCAGATTATAGCCAGAAAAATCTGACTTTTGACGCCCTGCGCTTCAACCGCGCAAAACTTCGAGGCCGCCGAGGTACGGACGCAACGCCGCCGGCACGTTGATCGAGCCGTCTTCGTTCTGGTGGTTTTCCAGCACGGCGACCAGCGCACGGCCCACGGCCAGGCCGGAGCCGTTGAGGGTGTGCACCAGCTCGTTCTTGCCCTGGGCGTTCTTGAAACGGGCCTGCAGGCGGCGCGCCTGGAAGGCTTCGCAGTTCGACACCGAGCTGATCTCGCGGTACGTGTTCTGCGCGGGCAGCCACACCTCGAGGTCGTAGGTCTTGGTGGAACCGAAACCCATGTCGCCGGTGCACAGCAGCACCACGCGGTACGGCAGTTCCAGCGCCTGCAGCACGGCTTCGGCGTGACCGGTCATCTGCTCGAGCGCGTCGTAGCTCTTCTCGGGGTGCACGATCTGCACCATCTCGACCTTGTCGAACTGGTGCTGGCGGATCATGCCGCGCGTGTCGCGCCCGGCGCTGCCGGCTTCCGAGCGGAAGCACGGCGTGTGGGCCGTGAGCTTGATGGGCAGTTGCGCCTCGGGCACGACCTCGTCGCGCACGAAGTTGGTCAGCGGCACTTCGCTGGTCGGGATGAGGTACAGCGCCGAATGGTCGGGCGCGGGCTCGCCGTCCTGGCCGCCCTTCTTCGCGGCGAACAGGTCGCCTTCGAACTTGGGCAACTGGCCGGTGCCGCTGAGCGTGGCGGCGTTGACCACGTAGGGCACGTAGCACTCGGTGTAGCCGTGCTGTTCGGTCTGCAGGTCGACCATGAACTGGGCCAGCGCGCGGTGCAGGCGGGCGATCGGGCCCTTCATGACGGTGAAGCGCGAGCCCGAGAGCTTGGCGCCCATCTCGAAATCGAGGCCCAGCGGGGCGCCGAGGTCGACGTGGTCCTTGGGCGCGAAGGCCAGCGGCGTGGCGTTGGCGCCGGCGCCGCCCTGGGGCGCCCAGCGGCGCATCTCGACGTTGCCGGCCTCGTCTTCACCGAGCGGCACGCTGGCGTGCGGCAGGTTGGGCACGGCCAGCAGCAGCGCGTGCAGCTCGGGCTGGATTTCTTCGAGGCGCTTGGATTGCGATTCCTGCTCGGCCTTGAGCGCGTTCACTTCGGCCATGAGCGCGTCAACCGACTCGCCCTTGGCCTTGAGCGGGCCGATCTGCTTGTTCAGCGTGTTGCGGCGCGCCTGGATTTCCTCGGTGCGGGTCTGCAGCGTCTTGCGCTCGGCCTCGAGCGCGGTGAACGCCGAGACGTCGAGGTAGGGCTGGTTCTTCTTGCGTTTTTCGAGGCCGGCCACAGCGGAGGCCAGGTCTTTGCGGAGCAGGGTGATGTCGAGCATGGGGAGATTTTAGGTGGGCGCCCGGCCCGCGCCCGCCCTCCCCGCTCGCACGCCTGCGGCGACTCAGGCGACCGTGGCCGGATCGACGTTCGCCCCGCAGATGATCAGGCACACCTTCTCACCCTCGCGCGGCACGTAGGCGCCGGTCTGCAGCGCCGCCAGCGGCAGCGCGGCGGCCGGTTCCACGGCGAGCTTCAGCTCCTTCCAGAGCCACTGCTGGGCGGCGCGGATGGCGTCGTCGGACAGCAGCAGCGCGTCGCGCACCTGCTGCTGCGTGATCTCCCAGGCGATGGCGCCGATGCGACGCGCGCCGAGCGAATCGGCCGCGACGCCGCCGACGTCCACGTCGACGGGCTCGCCGGCCTCGCGGGCGCGGAACAGCGTCGGGGCCTTCTCGGGCTCGAGCGCGACCACGCGGGCGCGCTGCTCGAACCAGCCGGCGAGGCCGCCGATCAGGCCGCCGCCGCCCACGCTCACGAGCACGGCGTCGGGCAGGCCGCCCTGAGCCTCGATCTCGCGGCCGAGCGTGCCGGCGCCGGCCACCACTTCGGGCTGGTCGTAGGCGTGGGTGAGCAAGGCGCCCGTTTCCTTCTGGCGCGCCAGGCAGGCGGCCAGCGCGTCGGGGTACAGCTCGCCGACCACGACCACTTCGGCGCCCAGCGCCCGCAGGCGCGCGCGCTTGGCTTCGGGCGAGACGCCCGGCAGGAACACCTGGCAGGGCACGCCCAGCGCCTTGGCGGCGGCCGCCGTGGCAATGCCGGCATTGCCGCCCGAGGCCACGATCACGCCCGTGGCGGGGATGTCGTTGGCCAGCAGGCGGTTCATCATGCCGCGGGCCTTGAAGCTGCCGCTGACCTGCATGTGCTCCAGCTTGAGCCAGACTTCGGCGCCCGGCGCGGCCACGCCCAGGGCGGCGGCCGGCAGCTTCCACAGCGGCGTTTCACGCAGGAAATGGCCGGCGCGTTCGCCCAGCCTGCGGGAGGCGCTCTCGATGTCGGAGCGCCAATCGGTGTTTGTCATGATGTTCAGGAGATGTGCCCGGGGGGCGGGATGTCGTCGAGCTTGAGGCCCTTGGGAAGCGGGAACTTGATGGTTTCCTCGATGCCGTCCATCTTGCGCACCGACACGGCGCCGAAGGCGCGCACACGCTCGATCACCTCGTGCACCAGCACCTCGGGCGCCGAGGCGCCGGCGGTGAGGCCGATGCGCGACTTGCCCTCGAACCATTCGGGCTTGAGTTCGTCGGCCGAATCGACCATGTAGCTCTCGGTGCCCAGGCGCTGCGCCAGCTCGCGCAGGCGGTTGCTGTTGGAGCTGGTGGGGCTGCCGACCACGATCACGAGGTCGACCTGCGGGCTCATGATCTTCACCGCGTCCTGGCGGTTCTGGGTGGCGTAGCAGATGTCCTGCTGCTTGGGCTCGCGCACGTTCGGGAAGCGCGCACGCACGGCGGCGGCGATCTCGGCGGCGTCGTCCACGCTGAGCGTGGTCTGGGTGACCACGGCGAGCTTCTCGGTCTGCAGCGGCGAGGCGTTGGCCACGTCGGCCACGTCTTCCACGAGGTGGATGCCGCTCGACAGCTGCCCCATCGTGCCCTCGACCTCGGGATGCCCCTTGTGGCCGATCATGATGAATTCGTAGCCCTCTTTCGCGAGCTTGGCCACCTCGACGTGCACCTTGGTCACGAGCGGGCAGGTGGCGTCGAAGATCGAGAAGCCGCGGTCGCGCGCCTCCTGCTCCACGGCCTTGCTCACGCCGTGCGCGCTGAACACCAGCGTGGAGCCGGGCGGCACGTCGGAGAGCTCCTCGATGAAGATCGCGCCCTTGGCCTTGAGCTCGTTCACCACGTAGGTGTTGTGCACGATCTCGTGGCGCACGTAGATCGGCGCGCCGAACTTGGCGAGGGCGCGCTCGACGATCTCGATGGCGCGGTCCACGCCGGCGCAGAAGCCGCGCGGCTCGGCCAACAGGACTTCTTCGATGTTCGGGTTCATAGCACGCCGATCAGCTTCACTTCGAAGGTGACCGGTTGCCCCGCGAGCGGGTGGTTGAAGTCGAAGCGCACGCCGGTCTCGTTCGACTCGACGACCGCGCCCGCGTAGCTGCCCGAGCCGTCGGGCGTGGGGAACTGCACCACGTCGCCGACGGCGTACTGCTCGTCGGGGTCGCCCATCTGAGCCAGCAGCTTGCGCGCCACCCATTGCTGCATGTCGGGGTTGCGCTCGCCGAAGGCCTCGCCGGCGGGCAGCTCGAAGGTGGCGTGCGCGCCCTCTTCCATGCCCATCAGGCGCTGCTCCATGGCCGGCGAGAGCTCGCCGGTGCCCAGCGACAGCGTGGCGGGCTTGTCGGCGAAGGTGTTGATGATGTCGCCCGCCGGACCGGCCAGCCGGTAGTGCAGGGTCAGGAAGGAGCCGGAAGTCACAACTTGGGACATGGGTGCAGCGAAGGTGGGCAAAGACGAGGGAGGTGTCCCGATAAACTGACCCTCATTTTAAGGATCGGGGCAACATCTCGCCCCGGCCCAGGTTTCTGCAGGGTTTCATGGCATTCAAGGATCTCCCTCTCGACGCCCGACCGCGCGAAAAGCTCATCGCGCGGGGCGCCGCCGCGCTTGCCGACGCCGAGCTGCTGGCGCTGCTGCTGCGCACCGGTGTGGCCGGCAAGAACGTGCTCCAGCTGGCCCAGCAACTGCTCGAGCGCTTCGGCGGGCTGTCGGGGCTGCTGCACACGGCGCCCGATGACCTCAAGGCGATCAAGGGCATGGGCGGCAGCGCCAAGCGCTCCGAACTCACGGCCGTGCTCGAACTGGCGCGCCGCGCCATGGGCGAGCGCCTGAAGGAGCGCACGGTGTTCGACTCGCCCGAGGCGGTCAAGCAATACCTGCAGATGCACATCGGCTCGCGCCCGCACGAGGTGTTCGCGGTGCTGTTCCTCGACGTGCAGCACCGCCTGCTCACGCTCGAGGAGCTGTTTCGCGGCACGCTCACGCAGACCAGCGTCTACCCGCGCGAGGTCGTCACCCGCGCCCTGCACCACCAGGCCGCGGCCGTGGTGCTGGCCCACAACCACCCCAGCGGCAGCATCGAGCCCTCGCGCGCCGACGAATCGCTCACGCAGACCCTGCGCGCCGCGCTGGCGCTGGTCGACGTGCGCGTGCTCGACCACGTCATCGTGAGCCCGGGCCAGAGCTTCTCGATGGCGGAACGAGGGCTGCTCTGATGGCGTCGTCTTCTTCGCGTCCCCCGGCCCTGAAGAACCTGGCCGACCTCAAGCAGGTGCAGCGCGTGCTCGCCGAAACCCGCGAGCGCGAGGCCGTGGAGGCCGCCGCGCGCGCCGCGGCCGAGCGCAAGCGCGCCGCCGAGAAAGACCTGTTCACGCGCGCCATCGGCGCCACCGAGCCGCTGCGCCGCAAGGCCGCCGTGGCGCTCGCGCCCGAGCCGCCCGCGCCCATTCCGTTTCAGCACCAGCTCGACGAGCAGCGCGTGCTGCGCGAGTCGCTGTCCGACGAGTTCGACGTGACCACGCTGCTCGACGTCGACGACGCCATGAGCTTTCGCCGCCCCGGCATCGGCACCGACATCACGGCGCGGCTGCGCAAGGGCGACTGGTCGATCCAGGGGCAGGTCGACCTGCACGGCCTGCGCAGCGACGAGGCGCGCGAGGCGCTCGGCGGCTTCATCCGCAACGCCCACAAGCAGGGGCTGCGCTGCGTGCGCGTGGTGCACGGCAAGGGCCTGGGCTCGCCCGGCAAGCAGCCGGTGCTCAAGACCAAGACGCAGCGCTGGCTGATCCAGAAGAACGAGGTGATCGCCTTCGTGCAGGCCAAGCCGGCCGAAGGCGGGGCCGGGGCGCTGGTGGTGCTGCTGGCGCCCGTGCGGCGCTGACACGGCGCCGCACGGGCCCTGCCCTTCTTACTTGCTCAGATCGACCTTGTAGACCGAGCGGCCCTTGCCGCTGCCGTCATCCGCTGTCAGCAGCGAGATGTTCGCGAGCCCCGCATCGGTCGCAGCACTCAGTTGCCCCTGCCCCGACGTGATCGTCACGTTGCCCGCCGTCGTCACCCTGGTGAAGCGCCAGCTGCGCGCCGCGCCGTCGGCCGCGCGCGTGATCGTCTTCTTCGCCTTGATGTAGGCGATCAGCACGTCGCGGTTCGCATCGGGCGAGGCGTAGATCGTCGCGCGCCCGTCCAGCGCCGGAATGAAGCTCGCGCCGCTGGTCGCGCGGTAGTTGTTCGTCGCAATGACGAACTCCTTCGCCGGATCGATGGGCGCGCCCAGGTACATGAGGTTCCTGATGCGGCTGCCCACGGCCTGCGTCACGTCGATCTCGTACTGCATGTCGGGCGTGGTGAACATGTCGAAGTTGTAGCCCGGGAAGGTGCTGATCAGCGGCTGGTCGGTCGTGAGCGCCGGGTCGATCCTGTTGAAGCGCTTGGCCGCGGCCTCGAGCCAGCCCTTGATCTCGGCGCCCGTCACCTTCACCGCGTACACCGTGTTCGGGTACAGGTACAGGTCGGCGGCGCTGAAGATCGCCAGGTTGCCCACGGCCACGTCGGTGTAGTCGCGCCCGCCCTCGAAGCCCGACTTGAAGGGCGCGCTCACCGACAGCACAGGCAGGCCCGCGTACTGCGGCAGGCTGGCCTGGATGTAGGTCTTCACGTAGTCGGCCTGCGCCTGGTTCACGATCTGGATCGCGCCCGGGTCGCCCACGTCGGCGAAGAAGGTGTTCATGCGGAAGTCGGTGCTGCCGATCGGCGTCTTCACGTAGTCGATCGCGGCCTGGTGCTGGGTGTCGACCAGCGGCGCCACGCTCGGGTCGGCATCGACATACACGCCCTTGCCGATCTGGGTCGAACGCGCCTCGACCAGCGTCTTGCTCTTGTCCACGCCCCAGGCCTTGCCGTCCCACACGAGCTCGAGCTTCACGAGGCCCAGCGCCTTGCCCCACGAACTGGGCATCACGGCCGGCACGCCGTTGACGGTGCCGGCGGCGTTGTCCACGCCGGGCTGCGTGTAGCCGGGCTTGGCACCGCGGTCGGGGAACAGGCCGTGCTGGTGGCCCATCATCAGCACGTCGATGCCGGGCACCTTCGACAGGTACAGGCCCGGGCTTTCCATGGTCGGCGAGTACGGCGAGGCGTCGAGGCCGCCGTGCTGCAGCGCGACCACGATGTCGGCGCCCTTCTCGCGCAGCTCGGGCACGTAGCGCTTGGCCGCTTCGACCGCGCCTTCGGTGCGCAGCTTGCCTTCGAGAAAACGCTTGTCCCAGTTCATGATGCCGGGCGTGGTGAAGCCGATCACACCGACCTTCACCGGCACCGTCACGCTCTTGCCATCCGGCGCGGTGGCCGTGAACTGCTTCGTGACGATGGTGTACGGCGCGACGAGCGGCTTGCCGCTCTTGAGGCTGTGCACGTTGGCCACCACCATCGGAAAACTCGGGCCCGCGCACTTCTTGCTGCCGTCGACGCCCTCGACATCGAGGCCGCCGCCGAGCACCTGGTTGAGAAAGTCCAGGCCGTAGTTGAACTCGTGGTTGCCCAGCGTGCCGGCATCGAAGCCGGTGGCGTTCATCACCTTGTAGATCGACAGCGGCTGCGTGCACGGAATGCGGCTGACCAGCGCTTCGTAGTCGGCCAGCGCGGTGCCCTGGATGGTGTCGCCGTTGTCGAACAGCATCGTGTTCGCGAACTCCTTGCGCGCGGCGTTGATGAGCGTGGCGGTGCGCTCGTAGCCGTACGACTTGTCTTCGGCGAGCTTGAAGTAGTCGTAGCTGCGCACGTTGAAGTGCAGGTCGGTCGTTTCGAGCAGCGCGACCGTGGTGCGCGTGCCGGCGGCCACGGGCGCCGGAGCGGGTGCGGGCGCAGGGGGCGGAACGATCGGGGGGAACGTGGTGCCGCCTCCGTTGCCACCGCCACAGGCGGTGAGCACGGCGGCCAGGACGGCGGCACAGGTGGACATGGGGGCGAGGCGCGCCAGCGACGCGGCCACTGCGTTGTTCATCGAGAGGTCTCCCTGCGGATATGAGGAAAGACCAGTCTCCGAAAGCCGGGTGACAGACCGGTGAATCCGGGCCTGCCGTGCAGCGCCGTTGCGACAGCCGTTACGTCAGATTTACGCCAGGTGATTCTTTAGTGGTACCGCCGCGTCCGCCACCGCCTCGGGCGCGGGGCTGCGGCCCGCTTCGAGCAGCTTGCGGCTCATCATGTGATCGACCGGCGCGTTCACCGATTCGACGCACACGAGCTGGCCGTCGACGTAGTGGAACAGCGAGAACGCCTCGGGCTTCGGCCCCGCGCGGCGCACGCTCACCAGGCCCGGCGTGCCTTCGGCCGGCATGAGGCCCGCCATCTGCAAACGCAGGCCGCCCTGGTCGGACCAGAACCACGCGACCGCGTCGTGATCGCGCGCGGCGCCGGTCAGCGTGGCCGCGGCCGTGCGCGCCTGGTCGTTCGCGTTCTGCACCGATTCGAGCCGCAGCGCACGGCCCGCGCGGCGGTCGGGGAAGCGCGTGCAATCGCCCACCGCGAGCACGTCGGCCGCGCTGGTCTGCATGTGGCCGTCGACCACGATGCCGTCGGCGCACTCGAGGCCCGCGGCCTGCGCGAGCGCGGTCTCGGGCACCGCGCCGATGCCCAGCAGCAGCAGGTCGATCGGCTGCTTCACGCCGTTGACTTCGACCGACACGAGCCGGTCGCCCACGACCTCGAAGGCGCCAGTCTGCGCGCCCAGCACGATGTCGATGCCGGCCGCGCGGTGCGTGGCCAGCACGTGCGCCGACAGCTCGGGCGACACGGCGCGGCCCAGCAGGCGCGGCGCGCACTCGATCACCTGCACGCGCTTGCCCAGCGCCTGCGCGGTGGCCGCCACTTCGAGGCCGATGAAGCCGCCGCCCAGCACCGTGACCTGCTGCGCATCCGCCAGCCGCGTGCGCAGGCGATGCGCCTCGTCGGCGGCGCGCAGGCTCGCGACGTTCTCCAGGCCAGCCTGCAGGCCAGGCATCTGGCGTGCGCGCGTGCCGGTGGCCAGCACCAGACGCTCCCACGGCAGCACCGCGCCCGAGCGCAGCGTGACGGTGTGCGCCTCGCGATCGATGGCCACGGCGGCGTCGCCCAGGTGCAGCGTGATGCCCGCTTCGCGGTACCAGTCGGCGGCCTTGTGCGGCTGCGTGGTTTCTTCGGCGCTCTTGAGGAAGGCCTTCGACAGCGGCGGGCGGTGATACGGCTCGCAGGCCTCTTCGCAGACCAGGTGCACGCGCGCGCCCTGCCCGGCTTCCGCCAGGCCCGCGCAGAGCTGGGCCGCGGCGTGGCCGCCGCCGATGATGACGATGGAATTCATGGAGAACAGTCTTTCGGGAATCGTTGTCTGGTCACTCGCCGCGGTTGCGCATCCAGTCGGCGGTCTTGAAGAAGGAGTCTCTGAGGCGTGCGCGCAGGTCTTCGGGCACGCCGGTCTCGCCCATCGCCTGGTCCATGCAGGCCAGCCACTGGTCGCGTTCCTTGATGCCGATGGTGTGGCCGCCGATGGCCTGCGGCAGGTGCCGCGCGCGCAGCATGGGGTGGCCGAAGCGGTCGGTGTAGTGGGCGGGCCCGCCGAGCCAGCCGCACAGGAACCAGAACAGGCGCTGGCGCGCGTTGTCCAGGTCGGTGCCGTGCACGGCGCGCAGTTGCGCGTAGGCCGGCTCGAGGTCCATCAGGTCGTAGAAGCGCTCGACCAGCGCCTCCACCTTCGGCTCGCCGCCGATCCACTCGAAGGGCGTGCCGGCGGGCGGTTTGTCTTGAATCTGCATGAAAGCGAGTATCCCTTCGAGGGCACTCTAGAGTTGGATCAGATCGGGAATGCCCACATCGGTGCTCACGTCGGCCGTGTAGTCCACGCCCTCGACGGCGAAGCCGAACAGGCGCAGGAACTCGGTCTTGTAGCCCGCGAAATCGGTCAGCTCGTTGAGGTTGGCGTCGGTGACCTGCGGCCACAGTTCCTGCACGCGCGCCTGCACCTGCGGCGCCAGTTCCTTGTAGTCGGCGCGCAGGCGACCTTCGTCGTCCAGGTGCGGCGTGGCGCCGTACAGGCTGTCGGCGTACAGGCCGTGCACCTGCTCGATGCAGCCCTCGTGCGTGCCTTCGGCCTTCATCACCTTGAACAGCAGCGACAGGTACAGCGGCATCATCGGAATGGCCGAGCTGGCCTGCGTGACCACCGCCTTCAGCACCGACACGCGCGCGTCGCCGCCCTTGGCCGCCAGCTGCGCGCGGATGTCCAGCACCTTCTCGTCAAGATCCTTCTTGGCGGCGCCGATGGAGCCGTTCCAGTAGATGTCGTGCGTGATCTGCTCGCCCAGGTAAGTGAAGGCCGTGGTCTTGGCGCCGTCGGCCAGCACGCCGGCCTGCTGTAGCGCGTCGATCCACATCTGCCAGTCTTCGCCGCCCATGACGGCGACGGTGTTGTCGATCTCTTCCTGCGTGGCGGGCTCGAGCACCGATTCCTTCACGGTCCCGCTGTCGGTGTCCAGGCCGCGCAGCGTCACGGCCTTGCCGATGGGCTTGAGCACGGAGTTGAAGACCTGGCCGGTCTTCGGGTGCGTGCGGCGCGGCGCGGCCAGGCTGTAGACCACGAGGTCGACCTGGCCGAGGTCGGCGCGGATGGTCTCGATGGCCTGCTGCTTCACCGCGTCGGAAAAGCCGTCGCCGTTGATGGTTTTGGCGTAGCGCCCTTCGGCCGTGGCGGCGCGGTGGAAGGCGGCGGTGTTGTACCAGCCGGGCGAGCCGGGCTTGGTCGCGCTGCCCGCGCGTTCGAAGCACACGCCCAGCGTGTCGGCGCCGCAGCCGAAGGCCGCGGTGATGCGCGCGGCCAGGCCGTAGCCGGTGGACGCGCCGATCACCAGCACGCGCTTGGCGCCGCCCGCGATGGGGGGTTTGGCTTTGACGTACGCGATCTGTTGCCGGACATTGGCTTCGCAGCCCACGGGGTGGGTGGTGACGCAGATGAAGCCGCGCACGCGGGGTTGGATGATCATGAAAAGCTCGCTCGGTAAGACATTCGGGGGACGGCGGCGGGGCACGTCGCGGCGTCGCGAATTTAACCCAGCCGGCAACAGGCCGATTCATCAGCCCCATATGCATATGTCGATTGACGATTTAATAATCTTGGGTTTTATTGATATGGTTCCGGCCTGAATTTCACTCTGGAGAGAGGACGATCCCCACCATGCGCCACACCCTGCTTGCCGCGGCCCTTGCCGCTTCCGCCCTGCTGACCGGCGTTGCCGCCCATGCGGACCAGCTCGCCGACATCAAGAAGAAGGGCGAACTCGTGGTCGGCGTGCTCGGCACCGACGAGCCCGCCACCTTCATCGATCCGAAGACGCGCCAGATCGTCGGCTACGAGGTCGACCTGGTGAACGCCATCGCCAAGAAGATCGGCGTGAAGCCGGTGCTCAAGCAGATCGCCGTGGCCGCGCGCATTCCCGAGCTGCAGCAGGGCCACGTGGACCTGGTGGCCGCCGGCCTCACGCACAACAAGGAGCGCGAGGCGCAGATCGATTTCTCGCTCACCACCTTCGTCACCGGCCAGAAGGCCATCGTGAAGAAGACCAGTGGCATCACCGAGGTGCCGCAGCTCGGCGGCAAGAAGGTGCTGACCATCCGCGGCGGCACGCAGGAGCCCAACATCCGCAAGGCCGTACCCACCGCCGAGGTCGTGACCTTCGACACCAGCCAGCAAGCCTTCCAGGCGCTGCAGCAGGGCAAGGGCGTGGGCTACGTGGACGACGAGGCCGCGCTGCTGCGCAGCTACGCCAAGCTGGGCCCGCAGAAGGCGCAGTACGTGGTGCTCAAGCAGAACCTGAGCACCGAGTCGCTGGCCATCGGCATCAAGAAGGGCGAGAGCGGCCTGAAGACCGTGGTGGACGACACGCTGCGCGAGCTCGAGAAGTCGGGTGAAGCGCAGAAGATCTTCATCAAGTGGTACGGCCCGAACACGGCGTCGGGCTTCCAGACGCGCGACTTCAAGCTCGAGACCGACAAGATCGACTGAGCCCGCGCGCTCGGCACACCAGGGGCGGGCCGCCATGCGACCCGCCCTTCGCTTTTGAGCGGCACGGCGCGCATGCGTACCATGTGCGCCCCGGCGCCTTTCGCCGTGCCTCCCGTTTCCCATGCCCCTGTTCGACTATTCGCTGCTGCTGACCGGCCAGTACCACGACATGCTGGTCGCGGGCCTGTGGCTGTCGCTGCAGCTGCTCGCGGTCTCGCTCGTCTTCGCGCTGCCGCTGGCGCTGGTGGTGGCGCTGCTGCGGCTCTCGCCGCTGGCGCCGCTGCGCTGGCTCGGCTTTGCGTACGTGGAATCGATCCGCAACATCCCGCTGCTGGCCCACATGCTGTTCTGGTATTTCGGCGCGCCCGAGCTGCTGCCCGAAGGCCTGAAGACCTGGCTCTATGAAGGCCACATCGAGGCCTACAGCGCGATCGTGGCGCTGTCGCTGTACACGGCCGCCTTCATGGCGGAGGACATCCGCAGCGGCATCCGCTCGATCCCGGCCGTGCAGTTCGAGGCCGGCCGCGCGCTGGGCTTCAGCTTCCTGGCCACCATGCGCCGCGTGGTGCTGCCGCAGGCGCTGCGCGTGACCGTGCCGCCGCTCATCTCGCAGACGCTGAGCCTGTGGAAGAACACCTCGATCGCCACGGTGATCGGCGTGGCCGAGCTGATGTACCAAGCGGGGCAGGTGGAAAGCGCGACCTTCCGCAGCTTCGAGTCGTTCGCGTTCGCGAGCGCGGCGTACCTGACGGTGTCGCTGGCCATCACCGGGCTCGCCACCTGGTACCACCACCGCTTCCCGGTGCGGACGATCTGAAGGCGGTGCGCTGATGCTCGAAATCATCAACGACTACTGGGTCTACTTTCTCATTGGGCAGTATCCCAACGGCCCGCTCGGCGGCCTGGTGCTCACGCTGCTGCTGGCCTCGTGCGGGCTGGTGCTCGCGCTGCCGCTGGGCATCGTGCTCGGCCTGGCGCGCGTGAGCCCGTGGCGCTGCGTGCGCTGGCCCGTCACGGCGCTGGTGTTCGTGGTGCGCGGCCTGCCGCTGTTGATGGTGATCTTCTGGGCCTACTTCTTCCTGCCCAGCGTCACGGGCGTGAAGACCGACCAGTTCACCACCATGCTGATCGCGCTCGTGATCTTCGATGCCGCCTACCTCGCCGAGATCGTGCGCGCCGGCATCCAGGGCCTGCCGCGCGGGCAGATGGAAACCGCGCGCGCGCTCGGCCTGAGCTACTTCGGCGCGATGCGCCTCGTGGTGCTGCCGCAGGCGCTGCGCAGCATGCTGCCCTCACTGGTGAACCAGTTCGTCTCGACCATCAAGGAGACCTCGCTGGGCTACATCATCGGGCTGGCCGAGGTGTCGTTCATCGCCACGCAGATCAACACGCAGGTGTTCACCAAGCCGGCGCAGATCTACCTGATTCTGGGCCTGACCTACTTCATCCTGTGCTTCGGCCTCTCGCGCTTCGCCTACTGGCTGGAGCGCCGGCTCGCCCGCCGCGGCCTTCCCGCCGCGCCTATCAAGGTGCCCGCATGATCGAACTCCAACAAGTCAACAAGTGGTACGGCAGCTACCACGCACTGGTCGACGTGACCGAGACCATCCACAAGGGCGAGGTGGTCGTGGTGTGCGGGCCCTCGGGCTCGGGCAAGTCGACGCTGATCCGCACCTTCAACCGGCTGGAGCCGATCCAGTCGGGCCGCATCACGCTCGACGGGCAGGACATCCACGCGCCGGGCCTGGACGTGAACGCGTTCCGCTCGCGCATCGGCTTCGTGTTCCAGCAGTTCAACCTGTTCCCGCACCTGAGCGTGCTGCAGAACTGCACCATGGCGCCGATGCAGTTGCACGGCCTGTCGCGCAAGGAGGCCGACGCGCGCGCGATGGCGCTGCTGGAGCGCGTGGGCCTTGCCAACAAGGCCAATGCGTGGCCCGGCGAGCTGTCGGGCGGCCAGCAGCAGCGCGTAGCCATTGCGCGCGCGCTCGCCATGAAGCCGCCGCTGATGCTGTTCGACGAGCCCACCAGCGCGCTCGACCCCGAGATGGTCGGCGAGGTGCTGCTGGTGATGCGCGACCTCACACGCGACGGCATGACCATGGTGTGCGTCACGCACGAGATGGGCTTCGCGCGCGAGGTGGCCGACCGCGTGCTCTTCATGGACCAGGGCCAGGTGCTCGAACGCGCCACGCCCGACGATTTCTTCAACCGCCCGCAGCACCCGCGTGCGCAGCAGTTCCTGTCCGACATCCGTTCGCCTTTTTCGAGAGACGCATGACCGACTCCTCCCTCCCCCTCATCGACGTCGCCCCGCTGGTGGCCGGCACGCCCGAACGCGCACGCGTGGCGGCGCAGATCGGCGACGCCTGCCGCGCGCACGGCTTCTTCTATGTCACGGGCCACGGCGTCGACGCCGCGCTGATCCAGCGGCTCGAAGACCTGAGCCACCAGTTCTTCGACCTGCCCGAAGAAACCAAGATGCAATGGCGCATGGCCCTGGGCGGCCGTGCCTGGCGCGGCTTCTTCCCGCGCGGCGGCGAGCTGACCTCGGGCCGCCCCGACTGGAAGGAAGGCCTGTACCTGGGCACCGAACTGCCCGCCGACCACCCGCTGGTGCTGGCGAAGACGCCGGTGCACGGGCCGAATCTCTTTCCCGACGTGCCGGACTTTCGCGAGACCATCCTCGCGTACATGGACGTCGTCACGCAGCTGGGTCACCGGCTCATGGAAGGCATCGCGCTGAGCCTCGGCCTGCCCGCTTCCTATTTCGCCGAACGCTACACGGCCGACCCGCTGATCCTGTTCCGCCTCTTCAACTACCCGACGCAGGCCGTGCCCGAAGGGCTGGACGTGCAATGGGGCGTGGGCGAGCACACCGACTACGGCCTGCTCACGATCCTGCACCAGGACACCGTGGGCGGCCTCGCGGTGCACACGCCGGGCGGCTGGATCGACGCGCCGCCGGTGCCCGGCGCCTTCGTCTGCAACATCGGCGACATGCTCGACCGCATGACCGGCGGGCTCTACAAGTCGACGCCGCACCGCGTGAAGCGCAACACCTCGGGCCGCGACCGGCTGTCGTTCCCGCTGTTCTTCGACCCGAACTTCGAGGCCCGCGTGCAGCGCATCGAGGGCCTGGCCGGTGCCGACGCGCTCGACGACAGCGCCGAGCGCTGGGACCGCGCGAACGTGCACGCCTTCAGCGGCCGCTACGGCGACTACCTGCTGGCCAAGGTGTCGAAGGTGTTCCCGCAGCTGCGGGACGAAGTGCTCTGAACTGAACTGAACACGGGCCCTGACTTCGTCAGGGAAACCAGCGCGGCACGTGCGGCATCGCGTCGTGCAGCGAATCGAGCACCTGGAAGGCCTGAGCGACGATCGCCTCGGGCGGGTGCTTGAGGTCGGGCACCACCACCACGCACATGCCGGCGGCCAGCGCGGCCTTGGCGCCGTTCTCGCTGTCTTCGAAGGCGACGCAATCGGCAGGGTCCACGCCCAGGCGCTCGGCCGCGAGGCGGTACAGCGCCGGATCGGGCTTGGCGCGCGCCACTTCGTCGCCGCCCGCGAAGGCCTCGAAGTGGTGGAGCACATCAAGGCTGCCCAGGCAGGCCGCGATCTGGCCGCGCGTGGACGACGAGGCGACCGCGCAGCGCGTGCCGCGTCCGCGCAAGGCGGCGAGCAGCTCGGCCGCGCCGGGCTTGATGGGAAAGAGCGGGCGGGCGTCGCCGTCGGCGCGTTCCAGCTGCAGCGCGGCGGTCACCTGCGTCGCCGCGTGCTGGTAGGCGGCGGGGCCGCCGAGCAGCGCGGCAAGGATCTGCTTCGATTCGCTCATGGCCAGCCCCACGCATTGCAGGTACTGGGCGTGCGAAAGCTCGACATCGAGCGTGCGGGCCGCGGCGATCCAGGCGGCCATGATGGGGCGCTCCGAATCGATCAGCAGCCCATCCATGTCAAAAATGGCGGCGGTGAACATCGAGGCGAATCCTAAGCGAGCGACGCAGAGGCCATGAAAAAAGGGGCCATCGGCCCCTTCTTTGCAAACACAGCGGCAACGCCGGTCAGTCCCGCGCCAGCGCCCGGTTCAGCCCCAGCGCCGCCAGCGTGCCAAGCGCGCCCGACAGCAGGTAGATGCTCACGAAGGCCAGGCCGAAGTGCGCTGAAAGGCCCAGGGCGACCAGCGGGGCAAAGGCCGCGCCGATGAGCCAGGCCAGGTCGGCCGTGAGGGCCGCGCCCACGTAGCGGTACTTGGGCGCGAAGTTGGAGGTCACGGCGCCGGCCGCCTGGCCGTACGACAGGCCCAGGAGCGCAAAGCCCAGCACGATGAAGATGTCCTGGCCGATGCGTCCGCCGTCGAGCAGCGTGGGCGCAAAGCCGCTGAACACGGCGATCATGGCGGCCAGGCCGCCGAGCGTGAAGCGACGGCCGATGCGGTCGGCGATCAGGCCCGAGGCCACGATGCCGATGGCGCCGAACACCGCGCCGACCATCTGCACGATCAGGAACTCGGTGATCGACTGGTCGGAGTACAGCGAGATCCACGACAGCGGGAACACCGTGATCAGGTGGAACAGCGCGTAGCTGGCCAACGCGGCGAACGCGCCGATCAGCAGGTTGGCACCCTGCGAACGGGTCAGCTCGACCACGCTGGTGGGCTGCAGCTCGCGCTCTTCGAGCAGGCGCGCGTACTCGTCGGTGGCCACCAGGCGCAGGCGCGCGAACAGCGCCACCACGTTGATGGCGAAGGCCACGTAGAAGGTGTAGCGCCAGCCCCAGTCGAGGAAGTCGGCCAACGGCAGGCTGGAATACAGGTACGCGAACAGCGCGCTGGCCAGGAAGAAGCCCAGCGGTGCGCCCAGCTGGCCCAGCATGGCGTACCAGCCGCGCTTGTTGGGCGGTGCGTTCAGCGCCAGCAGCGACGGCAGGCCGTCCCACGAGCCGCCCAGCGCCAGGCCCTGGGCAAAGCGGAAGATCGACAGCAGCACGATGGCCGTGAAGCCGATGCTCGCGTAGCCCGGCAGGAAGGCGATGCCGGCGGTCGAGGTGCCCAGCAGGAACAGCGCGATGGTCAGTTTCGTCTCGCGCCCGAAGCGCCGCTGGATCGCCATCGAGATCACGGTGCCGAAGGGGCGCGCGATGAAGGCGAACGAGAAGATCACGAAGGCCCAGAGCACGCCTTCCAGGCGCTGCTCGAAGGGGAAGAACACCGCCGGGAACACCAGCACCGAGGCGATGCCGTAGACGAAGAAGTCGAAATACTCGGAGGCGCGGCCGATGACCACGCCGACCGCGATCTCGCCCGGGGCGATGTGCGAATGGTCGGCGTCTGCGGCGCGGGCGCCGCCTTCGGTCGGGTGCGACACAGGCTGGGCGCCTGGTGGACTGATGCTGGACGTCGTCATCTTGCTAGCTGGCTGGCTGTAATTCGGGTGTCATGCCGGGGCACGACACAGGGGAAATTCTGGACACCCTGTAGCGTCTCACCGAATTGCGTTTACCGCCATAGGACAAAACGTCCAATAGGCGGAATCCCTTGGGCGGCGTAGATTGCAGGGTCATTTTTGCGCGGCCTTCGCACTTTCCTCTCCCGGCATGCACATCCTCAAGACCCTTCGCCGAGCACTTCTGCTGCTTTCCGCCATTTTCCTGGCGGGCTGCAACACGGTGCTGTTGAACCCCTCCGGCGACATCGCCAACCAGCAGGGACGCCTGATCGTCGTCTCCACGGTGCTGATGCTGATCATCATCATTCCGGTGATCGCCCTGACCATCTTCTTTGCCTGGCGCTATCGCCAGTCGAACAAGGAGGCCACCTACAGCCCCGACTGGGACCACTCCACGCAGCTCGAGCTGGCGATCTGGGCCGCGCCGCTGCTGATCATCATCGCGCTGGGCGCGATCACCTGGATCAGCACCCACACGCTGGACCCGTACCGCCCGCTGAGCCGCCTGGACGCGCAACGCCCGATTCCCGCCGAAACCAAGCCGCTGGTGGTCGAGGTGGTGGCGCTGGACTGGAAGTGGCTCTTCATCTACCCCGAGCAGGGCATCGCCACGGTGAACGAGCTGGCCGCCCCGGTGGACCGCCCGATCAGCTTCAAGATCACGGCCTCGTCGGTCATGAACTCCTTCTTCATCCCCGCGCTGGCCGGCCAGATCTATGCCATGCCGGGCATGGAGACCAAGCTGCATGCGGTGATCAACAAGCCGGGCGAATTCGACGGCTTCTCCGCCAACTACAGCGGCGCGGGCTTCTCGGGCATGCGCTTCAAGTTCCACGGCCTGAGCCATGACGGCTTCGACCAGTGGGTGGCCAAGGTCAAGACCGGCAAAGAGGGCGAACTGACCCGCGAGCAGTACAAGAAGCTCGAAGTGCCGAGCGAGCGCGAGCCCGTGCGCCACTACGCCGCGGTCGACCCGGCCCTGTACGACGCCATCCTGAACCTGTGCGTCGACCGCAACAAGATGTGCATGAAGGAAATGATGGCCATCGACGCTGACGGCGGCCTGGGCAAGCCCGGCGCCTTCAACGTCGCCACCAAGCAGGCCTGGCAGGCCGACTCCCTCGACACGCCCAAGCGCAAGTACGTCACCGCGATGTGCACCACCGAAGACTAAGATGTTGCAGAACCTAGACCTGACGAAGCTCGTCTTCGGCCGCCTCTCCTGGGAGGCGATTCCCCTTCACGAGCCCATCCTGCTCGTGACCTTCGCGGCCGTGATCCTGGGCGGCCTGGCGCTGCTGGGCGCCGTGACCTACTTCAAGCTGTGGGGCACCTTGTGGCGCGACTGGATCACCAGCATCGACCACAAGAAGATCGGCATCATGTACATCATCCTGGGCCTGGTGATGCTGCTGCGCGGCTTCGCCGACGCACTGATGATGCGGGCCCAGCAGGCCGTCGCCTTCGGCGACAACGCGGGCTTTCTGCCGCCGCACCACTACGACCAGATCTTCACCGCCCACGGCGTGATCATGATCTTTTTCGTGGCGATGCCGCTGGTCACGGGCCTCATGAACTTCGTGGTGCCGCTGCAGATCGGCGCGCGCGACGTGGCCTTCCCGTTCCTGAACAACTTCAGCTTCTGGATGACGACCTTCGGCGCCGGCCTCGTGATGGCCTCGCTGTTCGTGGGCGAGTTCGCCAAGACCGGCTGGCTGGCGTACCCGCCGCTGTCGGGCATCCTCTTCAGCCCTGACGTGGGGGTCGATTACTACATCTGGTCCTTGCAGATCGCGGGGGTCGGCACACTGCTCTCAGGCGTGAACCTGCTGGCCACCATCGTGAAGATGCGCGCGCCCGGCATGACCATGATGAAGATGCCCGTCTTCACCTGGACCGCCCTGTGCACCAACGTGCTGATCGTGGCCGCCTTCCCGGTGCTCACGGCCGTGCTGGCCCTGCTGTCGCTGGACCGTTATGTCGGCACCAACTTCTTCACGAACGACATGGGCGGCAACGCCATGATGTACGTGAACCTGATCTGGATCTGGGGCCACCCCGAGGTGTACATCCTGATCCTGCCGGCCTTCGGCATCTTCTCGGAAGTGGTCTCCACCTTCTCGGGCAAGCGCCTGTTCGGCTACGCCTCGATGGTGTACGCCACGGTCGTGATCACGATCCTGTCGTACCTCGTGTGGCTGCACCACTTCTTCACCATGGGCTCCGGCGCCAGCGTGAACTCGTTCTTCGGCATCACGACGATGATCATCTCGATCCCCACGGGCGCGAAGATCTTCAACTGGCTCTTCACCATGTACCGCGGCCGCATCCGTTTCGAGCTGCCCATGATGTGGACCATCGGCTTCATGATCACCTTCGTGATCGGCGGCATGACCGGCGTGCTGCTGGCCGTGCCCCCGGCCGACTTCGTGCTGCACAACAGCCTGTTCCTGATCGCCCACTTCCACAACGTGATCATTGGCGGCGTGCTGTTCGGCATGCTGGCGGGCATCACCTACTGGTTCCCCAAGGCCTTCGGCTACAAGCTGGACCCGTTCTGGGGCAAGTGCTCGTTCTGGTTCTGGATCGTCGGCTTCTGGATGGCCTTCATGCCGCTGTACATCCTGGGCCTGATGGGCGTCACCCGCCGCATGAGCCACTTCCAGGACATGTCGCTGCAGATCTGGTTCCAGGTCGCCGCCGTCGGCGCCGTGCTGATCGCCCTGGGCATCGCCTCGTTCCTGATCCAGCTGGTGGTGAGCTTCATTCGCCGCGACTCGCTGCGCGACACCACGGGCGACCCGTGGAACGGCCGCACGCTGGAGTGGTCGACCTCGTCGCCGCCGCCGGCCTACAACTTCGCGTTCACGCCGCGCGTGCATGACAACGACGCCTGGACCGACATGAAGGCCCGCGGCTACCAGCGTCCGCTGGACGGCTTCAGCCCCGTGCACATGCCCAAGAACACGGCCGCCGGCTTCATCATCGCGGCGCTGAGCGCGGTGTGCGGCTTTGCGCTGATCTGGCAGATGTGGCTCGTGGCCGGCATCGGCTTCGTGGCCATGCTGGTCGCGATCATCGCCCACACCTTCAACTACAAGCGCGACTACTACATCCCCGCGGAAGAAGTCGTTCGCACCGAAGAAGCACGCACGCGCCTCTTGGCCACCGCCCATGTCTGATACCACCGCCCTCCCCTCCCGGAACGCGAACGCACCGGCGTTCGACCTGTTCCACGTCCGCAACGAGGACCACCACCCCGAGAACGGCACGCTGCTGGGCTTCTGGCTCTACCTGATGAGCGACTGCCTCATCTTCGCCTGCCTGTTCGCGGTGTACGGCGTGCTGGGCCGCAGCTACGCGGCCGGCCCCTCGGGCGCCGACCTGTTCGACCTGCCGCTGGTGGCGATGAACACCTCGCTGCTGCTGCTGTCGTCGATCACCTACGGCTTCGCCATGCTCGAGATGCAGCGCAAGCGCATGGGCGGCGTGCTGCTGTGGCTGGGCATCACCGGCCTGCTCGGCCTGGGCTTCATCGGCCTGGAGCTGTACGAGTTCGCGCACCTGCTGCACGAAGGCGCCGGCCCGCAGCGCAGCGCGTTCCTGTCGTCGTTCTTCGCGCTGGTGGGCACGCACGGCCTGCACGTGAGCTTCGGCATCATCTGGCTGGTCGTGCTGATGGTCCAGCTGCCCAAGCACGGCTTCACCGCCGCCAACCGCCGCCGCCTGATGTGCCTGTCGATGTTCTGGCACTTCCTGGACGTCGTGTGGATCGGCGTCTTCACCTTTGTCTACCTCATGGGATCGATGGCATGAGCGCCCCCGCACACACCGCCACCGCCGCACACGGCCACGGTGCACACGACAGCCACGGTCACGGCGACCACCACGACGACGGCCCCGTGAGCCACAGCACCTTCAAGGGCTACATGACCGGCTTCGTGCTGGCCGTGATCCTGACCGCGATCCCGTTCTGGCTCGTGATGGGCAAGGTGATCGCCAACCCGAGCACCACCGCCCTCGTCATCCTCGGCTTCGCCGTGGTGCAGATCGTGGTCCACATGGTGTACTTCCTGCACATGGACGCCAAGTCCGAAGGCGGCTGGAACATGCTGGCGCTGATCTTCACGCTGGTGCTCGTGGTCATCACGCTGGCCGGCTCGCTGTGGGTCATGTATCACATGAACACCAACATGATGCCGGCCATGGTCCACGACATGAAGAACATGCCCTGATGGCCCCGGCCGCCCGCCCGCGCTCCGTTGTCACGCGTGCGGCGCTGGCGGTCTGCGCCCTCCTGGCCTTTGCCGGCTTTCTTGCGCTCGGCACCTGGCAGGTCGAGCGCAGGGCCTGGAAGCTCGATCTCATCGCCCGCGTCGACCAGCGCGTGCACGCCCCGGCCGCCGACGCGCCGGCGCGATCCGAATGGCCCACGGTCAACGCGGCCAACGACGAATACCGGCACGTGCGCCTTCACGGCACGTTCCTCCATGACAAGGAAGCGCTGGTTCAGGCCAGCACCCGGCTCGGTGCCGGCTTCTGGGTGCTGACCCCGCTGCGCACCGCCGACGGCAGCGTCGTGCTCGTCAACCGCGGCTTCGTGCCGCCTGAAGCGCGTGAACGCGCGGCGCGCACCGCCCCCGAGCCCCAGGGCGACACCACCGTGGCCGGCCTGCTGCGCCTGACCGAGCCCAAGGGCGGTTTCCTGCGCACGAACGACCCCGCGGCCGACCGCTGGTTCTCGCGCGACGTGCAGGCCATTGCCGCCGCGCGCGGCCTGGCCGACGTGGCGCCCTACTTCGTCGACGCCGAGGCCGGGCCCGCGCCCGCACAGGCCGCGCCCACGTGGCCGGCGGGCGGCCTGACGGTCGTCGCCTTTCCCAACAGCCACCTCGTCTACGCACTCACCTGGTACGGGCTGGCGCTGATGGTGCTCGGCGCCTACGGGTTCGTGTGGCGCGACGACCGGCGCCGGCGGGCATCGCAAGACGGTAGCGGCGAAAATGCACCGCATGCCGACGCCGCACGCCCCGACCCCGCCGATGCCCGCCGCGACTGACAAGCTCGTCGCGGTGGCCGGCGAGTTGCACGCCCCGCGCGCGGGCGTCGCCAGCCTGGACAACGCCATCGGCCACCAGAACATGCAGCAGCTGATCCAGCTGCGCTGGTTCGCCGTGGTCGGGCAGGTGGCCACCATCCTCGTGGTGCACTACGGCTTCGGCATCCGCCTGCCGCTGAACCACATGCTGCAGGTGCTCACCTGCCTCGCGCTGTTCAACATGGTGAGCCTGCTGCGCCTGCGCATCCATGGCCGTGTGACCAACGAAGAGCTGTTCGTCGCGCTGCTGGTCGACGTGGCCACGCTCACGGCCCAGCTGTACCTCAGCGGCGGCGCCACCAACCCCTTCGTCTTTCTGTACCTGCTGCAGGTGATCCTGGGCGCGGTGCTGCTCAAGGCCTGGTCGACCTGGACCATCGTGGTCATCACCGGCCTGTGCTTCGCTGGCCTGGCGCTGTTCTCGCGCCCGCTGCCGCTGCCGCTGGACCACGACCGCGGCCTGTGGAGCCCCTACGTGCAGGGCATGCTGGTGTGCTTTGCGCTCAACGCCGCGCTGCTGGTGGTCTTCATCACCCGCATCAGCCGCAACCTGCGCGTGCGCGACGCGCGCCTGGCCGACCTGCGCCAGCGCGCCTCCGAAGAGGAACACATCGTGCGCATGGGCCTGCTGGCCTCGGGCGCAGCGCACGAGCTGGGCACGCCGCTGGCCACGCTGGCCGTGATCCTGGGCGACTGGCGCCGGCTGCCGCACTTCAGCTCCGACCCCGAGCTGCTGCAGGAAGTGGCCGAGATGGAAGTGCAGATCCAGCGCTGCAAGAGCATCGTGAGCGGCATCCTGCTGTCGGCCGGCGAGACGCGCGGCGAGTCGTCCGAGGAGACCACCGTGCGCACCTTCCTGGACGATCTCGTCGAAGAATGGCGCACCACGCGCCCGGTCGAGGAGTTCGACTACGAGAACCTGTTCGGCCAGGACCTGCCCATGGTGTCCGACTCGGCCATCAAGCAGATGGTGTGCAACGTGCTCGACAACGCGCTCGAGGCCTCGCCCCACTGGCTGCGCCTGGAAGCCACGCACGACGCCGACGCGCTCACCATCACCGTCACCGACGCGGGCCCCGGCTTCATGCCGGCCATCCTCGCGGAGTTCGGCAAGCCCTACCAGTCGAGCAAGGGCCGCCCCGGCGGCGGGCTGGGCCTGTTCCTGGTCGTGAACGTGGCGCGCACGCTGGGCGGACGCGTCGCCGTGCGCAACCGCCCCGAGGGCGGCGCCATCGTGACCATCACGCTGCCGCTGGCGGCCATCGTGCTCGAAGAGGACGAGGACACCGCCGCCCCCCAAGCCCCGAGCAGCCCATGACCCACACCCCCGACACCGCCGAAGTCCGCCAGCTGCTCATCGTCGAGGACGACGAGGCCTTCGCGCGCACGCTCGCGCGTTCCTTCGAGCGGCGCGGCTACGTGGTGGTGCATGCGCGCAACCTCGAGGAGGTGGAAGCGCTGCTCGAGGAAGGCGACGGCCCCTCGCCCGGCTACGCCGTGGTCGACCTGAAGCTCAACGGCGAGGCCTCGGGCCTGGCCTGCGTGCAGATGCTGCACCGGCACGACGCCGAGATGCTGATCGTGGTGCTCACCGGCTTCGCAAGCATCGCCACCGCCGTCGAGGCCATCAAGCTCGGCGCCTGCCACTACCTGGCCAAGCCCTCGAACACCGACGACATCGAGGCCGCCTTCGGCCGCGCCACCGGCACCACCGAGGTCGAACTGACCAACCGTTCCACCTCGATCAAGACGCTGGAGTGGGAGCGCATCCACGAAATGCTGGCCGAGACCGGCTTCAACATCTCGGAAACCGCGCGCCGGCTCGGCATGCATCGGCGCACATTGGCACGCAAACTCGGCAAACAGCAGGTCAAGTAACATGATCTGCCGGTTTCGCGAATTCTTGCGGAACCAACACCGATCCCGGAGGCTCTGTTCCTGATGACGAATA
Organism: Variovorax sp. GW821-FHT09D04; assembly: GCF_059416405.1. Taxonomy (NCBI): domain Bacteria; kingdom Pseudomonadati; phylum Pseudomonadota; class Betaproteobacteria; order Burkholderiales; family Comamonadaceae; genus Variovorax; species Variovorax sp. GW821-FHT09D04. Next base: position 257,867 of record NZ_JBWKPA010000005.1, read on the forward strand.
GCCCGCCGCTGCAGCTGCAGCCCGCCCGTTCCACCGATCTGCAGAAAAAGCAGGCGTCCGCCGCGCGCGACCAGACCGCGATGGAAGAGCTCTTCAACGCCCTGAGCCACGGCCTGGGCCTGTTGCTGGCGATCGCCTCGCTGCCGATCCTGGTCTACAGCGCCGCCCAGAAGGGCCAGGCCGCGGCCGTGGTGGGCGCCTCGCTCTTCGCGGGCACGGCCATCGTGCTGTACCTGATCTCCACGCTGTACCACGCGCTGCCCATCGGCCGCGCCAAGGCCTGGTTCAACCGGCTCGACCACGCGGCCATCTACCTGTTCATTGCGGGCAGCTACATGCCCTTCCTGTTCGGCGTGCTGCGCGGGCCCTGGGGCTGGACGCTGTTCGGCGCCATCACCGCCGCCGCCGTGCTGGGCGTGAGCGCCAAGCTGTTCAACCGCCTGCAGCACCCGCTGTGGTCCACCGGCCTGTACGTGGCGATGGGCTGGATGGCGCTGATGGCGGCGGTGCCGCTGTACGAGCGCATGTCATCGGCGGGGCTGGCCTGGCTCGTGGCCGGCGGGCTGTTCTATACGGCCGGGGCCGTGGTGTTCCTGTTCGACAACAAGGTGCGCTACGCGCATTCGGTGTGGCACCTGTTCGTGCTCGCGGGCAGCACCTGCCATTTCTTTGCCGTGCTCTGGCACGCGCACGGCTAACCGCAAGTCCTCAGTAGTGGGGCGGGAGTTCATCGCGCAGGTTGCGCGCGCCCCCATCCTGCCCTGCGTTCTGGCTTTGCAGCCTGAGTTGCGCGACCTGCAGGATCAGGCTGTCGATCTGTTGCTGTTGCCGGTAGATCGTCATGTTCAGCTGCTCGAGCAGGTCTTCGGCATAGCTCGACTTGATCTCGAGGTCGTTCAGGCGCTCTGTCACGTCGTTCGGTGAATGTTCCATGCCGCTATTGGACAGGAAGAACCACCGCCTTTCTTGACAGCGCCCCGCTCAGCGCCGCACCTTCGCCTCGAGCAGGTCGCCCATGCCGATGCGGCGGGCGAAGTCGATGCGCACGCGCTCCGACACCTCGAAGACCTCGGCCGCACCGTCGCCCACGAAGTCGATCAGCGAACGCATCGGCCGCGTGCCGGCCGGCAGGCCCACGATGCGCACGATGTCGTCGGCCACGGCCTGCGGATCGGCGTGCTCGGGCGTGAGCGCGGACAGGCGCTCGCCGATGCGGTCCATCACGCCGTCGTAGCGGCCGTAGGCGGCGGCGGTCGCCGCATCGGAGGGCTTGCCCGCGCTCGGAAAGTGATCGGTGCCCCGCGTGAACGCGCCCGGCACGACGATCGAGGTCTCGATGCCGAAGCGCGCGATCTCGTAGGCCAGCGTCACCGCCAGCGAATCCATGGCCGCCTTGGCCGCGCCGTACGGGCCCATGAACGGCGGAAAGCCGCCCTTGGTGGTCGTGCTGCTGATCCACAGCATCAGCCCCGACTCCTGCTGGCGCAGGTACGGCAGCACCGCGCGGTTCACGCGCTGGGCGCCGAGCACGTTGGTGTCGAACACCTGGGCGATGTCTTCCGGCGTGAAGGCCTCGGTCGGCCCGACCACGAGATGGCCCGCGTTCTGCATCACCACATCGAGGCGGCCCTGCGCCTGGACGATGGTCGCCGCGGCGGCATCGGCGGAGGCCTGCGACAGCACATCGAGTTCGAGCGGATGCAGCTGAAGCCCCTGGGCCGCAGCCAGCGCGCGCAGCTCGGCTGCGCGCGCCTTGTTGCGGCCCGCAATGTCGCGCATGGAGGCATAGACGATGTGGCCCGCTTCGGCGAGCGCCTGCGCGCTGAGCTTGCCGATGCCGGAGCCGGCGCCAGTGACGAGGATGACGGATTGCATGAGGGAACCCCTTGAATGAAGGTGAGAGGGAAGAAAGGAAAGTCCGGTGGTCAGTGCACGCGGCGCTGCAGCAGGTGGGCCACCCACGCCGCCATCGATCCGAGTGCCGCCGCGCCGGCCAGCGTGGCGAACAGCGACAGCGAAGGGGGCTGGTGGACCGCGAAGAACGCGATCAGCCCGAGGAAGTAGCACAGCAGGTTGTTCAGTCGCGGCACGCTGCGCATCGACACCACGAGGAGCGCCACGAACAGCACCACCACCGGCAGCGCCGCGGCGCCCGCGATCGGGGCCAGCGCGGCGATGGCCAGCGCCGCGCCCTTGCCGATCAGCAGGCCCAGGCTCACGCAGACGAGGTTGAACACGCCGTCGCGTGCGGTCGCGCCGCGGGTGTAGAACGCCACCCAGCCGACGAACATCGCCCACACGGGCAGTTCGAGCACGAGCGCCATCGCCGAAGCGGCAGCGGCCACCACCGCAGCGGCGGCCGTGAACGTCGCGTAGGCGAGGCTGAAGAAGCGCGGGGTGGCCGCAGGAGGTGAAGGCGGATGCATGGTGCGTGCTCCGTGGATGTCGTGGGAGGCCACCGCTCAGGCCACGCCGCCGTTGGCCCGCAGCACCTGCCCGTTGACCCATCCCGCGTCCGGCCCCGCCAGGAACGACACCACCGAGGCGATGTCTTCCGGCTGGCCCAGGCGCTGCAGCGGCGGCATCTGGGCGAAGGCCTGGATCTGTTCGTCGGTCTTGCCGTCCAGGAACAGCGAGGTGGCGACCGGGCCCGGCGCCACGGCGTTCACCGTGATGCGTCGGCCGCGCAGTTCCTTGGCGAAGACATGCGTGAAGGCCTCGACCGCCGCCTTGGTGGCGTTGTAGATCGCGTAGCCGGGCATGTGCAGCGCGAGCGTGGTGCTCGAGAAGTTGACGATGCGCCCGCCCTCGGCGAGGCGGGTCGCGGCCTCGCGCAGGGTGTTGAAGGTGCCGCGCACGTTGATGTCGAAGGTGTGGTCGTAGAGCGCGTCGCTGTGCGCGGCCAGCGGCGCGGTCTGGAGCACGCCGGCGTTGTTGACCAGCACGTCGACCGGGCCGAGCTGCGCTTCGACGGTGTCGAACATGGCGCGCACCGCTTCAGCGTTCGCCACATCGGCCTGCACCGCGAGGGCACGGGCGCCGTTGGCCTTCAGTTCGGCGACCAGCGCTTCGGCGGGCGCGGCGCCCGCGGCGTAGTTGACGGCGACAGCGAAACCGTCGGCGGCGAGCCGGCGGGCGATGGCGGCGCCGATGCCGCGCGAGGCGCCGGTGACAAGGGCGACGCGGGTGGGCAGCGAAGCAGAAGTGGCGGTGGTGTTCATGGCGCGATTCCTAGGGGTGGTGAGTGAATGAAGCGAATGGTCGGCCATTCCATCCAAAAGATAATCAGCACCAATTCGTCAATAAAATTCCATTTACTTAAACAATAGGCGCGAAGGGCGACCCCATGGACCGCTTCCAGGAAATGCAGGCCTTCGTGCGCATCGCCGAGCGCCAGAGCTTCACGCAGGCCTCGGACGACCTGCAGATTCCGCGCGCCACCCTCACTACGCTGATCCAGCGGCTCGAATCGCGCCTGGGCGCCCGGCTGCTCGAGCGCACCACGCGCACGGTGCGCCTCACGCAGGACGGCGAGGCCCACTACCAGCGCTGCGTGCGGCTGCTGGCGGACGTGGAAGAGGCCGAGGGCGCCTTCACCCACGCCGCGCCCCAGGGTCTGTTGCGCGTGAACCTGCAGGGCACGCTGGCGCGGCACTTCGTGGTGCCGGCGCTGCCCGCTTTCCTCGCCCGCCATCCGGGCCTGCAGCTGCACATCGGCGAGGACGACCGGCTGGTCGACTTGGTGCGCGAAGGCGTGGACTGCGTGCTGCGCGCCGGCCCGCTGCAGGACTCGTCGTTGGTCGCGCAGCGCGTGGCGCTGCTGCCGCAGGTGACGGTGGCGAGCCCCGGCTACCTCGCGGCGCACGGCGAGCCCGTCGACCTCGCGGCACTGGCCTCGCACCGCGCGGTGCACTACGTGTCGAGCGGCACGGGCAAGGCGCTGCCGCTCGAGTTCACGGTCGACGGTCAGGTCCGGCCCGTGCAACTGGCCGCCACCGTGTCAGTCACAGGCGCCGACCTGTACACGGGCGCCGCCGTCGTGGGCCTCGGGCTGGTGCAGGTGCCGCGCTACCGCGTGGCGGCCGAGCTGGTGGATGGGCGCCTGCAAGCGGTGCTGCCGGGCTTTGCGCCGCCGCCGATGCCGGTCTCGGTGCTGTATCCGCAGAACCGGCAGCTGTCGTCGCGGGTACGGGTGTTCACGCAGTGGCTGCGCGGTCTCTTCGAGCAAGACACCGCGCAGGGCTGAGCACGACTCAAGGCGCCTTGTACGACTTGGTGCTGTACAGCTCGACCGGCAGCTTCTGCAACAGCGACAGGCCCGAGCCGACGTCCTTGGGCTTGGACTCGATGTAGTTGAAGAACACGTCGGCATCGAGCACGCCGATGTCCAGGCGCCGCGCGGCGGGCACGGCGGCCAGCGTCTTGTAGCCGTCGCCGCCGCTGGCGTTGAAGCTCAGCACGAACAGCTTGTAGGTCTTGTCCAGGTCGAGCGGGCCCCACACGCCGGTGCCGGGCGCGCGCACCTCGATGTTGCTGGCGCGCTGGCCGTTGGCCTGCGTGGCGTCGACGTCGAAGCGCAGGCCGCCGGTGTACGGGTACGGGCCGGTGGAGCCGCCCGGGCCGTACACGGCCTGCAGGCCGTCTTCGAGCATGCCCTTGACCTCGCGGCCAGTGACGTCGAGGCGGAACAGCATGTTGCCGAAGGGCAGCACCTGGATCACGCTCGCCGCCGTGACGTTGCCCGGCACCAGCGGAATGCGCGCGCCGCCGCCGCTTTGCAGCGAGATGTCGGCGCCGCCGTACTTGCTGTGGCCGATCTCCAGGTAGGCCTGCGCTGCCATCTGCTGGATGTCGCCGCCGCGCAGGCTCACGCTGCCCAGCGCGTTGCACGAGACGCTGGAGCGCGAGTAGTCGACGGTGCCCGTGCCGCCGGGCACGCGACGCGAGCACAGCTCTTCGGTCACGGTGGCCACCAGCGTGGTGTTGAACACCGCCACCTTGTCCTTGAAGGGCTGCAGCACGGCGGTGGCCGTGGGGTCGGGCGCGGTCACGCGCAGGAAGCCGCTGGCCGCCACGTCGGCCAGGATGGCGCTGCGCTGGTTGGCATCGACGGGCTGCTTGCCGAGGCGGAAGTCGTCGCCGATCAGCACGTGCGGCGTGCCGCTGCAGGCCGTGACGTCGCCCTTCTCGTCGAAGCTCACCTTCAGCTCGCCGACCACCTGGCTGTACTCCCAGGCGTGAACCAGGCAGACCTTCTTGCCGTCCTTGTCGGTCAGCGCCGTGGGGTAGGCACCGGCCGGCGAGCCCACGCCGTAGCGGGTGAGCGCGTCGGGGCCGATGAGCGTGTGCGAGTCGCCGCCCACCACGACGTCGACGCCACTCAGGCGCGACGCCACCTGCTTGTCGTACTCATAGCCGATGTGGCTCATGACGACGATCTTGTTCACGCCCTGCGCACGCAGCAGGTCGATCTCGCGCTGGGCGGCAACGGTCTCGTCCTCGAAGGTGGTGTCGGGGTCGGGGCTGGACGAGGCCTTGGTCTTGCCCGCGATGGTCAGGCCGACCAGGCCGATCTTTTCGCCGCCGCGTTCGAGCACCGTGGAGCGCTTCACGTAACCGGGTGCCTTCGAGGGGTGCAGCGCCGATTGGGCGCCGAAGTTCACGTTGGCGCTGAGCACCGGCGTCTGGCAGCTGCCCTTGCGCAGCAGGTCGAGAAAGCCCTTCAGGCCGGTGTCGCCCTTGTCGAACTCGTGGTTGCCCAGCGTGAAGGCGTCGAAGCACACGGTGTTCATCAGCGCCGCATCGGCCTCGCCGTCGGCGCCCGCGCGGTTGAAGTACAGGGTGCCGGTGAGCGCGTCGCCGGCGTGCAGCTTCAGCACGTTCGGCGACTGGGCGGCCAGCGCCTGGATCGCCGCGGTGACGCGCGGAAAGCCCGCCGCATTGACCGTGACCGCCACCGGCGCGCCGCCGCCCGTGTTCAGCTGCAGCGTCTTGTCCTTGGCTTCGAGGTTGGAGTGGTGGTCGTCGATGTGCAGGATCGTGAGGTCGATCGCCTTGCCCTGCGGCGCGGGCGCGGGGGCTGGCGCCGGCGGCGGCACCACGGCGATCGGCGGGAACGCGACACCGCCGCCCCCACCGCCACCGCATGCGGCCATCACGCAGCCTGCAATCACCGTGGCAGCTGCTCCCACGACCCGTCGACTGTTGTTCATCACCATCTCGCACTCCGCTCCTGTTGATCGAGCGGGGATGCTGGCAACGACGCATGACGTGTCCATGAAAGCACCTCATCGGGTGCGGGGTGAGGCGCCTTACGCGTTCTGTCCGAGTGCTTCCGCGTGGCCTCGCGCGGACGCATCGCCGCGCAGGAATGCAAACACCACCACCACCGTCAGCACCGTCACGCCAGCCAGCACGCAGAGCAGCGTCCCGAACGCCACGCCATACGCGTGCAGCAGCCCCGCGCGGTCCATGCCCGGCAGCAAGGCCAGCGCCTGCGCCAGGTCGCCCGTCGCCACGCGCTGCGCCGCCTGCGACACCGCCACGGACGGAGGCGACGACGCCTTCAGCTGCAGCGCCACGAGGGCCGTGAGCCCCGCCCCCACCAGCGCCAGCGCGATGCCCTCCCCCGCGACGCGCACCGTGTTGAAGATGCCCGACGCCATGCCCGCCCGCTCGCGCGGCACCACGCTCACGGCCAGGCCGTCCATCAGCCCCCACGGCAGGCCGATGCCCGCGCCGATCAGCAGCAGCGGACCCACGAGCCCATGCAAGGGCGTGCCCGGCGCGCAGCGGGCGAGCCACACGAGCCCCGCCGCGCACACCAGCAGCCCCACGGCCGAGATCACGCCCGCCGAGAACCGGTGCGCGAGCCACGCGGCCAGCGTCGGCACGATGAGGATCGGCCCCGACAGCGCGAACATGAAGCCGCCCGCCTCCAGCGCGCTGCGCCCTTCGAGCCCGATGAAGCGGATCGGCAGCAGCACCAGCAGCACGACAAAGCCGTAGGCCGGCGCCGCGGCCAGCAGCTGCACGCCGACGAAGCGCGGAAAGCGGAACAGCGACAGGTCGAGCATCGGATGCGCCACGCGCCGCTCGATGGCGATGAAGGCCGCCCCCATGGCCAGCGCGCCGACCAACGCCACGAGCACCCACGGGCTGCCCCAGCCGCTGTCGGGCGCCTGCAGCACGCCCAGCGTGAGCAGGCTCAGCGCGGCCGTGAAGCTGAGCGTGCCCGGCACGTCCAGCCCCATCGCCTGCGGGTTGCGCGACTCGCGCATGCGCGGCGCGGCCAGGCACAGCGCGACGAGGCTCACGGCGCCGGGGCTCAGCATCACGGCGTGCCAGCCGACGGTGTCGGCCAGCCAGCCCGAGAGGATCGATCCGCACGACAGCCCCACGCCGAACGAGGTGCCGATGAGGCTGAACGCCCGCAGCCGCGCCGGCCCGTCGAACAGCTGCGCCAACGCCGCCGTGCCGGCCGCGAAGGCCGCCGCCGAACCCAGCCCCTGCACGGCGCGCGCGAGGTCGAAGGCGACGATGCCCGGCGCCAGCGTCAGCAGCGCGCTGCTCAGCGCCACCACCGCCAGGCCCAGCAGGAAGACGCGCTTGCGCCCGTACGCATCGGCCAGCGCGCCGGCCGCCATCAGCGTGGCGCCGAAGCTCAGCATGAAGGCGTTGGTGACCCAGTTGAGCTGCACCGGCGTGCCGCCCAGCGCGTCGCGGATCGCGGGCAGCACCACGGCCGGGCCGGTGAAGCTCAGCGGCATGCCGAGCGCGGCCAGGCAGACGGCGGCGAGCAGCCAGGCCTTGTGGGAATCGGAGGAAGACATCGGGGAGGCTTTCACGCGGGAGAAGGAAAAGGGAAATGCGTGAAGCGAAGATAAAAAGGATTCAATGAAACGAAAATGGGCCCTCAGCTCCTCACACTGCCAACCAAAGGTTGCCAATCAAGCCCATGGACAGCTTCAGCGGACTCGAATCCTTCGTGCGGGCGGCCGACCTGCAGAGCTTTGCGCGAGCGGGCCGCGACCTGGGCATCTCGGCCTCGGCCGTGGGCAAGAACGTCGCGCGGCTCGAGGCGCAGATGGGCGTGCGCCTGTTCCACCGCACCACGCGGCAGGTGCGGCTCACGGCCGAGGGCGCGATGTTCCATGAGCGCTGCCGCCGCATCCTCGACGAGCTCGGCGATGCGCGCGCCATGCTGCAGGACGCCGTCGCCACGCCGCGCGGCCGCCTGCGTGTGAGCCTGCCGACCATCGGCTACCGCTTTCTGCTGCCGATCCTGCCGGCGTTCAAGGCGCGCTTTCCCGAGATCGAACTCGACCTCGACTTCAACGACCGGCTGGTCGACGTGGTGGCCGAGGGTGTTGACGTGGCGATCCGCAGCGGCGAGCTGGTCGATTCACAGCTCGTGGCGCGCCGCCTCGGCCCGTTCAGCTTCGTGCTCGCCGCCTCGCCGGCGTACCTGGCACGGCACGGCGTGCCGCAGGTGCCGGCCGACCTCGCCCGCCACAGCTGCCTGCGCTACAAGTTCGTGACCGGCGGAAAGATCGAGGACTGGGACCTGCCCGGCCTGCCACCCCAGCTGCCGCCGGGCCTGGTCTGCAACAACATGGAAGCCATGCTGGGCGCCGCTGTCGCAGGACTGGGCATTGCCTACATGCCCGACTTCCTGGCGCGCGACGCACTGCGCCGCGGCGAGCTGCAGCGCGTGCTGGCCGCGCACCTCGTGCGGCAGGGGCAGTTCTCGGCGCTGTGGCCGTCGAGCCGGCAGCTGTCGCCGAAGGTGCGGGCGTTCGTGGACTTTGCGGGTGAGCACATGTTCAGGGACGATGGCTCGGAAACATCGAAAGACTGAATTCAGACCATAATCAGTCCGATCGACAACCGCAGGTGAACCCCATGAATTTCTCCACGCAGATCAAACCCATCAGCTATCTCAAGAGCCATGCCGCGGACATCGTGAAGACCCTCTCGGACACCCGCGAGCCTCTGGTCATCACACAGAACGGCGAGGCCAAGCTCGTGGTGATGGATGTCCGCTCCTTCGAAGAGCAGGAAGCGACCCTCGCGCTGCTGAAAGTGCTGGCACTCGGCAACCGCGAAATCGAACAGGGCCAATTCCGGTCCGCGGACGATGTGTTCGCCGATCTGGACCAAGAAGACGCCCCATGAAGGTGGTGTTCCTGCGGTCCGCCGAAGCCGACCTGAAGGACCTGAGGCGCTACCTGCTCAAGAACTTCGGCGCGGACACCTGGGCGGCGAGCTACGCAAAGATCAAGCAATCCGTCGCGATGATCGCAGCCCATCCCCAGGCAGGCCGCATTCCCGAGGAACTGGAAGACCTGAACGCGGCCCAGTACCGGCAGGTCATCTCAGGCATGAACCGCATCATCTACGAGGTGCGACTGGACACCGCCTACATCCACGTCGTCTGCGACACGCGCAGGGACCTGAAGGGCCTGCTCATGCGGCGCCTCGTTGGCGCCGTGTGAGCCCGATGCAGTACGCGGCCTGAGACGCCCGGCGTGCGACTACGCCGCCGCTTCCACCAGCTGACGCTCCGCCTGTTCGCCGACAGTCACGGCGGGTGCCTCGACAGGCGCCACGGGCTTCGCCTGGCTCAGCGCCAGCGCCACCTGCAACGGATACAGCGTGCGCACATCGCCCTCGGCCTTGTTGCTCACTGTCGTGCCGGCGGCCTCGCTCATGCGGGCCGTGCGCACCGCGTCGAGCCGGTGGGTCGGCACCATGAACGGCGAGTGCGTGGTGTAGAGGATCTGGTTGGCGAAATCGTGCTCCAGGTGCGCCAGCAGATCGGCCTGCGAATGCGCGTGCAGGTGCAGGCCGGGCTCGTCCAGCAGCAGGATCGCATCGGCCGCGCCCTTCGTGTCCGCGAAGAACGCGACGTAGAACGAGAAGAACCACTGGAAGCCGCGGCTGCGTTCGTCGAGGTTCACTTCCACCTCGTAGGCGGCGTTGGGGTCGGACACCAGCGTCTCCAGGTGTTGCCCATCGAGGTTGAAGCGGACCTTGAGTTCGCGGTCCTTCCACACGCGGCGGATTTCCGACGTGACGACCGAGCCGGCCCGGTTCACCAACTGATTGCGCGTCGCCAGGTCGTTCTTCGCCAGCAGGTCCTGCAGCTGCTGCGGGTCGAGCCCCGCCACCTGGCACAGCTTTTCGAAATTGCGTTCGCCCGCCGTGCGCTCGCCCCAGCCCTTGCGCGTGAGGTACTCGGCGATGTTCTGGCGGCCGGGCAGCGAGGCGTAGTCCTCGACGTAGATGAAGCGCGGCAGTTTCTCCAGCACCCAGGCGCGGGCGCGGGCCAGCGCGGGCTGGTCGTTGTCGATCGTGCGGGCCAGCTCTTCGAGCTCGGTCAGCATCTGCGCCTGCTTGTCGGCGATCTCGGCGCCGGCCGTGGCCAGTGCCTGGCGCAGCGCCTGCAGCGCCAGCAGCGCGCCGGCCGACCACTTGACGAAGTCGGGGCTCGGGATCATGGCGGCGTCGAAGGCGTCGGCCTCCTGTTCGAGCGCGGCCTTCAACTCGTCGGCCACCTTCTCGGCCGCGGCCTTCACGGCGGGCACGATCTTGCGCACCTTGGCCTTGATGTCGCTCACGTCGATCGACAGCGGGCCCAGGCCCTCGAAGCCGGTCGTGCGCGTGGCGCCGTAGCCGCGGCCGGCCGTGACCTGGCGCACGCCTGCCGCGCGCGGCAGGATGGCGGCGAGCGCCAGCTGTTCGGAGGCGTCCAGGTCCCAGCGCGTGTGCACCACCGGGGTGTCGTCGGTGCATTCGTCCAGGCGGCGGTGCCGCGGAAAGTCCTTGATGGGGCTGAGTGCCGTGAGCCCGTCGGTCGGGTTCAGGCTGTGCAACGCGCGCAGCAGGTTCGACTTGCCGCTGTCATTTCGGCCGAGGATCGCTGTGATCTGGGAGGAATCGATGGAGCCGCTGTCGTGGATCGAGCGATAGTTGGTGATCTGGAATGACGCCAAGCGCATGCAGGAATTTCTCTTCTGAATTGAATACGGGGCCGGGGAATGTATTGCATCCCCGGCCCCGTCCTGCCGATCGCGGAAGAAAAAAACTGTACGGGCCTGCCGTGCCCTACTCGGCCGCGCGCCGCAGCGTGTCGACCACCGGCCGGCGCAGCACATCGCGCAAGCCCCACCACCCCGCCGCCAGCGCGAGCACCGCACCGGCCAGCGCGCCCGCCACCGGCACGAGCGGCGACGCGGTCCAGGTGAACTCGAACACGTAGCGCGCGAGCCCCCAGCCGATCACCGAGGCCACGATGCTCGCGAGGAAGCCCGCCAGCAGGCCGACACCGATCAGTTCGGCGCGCTGCACCTGCCGCAGCAGGCTGGCGCGGGCACCCACGGCGCGCATCACGGCGAACTCGCGCGCACGCTCTTCGCGCGTGGCGGTGACGGCTGCGAACAGCACCACCAGCCCGGCCGCCAGCGTGAAGCCGAACAAAAACTCGACCGCGCGCACCACCTGATCGAGCACGCGCTGCACCTGGTTGATGGTGGCGCTCATGTCGACGTTGGTCACATTGGGGAAGCTGCGCACCAGCGCGTTGTCGAAGCCGCGCGTCTCGGGCGCGCGGAAGGCGCCCATGTAGGTCACGGGCACGTCGGCCAGCGAGGCCACGGTGTACATCACGAAGAAGTTGGCGTGCAGCGAGCCCCAGTCGACCTTGCGCAGCGAGGTGATGCGCGCGTCGTTCTGCATGCCGCCGATGTCGAAGCGCAGGGTGTCGCCAAGCTTCAGGCCCAGCGTCTCGGCCAGGCCTTCTTCCACGCTCACCTCGTTCTTCGCCTCGGGCGTCCAGGCGCCGGCGGTGACGCTGTTGTGCGCGGGCGCGGCGGTGCTGTTGCTCAGGTTGAACTCGCGGTCCACGAGGCGCTTGGCGCGGTCCTCGGTGTAGTCGTCGGGCGTCACGGGCTTGTCGTTGATCGCCACCAGCCGGCCGCGGATCATCGGGTACCAGTCGAACTTGGCGACGCCCGCGTCGCGCAGCGTCTTCTGGAACGCCTCGCTCTGCTCGGGCATCACGTTGATGACGAAGCGGTTGGGCGCATCGGGCGGCGTGGCCTTGCGCCAGCTCGCGACGAGGTCGGTGCGCAGCAGCACCAGCAGCACCAGCGCCAGCAGGCCCACCGCCAGCGCGCTGACCTGCACCACGGCGTAGGCCGGCCGTGCCGAGATCTGCCGCGTGGCCAGCACCAGCCAGCGCGGCGCGGTGGTTTCGTTGACGCTGCGACGCAGCACTTTCACCGCCAGCCAACTCAGCAGCGCGAACACGGCCACGGCACCGGCAAAGCCGCCGACCGCGATCAGGCCCAGCTTGATGTCGCTGCTGGCCGCCATCAGCAAGGCCGCGAAGCCCGCCACGCCGATGCCGAGCACGGCGAGCGACGCGGGCTTGAGCCCGCCCACGTCGCGGCGGATCACGCGCAGCGGCGGCACGCGCGCCAGCTGCAGCACCGGCGGCAGGCCGAAGGCGAACAGCAGCGTGAGCCCCATGCCCAGGCCGAAGGCCACGGGCCACAGCGTGGCGGCGGGCAATGCGGTCTCGACCAGCCCGGCCAGCAGCAGCACGAACACATAGTGGACGGCGAAGCCGATGGCCACGCCGATGGCGCTGGCCACGGTGCCGATCACGGCGAACTCGAAGGCGTAGGCCGCGGCGATGGTGCGCTGGCTCTGGCCCAGCACGCGCAGCATGGCGCAGTCGTCCAGGTGGCTGGCCGCGAAGCCGCGCGCGGCCAGCGCCACGGCCACGGCCGACAGCAGCGCCGCGAGCAGCGCGACCAGGCTCAGGAATTTCTCGGCGCGGTCCAGGGTCTGGCGCATCTCGGGCCGGCCGCCTTCGAAGGAATCGAGCCGCACGCCGCGCAGCTCGCCCTTCTTGATGGTGGCGTCGGCCCATTCGGTGAAGCGCTTCACGGCGGCGTCGTCGCCCGCCACGGCGTAGCGGTAGCCCACGCGGCTGGCCGGCTGCACGAGGCCGGTGCGCGCCACGTCGGCCTGGTTGAGCATCACGCGCGGCGAAAAACTCATGAAGCCCGCACCCCGGTCGGGCTCCAGCGTGATCACGCGGCCCACGCGCAGGCCGGTGTCGCCCAGCAGCAGCGTGTCGCCGACCTTCAGGCCCAGCGAGTCGAGCAGCGAGGCATCGACCCAGACCTCGCCCGACGCCGGCACGTCGCGCGTCACCGCGCCCGCGCCCTCGGCCGTGGTCGCCGTCTGCAGGTTGCCGCGCAGCGGGTAGCCCGGCGTCACGGCCTTCAGGGCCACGAGCTTGCTGGCCCCGCCCTGGGCGTCCTCGGCCCGCGCCATGGTGGGAAAGCCGAAGGTGCCGGTGCCCGCGAGGCCCAGCGACTTCGCCTGTGCAATGAAAGTTTCGGGCGTCGGGTTGTCGCTCACGACCACCGCGTCGCCGCCCAGCAGCTGGCGCGCGTCACGCTGCAGCCCGCCCTGCAATCGGTCGGCGAAGAAACCGACCGCCGTGAGCGCGGCCACGGCCAGCACCACGGCCACGATCAAGAGGCGCAGCTCGCCGGCGCGCAGGTCGCGCCAGAGCGTGCGCCAGCCAAGGCGAAGGGAAGCGTTCATGGCGCGAACGATAGCCGACGCCTACCGGCACCGGCGGACTCAAGGGTTATTGGAAAGGGCCGCGGGGTGTTGCCCGCTGCGCGGACCTGTCGCACGATGCGAAAAAACGAAGGAGCGCTTGTCGATGACGACCCCACCCGCCCGGTGGCGCCCCGGCTCAGGGCAACACGACGAGGCCCGGCGCGCCAGCTTCCACGCGGCCGATGACCGCCGCCTGCCCGAAGCCTTCGTTGCGGAAGATCTCCAGCACCGCCTCGACCGCCTCGGGCGCGCAGCTCACGAGCAGGCCGCCCGAGGTCTGCGGGTCGGTCATGAGCGCCTGCGCGGTGGCCGGCAGGCCTTCGTGCAACTGCACGTCGGCGCCGTAGCCCGCCCAGTTGCGGCCCGAGGCGCCGGTGACGAGCCCGCCACCGGCCATGGCGATCACGTTGTCGAGCAGCGGCACGCGCGACCACTCGACCACCGCCGCGAGCCCCGCGCCGCGCGCGAGTTCGAGCGCGTGGCCGGCCAGGCCGAAGCCGGTGACGTCGGTCAGCGCATGCACGCCGTCGAGCGCCGACAGCGCGATGCCGGGCGTGTTGAGCTTGGTCGTGTTCTCGATCAGCTGGCGGTAGCCGGCCTCGGACAGCTGCTGCTTCTTGAGCGCCGCCGACAGCACGCCCACGCCCAGCGGCTTGCCCAGCACCAGCACGTCGCCCGCCTGCGCATCGGCGTTGCGCCGCACGCGCTTGGGGTGCACCAGCCCCATCGCGACCAGCCCGTAGATCGGCTCGACCGAATCGATGGTGTGGCCGCCCGCAATGGGAATGCCGGCCGCGCGGCACACGTCCTGCCCGCCGCGCACGATCTCGGCGATGACTTCCACCGGCAGCTGGTTGATCGGCATGGCGACCAGCGCCAGCGCCATGATCGGGCGCCCGCCCATCGCGTAGACGTCGCTGATCGCGTTGGTCGCGGCGATGCGGCCGAACTCGTAGGGGTCGTCCACGATGGGCATGAAGAAATCGGTGGTGGCGATCAGCGCCTGCTCGTCGTTGAGCCGGTAGACTGCCGCGTCGTCGGCGGTCTCGATGCCGACCATGAGCTCGGGCGGAATCAGCCCGCCCGCATGGTTCTTGAGGATCTGCGACAGCACGCCCGGCGCGATCTTGCAGCCGCAGCCGCCCCCATGCGAGAAGCTGGTGAGCCGCAGCGGCGCCAACGGATTCAGGAGCTTGGAAGGTGCGGCTTCGATCATGGCGGCAGGTCGGTCGAATGGAACAAGCCGCGATTATCGAAGCCCGCACCGCCGCCTGCCCGAGTGCCCCGACACACCCTTTTCTTTTTCCACTGAACGCGTCATCACACCATGCAAACGAAACAAACCGTGTCCCGGCTCGCCCTCGCGCTGGCCCTGTCCCTCACCGCCGTGGGCGCCTTCGCCCAGGGCGTGCTGCGCGTGTCGGCCATTCCCGACGAGGCGCCCACCGAGCTGCAGCGCAAGTTCACGCCGCTGGGCGACTACCTGAAGAAGGAAACCGGGATGGACGTGCAGTTCACGCCCGTGACCGACTACGCCGCCGTGGTCGAGGGCCTGGCCACGAACAAGATCGACATGGCATGGCTGGGCGGCTTCACCTTCGTGCAGGCCCGCATCCGCACCAACGGTGGCGCGGTGCCGATCGTGCAGCGCGCGGAAGACGAGGTGTTCACCAGCAAGTTCATCGTGCCGATCGACAGCCCCGCCAAGACCCTGGCCGACCTGAAGGGCAAGACCTTCGCCTTCGGCGCGCCCTCGTCCACCTCGGGCAGCCTGATGCCGCGCTACTTCCTGCTGCAGGCCGGCATCAACCCCGAGAAGGACTTCAAGACCGTCGCGTTCTCGGGCGCGCACGACGCCACCGTGGCCTTCGTGGCCGCCTCGCGCGCCGAAGCGGGCGTGCTCAACGCCTCGGTGTGGGACAAGCTGGTCGAGGCCAAGAACCCCAACGCCGCCAAGGTGCGCGTGCTGGCCACCACGCCGACCTACTACGACTACAACTGGACCGTGCGCCCCGGCCTGGACGCCGCCGTGACGAAGAAGCTGACCGACGCCTTCCTGAAGCTCGACCCGGCCAACCCGGCGCACAAGGAGATCATGGCGCTGCAGCGCGCGAGCAAGTTCATTCCCACCAAGTCGTCGAACTACGACGGCATCGAGACGGCGGGCAAGTCGGCCGGCCTCATCAAGTGAGCGGAATGCGCGGATGAGTTTTTCGCTCGACGGCGTGGGCATGGTGCACCCCAACGGCCAGCGTGCGCTGGCCGGCGTGACGCTGGCCGCGCGCGACGGCGAGCGCATCGCCGTCATCGGGCCCTCGGGCGCGGGCAAGACCACGCTGCTGCGCGTGCTCGGCGCGGCGCTGCGGCCCGGCGAAGGCCAGGTGCAGGCGTTGGGCCAGCACCCGTGGCGGCTGCCGGCCCGTGCGCTCAAACAGCTGCGCGCGCGCATCGGCACCGTGCACCAGGCACCGCCGATCGCGCCGCGCCTGCGCGTGGTCACGGCCGTGCTCGCGGGCCGGCTCGGCCAGTGGTCGACGGCGCGTGCGCTGGGTTCGCTTTTCTATCCGTCCGACATCGCGGGCGCGCACGCGGCGCTGGCCCGGCTCGCACTCGAAGACCGGCTGTTCGACCGCTGCGACCGCCTCTCGGGCGGCCAGCTGCAGCGCGTGGGCATCGCGCGCGTGCTGTACCAGCGCCCCGCGCTGCTGCTGGCGGACGAGCCGGTGTCGGCGCTCGACCCCACGCTGGCGCACGCGGCCGTGGGCCAGCTGGTGGCGCAGAGCGAATCGACGGGCGCCACGCTGGTGGCGTCGCTGCACGCGGTCGACCTGGCGCTGCGCTGGTTCCCGCGCATCGTGGGCATGCGCGACGGGCAGGTCGCCTTCGACCTGCCGGCCGCGCAGGTGACGCCGGCGCTGCTCGAGGCACTCTATGCGAGCGAAGGCGGCGTGGCGACGCAAGGGCCGCTGCCTGTCGCGCCAGTGGCCGGCACCGCCGAGCCAGCCTTCCATCGGCCGGACTGCCCGTGACCGCAACACTCGCCCGCCCCGCCCTGCGCGATCCGCACGCGGGCCGCCGCCTGGCCGGCTGGCTCGCGGCACTGGCCGTTGCGTGGCCAATGCTCGCGCTCTCCGAATTCAAGCCCTGGGCGCTGTTCGGCAGCGGCAACCTCGCGGTCATCGGCGGCTTTCTTGCGGGCTTCTTTCCGCCCGACAGCTCGCCCGCGTTCCTCGCGCTGCTCGCCAAGGCCACGCTCGAGACGCTGGCCATGGCCACCGCCGGCACGGCCATGGCGCTGCTGATCGGCGCGCCGCTGGGCTTCGTGACCACGCGCGCGCTCTCCATCTCGCGCATCGGGCCCGGCCCCGGCCGCGTGCAGGCCGGCGTCGTCCGGCAGGCGGCGCGCTGGCTGCTGATGGTGCTGCGCGCCATTCCCGAGATCGTGTGGGCGCTGCTGTTCGTGCGCGCGCTCGGGCTCGGCCCCGCGGCCGGCGTGCTGGCGCTGGCCATCACCTACGGCGGCATGCTGGGCAAGGTCTACGCCGAGATCCTCGAATCGACCGACACGCGCCCCGCGCGCGCCCTGCTCGAAAGCGGCAGCGGCCGGCTCGCGGCGCTGTGCTACGGCCTGCTGCCGCACACCGCGCAGGAGCTGGCCTCGTACACCGTGTACCGCTGGGAATGCGCGGTGCGCGCCTCGGTGGTGATGGGCTTCGTGGGTGCGGGCGGCCTCGGGCAGCTCATGGACCAGTCGATGAAGATGCTCAACGGCGGCGAGGCCAGCAGCATCCTGCTGGTGTTCCTCGCGCTCGTGCTGCTGGCGGACATGCTGAGCAACGCGCTGCGAAAGCTCCTGGCATGACGACGCTGCCGCCACGCCCTCCTTTGTGCCTGCGCTGCTGGCTCGCCGTGGGGCTGATCGCCGCGGCCGTGGTCGCGAGCTTCGTCTACCTGGGCATCGACTACGGCGCGCTGGGCTCGGCCGAATCGCTCCGGCTCATGGGCAAGTTCATCGCCGAGTTCTTCCCGCCCGACGTGTCGCCCGAGTTCCTGGCCAAGGTCGGCCACGGCGCGCTGCAGACGCTGGCCGTGTCGGCGCTGGGCACCGTGCTGGCCGCCGTGGCGGGCGCCGTGCTCGCGCTGCCGGCGTCGGGGCGCATCGGCGGGCCGCTGCGCCACGGCGCGCGCTTCGTGCTCAACTTCCTGCGCAGCGTGCCCGAGCTGGTGTGGGCCGCGCTGATGGTGCTGGCCGCCGGCATCGGGCCGTTCGCGGGCGCGCTGGCGCTGTCGCTGCACACGACCGGCGTGCTCGGCCGTCTCTTTGCCGAAGCACTGGAGAACGCGCCGCGCGAGCCCGAGCAGGCGCTGGCGCTCTCGGGCGCCGGCCCGGTCGCCGCCTTCAGCTACGCCAGCCTGCCGATCGTGCTGCCGCAGTGGGTGGCCTACACGCTCTACCGCTGGGAAATGAACATCCGCATGGCGGCCGTGCTGGGCTTCGTGGGCGGCGGCGGGCTGGGCCAGCTGCTGTACTTCCACCTGTCGATCTTCCAGCAGCAGCAGGCGATGACGGTGCTGATCGCGATGTTCGTGCTGGTCACCTTTGTCGACTTGGCGAGTGCTCGCTTGCGAAAAGGCTTAGGTCCCGCCTACGCCTGAGTGGCCGACAATGGCGGCATGAGGTCCCTTCAGCCATGAGTCATCGCCAGCCCGTCCGGGTGGCGGACCGCCACGCCTTCGATTCGATCATCGACGCCCGCTCGCCCGCCGAGTTCGCGCTCGACCACATCCCCGGCGCCATCAACTGCCCCGTGCTCAACGACGAGGAGCGCCACATCGTCGGCACGGTCTACGTGCAGACCGGCGCCTTCGAGGCCCGCCGCATCGGCGGTGCGATGGTGGCGGCCAACATCGCGACGCACCTGCGCGACACGCTGGCCGACCGGCCCGAGAAGTGGAAGCCGCTGGTCTACTGCTGGCGCGGCGGCATGCGCAGCGGCTCGATGGTCACCTGGCTGCGGCTCGTGGGCTGGGACGCGCAGCAGCTCGCGGGCGGCTACAAGAGCTTTCGCCGGCACGTGATCTCGCAGCTCGACGCGCTGACGCCGCAGCTCGACCTGCGCGTGGTCTGCGGCGCCACCGGCAGCGCCAAGACGCGCGTGCTGCACGCGCTGGCCGAACGCGGCGCGCAGGTGCTCGACCTGGAAGCCTTCGCCAACCACAAGGGCTCGCTGCTCGGCGCGCTGCCGGGCGTGCCGCAGCCTTCGCAGAAGCACTTCGAGACGCGCATCGCGACCGTGCTCGAAGCCATCGACCTCGCGCGCCCGCTGTATGTCGAGGGCGAGAGCGTGCGCATCGGGCGGCTGTCGCTGCCGCTGTCGCTCGTGGCGCAGATGCGCGCCGCGCCGTGCATCGAGGTGGAGGCCACGCCCGAGGCGCGGCTGGCCTACCTGCTGCGCGACTACGCCTATCTGGGCGACGACCGCGCGGCGCTCGCCGAGAAGATGGGCGTGCTCAAGGAACTGCAGGGCAAGGAGACGGTGACGCGCTGGCAGCAGTGGGCGCACGAGGCCGACCTGCCGCACCTGTTCGCCGAGCTGATGTCGTTGCACTACGACCCGCACTACCAGAAGTCGCAGGAGACGCACTTTCGCGCGTGGGCAAAACGCCAGCGCGTGGGCGCGACCGACCTCTCGGATCAGGGCATCGAGGCCGTGGCCGACGCGGTGCTGGCGCTCGGCGCACCAAGCCCGTTGGCGTAAAGCACACCGCGCGGTGCGCGGCACAGCCCCCAGAACCGCAGGCCGCTGAGCTCGGCCATGCGCACGCCCATCGCGGTCGGCGCCGAGATGGTCGCCATCGCCGCGATGCCCAGGCGCGCGCACTTGCGCACCAGCTCATGGCTGCCGCGGCTGGACATCAGCACGAAGCCGGGCTCCTGCAGCCGATTCGCACGCGCCAGCGCGCCGAGCAGCTTGTCGAGCGCGTTGTGGCGGCCGACGTCTTCCATGAGGTCCGTGAGTTCGCCGTCGACCGTCGCCCAGGCCGCCGCGTGGATCGCGCCGGCTTCGGCGTTGAGCACCTGGCGCGGCGGCATGGCGGCGAAGGCGCGCAGCACGGTGGCCAGGTCGATGCGTTCGATCCAGTCGCGCGGCGGCACGCGCTGCGGCGACAGGTCGAGCCCCGCGAAGCTTTCGACGCCGCACACGCCGCAGCCGGTGCGGCCCGCGAGGCTGCGGCGGCGGTCCTTCAGGCGTTCGAAGCTGCGTGTGGACACTTCGAGCTGCACCTCGATGCCCGGCATGCCCTCGGGCAGGCCCGCATCGAGGGCCTCGACCGTTCGCACGTCGATGCCGCGGCAATCGGCGGCGCTGTCGAGGATGCCTTCGCTGAGCGCAAAGCCCAGCGCGAAGGCCTCGAGGTCTTGCGGCGTGGCCATCATCACTGCGTGCGAGACGCCGTTGAACACCAGCGCCACCGGCACCTCGGCGGCCAGCGTGTCGTCGCGCACCACGCCCTCGGGCGCGAGGCCGCGCTCGCCGAAGACGTGCACGGCATGCCGCGCGAGGGGCGGCAGGGCGTCGGGTTCGGGGGTGTCTGTCATGGCCGCGGCCATTGTCCGCTCAGTCGGATTGTTCGTCAGCCGGCAGGCTGTCGACCACCGCGCGCCCGGCGTCGGTGAGGTGCGCGACCCAGCGATCGTCCAACTGCACCACGCGCACCCAGCCCGGTCCGCGCACGCCGCCCAGCGCGGCATCGCCCATCAGCGTGAGCTGGCGCATGACCACGCTGGCGCCCTGCCCCAGCCGCTTGCCCAGGCGCGGCAGCGACATGCCGCCCTCGCCGGGTGCTTCAGCGAGCGCGCGCAGGATCGCGATGGAAAAGGCGTCGGCGTCGAACCCGGAGTCGCTCATGCCGCCACGGCGTCAGCCTCCACCGCGACCGGCGCCACATGCAGCGACAGCACCACGGGGATCGACTTGGAGGTCGGCGTGCCCGCGTTCTCGGCCACCGACGACAGCGGCACCAGCGGGTTCGTCTCGGGGTAGTAGGCCGCGAGGTTGCCGCGCGGGATGTCGTAGGCCACCAGCTTGAAACGGTCGGCACGCCGCTCCTGCCCGTCGCTCCACACGGTCTGGATGTCGACCCAGTCGCCGTCCTTCATGCCGAGCTGGCGGATGTCGTCTTTGTGGATGAACACCACGCGGCGCTGGCCGAACACGCCGCGGTAGCGGTCGTCCATGCCGTAGATGGTGGTGTTGTACTGGTCGTGCGAGCGCGTGGTGAGCAGCGTGAACACCAGCGTGTCGCGCTGCGACGCAAAGCGCGCGCGGGCCCGGTGCGCGTGCGTGTCCAGCGGCACGGCGTGCGTAAAGAACACGGCCTTGCGCGACGCCGTGGCCCACACGCGCTCGCTGGCCGTGTTGCGCAGGCGGAAGCCGCCGGGGTGCGCCACGCGAACGTTGAAGTCCTTGAAGTCGTCGAACACGGCTTCGATCTTGTCGCGGATGCGGGCGTAGTCTTCGACCAGCCAGAGCCACGGCGTCCTGCTGCGCGCGCCGATGGTGGCTGCAGCAAGGCGCGCGACGATGGCGGGCTCGGACAACAAGAGTTCCGACGCGGGCGGGTTGATGCCCACCGAGATGTGCACCATGCTCATCGAGTCTTCGACCGTCACGCCCTGCGGGCCGTTGGCCTGCATGTCGATCTCGGTGCGGCCCAGGCACGGCAGGATGAGCGCCTCACGCCCGTGGATGATGTGGCTGCGGTTGAGCTTGGTCGTCACGTGCACCGTGAGGTCGCACTGCTGCAGCGCCTTCCAGGTCTGGTAGGTGTCGGGCGTGGCCGCCGCGAAGTTGCCGCCGAGCGCGAAGAACACCTTGCCCTTGCCGTCGAGCATGAGCTGGATCGCCTCGACCGTGTCCACGCCGTTCTGGCGCGGCGGCTCGAAGCCGAACACCTGCTGCAGCCGGTCGAGCAGCGCGGCCGGCGGCTTTTCCCAGATGCCCATGGTGCGGTCGCCCTGCACGTTGCTGTGGCCGCGCACCGGGCAGGCGCCCGCGCCTTCGCGGCCCATGTGGCCGCACAGCATGAGCCAGTTGCCGATCATCTGGATCGTGGCCACCGAATGCTGGTGCTGCGTGATGCCCATGCCCCAGCACGCGATGACGCGCTTGGCGCCCAGGTACACGTCGGCCGCCGCGCGGATCTGCGCTTCGCTCAGGCCCGACTCCTGCACCAGCAGCGGCCACGATTCGGCGCGCAGGTCGTCGGCCAGCGCTTCGAAACCCAGGGTGTGCTCGGCGATGAATGCGTGGTCGAGCACCGAAGGCTCGCCGCGCGCCACCGCCGCGTCTTCGCGCTCGATGACGTGCTTCATCATCCCCTTCACCGCCGCGAAGTCGCCGCCCACGCGCAGCTGGAAGTAGTGCGTGCTGATCGGCGTGGAGCCCAGCGTGGCCATCTCCAGCTTGTCCTGCGGATCGGCAAAGCGCTCCAGCCCGCGCTCGCGCAGCGGGTTGAAGCTCACGATGCGCGCGCCGCGCTTGGAGGCCGCGCGCAGCTCGCCGAGCATGCGCGGGTGATTGGTGCCCGGGTTCTGGCCGAAGATGAAGATCGCGTCGGCCTTCTCGAAGTCTTCCAGCGTGACCGTGCCCTTGCCCACGCCCAGCTGCGGGCGCATGCCGCTGCCGCTGGGCTCGTGGCACATGTTCGAGCAGTCGGGAAAATTGTTGGTGCCGTACTCGCGCACGAACAGCTGGTACAGGAAAGCCGCCTCGTTGCTCGCGCGGCCCGAGGTGTAGAAGATGGCCTGGTTCGGGTCGGGCAGCACGTTCAGGTGCCGCGCAATGCGCGCGAAGGCGTCGTCCCAGTCGATGGGCACGTACCTGTCGCTGGCCGCGTCGTAGGCCATGGGGTGCGTGAGCCGGCCCTGGTCTTCGAGCCAGAAGTCGCTCTGCTGGGCCAGCTCGGCCACGGTGTGCTTCGCGAACAGCTCCGGGCCCGCGCGGCGCGCGGTGGCCTCGGCGGCCACGGCTTTCACGCCGTTCTCGCAGAACTCGAAGGTCGAGGCATGGTTGCGGTCGGGCCAGGCGCAGCCCGGGCAGTCGAAACCGTCGGGCTGGTTGGCCGAGAGCAGCGTCTTCGCGCCCTTGACCGGAATGTCCTGCCGCAGCAGCGCATTCGTCACGCTGCGCAACGCGCCCCAGCCACCGGCGGGGCCCTTGTAAAACTCGATCTTCTGCTCGCTCATGGCGGCAGTGTTGGCCTGTGGGGGCGTGGCGTCAAATTGAATCGCGACATGCGGCGATTCAAAATGGAAATGACGGGGGAGGAAAGGCGCTCAGGCCTCGCGCGCGCCACCCATCAGCAAGCCCCGCAGCTTGCTGCGCAGCGGCGTCTCCTCCACCTCCTGCACCCCGGCAATCTCCCGCAGCGCAAAGTCGCGGCTCTCGGCGTTGTGCAGGTCGATCTCGCGCACCACCTGCCCGTCCTTGTAGACAAAGGCCACGTCGGCCAGCGCCAGCACGTCCTCGATGTCGTGCGTGATCATCAAAACCGGGATGCCCCATTGCTTGCGCACCTGCGCGAGCTCGTTGCGCAGTTCGGCGCGCAGCATGGGGTTGAGCGCGGCAAAGGGTTCGTCGAGCAGCAGCACCTGCGGTTCGCAGGCCAGGGCGCGCGCCAGAGCCACGCGCTGCTGCTGGCCGCCCGAGAGTTTCTGCGGCCGGCTGTCGGCCAGCGCGGCGAGGCCGAAGCTGGCCAGCAGCGCCTGCACGCGCTCGGCGTCGCGCGCCGGCAGCGTGCGGCGGTGCCACGCGGTGAGCCCGAAGGCCACGTTCTCGCGCACCGTGAGGTGCGGGAACAGCGCGTAGTTCTGGAACAGGTAGCCGATGCGGCGCGCCGGCGCGGGCACGTCGATGCGCTGCGCCGCGTCGTACAGCGTACGGCCATCAAGCCGCACATGGCCCGCCGACGGATGCAGCAGGCCAGCGATGGCCTGCAGGGTCAGCGACTTGCCGGCCCCCGAGGGGCCGTAGAGCGCGGCAAAGGGAACGTCGGTCTGGAAGCGCACGGCGAGGTCGAAGCGCCGGGCCCCGTCCTTCACCGTGAGCTGCAGATCGACATCGATCATGGCTTGCCGAAACCGTAGCGCGCGAGCACTTCCTGGGCCGCAGGCGTCGACAGGAAGGCGATGAAGTCGCCGGCCAGCGCCTTCTGCTTGCTCTCGGCCACCACGGCGATGGGGTAGGTCACGGGCGTGTGGCCGGTGGGCGTGAAGGCGACCTTGACCTTGTCGCCAGCCACGGCCGCGTCGGTGCGGTAGACAAAGCCGGCCTCGACCTCGCCACGGCTCACGTAGTCGAGCACCTGGCGCACGCTGTCGGCCTGCACGAACTTGGGTTCGAGCACGGTCCAGAGCTTGGCGTTGTCCAGCACCTGCTTGGTGTAGCGGCCGACCGGCACGGTGGCGGTCTTGCCGACGGCGATCTTCTTCACGCTGGCGCCGCTCAGGTCCTGCAGCGACTTCAGGCCGACGGCGCCCTGCGCAGGCTCGACCAGCACGAGGCTGTTGGTGACGAAGTCCTTGCGGGTGGCGGTTTCGATGAGCTTCTGGTCGTTGCCGCGGTTCATCGTCTCCTGGTCGGCGCTGGCGAACACGTCGACCGGCGCTCCCTGCCCGATCTGCTGCAGCAGCACGCCCGAGGCCGCGAAGTTGAAGCGCACGGTGCTGCCCGCCTTGGCGGCTTCGAACTTGGGACCGATTTCCTTGAACGCGTCGGTCAGGCTCGCGGCGGCGGACACGGTGATCTGCTGCGCGGCGGCCGCAAGCGGCAGGGCCAGGGCAAGCACGACGGACAAAAGACGCAACGGACGCATGGGCACAGTCTCCTGGAAAAAGGGGGGATCAACGAAGCGAAAAGAAGCGGTTCGACACGACCAGCACGGCAATCGACAGCACCGACGTGACGACCACCAGCAGCAGCGCCAGGTCGTCGTGGCCGGCCTGCACGGCGTCGTAGATGGCCATCGACAGGGTCTGGGTCTGCTTGGGAATGGAGCCGGCCACCATCAGCGAGGCGCCGAACTCGCCCATGGCGCGCGCGAACGCGAGCAGCGTGCCGGCCAGGATGCCGGGCCAGGCCAGCGGCAACGTGACGCGCAAAAACACCGAGAACGGCGACTGGCGCAAGGTGCTCGCGGCGGCCTCGAGCGAGCGATCGACGTTAGAAAAAGCCGCGCTGGCCGACTTGAGCACCAGCGGCAGCGCCACCACGGCCGAGGCCACCACGGCGCCGTGCCAGCTGAAGATGATGGTGTAGTCGAAGTGCTCGCGCAGCCAGGCGCCGAGCGGGCTGCGGCGCCCCGCCGCGACCAGGATGGCGTAGCCGATCACCGTGGGCGGCAGCACCAGCGGCAGCATGAACACGGCCTCGAGCACGCCCGAGCCGACGAACTGCTTGCGCGCGAACACCCAGCCCAGCGCCACGCCCGCGACCAGCGCCAGCAAGGTCGCGACCGCCGCGACCTGCAGCGACAGGACCAGCGGCGACCAGTCGGTGGTGGCGATGAGCGAAGAGGTGGTCGTCGTGTTCATTGAGATACGGCGTAATTGTTACATGAGCAGCCTTCTGGTTCCCACGGGGATGCACGGATGCGCCGGTCTTCATATACTGGCGAATACAGCGTTGGAGACTTTGTCCATCCGCCCCATGCGCCTTTCCCCTCATGACACCGTTGTCCGCTCGACCTCCGGCAGGCCCGAGCTTCGCCATGTGACGCAGGTGCACGAATGGCGCATCGAGCGCACGCTGGACGCCGGCGGCTTCGTGCTGTCGATCATCGCGCCGGGCGGCGAGAGCCAGTCGTTCCTGGTGGCGCCGGGCGACGCGCAGGACATCGGCGAGGTGCTGCGCCGCAGCGCCGCGTGGACCGACCGGCGCGGGCCATGACGGCCATGTGGCGCCACATGACGGGTGCGGAACGCATCCTCGAAGTCCTGCTGACACGGCGATCGGTCTCGCCGCGGCGGCTGCAATCGCCCGGCCCCAACCCCGACGAACTCGACGCCATCATTCAGGCCGGCCTGCGCGCGCCCGACCACGGCGGGCTGCATCCGTGGCGCGTGATCGAGTTCCGCCCGCAGAACCGCGAGGCGCTGGCCTGGTGCTTCGAACAGGAAAAGCTGCGCCGCGATCCGCTCGCCAGCCCGACCGACCTGCGGCGCGCCCGCGAGCACGCCACGCGCCCGCCGCTGCTGCTGGGCTTCGTGGTGTCGCCGCGCGAGCGCAGCAAGATCCCGGCGCGCGAGCAGTGGCTGGGCGCCGGTGCGGCGCTGGGCAACCTGCTGGCCGCCGCGCACCAATTGGGCTACGGCGCCATCGTGCTCAGCGGCGAGCGCTGCTTCGACGAGACGCTGGTGCGCCAGGTCGGCGTGCAGCCGGGCGAGTACCTGGCGGGTTTCATCAGCATGGGCACGATCCGCGAAGCGCCGCCGCAGGCGCGCGAGACGCTGTCGCAGGACGTGTGGTCGTGCTGGCAGGGCGACCTGCTGCCGGGCGCGGCCGGCGAGGCGTCAGCCGACGGCGATCAGTCCATCCGGCCGTCGGAGCGCGTGCGCGGCAACTGATCGAGCCGCGCGCCGAACCAGCCCACGCGCTCGGTCTCGCGCACGTCGAAGCGCGGCACGTAGGGCTTGATGTCGAGCACGGGCGTGCCGTCGATCATGTCGTTGCCGCTGAAGTGCAGCGTCGTGCCTTCCACCGCCGTGAGCCGCACGATCGACAGGCCCAGCCGGTTGGGCCGCGCGGGCGCGCGCGTGGCGAACACGCCATGCGTGGCGTCGTCGAGAAAGGGCACCACCTCGAGCCGTTCGTGCGCGCAGCGGTGCAGGTGGGTCACGAGGATCAGGTAGTCGAAGCCTTCGATGTCGCGCAGCCCCGGCGCGAACTCGGCGAACACCTCCAGGCGCCCCACTTCGTCGGGCGCGCCGGCCGTCTGGATGGGCATGCCCGAGGTCTCGGTGAAGCGGCTGCGCACGATGCCGACCGGGCGGCAGACGACAGGGTCGATGTCGGCGGCGTTCATGGGGCCAGCAGGCGCGTGAGCGCGCGAACGTCGGCCGCCGTTGCGAGGCGCGCGGCGTTCTCGATGGCGCGGTAGCGCTTCACGATGTCCTCGCCCACCGGCGTGAGCGCCGTGCCGCCGCCGCGCGAGCCGCCGGCGGCGGTGTTCACGGCCGGCGAGGCCAGCGTCTGGTTCATCTCGTCGATCAGCATCCACGCGCGGCGGTACGACATGCCGAGCAGGCGGGCCGCCGCGGAGATCGAACCGGTCTCGGCCACGGCTTCGAGCACGGCGATCTTGCCGGGGCCGATGGCGATGGTGTCGTCCCGGTAGATGCGCAGGCGGAACTGGGCTTTGGATTTCATGATGGCGCGAAGGGTAAACCATCCAGGTGCCGTCGACACCCGTGGGCCGGGGCTACGCGGCGTCGAGCGCGCCGCTGTGCTGACGCGCCTGCGCCTGCCACTCGGGCGTCTGCAGGAAGGCCAGCGCCGCATCGAGCGCCCGCGCGGGCCGCACGCCCTCCTGCGTCATGAAGCCGATGGGCGTGCGCACCTCGGGCGCCACCAGCGGCAGCGCCTCCAGTTCGCGGTGGCTGCGCACGGCCGCCACCATGGCGCCGGGCAGCACGCTGCTGACGGTGCCCGCGCTCACGGCCAGCGCGAGCGTGAGCACCGAGTTGGTCTCGATGGCCGGCGCCACCGCGGCCACGCCGGCCTCGCGCAGGGCCTGGTCGATGATGGCGCGGTTGTGCATGTCGGGCGTGAGCAGGCACAGCGGCAGCGTGCCGGCCTCGGCCCAGGCGATGGGGCGGCCGATGCGCAGCCGGTCGGCCGAGGGCTTCTTCGCACGCCGCAGCAAGAAGTAATGCTCGATGCTCTGCGGCCAGGCCTTGAGCTTGACGCCCGGCAGGTGCATGCGCTCGGTGTAGCCCAGCGCGAGGTCGACCGAGAGGTTTTCCAGGCCCGTCTCCAGTTCCTGCGAGCTCATGGAGAGCACGGCCGGCACGATGCCCGGATGGCGCTGTTGCAGCATCGCGGCAAAGCGCGACAGCATCGGGATCGCGGTGGGCACGGCGGCCATGCGCAGGCGCCCGCGCGGGTCGCCGGCCTCGCTGCGCAGCTCCTGCAGCAGCACCTCGTTGTCGCGCAGCATGCGCTGCGCCGTGGCCAGCACGCGCTCGCCTTCGTGCGTGAGGCCCACGTACACGCGGGAGCGCTTGACGATGACGACGCCGAACTCGCCTTCCAGCGCGCGCAGCGCATTGGAAAGGGCCGGCTGCGTGATGTGGCAGGCCTGCGCGGCGCGGCCGAAATGCTTGTGCTCGCTGAGTGCGACGAGGTAGCGCATCGAGGCGAGCAGGTTCATTGCGTGCGTCCTTTTTCTTCTTGCGGGCTCGCGTCCGGGGTGCCTGCGCAGGCCCTCGCCCTGCTCCGCCTCGGTCTCAGGTGTTCTTGCTGATCGAGATCGTCGGGAACTTCGCGGAAAAGTCCTTCGCCTTCTCCGCGATCCCCACCGCCACGCTGCGCGCCACGGCCTTGTAGAGCCCGGCCACCTCGCCGTCGGGGTCGGACACCACCGTGGGCGCCCCGCTGTCCGCCTGCAGCCGGATGTTGATGTCCAGCGGCAGCGCGCCCAGGTAGGCCATCTGGTACTCGGCCGCCATCTTCTTGCCGCCGTCGGCGCCGAAGATGTGCTCGGCATGGCCGCAGTTCGAGCAGATGTGCACCGCCATGTTCTCCACGATGCCCAGGATCGGCACGCCGACCTTCTCGAACATCTGGATGCCCTTGCGCGCGTCGAGCAGCGCGATATCTTGCGGCGTGGTGACGATCACCGCGCCCGTCATCGGCACGCGCTGGCTCAGCGTGAGCTGGATGTCGCCGGTGCCCGGCGGCATGTCGACGATCAGGTAGTCGAGGTCTTTCCAGTTGGTCTGGCGCAGCAGCTGCTCGAGCGCCTGCGTGGCCATGGGGCCGCGCCAGATCATGGCCTGGTCGGCGTCGACCAGGAAGCCGATCGACATCACCTGCACGCCATGGCGCTCCTTGGGCTCCATGTTCTTGCCGTCGATGCTCTCGGGGCGCCCATCCAGGCCCATCATCATGGGCTGGCTCGGGCCGTAGATGTCGGCGTCGAGCAGGCCCACGCTGGCGCCCTCGGCGGCCAGTGCCAGCGCCAGGTTGGCGGCCGTGGTGCTCTTGCCCACGCCGCCCTTGCCCGAGGCCACGGCCACGATGTTGCGCACGTTGGGCATCAGCTGCACGCCGCGCTGCACCGCATGGCTGATGACCTTGGTGACGATGTTGACCGACACGTTCTCCACGCCCGGCACGGCCTTGGCCGCGGCCACCAGCGATTTGCGGATGGCCGCGTGCTGGCTCTTGGCGGGGTAGCCCAGTTCGAGGTCGAACGAGACATCGCCCTCGGCGATCTGCAGGTTTTTGAGCGAGCGGGTCGCTGCGAATTCTTTGCCGGTGTTAGGGTCCGTGACGCTCTTGAGTGCGTCCATGAGCCCGTCGGGGGTGAGTGCCATTGATCAAACTCCTGAATGGCGGGTAGTCTATTCCGCCCGCCAAGCCCGTACCGGGACGCGCTCATTTCCCGTCCGAAAAACGCCGAAGAAGAAAAGACACCGACGCAATGCCCGAGACAAGCCCCGCCACCGGCCTGCTGCTGACAGGCGGCGGCGCCCGCGCCGCCTACCAGGTCGGCGTGCTCGAAGCCATCGCCGAGATCCGGCGCGACGCCGTGGCGGCGGGTGCGGCCATCGGCGGCGGCAACCCCTTCCAGATCATCACCGGCACCTCGGCCGGCGCCATCAACGCCGCCGCGCTGGCCTGCGGTTCCGACGACTTCGACCGCGTGGTCGCGCACATCGCGCAGGTCTGGGGCGAGTTCCGCGCCGAGCAGATCTACCGCGCCGACTCGCTCTCGGTGCTCGGCAGCGGCGCGCGCTGGCGCATGCTGCTCGGCCTGGGGCGCTTTGCGGCCAACTGGATGCGCATCAAGCCGAAGTCGCTGCTGGACAACACGCCGCTGGCCGGCCTGCTGCAACGCCTGGTGCCGCTGGACCGCCTGCCGACGCTCATGCAGCAGGGCCACGTGCAGGCGCTGGCCGTCACGGCCTCGAGCTACAGCTCGGGCGAGCACGTGACCTTCTTCGAGGCGGCCGTGCCGATGGAGCCCTGGGTGCGCTCGCAGCGCCTGTCGGTGCGCGACCGCATCACGCACGCGCACCTGATGGCCTCGTCGGCCATTCCCTTCGTGTTCCCGGCCACCGCGCTGCCGATGCCGCCGGGCCACACCGAGTACTTCGGCGACGGCTCGATGCGCCAGTCGGCGCCCATCGCGGCGGCGATCCACCTGGGTGCGCAGCGCATCGTGGTGATCGGCGCGGGCCGCATGCACGAGCCGCGCGACGAGGACGCGCCCAACACCCACAGCGGCTACCCGACCATGGCGCAGATCGCCGGCCATGCGCTGTCGAGCATCTTTCTGGATGCGCTGGCGGTCGACATCGAGCGCCTGCGCCGCATCAACCACACGCTGGGCCTCATTCCCGAAGAGGCGCGCGCCGCGAGTGCGCTGCGCCCGCTCGACCTGCTGGTGATCTCGCCGTCGGAGCGCATCGACATGATCGCGGCGCGCCACGTCGACGCGCTGCCGGGCGCCGTGCGGCACCTGCTGGGCGGCTCGAAGGTCGCGGCCGACGTGAAGGGCGGCGCGCTCGCGAGTTACCTGCTGTTCGAATCGGCCTACACGCGCGAACTCATGGCGCTCGGGCGCGCGGACGCGATGCGCCAGCGCGACGAGGTGCTGCGGTTCTTCGGGTGGGTGCCGGCGTGACGGCGAACGCGGCCGGCTGAGCTCCCGCCGCTCAGTCTGCCTCGTCCAGCAGCCCCAGCACCACGTCCAGCAGCACGTTCGCGCCCTGCGCCAGGTCGGCGCTCGCCGTGTGCTCCTTCGGGTTGTGGCTGATGCCGCGCACGCTCGGCACGAAGACCATCGCGGCGGGCGCGATGCGCGCCATCATCTGCGCGTCGTGGCCTGCGCCCGAGGTCATGCGGCGGTGGCTCAGGCCGCGGGCGTGCGCGCTGGCCTCGACGAGGCGCACCAGCCGTTCATCGAACTGCACCGGCTCGAAGCGCGCCAGCGTGCGGGCTTCGATGGTCACGCCTTCGGTTGTTTCGAGCTGCCGCAGGTAGTCCGCCAACTCGCACTCGGCGTCCTTCAGCGTCGCCTCGTCGGTGTTGCGCAGGTCGACCGTGAGCGTGGCGCGCGCCGCGATCACGTTGATGAGGTTCGGGTTCAGGTCGATCGCGCCGACGGTCGCGACCTGGCTGCCGCCGTAGCGGCGCGCCAGCTCGCGCACGAACACCGCGATGGCGGCGGCGCAGTAGCCGGCGTCGTGGCGCAGGTGCATGGGCGTGGTGCCCGCGTGGTTCGACTGGCCGGTGACGACGATCTCCTGCCACGAGATGCCCTGCAGGTCGGCCACCGCGCCGATGGTGACGCCTTCGGCCTCGAGCACCGGGCCCTGCTCGATGTGCAGTTCGACGAACGCATGCGGCACCAGCGCGCCGCACGCCATGTCGCCCGCATAGCCGATGCGCGCGAGTTCGTCGCCCAGCCGCGCGCCGTCGGTGGCGACGGTGTCGAGCGCCGCCTCGAGCGCCAGCCCGCCCGCATGCACCAGCGAGCCCATCATGTCGGGCATGAAGCGCACGCCCTCCTCGTTGGTGAAAGCCGCGATCACGAAGGGGCGCAGCGTCTGGCGCTGGCGTTCGTTGAGCCAGCGCACCACCTCCAGGCCGGCCAGCACGCCGTAGTTGCCGTCGTAGCGCCCGCCCGTGGCGACGGTGTCGATGTGGGAGCCAGTCATCACGGGCTTCGCATCCGGCAGCTGCCCGGGGCGGATGCCGAAGATGTTGCCGATGCGGTCGATGCGCACGGTGAGTCCCAGGTCGCGCATCCACTGCACGAGCCGGTCGCGGCCCGCGCGGTCGGCGTCGGTGAGTGCGATGCGGCAGACGCCGCCTTGCGCCGTCGCGCCGATGGCGGCGTGCGCTTCGATGCGCGCCATCAACGCCGCTTCGGCGATGCCTTCGCGCTGCAGCCATTGCGCCTGCGCCGCCACGACTTCTTCGCCTGTGCGGCCGGTCAGCGCGCGGTACACGCCGGGCGCGGTCGCGCCTTCGGTGCTGAACAGCAGCACGCGCGAGCGTGCGTCGAGGCCGGCGGCACGCGCCAGTTCAGGGTCGGCCGCGAGCACCTGCAGCGCGGCCAGGCCGGCCGCGCCCGATTCGCCGACCAGCACGGGCACGTCGCCCGCCTCGCCGGTGGCGAAGGTGCGCATGGCGTGCTCGGCGTCGGCATCGGTGACGGTCATGAAGAGATCGACCGAAGGTTGCAGGAAGCGCCACGCGAGCGGCGAGGTCTCGCCACAGGCCAGTCCCGCCATCACCGAATCGACGCTGCCGGTGGCGCGGTCGGGCCGGCCGCTGCGCGCGCTCTGCAGCAGGCAGTCGGCCTGCTCGGGCTCGACGACGATCAGCGTCGGCCGCGCGGCGCCGTAGCGCTCCCAGAAATGGCTGGCCACGCCCGCCGCAAGCCCGCCGACGCCGCCCTGCACGATGACGTGGGTGAAGGGGCACGGTGCGCCGGGC
Source organism: Variovorax sp. GW821-FHT09D04 (assembly GCF_059416405.1). NCBI lineage: Bacteria > Pseudomonadati > Pseudomonadota > Betaproteobacteria > Burkholderiales > Comamonadaceae > Variovorax > Variovorax sp. GW821-FHT09D04. Next base: position 290,248 of record NZ_JBWKPA010000005.1, read on the forward strand.
GCGGTGTTCTCCAGCAGCTCGTCGACGAGGCTGCCGTAGCCCTGCATCACGTCGCGCGGAATCTCTTCGTAGCCTTCGTAGGAGGTGTCGGAGACCACCTCCCAACCGTTCACCCGGGCCAGGCGCGCGGCCTCCTCGACCGAGGCGTCGTAGTTGCCAGCGATGCGCACGATCTCCGCGCCGAGCGCGGCGATGGGCGCCTCGCGCTCCTCGCTGACTTGCGCGTGCAGCACGATCACGCAGCGGCAGCCCATGCTCTGTGCGGCAGCAGCCAGCGCGCGGCCATGGTTGCCGTCGGTCGCGCTGATGACGACGAAGTCGCGCAGCGCTTCGGCGTGCCGGCCCGCGAACAGGTCGGCGGGCGTCCAGCCCCGCTCGGGCCAACGGCGCAGCACCAGGCGCAGCAAGGCCACGGGCGCGCCCAGCACCTTGAAGCTGCCGAGCGCGGAGCGGCGCGATTCGTCCTTCACGACCACCTGCGCAACGCCCAGTTGTGCGGCGAGCCGGGGCAGCGGCCACGCCGGTGTCGGCTGCGGCGAGAGCCGGTCCCAGGTGGACAGCCACTGGCGGCTCTCGCGGCCGCGTGCAATGTTCATGACGGCCTGCAGGGCCGCGTCGTAGCCGCGCCGTTGCGCGTGAGGATTGGCGAAGAGCATGGGAAGAAAACCGGAAAAGAAGAATGGATCAGGCAGCGGCGCGCACGGGAAGCCGCCGCCGCACGATTTCCGCGAAGTAGCGCGCGCCCGTGGTCAGCACCGCGTCGTTGAAGTCGTAGCGGCCGTTGTGCAGCGGCGTGCCGCCGGGCTCGCCCTCGGCGCCGTTGCCCAGGAAGACGAAAGCGCCCGGCACGGCGCGCAGGAAGGCGCCGAAGTCTTCCGAGATCATCATCGGCGCGACATTCGCATCGACCTTTTCGGCGCCCACCACGGCCGTGGCGGCGGCCACCGCGGTCGGCACGCATTCCGCCCAGTTCACGGTGGGCGCGAACTCGTGCGTGTAGCTGAACGTGCACTCCGCGCCGTGCATGCGGCAGATGCCTTCGCTGATCTCGCGCATGCGCGCCTCGAGCATGCGCTGCACGGCCGGGTCGTAGCTGCGCGTGTCGCCCTTGATGACCACGTTCGACGGAATCGCGTTGCGGATGCCGTCGGTGATGAACTCGGTGCACGACACCACGGCCTGCGCGCCGGGGTCGAGCGTGCGTGACACGATGGTCTGCAGCGCCAGCACGATCTGCGCGCCGATCACGATCGGGTCGATGCCCATGTGCGGCCGCGCGGCGTGCGTGCCCCGGCCGTGGATGTGGATGACGAAGTTGTCCTCGCTCGCCATCAGGCCGCCCGCGCGCGTGGCGAAGGTGCCGGCGGGCAGGCCGGGCATGTTGTGCAGGCCGTAGATCTCGTCGACCGGGAAGCGTTCGAACAGGCCGTCGTCCATCATGGCCCGGGCGCCGCGGCCGTGCTCTTCGGCGGGCTGGAAGATGAAGCGCACGGTGCCGTCGAAATCGCGCCGCTCGCGCAGCAGCTGCGCCGCGCCGAGCACCATCGCCATGTGGCCGTCGTGGCCGCAGGCGTGCATGCGCCCGGGCGTGGCGGAGGCGTAGGGCCGCTCGGTCGCCAGCTCGGTAATGGCGAGCGCGTCCATCTCGGCGCGCAGGCCGATCACGCCCGGCCCGCTGCCCACCGTGAGGCTGGCGACCAGCCCGGTGCCGCCGATGCCCGTGTGCACCTCGAGCCCCAGCGCCCGCAGCGCGTTGGCAATGAAGGCCGAGGTCTTCGCCTCCTCGAAGCCGGTCTCGGGCATCGCATGCAGCTGGTGCCGCCAGCCGGCCAGCTGGTCGCGCAGGGGTTCGTCTGGAAACTTCATGGCGAGATGCTATTGACAACGCAGCGGGACAGGTGCGCAAAATGAGCCGCCGCCACGCAACGTTTTTGCGTGAAGCCAGCCCGTTCTTCTCATGACACCCCTCGACGCCCTCGACCTGCGCCTGCTCGAACTGATCCAGGCCGACAGCCGCCTCTCGCAGGGCGAGCTGGGCGAGCGCATCCACCTGTCGACGGCGGCGGTGAACCGCCGGCTCAAGCGCCTGCGCGACGAGGGCGTGATCCAGCGCCACGGCGCCGTGCTCTCGCCGGCCGCGCTCGGGCACCCGCTCACCATCGTGGTCGAGGTCGAGGTCGAAAGCGAGCAGATCGAGCGGCTCGACGCCATGAAGCAAAGCTTTCGCGACTGCCCGCAGGTGCAGCAGTGCTACTACGTGACGGGCGAGTGGGACTTCATCCTCGTGTGCGTGGTGCGCGACATGGCGCAGTACACCGCGCTCACCCGCCAGCTGTTTTTCCAGAGCAACAACGTCAAGCGCTTTCGCACGCTGGTGACGATGGACCCGGTGAAGGTGAGCCTGGATGTGCCGGTGTCGGCGGGGGCCTGAGGGCGCGGGCTCAGGCGGCGCGCGGCGTCACGAGCCCAGGCCGAACAGCGCCAGCAGGCCCAGAACGAACCAGCCGGCCTTCTTGGCGCTGTCGGCGCTTTCCTTCGAGATCGGCCACAGCCTGGCGCGGCGCCAGGCCCGGAAGTTGTTCACCACCGCCAGGCCCACGCCAAGCAAGAGCAGCGGCGCCATGTCCCATGCAGCCGCTGCGATGCCCGACAGCACGATGATCAGCAGGCCCGCCACCCCGATCCCGCTCGAGGTGCTGGCCAGCACATGCGAGAGCTTGCCGCAAAGTCCGCACGCCGCGGGCGTTTCGCGGCTGGACCAGCGCTTGGCAACGGCGGCGATGCCCGGCTGGCGGCAATGGGGACAGGCGTAGGTCATGCGGCTCCCGCGAACGACGTGGAAGCCGACGATAGCCGATGGGCTCAGCGCGCCGACAGCATCGACCGCAGCATCAACAGCACCGCGCCGACGATCGGCGCCAGCGCCAGCAGCCGACCAGGTTCGAAGGCCAGCCCTGCGACCGCGCCGAGCAGGCAGCCGGCCTTGACCCACATTGGCACCGCGCCCCAGCCGCGCCCATGGGTCACGGCGAGCGCGACCAGCGCGACCCAGCCGATCGCGCCGCCAAGAACAGACAGCGTCCAGCTCAGCAGGTAGAACGCCGAGTCGGCGTCGCGGAACGCGAGGGCCGTGCCCAGGCCGCGCCAGGTGTGCCACCAGCCGTCGAACAGCAGGAAGCCGGTGGCCGAGGCGGCCCACCAGAAGAAGGCGTAGAGGCTGGCCACGCCGGCCAGGGCCGCCAGCCCGCCCAGCAGGCGGCGGGTGATGTCGTCGAAGGGCGCGGGGTCGCGCCAGGTGGCCGTTTGTCCGTGGTCCATGGTCGGAGCTCCATTGGTTCGCAATGGGTCCGACGGTAGGCAGCGAATGTGCGGGCTGGATGAAGCCTGTGTGAAGCGCGGTATCAGGCTGTCGGCGCGTCGGGCGCAATGCCCAGTTCCGCGCACACGCGCCCCAGCAGCGCCTTCAGCGACGCCACCTCGCCCTCCAGCCGCGCCACGTTGGCCTTGAGCGCCGCGACCTCGCCGAGCGAATCGCCGTGCGTGGCGAAGGCGCCGTCGCCCAAGGCGCCCGGCCCCGCCACCTCTTCCGCCGGTGGCCCGCTCAGCAGGTGCGCCCAGCGGCTTTCGCGCGCACCGGGCAGGCGCGCCAGCTTCACCACCAGCGCGCCGGCCGGCCGTTCGGCGAGTTCGTTGAGGAAGCCCTCGACCGACGAGATGTCGGCGAAGTTGTGCATGCGGTCGCAGGCGATGCGCAGCTCGCCGGCGGTCTGCGGACCGCGCAGCATCAGCACGGTGAGCAGGATCACCGACTGCGACGGAATGCGCAGCACGCGGTCGATGTTGTGCTCGTAACGGAAGGCGCGCCCGCCACTGGTCTCGGCCACGAGGCTGTAGCCCTTCAGGCTGTCGATGGCGGCCTGCACCTGCGACTCGCTGAGTTCGAGCACCGGGTTGCGGCTGGTCTTCTGGTTGCAGCCCGACACCAGCGAGTTGAGCGTGAGCGGGTAGCTGTCGGGCACGGTGCGCTGCTTTTCGGCCAGCACGCCGAGGACGCGGGTTTCGAGGAGGGACAGGACGGGCAGCGGTGTGGTGGACATGGCTCGGGAAGAAGAGACAGAAGTTAGAAAGCAGCCGGGCCTCAGGGCGCCACCACGGCCAGCATCGGCCCGAGGTCGCGCACGAAGTCGTTGCGCTGCAGTGTCTTCGAATAGATCGCCGACACGGTGCCGTCGAGGTACAGCGCGTCGCGGCAATGCAGCACGTCGCGCAAGTACAGCGCGAAGTCGTGAAAGTTCACCGGCGTCTCGGCAAGGACGAAGACCGCGGTGGTGCCCGACACGCACACGCCGTTGCGGGTCTTGCGCGAATCCGAATTGGGGATGAGCGCCGGGTGCACCGCGCCGTGGCGCAGCAGCAGCGGGCCCGACTGGGTCGCCAGCTGCACGCCGCCCTTTGCAGCCATCGCCGGGTACTCCGACGCCTCGACGATCCGCGGCCCCTCGGCCGTCACCAGGAACACGCCATTGGGCTTGCGATAGAAATTGCCGACGCCGTCGGCCAGGTTCAAAGGTGCTTCCTCGCGGCCTTCGCGCACCAGCAGCCCGACGGGTGCGAAGTCGGCGTGGTACATGCCGGCGTTCGCCGCGAACAGCAGCTGCTGGTTGCGCGCCTTCAGCCAGGCCTCGAGCCGGTCGAAGCGCTTGAAGGCGGCGCCCGTGTCGTCGTTCAGGAACAGCGCGAGCTTTTCGGTGCGCAAGTCGACCTTGACGACGGTATAGCGCGGCGGCGCGTCCACGGCCCCGGCGGCGGACCACGCCAGGCCGGCGAGCAGGAAGACCAGCGCAGGCAGCAGCAGTTTTTTCATGCGACCTGCACTGTCTGCTTTTCTCAGCCGCCGTTGATGCGCGCGACCAGCGCCTTCGTGAAGGCCGCCGTGCCGGCGCTGCCGCCGAGGTCGCCGGTGCGCACGTTGTCCAGGTTGAGCGTTTGGTCGATGGCGGTGCGCAGGCGCGTGGCCAGCTCGGGTCGCTTGACGTGGTCGAGCATGAGCGCGGCCGCCAGCAGCAGCGCGGTCGGGTTGGCGATGCCCTTGCCGGCGATGTCGGGCGCCGAGCCGTGCACGGCCTCGAAGATCGCGGCGTTGGTGCCGATGTTGGCGCCGGGCGCCATGCCCAGGCCGCCGACCAGCCCGGCCACGAGGTCCGAGAGGATGTCGCCGAACAGGTTGGTGGTCACCAGCATGTCGAACTGCCAGGGGTTGAGCACCAGCTTCATCGCGCAGGCGTCGATGATCACGGTGTCGAGCTCGAACTGGCCCTTGTACTTCTCTTCGTACAGGTCCAGGCCGGTCTCCAGGAAGATGCCGGTGAGCGCCTTCATGATGTTGGCCTTGTGCACCAGCGTGACCTTCTTGCGGCCTGTGGCCACGGCGGTGTCGAACGCGTATTCGAGGATGCGGCGGCTGCCCTTGCGGGTGTTGACGCCGGTGGCCATGGCCACGGCGTGCGGGTCGCCGTCGATGGGCACGTAGTGCTCGTGGCCGATGTACAGGCCCTCGAGGTTCTCGCGCACCACGGTCAGGTCGATGTTGTCGTAGCGCCCGCCCGGGATGATGGTGCGCGCGGGGCGCAGGTTGGCGTACAGCTGGAACTCCTCGCGCAGGCGCACGTTCGACGAGCGGTAGCCGCCGCCCGAGGGGGTTTCGAGCGGGCCCTTGAGCGCCAGACGGGTGCTGCGGATGCTGTCCAGCGTGGCCTTGGGCAGCGGGTCGCCCGAGGCCTTGACGCCGCCCAGGCCGGCGATCTGGGTGTCCCACACGAAAGGCGCCTTCAGCGCGTCGAGCGCCGCCAGGGTCGCGTCGACGATCTCGGGGCCGATGCCGTCGCCGGGGATGAGGGTTGCGGGGATCGAGGTGGTCATCGGCGGCGGCTCACTTTCAGTAAAGAGGCTGCGAGCATACGTCGCACGGGCGACACCCCCGCGGCCTTCGGGGTCACTCCGGGTACCCCGCGGCCGAGGTGAGCAGCCCCATGGCGGCGGCCCCGGGACGGGCCGCCTAAAATGCCCGGTTCCCGGACGCGGCCCCTGGCCGCCTCCACGGGCCCCGCGCCCCTTCCGTCCGTCACTCCCGAAAGCGCCCTCCCCGATGTCCGCCCCGCGCAAGCTCTTCGTTACCACCGCCCTGCCGTATGCCAACGGCAAGTTCCACATCGGCCACATGATGGAATACATCCAGGCCGACATCTGGGTGCGGAACCAGCGAATGAATGGCGCCGACGTCAACTTCGTGTGCGCCGACGACGCACACGGCGCGGCCATCACCATCGCGGCCGACAAGGCTGGCGTGACGCCGCAGGCCTTCGTGGCCGAGATCGCTGCGGGCCGCAAGCCCTACCTCGATGGCTACCACATCGCCTTCGACAACTGGCACTCGACCGACGCGCCCGAGAACCACCAGCTGGCGCAGGACATCTACCGCGACCTGCGCGCCAACGGCCTCATCGAGACCAAGAGCGTCGAGCAGTTCTACGACCCGGCCAAGGGCATGTTCCTGGCCGACCGCTTCATCAAGGGCGAGTGCCCCAACTGCCACTCGAAGGACCAGTACGGCGACAACTGCGAGGTGTGCGGCGCCGTGTACGCGCCCACCGAGCTGATCAACCCCTACTCGGCGCTGTCGGGTGCCAAGCCCGAGCTGCGCAGCTCGGAGCACTTCTTCTTCAAGCTGTCGGACCCGCGCTGCGAGGCCTACCTGAAGGAATGGACCGCCGCGCCCGGCCACGTGCAGCCCGAGGTGCAGAACAAGATCCGCGAGTGGCTCTACAAGGACGACGAAGGCAAGGGCGGCCTGGGCGACTGGGACATCAGCCGCGACGCGCCGTACTTCGGCATCGAGATCCCCGATGCGCCGGGCAAGTACTTCTACGTGTGGCTCGACGCGCCCGTGGGCTACCTCGCGTCGCTGAAGAACCTGCTGGACAAGCGCTGCATCGAGCTGGGCGGCGACGGCATCTCGTACACCGAGTACATGGCCGACCCCGAGCTGGAGCAGGTGCACTTCATCGGCAAGGACATCATCACCTTCCACACGCTGTTCTGGCCCGCGATGCTGCATTTCAGCGGCCGCAAGGCGCCGAACGCCGTGTACGTGCACGGCCACCTGACGGTGAGCGGCGAGAAGATGAGCAAGAGCCGCGGCACCGGCATCGACCCGCTCAAGTACCTGTCGATCGGCCTGGACCCCGAATGGCTGCGCTACTACATCGCCGCCAAGCTCAACGGCCGCAACGAGGACATCGACTTCAACCCCGACGACTTCGTGGCGCGCGTGAACAGCGACCTCGTGGGCAAGTACATCAACATCGCCAGCCGCGCGGCCGGCTTCATCGGCAAGCGCTTCGGCGGCCAGCTGGGCGCGGTGTCGGCCGACGGCGAAACGCTGCTGTCCACGCTGCGCGCCGCGGCCACGCAGGTGCAGTCGCTGTACGACGGCCGCGACTACGCCCGCGCGCTGCGCGAGGTGATGGCGCTGGCCGACAAGGTGAACGAGTACGTCGACCAGAACAAGCCCTGGGAACTGGCCAAGAAGGAAGGCGCCGAGGCGCGCCTGCACGACGTGTGCACGGTGTGCATCGAGGCCTTCCGCCTGCTCACGCTGTACCTGAAGCCGGTGCTGCCGGCGCTGGCCGTGAACGTCGAGGCCTTCCTGAAGATCGCGCCGCTCACCTGGGCCGACGCCGCGCAGGCCCTGCCGGCCGGCCACGCCATCGGCGACTACAAGCACCTGATGCAGCGCGCCGACCCCAAGCAGGTCGACAAGCTGTTCGACGTGCCCGAAGCCGCCGCCGCCGCTGCGCCTGTCGCCGCGGAAGCGCAAGAGCTGCCCGGCGGCGAAGCCATCGCGCCGACCATCACCATCGACGACTTCGCGAAGATCGACCTGCGCATCGCGAAGATCGTGGCCTGCGAGAAGGTCGAGGGCTCGACCAAGCTGCTGCGCCTGACGCTCGACGCGGGCGAAGGCAAGACGCGCAACGTGTTCAGCGGCATCGCCTCGGCCTACCAGCCGGAGCAACTGGTCGGCAAGCTCACGGTGCTGGTCGCCAACCTCGCGCCGCGCAAGATGAAGTTCGGCGTCAGCGAAGGCATGGTGCTGGCCGCGAGCCACGGCGACGAAAAGGCCCACCCGGGCATCCACGTGCTCGAGCCCTGGACGGGCGCGACGCCGGGCATGCGCGTGCGCTGACCTGAAGCAGAACTAGCCGAACTTGTTGTTCAACACGAGGTCGGCGAACACCTTGCCGCCCACCGAGATGTGGTCGCGCATCGCCTCCGCGGCGTTGTCCGCGTGGCCTTTCAGAATCCACTCGACCACCCGTTCGTGCTCCCGCTGTGAAGCGGCGAGCCGGCCGGGCTTCTCGAACATCCGCCCGCGGTAGGCCGAGATGCGCAGCCGCACGGTCTGCGCCTGCTCCACGATGAAGGGGTTGCCGCTGGCGCGGTAGATCACGTCGTGCAGCGCGGCGTTGGCCTGCTGGTAGGCCTCGGCGTCGTCCGCCTGCGCCTGCGCGGCGGTGCCGGCCAGGGCGCGCAGCAGTTCCTCGCGCAGCGCCGGGCCGATGCGCAGCGCGGCCAGCCGCGCCAGCACGCCTTCGAGCTCGCCGAGCGCTTCCATCATCGCCACCAGTTCGTTCGCCCGCAGCTGGCGCACGTAGATGCCGGTGCGCGGAACGATATCGACCAGCCCGCGCGCACTGAGCAGCAGCAGCGCCTCGCGCACCGGCGTGCGCGAGGTGTTGAAGCTCAGGGCCAGGGCCTTTTCGTCGATGGCCATGCCGGGCGACAGCACGCCGCCCAGGATGTCTTGTTCGAGCCGGGCGCGGATGCGGTCCTGCAGGCTGTGGGTGTCGAGGGTTTTCGCGGGTTGCATGGCGATCTGGATATTAGCTAACCTTACAGATATATCAATTCATCTGTTTGGTACATCAATGTCCCCCACCCTCGCGATCGACGGCCACGTGGCCTACCTGACGCTGCACCGTCCCCAGGCCGCCAACAAGCTCACGCCGGACGATCTTCCCATGCTGATCCAGCATGTGGACACAGTGAACCGCACGCCGGAGGTGCTGGTGCTGGTCCTGCGCGCCGAGGGCAAGTACTTCTGCAGCGGATTTGATATATCAGAAGTGGCCACCCAGAGCCAGACCGAGGGCCGCAGCTTCGGCGAGATGGTCGATGTGTTCGAAAACTGCCGCGCCGTCACCATCGCGGCGGTGCACGGCGGCGTCTACGGCGGCGCGACCGACCTCGTGCTGGCCTGCGACTTCCGCGTGGGCGCCCGCAGCGCCGAGATGTTCATGCCGGCCGCCCGGCTCGGCCTGCACTACTACCAGAGCGGCATGGAACGCTACGTGTCGCGGCTGGGGCTGGACACAGCCAAGCGCCTCTTCCTCACCGCCGAGAAGCTCGATGGCGCCGCCATGCGCGACTGCGGCTTTCTCACGCAGCTGGTCGACGACGCCGCCGCGCTCGACACCGAGGTGCAGCGCCTGCGCACCGTGCTCGCGGGCATGGCGCCGCTGGCGCTGCTGGGCATGAAGAAGCACCTGAACCAGATCGCGCGCGGCACCGCCGACGCGGCCGCGATCTCGCGCGAGGTGCAGCGCACCGTCGCCTCCGAAGACCTCGCCGAGGGCGGCCGGGCCTGGCGCGAGAAGCGCACGCCGCTGTTCCAGGGCCGCTGAGCGCGCCCGCCCTTCCCTAGACAAGACCCAGGAGACAAACCCATGAAGCAAGAACTGCGAGCCCTCTCGTTCGCCGCCGCCGCGCTGCTGGCCTCGGCCGGCGCACTGGCCGACACCTATCCCTCGCGCCCGATCACGCTGCTGGTGGGCTTCCCCGCCGGCGGCGGCGCCGACACCGTGGCGCGCATCGTCGGCGACAAGCTGGGCAAGCTGCTCGGCCAGCCGATCGTCATCGACAACAAGCCGGGCGCCGGCACCACCATCGCGTCGGACCAGGTCGCGCGCGCCGCGCCCGACGGCTACACGCTGCTGCTGGGCAGCGCCAACCTCTACGGCAGCGACAAGCTGCTCTACAAGAGCGTGAAGTACGACGGCGCGAAGAGCTTCGTGCCGATCTCGCGCTGGAGCTCCGCGCCGATGCTGCTCGCGGTGAACAAGGACGTGAGCGCCAAGACCGTGCAGGCGCTGATCGCCGAGGCGCGGCAGAACCCCGGCAAGCTGGCGTACTCGTCGTCGGGCGCCGGCGTGGTGACGCACCTGGCCGGCCTCTCGTTCGAGAAGGCGGCCGGCGTGCAGATGCTGCACGTGCCGTACAAGGGCGGCGCGCCGTCGATCCAGGCCGTGGCCGCTGGCGACGTGCAGCTCACCTTCGGCACGCCGCCCTCGGTGCTGCCGATGGCACAGGGCCAGAAGCTGCGCGTGCTGGCCGTCACCTCGGGCCAGCGCTCGCCGCTCTTTCCCGACGTGCCCAGCGTGGCCGAGGCCGGCGTGAAGGGCTACGACTACACCTTCTGGTTCGGCCTCTTCGGCCCGGCCGGCCTGCCGCCGGAGGTGGCGCAGAAGCTGTTCGACGCCAGCGTGGCGGCGCTGAACGACCCCGAGGTCAAGGCGCGGATGGAGAAGTCGGGCAACGAGTCGGCGCCGTCGAAGTCGCTGGCCGAATTCCGCGCCTGGGCCCTGGCCGAAGGCGCGAAGTCGAAGGAACTCACCGAGCGCTCGGGCGCGAGCGTCGAATGACCCCGCACGCACCCAAGGCAGGCCCGCTGCAGGGCTTCACCGTCATCGACCTCACGCGCGTGCTCGCGGGCCCGTACTGCACGCTGCTGCTCGCCGACCTGGGCGCGCGCGTCATCAAGGTGGAACAACCCGGCCTGGGCGACGACGCGCGGCAGATCGGCCCCTTCGTCGAGGGCGACTCGGCCTACTTCATGTCGGTCAACCGCAACAAGGAGTCGATCGCGCTCGACCTGAAGGCGCCGGCCGACCGCGCAGTCTTCGAGCAGCTGCTGGCCACGGCCGACGTGCTGGTCGAGAACTTCCGGCCCGGCACGATGGAAAAGCTGGGCTACGACTGGCCGACGCTGCACGCGCGCTTTCCGAAACTGGTGTTCACCTCGGTCTCGGGCTTCGGCCAGACCGGCCCGTACAGCAGGCGCCCCGCCTACGACATGGTGGTGCAGGCGATGGGCGGCATCATGAGCCTCACCGGCCACCCCGGCGCGCCGCCGACGCGCGTGGGCGTGTCGATCGGCGACCTGGGCGCCGGGCTGTACGCGGCCGTCGGCACGCAGGCCGCGCTGCTGCAGCGCGGGCGCACCGGGCTGGGGGACCGGGTCGACGTGGCCATGCTCGACTGCCAGGTCGCGCTGCTCGAGAACGCGATCTCGCGCATGGAGGCCGAGGGCCGCGCGCCGGGGCCGATCGGCTCGCGGCACCCGTCGATCACGCCCTTCGACGTGTTCCGCGCGGCCGACGGCTGGTTCGTGATCGCGGCGGGCAACGACGCGCTGTTCCAGCGCCTGTGCACCGCGCTCGAGCTGCCCGCGCTCGCCGGGGACGCGCGCTTTGCCACCAACCCGGCGCGCTGCCAGCACCACGAGGCGCTCAAGCAGCTGCTCGAAGAGCGCCTGTCGACCGCGCCTTGCGCGCATTGGCAGGCGCTGCTGATGCAGCACAACATCCCCACCGGCGACTACAACGACGTGGCGGCGGTGGTGAACGACCCGCAGGTGCAGGCCCGCGAGATGCTGGTGCAGGTGCGCACGCAGGGCGGCCAGCCGCTCACGGTGGCGGGCAACCCGGTGCACGTCGGCGGGCTGCGCACGCAGGTGCGGCGGCAACCGCCACGGCTGGACCAGGACCGCGAGGCGATCCTGGCGTCGCTCGCCCGATCCAGCGCTGCGGGTGCAGAATCCGCCCATGCAACGCAGTGACCGCCTCCGCCCCCTCGTCCTTTCCGCGCTCGGCCTCGCGGGTGCGCTGCTGCTGAGCGGCTGCGCGGTGGTCAGCGTCGCGAGCACCGCCGTGAGCGTGGGCGCCGGCGCGGTCGGCCTCGCGGCCGATGCCGCCATCGGCACCGCGCGCATCACCGGCAAGGTGGTGGGCGCGACGGCCGACGCGGTGATTCCCGACAGCAAGGACTGATCGTTCCCCGCTCTTAGCGCGGCAGACCCAGCGCCGCGAGGTGCGCGGGCGTGTGCTGTGCTTTCTCCTTGCGCACGAAAGCCGAACGCAGCGTCGCGTGCGGCTCGGCCGGATCGAAGAAATTGCGCCGCATGTGCGCCAGTTCCTCGTCGCGGTAGGCCTGAAGTGGCTTGGCTGCTTCGTCGCGGGCACGCGCCGCCTGCTTGTCCGCCAGGCGCGCGGCCAGGTCCGGCGATGCCGCCAGTTGCGCGGCCAGCCGGCCGACCTCGTCACCCAGTTCTTCCGGCGCGGCCTGCAGCACGCGCTGCGCCAGGCCCAGCGCCACCGCGCGCTTGGCGCTCACGGGCAGCGCCGATTGGGTGAGCCGCGCGGCCTCGTCGGCGCCCACACGGCGCGGCAGGCTGTAGGTCCAATATTCGGAGCCGTGCAGGCCCATGAGTTTGTAGTGCGGGTTGAGCACCACGCCGTCGCGGCACCACACCTCGTCGGCCGCGAGCGCGAGCATCACGCCGCCGGCCGCGGCATTGCCGCCCAGCGCGGCCACGGTGAGGCGGTCGGTGGTCGTGAGCACGGCCTCGACCAGGTCGTTCATGGCGTGGATGTTGGCCCATGACTCTTCGGCCGGATCGGCCGCCGCCTCGATCACGTTGAGGTGGATGCCGTTGGAAAAGAAGTCGCGCAGCCCGCCGAGCACCAGCACCGAGGTCGGACGGGTGCAGGCGAAGCGGTAGGCAGCCAGCAGACGCCGGCATTGCGCGGTGCTCATGGCCCCGCCCGCGAACGAGAAGTTCAGCACGCCGACCGGCCCATGCTCGCGGTAGCGGATGTCGGTCCAGGTGCGACGGCCGGCGGGCAGCTCGAGCGGCGCGACCACCTCGGGCAGGCCGGCGGGCAGCCGCGCGCCCAGCGCCTCGACGGCCGGCAGCTTGTAGCTCGGCAGGCCGGAACCCGGCTCGCGCCAGGGCCGCAGCTGGGTGAGCCAGACCGCGCCGTCGACGGTGGCGCGGCAGACGGCGCCGGCGCGGGTGGCGATCAGTTCGCCGGGCGTGCCGCGCAGCTCGTCCTCGGCATGGCCGCCGTGCAGGTACCACGGCGCACCCAGCAACTCGTCGAGCACGCCGGGCTGCGAATCGGCCGCGCGCAGCTGCCGCAGCACCGATTCGGTGGTCTGCGTGGCCCAGTCGATGCGGCGCTCGGCCTGCTTCATGAAGGGCCGCCAGCCGGCGGCGAGGTCGGCCGCCTTCTGCCGCTTCGGCTTGTAGGTGCCCGAGGCGAAACGCTCGACGGCCAGCAGCACGGCGTCGACGGCGGCATCGGCCACCTCGCCGCGGTAGAGGTCGCTCTTGCCTGCCTGCGGCGGCACCTTCAGCGGCGACCAGGCCCAGACATCGCCCGCGTCCATCTCGGCCACGGCCTCGAGCACGGTGACGCCCCAGCTGTCGACGCCGCCCTGCAGCGTCCGGTCGAGCGAGGACGGGCCCCGGTCGCCGGGCGGGCCCGGGTGCACGATCAGGCAGGTGTGGGCGCGCCAGACGTCCTCGGGAATCGCCGTGGTCAGCATCGGCGCGATGACGAGTGCGGGCGCATGCTGGCGCACCGCTTCGCGCAGCGCCTCGTCGTCGCCGAGCGCCAGCACGACGCCGGCTGTGTGGCCCCGGTCCTGAAGCTCGGCCAGCACGCGCTGCGTGAGACTGTTGAACGCGCTCGCGACGAGCAGGATGTGCATGGGCGACCTCATTGACGTTTGTTTCTAAACGTCAAAAATGTATCTTTCAGCCTCGCCGCCGATAAGCTGACTGAAAGTACTCACCGCCGGGAAATCGCCGGGCCGCCGCGACGGCCGGGCCACAATGACCGCACATGTCGTCGCCGCTGAACCTCACCCGCTTTCGCCCCCGCCTGCTGGACACGATGGCCGGCTACGACCGGGGGCGGTTCCTGGGGGACCTGGGCGCGGGCGCCACGGTGGGCATCGTGGCGCTGCCGCTGGCCATGGCCTTCGCCATCGCCTCGGGGCTCAAGCCCGAGGCCGGCATCTGGACGGCGATCATCGCGGGCTTCCTGATCTCGCTGCTGGGCGGCTCGGCCGTGCAGATCGGTGGGCCGGCGGGCGCGTTCATCGTGATCGTCTACGGCATCGTCGAGCGCTACGGCGTGGCCAACCTGCTGATCGCCACCGCCTGCGCGGGCGTGCTGCTGTTCATGGCGGGGCTGTTCGGGCTCGGGCGGCTGGTGCGCTTCGTGCCGCTGTCGATCGTGGTGGGTTTCACCAACGGCATCGCGGTGCTGATCCTGCTGTCGCAGCTGAAAGACCTGCTGGGCCTCACGGTGGAGCGCATGCCAGCCGACGTGTTCTCGCAGCTGCACGCGATGGCGCTGCGGCTGGACACCTTCAACCCGCATGCCTTCGCGCTCGGGCTGGCCTGCGTGCTCGGGCTGCTGGCGTGGTCGCGGCTGTTTCGCGGCGACTCGGCGCTGGCGCGGGCGGTGCAGCGCGTGGGCGGGCGCTGGGTGCAGACGCGCCCGGTGCAGATGGTCGGGCGCATCCCGGGGCCGATCGTCGCGCTGGTGTCGCTCACGCTGGTGTCGTGGGGCTTCGCGCTGCCAGTGGAGACCATCGGCACGCGCTTCGGCGGCATTCCCGAGGGCGTGCCGGCCTTCGCGCTGCCCGATTTTTCGTGGGAGACCGTCAAGCAGCTGGTGACGCCGACGCTGACCATCGCGCTGCTCGGCGCCATCGAGTCGCTGCTGTGCGCGCGCGTGGCCGACCAGGTCAGCGGCCAGCCGCGCCACGACCCGAACCAGGAGCTGATGGCGCAGGGCATCGCCAACCTGGTCACGCCCTTCTTCGGCGGCATGCCGGCCACGGGCACCATCGCGCGCACCGTGACCAACATCCGCTCCGGCGGCAGCTCGCCCATCGCGGGCATCGTGCATGCGGTCACGCTGCTGGTCGTGGTGCTGCTGGCGGCGCCGCTGGCACGCCATGTGCCGCTCGCGGTGCTGGCGGGCATCCTGGTGTTCGTGGGGCTGAACATGGGCGAATGGCGCGAGTTCACACCCGGCCAGCTGCGCCACTTCAGCCGCCACTACCGCCTGCTGATGCTCGGCACCTTCTTCCTCACGGTGGTGTTCGACCTCACGGTGGCGGTGCAGGTGGGCATCGTGCTGGCGTGCGCGCTCTTCATCCGGCGCATGAGCGGGCTGTTCAGCGTCGAACTCGTGACGCTGCAGCCGCCGGTGCTCACCTACCGGCTGTACGGCGCGATGTTCTTCGGCGCAGCGGCCAAGCTCGACGAAGCAGTGAACGCCGCGGAGCGCGCGCCGCGCGGCATGACGCTGGTGCTGGACGCCACGCACCTGATCTACATCGACGCCACCGGCGTCGATGCGCTGCGGCAGCTGCACCGGGCGGTGCTGGCGCGCGACGGGCTGCTGCGCATCGAGTCGCTGCAGCCGCAGCCGCTCGAGGTGCTGGAGCGTTCAGGCTTTGCCGAGGAATTGACGACGGGCCAGCCCGGCGCGTCGCACGGCGCGTAGCTGTTACGGCGCTTCGGTGCCCCGGTCGGGCGACGACCCGCTGCGCACCACGCGCTGGTCGTCGTTCAGCGTGGCGGTGAAGACCATCGACGAATTCGGTGGCTGCACCCAGCGCCATTCCCATTCGGTCTCGCGCTTGAGCGCATAGGGCGTGACCTTGGCCGGCTTGCCCAGCAGCTTGCGCAGGTCTTCCATCATCATGCCGGGCTGCACCTTGGCGAAGTTCTCGGGTGTGAGCACCTGGCGCAGCGCGCTCATCTTGCCGTCGGCACCGATGGTGATCATGTAGTTCTTCTGGCCCTGCGGCTGGCGGTTGAACTCCAGCACGCGGCCGTTGGGCACGTCCCAGACGTTCTCGGGTTCGCCGAAACGCGCGCGCACGTCGGCCTCGGTCGAGACGCCCTCTTCGAGCTCGCTGATGCGCTGCGGATCGCAGCCCGCGAGCCCGATCAGCGCCGCCAGCAGTCCTGCCACGAGGCCGATCCGGCCCTTCTGAAATCGTTGCATGCCGTCCCCGGTAAAATTCGAGCGATAAAGGTCCAGTCTATGTCCATCTTCCGCCGCCCCCACTACACCTCCGAGATCACGAACTTCATCGAGGAGATGAAGCAAAAGAAGCCGACGCTGGAATCCGAACAGCGCGCCGGCCGCGCCCTGCTGTGGGACAAGCACCTCGACCGCAGCCTGCTCGAGGAGTACAGCGAAGCGCGCGTGCCGATGCAGCCGTACGTCTACCAGACCCAACCCAAGTGAATGGTGCCCATCCGGCATCCCGCCGCCCAGCCTGCGCGCACAGCTATTAAGTTGATAGCAACTTCCTCATGAGCGCAGACGAGGACAACGGCACGATCGTGGCCAGCATGCCCGAGGTCGTCGACCAGGTCGCCCTGGCCCGGCTCTACGGCGAGCCGCTGTTCGCGATGCCGAAGGACCTGTACATCCCGCCCGAGGCGCTGCAGGTCTTCCTGGAGGCCTTCGAGGGCCCGCTGGACCTGTTGCTGTACCTGATCCGCAAGCAGAACTTCAACATCCTCGACATCCCGATGGCGGGCCTGACGCGGCAGTACCTGAGCTACGTCGACGAGATCCGCCAGACCAACCTCGAGCTCGCGGCCGAATACCTGCTGATGGCCGCGATGCTGATCGAGATCAAGTCGCGCATGCTGCTGCCGCCCAAGAAGGTGGCCGACGGCGAAGAGGCCGAAGACCCGCGCGCCGAGCTGGTTCGCCGGCTCATGGAGTACGAGCAGACCAAGCTGCAGGCCGCCGCCATCAGCGCGCTGCCGACCTACGGGCGCGACTTCTGGAAGGCGCAGGTCTACATCGAGCAGTCGATCAAGCCGCGCTTCCCCGACGTCGACGTGGTCGAGCTGCGCGACGCCTGGGCCGACATCATGAAGCGCGCCAAGCTCGTGCAGCACCACAAGATCTCGCGCGAAGAGCTCAACGTGCGCGAGCACATGAGCATCGTGCTGCGCCACCTGCAGGGCCAGCGCTTCGTCGAGTTCGAGAAGCTCTTCGACGTCTCGCGCGGCGTGCCGGTGCTGATCGTCACCTTCATCGCGATGCTCGAGCTCGCGAAGGAGACGCTGATCGACATCACGCAGGCCGAGGCCTTCGCCCCCATCTACGTCCGACTGGCCTACTCGCCGGCCTGACCCAACCGGTTCCCACGCCTGTGACTTCCGCCGTTCGCGACTTCGACGTCCTCATTGTCGGCAGCGGCCTCGCAGGCCTCTCCGCCGCGCTGCACCTGGCCCCCACGCACCGCGTGGCCGTGCTCACCAAGCGCGCGCTGAACGACGGCTCCAGCGCCTGGGCGCAGGGCGGCATCGCGGCCGTGCTGGCGGCGGGCGACAGCTTCGACGCCCACGTGGAAGACACGCTGGTGGCCGGCGCCGGCCTGTGCGACCCCGAGGCCACGCGCTTCGTGGTCGAAGGCGCGCCGCAGGCCATCGGCTGGCTGCGCGAACTGGGCGTGCCCTTCTCCGAAGAAGGCGGCGACCTGCACCTGACGCGCGAAGGCGGCCACAGCCAGCGCCGCATCGTGCACGTGACCGACGCCACCGGCGCGGCCGTGCAGCAGGTGCTGATCGAGCGCGTGCGCCGCACGCCCAACATCACGCTGTTCGAGCACCACACGCTGGTCGACCTGGTCACCGGCACCAAGCTCGGGCTGGCCGATCCGTCGTGCCAGGGCCTGTACGCGCTGGACGACGAGACCGACGAGGTGCTGGCCTTCCGCGCACCGCACACCATCCTGGCCACGGGCGGCGCGGGCAAGGTGTACCTGTACACGACCAACCCCGACACCGCCACCGGCGACGGCATTGCCGCCGCCTGGCGCGCGGGCTGCCGGGTGTCGAACCTGGAGTTCATCCAGTTCCACCCGACCTGCCTGTACCACCCGCACGCCAAGTCGTTCCTGATCAGCGAGGCGGTGCGCGGCGAAGGCGGCCTGCTCAAGTTGCCCGATGGCACGCGCTTCATGCCGAAGCACGACGAGCGCGCCGAACTCGCGCCGCGCGACGTGGTGGCCCGCGCCATCGACTTCGAGATGAAGAAGCACGGGCTCGATTGCGTGTACCTCGACATCTCGCACCAGCCGCCCGCGTTCCTGAAGGAGCACTTCCCCAACATCCTGGCGCGCTGCCTGGAGCTGGGCATCGACATCACGCGCGAGCCGATTCCCGTCGTGCCCGCCGCGCACTACACCTGCGGCGGCGTGCTCAGCGACCTGGCCGGTCGCACCGACATCCCGGGCCTGTACGCCATCGGCGAAACCGCCTGCACCGGGCTGCACGGTGCCAACCGGCTGGCCAGCAACTCGCTGGTCGAGTGCATGGTGTTTGCGCGCGCCGCGGCCGACGCCATCGCGCAAGCCCCGTCGCGCGAACGCGCCGCGCTGCCCGCCTGGGACGAAAGCCGCGTCACCGACGCCGACGAAGCCGTGGTCATCTCCCACAACTGGGACGAGCTGCGCCGCTTCATGTGGGACTACGTCGGCATCGTGCGCACCAACAAGCGCCTGGAGCGCGCGAGCCATCGCATCGCGCTGCTGCAGGCCGAGATCCAGGAGTTCTACGCGAACTTCCACGTCACGCGCGACCTGCTCGAACTGCGCAACCTGGTGCAGGTGGCCGAGCTGATCGTGCGTTCCGCGCAGGCCCGCCACGAGAGCCGTGGCCTGCATTTCAGTCGCGATTACCCTTCGCTGGCCGAGCCCACCGCACCCACCGTGCTGGTGCCGCCGGTCGACTGAGCCCACCCTTCGTCACCTTTCGATCACCCTCAGGATGCCCGGCCACCGACGCCCGCAGGGAGAAAGCCAACCATGTCGAACACCCCTACCTCAACCACCCCACCGTCCGAAGCCCCGGCCGCCACGCCCTACGGCACGCTGCCGCCCGCCTCGCCCCTGGCGCAGCGCAAGCCCGTGAGCCTGCCGCGGCTGGCGGACATGCATGCGCGCGGCGAAAAGATCGCCATGCTCACTGCCTACGACGCCACCTTCGCAGCCATGGCCGACGCGGCCGGCATCGACTGCCTGCTGGTCGGCGACTCGCTGGGCATGGTCTGCCAGGGACTGAACAGCACCGTGGGCGTGAGCCTGGAAGCCATGCGCTATCACACCGACAGCGTCTCGCGCGGCCTGCGCCGCGTGCAGGGCACGACCTGGCTCATCGCCGACCTGCCCTTCGGCAGCTACCAGGAGTCGCGCGAGCAGGCCCTGGCCAGCGCCACCGTGCTGATGCAGGCCGGCGCGCACATGGTCAAGCTCGAAGGCGGCGGCTGGACCACCGAAACGGTGCGCTTCCTGGTCGAGCGCGGCATTCCCGTGTGCGCCCACCTGGGCCTGACGCCGCAGACCGTGCATGCGCTCGGCGGCTACCGCGTGCAGGGCAAGGGCGACACCGCCGGCGCGCTGCTCAAGCAGCAGGCCCACGCGCTGCAGGACGCGGGCGCGGCCATGCTGGTGCTCGAGATGGTGCCGGCCGCGCTGGCCGCCGAACTCACGGCCGAGCTGACCCGCTGCGCCACCATCGGCATCGGCGCCGGCAAGGGCACCGCGGGCCAAGTGCTCGTGCTGCACGACATGCTGGGCATCAACCTCGGGAAGATGCCGAAGTTCGTGCGCAACTTCATGGCCGACGCGCCGGGCGTGCTGCCCGCGCTGCAGGCCTACGTGCAGGCCGTGAAGAACGGCAGCTTCCCCGACGACCGCCTCCACGCCTGGTAAGCACAGAAGGACACCGACCATGTACATCGCCAAGACCATCGACGAACTGCGCCAGCACCTGTCTTCCAGCCAGCGCCCCGCCTTCGTGCCCACCATGGGCAACCTGCACGAGGGCCACCTCGCGCTCGTGCGCCAGGCCAAGCCGCTGGGCGACGCCACGGTGGCCAGCATCTTCGTGAACCGCCTGCAGTTTTTGCCGCACGAAGACTTCGACACCTACCCGCGCACCTGGGACAGCGACTGCGAGAAGCTGCGCGCCGCCGGTTGCGACGTGCTGTTCGCGCCCGACGAGAAGGCGCTCTACCCCGAGCCCCAGACCTGCAAGGTGCACCCCGACCCGGCGCTGGCCGACCTGCTCGAAGGGCACTTCCGCCCCGGCTTCTTCATCGGCGTGTGCACGGTGGTGATGAAGCTGTTCCAGTGCGTGCAGCCGCGCGTGGCCGTGTTCGGCAAGAAGGACTACCAGCAGCTCATGATGATCCGCCACATGGTGCGGCAGTTCGCGCTGCCCATCGAGATCGTGGGCGGCGAGACCTTCCGCGCCGACGACGGCCTGGCGCTCTCCTCGCGCAACGGCTACCTGAGCGCCACCGAGCGCGCCGAGGCCGTGCAGCTGTCGAAGGCGCTGCGAGCCATGGCCGAAGCCGTGCGCGCCGGCGAGCGCGACGTGGCCGCCCTCGAGGCGCGCGCCATGCAGTCGCTCGTGCAGCGCGGCTGGCAGCCCGACTACGTGGTGCTGCGCCGCCGCGCCGACCTGCAGGCGCCGCAACCCGGCGATGCGCTCGTGGCCCTGGCCGCCGCGCGGCTGGGCAGCACGCGGCTCATCGACAACCTCGAAATCGACACCCCGCTCGCCACATGACCTACAGCGTCAAGGAAATCTTCTATACCTTGCAGGGCGAAGGCGGCCAGGCCGGCATGCCGGCCGTGTTCTGCCGCTTCGCCGGCTGCAACCTCTGGACCGGCCGCGAGGAAGACCGCGACACGGCCGTCTGCCGTTTCTGCGACACCGACTTCGTCGGCACCGACGGCACGCTGGGCGGCAAGTTCAAGAACGCCGACCTGCTCGCCGACACCATCGCCGCGCAATGGCCCGCCGGCGACACCGCGCACCGGCTGGTGGTGCTCACCGGTGGCGAGCCGCTGCTGCAGGTCGATGCGGCGCTGGTCGATGCGCTGCACGCGCGGCACTTCCGCATCGCGGTCGAGAGCAACGGCACGGTCGTCGCGCCCGCGGGCATCGACTGGCTGTGCATCAGCCCCAAGGCCGGTGCGCCGTGGGTGCAGCAGCGCGGCCAGGAGCTGAAGCTGGTGTGGCCGCAGGCCGGCATCGACCTCGATGCAATGGCGCGCACGGGCGAATTCACGCACCGCTTCCTGCAGCCGATGGACGGGCCCGACCGGCTCGCCAACACCGAGCTGTGCATCGCCGAATGCATGAAGCAGCCGGTGTGGCGCCTGAGCGTGCAGACCCACAAGATCACGGGCATCCGCTGACGCGGCGGCCCCTTTTTAGTTTCGAGTTTCTTTTTCTTGACGATGCGCTTCACCATCAGCCAACGCTTCTTCTTCGACGCCGCCCACACGCTCAAACGCGAGATCGAGGTCGAAGGCAGTCGCCGCATTCACGGCCACACCTACCACGCGGAGGTGTGGCTGGCGGGCGAACGCGATCCGGTGACGGGCATGGTGATCGACCTGGGCCTGCTGCGCCGCCGGCTCGAGGACGTGCGCGAACAGCTCGACCACCACCTGCTGGACGATGTGCCGGGGCTGCATCCGCCGACGCTGGAAAACCTGTGCGTGTTCATCGCCGACGCACTGCCCGACCTGCGGCCGTCGCTGGCGCGCGTGCGCGTGTGGCGCGAGGCGCTGGGCGACAGCTGTACGGTGGACTTCTAGCCGCCGGTCAGGCGGCGCCGATGCCGGCCACCAGGCTGCCCGGCGCCTGCCCGTTCTTCAGCCCGGCGGTGAACGCCAGCATGCGGTCGATCGGCACGCGGGCACGCACGCCCAGCGCCGGATCGACGTGGATCTCGCCCGCGCCGGTCTCCAGCGCATTCGCCAGCTCGACCAGCCCGTTCATCGCCATCCACGGGCAGTGCGCGCAACTCTTGCAGGTGCCGCCGTTGCCCGCCGTGGGCGCTTCGATGAAGGTCTTGCCGGGGTTCAGCGTGCGCAGCTTGTGCAGCATGCCGGTGTCGGTCGCGACGATGAACTCGGTCGCGTCGAAGCGCTGCGCCGCGTTCAGGATGGCCGAGGTGGAGCCCACCGCGTGCGCGAGCGCGATCACGTCCGAGGGCGACTCGGGGTGCACCAGCACCTTGGCCTTCGGGTGCTCCTTCATGAGCAGCTCGAGTTCGAGCGCCTTGAATTCGTCGTGCACGATGCAGGCGCCGTTCCAGCTGACCATGTCGGCGCCGGTCTGGCGGCGGATGTAGTCGCCCAGGTGGCGGTCGGGCCCCCAGAGAATCTTCTGGCCGGCCGCGTGCAGCGCGTTCACCACGTCGAGCGCACAGCTGGAGGTGACGAGCCAGTCGGCGCGCGCCTTCACGGCCGCGCTGGTGTTGGCGTAGACCACCACGGTGCGGTCGGGATGCTCGTCGCAGAAGGCGCTGAAGGCGTCGACCGGGCAGCCCAGGTCGAGCGAGCAGTTGGCGTCCAGGTCGGGCATCAGCACGCGCTTTTCGGGCGAGAGGATCTTCGAGGTCTCGCCCATGAAGCGCACGCCCGACACCACCAGCGTGGTGGCGGCGTGGTCGCGGCCGAAGCGCGCCATCTCGAGCGAATCGCTCACGATGCCGCCGGTTTCCTCGGCCAAATCTTGCAGGTCGGGGTGCACGTAGAAGTGCGACACCATCACCGCATTGCGCTCGCGCAGCAGGCGGCGGATGCGCTCCTTCAGCGCAACGCGCTCGTCGGGCGAAGGCTCGGGGGGCACGCGGGCCCAGGCGTGGCGCGTGTCGCAGACCGCGCCTTGCGCGGGCTGCTCGTAGTCGACATCGATGACGGAAGCGGTCGTCATGGCGGTTCAGTGGGTCAGGAAGCGCATCGAGTAGTCGATGGCCTTCACGTCCTTGGTCAACGCGCCGATCGAGATCCGGTCGACACCGGTCTCGGCCAGGGCACGCAGGCCGTCGAGCGTGACGCCGCCGGAGATCTCGAGCACGGCCTTGCGGCCCTCGCCCACGGCGTCGTTCAGGCGCACGGCCTCGCGCAGCGTGGGCAGGTCCATGTTGTCGAGCAGCACCATGCGGGCGCCGGCGTCCAGCGCTTCCTGCAGCTGGGCCAGGGTCTCGACCTCGACCTCGACAAAGGCGGCCTGCGCGGCCACGGGCGCCACCGCGCGCAGGGCGGCGGCCACGCCACCGGCCGCGGCGATGTGGTTTTCCTTGATGAGCACCGCGTCGTACAGGCCGATGCGGTGGTTCAGCCCGCCGCCGGTGCGCACCGCGTACTTCTGCGCCAGGCGCAGGCCCGGCAGGGTCTTGCGGGTGTCGACGATGCGGGCACGGGTGCCCTTCACAGCGTCGGCGTACAGCGCGGTCTTGGTGGCGACGGCGCTCAGCAGCTGCAGGAAGTTGAGCGCGGTGCGCTCGGCCGTCAGCAGCGCGCGGGCGCCGCCTTCGATTTCGAGCACGGGCTGGTCGGCGGCGCAGCGCTGGCCCTCGCCGCACAGCCAGGTGATGCGCGCCTGCGGATCGAGTCGCCGCACGGTGGCCTCGACCCAGGGCGCGCCGCACACCACGGCGGTTTCGCGCGCGAGCACGCGGGCATGGGCGGTGCGGGAGGCGTCGACCAGCGAGGCGGTCAGGTCGCCGTCGGCGACGTCTTCCTGCAGGGCGCGGGCGACGTCGGACTCGGCCAGCGCGGCGACGGCCGACGCCGAGAAATCAAAGCGAGGGCTCATGTCTCTGGAATCTCTAATTTTTCAGGAGGAGTGGCGGGGAGCCGAACCGGCTTGCACCGATTCCGGCACCGGATCGCGCCCGGTCAGCGCCGCCACGGCATCGCGCGGGCTCACCTGGCCGTCGAGCAGCGCGACCACGCCTTCGGCGATGGGCATCTCGATGCCCAGGCCGCGCGCGCGCTGCACCACGGTGCGGGCGCAGTACACGCCCTCGGCCACGTGGCCCAGCGAATCGACGGCCTGCGCCAGCGTGCGGCCCTGGGCCAGCAGCAGCCCGACCTTGCGGTTGCGCGACAGGTCGCCGGTGGCGGTCAGCACGAGGTCGCCCAGGCCCGACAGGCCCATGAAGGTGTCGGCGCGGGCGCCGAGCGCCAAGCCGAAGCGGGTCATTTCAGCCAGGCCGCGGGTGATCAGCGCCGCGCGGGCGTTGAGCCCGAGCGCGAGGCCGTCGCACAGCCCGGTGGCGATGGCGAGCACGTTCTTGACGGCACCGCCGACTTCGACGCCGACGATGTCGTCGTTGGCGTACACGCGCAGGGCCGGGCCGTGGAAGGCGTCGACCAGCGCATCGCGCACGCCGGCGTGCGGGCTGGCGGCCACCAGCGCGGTCGGACGCCCTTCGGCGACCTCCTGCGCAAAGCTGGGGCCGCTGAGCACGCCCGCCTTCAGTTCGGGGGCGACCTGGGCCCAGATCTCGTGGGCGAGCAGGCCGTAGGTGGTGGGAGAGGCATCGAGCGCGGGCTCGACGCCCTTGCACAGCCACGCCACCTGGGCGCTGGTGCCGCGCAGGGCGAGCAGCTGGTCGCGCAGGGCGGCCATGGGCGTGGCCACGATGACGAGGTCGGCCCCGGCCTGCGCCTGGGCGATGTCGCCCGCGCGCACGGTCAGCGAGGCCGGCAGGGCCAGCCCGGGAAGGTAGCGGGTGTTTTCACGCGCGGCCGACATGGCGTCGGCCTGGGCGGCGTCGCGCGCCCACAGCGTGACCTCGTGGCGGGCCGCCGCGTTGACTGCGACGGCCGTGCCCCAGGCACCGGCGCCATGAACGCAGATCTTCATCGTGCGCTGGCGGCGTCGTGCGGCCGGTTTACTGGGCCAGGGTCGGGGCAGCCTGGCCGGCGGCCTGGGCTTGCTGCTGCTCGTACATGGCCTGGAAGTTGATTTCGGCCAGGTGCACGGGCGGGAAGCCGCCGCGCTGGATCACGTCGGCCACGTTGCCGCGCAGGTACGGGTAGACGATCTGCGGGCAGGCGATGCCCAGGATCGGGCCCATCTGGTCTTCCGGCAGGTTGCGGATCTCGAAGATGCCGGCTTGCTTGGCTTCGACCAGGAACACGGTGCGGTCTTCGATCTTGGTCTGCACGGTGGCCGACACGGTGATCTCGAAGATGCCGTCGGCCACGGGCTGGGCGTCCACGCCGAGCTGGATGTCGACGGTGGGCTGGGTCTGCTCCAGCAGGATCGCGGGCGAGTTGGGTTGTTCGAGCGACAGGTCCTTGAGGTAGACGCGCTGGATCTGGAACACGGGATCTTGGGCTTGCTGGTCGGCCATGGCTGAACTTTCGAGGATCAAAACAATGCCCGCCGGGGAGAGGGTCCCGCAGCGGGCTGCAGATGAGGGAACAAACGATTATCGCCCGACGGCCCGCGCACTTTCGTGACGCCCGGCCGCGCGGAGCTTCAGGCGCCTTGCAGCAGCGGGACCAGGCCGCCGCGGCTGTCCAGGGCCATGAGGTCGTCGCAGCCGCCCACGTGGGTATCGCCGATGAAGATCTGCGGCACCGTGCGGCGCTGGGTGATCTCCATCATGGTGGTGCGGGCTTGCGGGTCGGTGTCGATGCGGATCTCTTCGATCTGCTCGACGCCCTTGGCCTTGAGGATCTGCTTTGCACGCGTGCAGTACGGGCAGACGGCGGTGGTGTACATCTTGACGGCTTGCATGCGCTCTACCTTGGGAAGAATCAGGCTTTTTCAACCGGCAGGTTAGCCTCTTTCCAGGCCTTGAGCCCGCCAGCGACGGCTTGGGCCTGCTCGTAACCGAGCTTCTTGGCCGTGGCCACGGCGCGCTGGGCACGGGCGCCGGTGGCGCACACCAGCAGCAGCGGCACGTTCTTGTTCTTGACCGTACTGGCCAGCTTCTCGTCCAGCAGGTTCAGGGGCACGTTCTTGGCACCGATCATGTGGCCGGTCGCGAATTCTTCGGGTTCGCGCACGTCGACCAGCACCGCGCGTTCGCGGTTGATGAGCTGCACGGCGCCCTGGGCCGTGAGCGTGCCACCGCCCGCACCCCGGAGCATCGGCCAGGCCAGCATGCCGCCCGAGGTGAGCGCCATCAGGATCAGCATCCAGTTCGCGGTGACGAATTCGATCAATTTCACGGGGGTTCCTTGGATGGCAAACCCGGGATTTTAGAATGCTGGTTTTCCCACGCGCTGCCAAAGGCCTCCGACATGCACAAACTGGTACTGATCCGCCACGGCGAATCGACCTGGAATCTCGAAAACCGTTTCACCGGCTGGACCGACGTCGACCTGACCGAGACCGGCGTCGAGCAGGCCAAGCAGGCCGGCCGGCTGCTCAAGGCCGAGGGCTACGACTTCGACGTGGCCTACACCAGCGTGCTCAAGCGCGCCACCCGCACCCTCTGGCACACGCTCGACGAACTCGACCGCACCTGGCTGCCCGTGGTGCACTCCTGGCGCCTGAACGAGCGCCACTACGGCGGCCTGCAGGGCCTGAACAAGGCCGAAACGGCCAAGAAGTACGGCGACGAGCAGGTGCTGGTCTGGCGCCGCAGCTACAGCACCCCGCCGCCGCCGCTGGAAGCGGACGACCCGCGCAGCGAGCGCTCCGACGTGCGCTACGCCAAGCTGTCGCCCGAGCAGATCCCGCTGACCGAATGCCTGAAGGACACGGTGGCGCGCGTGCTGCCGTTCTGGAACGAATCGATGGCCCCGGCCATCCGCACCGGTCGCCGCCTGGTCGTGGCCGCGCACGGCAACTCGATCCGCGCGCTGGTGAAGTACCTGGACGGCATCTCGGACGACGCCATCGTCGGCCTGAACATCCCGAACGGCATCCCGCTCGTGTACGAGCTGGACGACGACCTCAAGCCCCTGCGCCACTACTACCTGGGCGATGCCGCGGCCGCCGAAAAGGCCGCCGCCGCGGTGGCTTCGCAGGGCAAGGGCTGAAGACGTAAGCAAAAGAAGAAAACCCCGCCTGCCGGTTCCTCCGTGGAACCCCGGCAGGCAATTTGCTTCCAAGCTGTGTATATTGGTTCGACAGCCGTCGACATACAGGACATTTCACTCATGATGGGCCAGAAACTGAAGATCACCGGCTGGGTCGCCGCCGGCGCCGTTGCTGGCGTCCTGACCACCGTCTCGCTGCAGACGGTCGCGCGGGGTTCGCTCGCGCCGCTCCCGCTCGAGGAGTTGCAGCAGCTCGCGGCCGTCTTCGGGATGGTCAAGAGCGACTATGTCGAAGCGGTCGACGAGAAGAAACTCATCTCGGACGCCATCTCGGGCATGGTCGCCGGGCTCGATCCGCACTCGCAGTACTTCGACAAGAAGTCCTTCAAGGAATTCCGCGAGGGCACCACCGGCCGCTTCGTCGGCGTGGGCATCGAGATCTCGCAGGAAGACGGCCTCATCAAGGTCGTCTCCCCCATCGAGGGCTCGCCGGCCTTCCGCGCCGGCTTGAAGCCGAACGACCTGATCACCAAGATCGACGACACCGCCGTGCGCGGCCTGTCGCTGAACGAAGCCGTCAAGCGCATGCGCGGCGAGGCCAACACCAAGGTGCTGCTGACCATCTTCCGCAAGGACGAGAGCCGCACCTTCCCGGTCACGATCACGCGCGAGGAAATCCGTACCCAGTCGGTGCGCGGCAAGATGATCGAGCCGGGCTACGGCTGGAT
This sequence comes from Variovorax sp. GW821-FHT09D04, assembly GCF_059416405.1. Taxonomy (NCBI): domain Bacteria; kingdom Pseudomonadati; phylum Pseudomonadota; class Betaproteobacteria; order Burkholderiales; family Comamonadaceae; genus Variovorax; species Variovorax sp. GW821-FHT09D04. Next base: position 318,024 of record NZ_JBWKPA010000005.1, read on the forward strand.
CCGCCTGTCGCAGTTCCAGGAGCGCACGGTCGACGACTTCGTCAAGAAGATCGAGGAGCTCTACAAGGAAGACCCGAACCTCAAGGGCCTGGTGCTCGACCTGCGCAACGACCCGGGCGGCCTGCTCGACGCGGCGGTGGCGGTGTCGGCGGCCTTCCTGCCCGAGAACGTCACGGTGGTCACCACCGACGGCCAGCTAGCCGAAAGCAAGTCGATCTACAAGGCGGCGCCCGAGTACTACCAGCGCCGTTCGGGCAGCGACCCGCTGCGCAACCTGCCGGCAGCGCTCAAGAACGTACCGCTGGTGGTGCTGGTGAACGAAGGCTCGGCCTCGGCCAGCGAGATCGTGGCCGGCGCGCTGCAGGACCACAAGCGCGCCACCATCATGGGCAGCCAGACCTTCGGCAAGGGCTCGGTGCAGACCGTGCGCCCGCTCGGCCCGGACACCGGCCTGAAGATCACCACCGCGCGCTACTACACGCCCAGCGGCACCTCGATCCAGGCCAAGGGCATCGTGCCCAACGTGCTGGTCGACGAAAGCGCCGAGGGCAGCCCCTTCGCCGCGCTGCGCATGCGCGAGGCCGACCTCGAGAAGCACCTGGCCAGCGGCCAGGGCCCCGAGGTGAAGGACCCCGAGCGTGAAAAGGCCCGCGACGAAGCCCGCAAGCGCCTCGAGGAAGAAGCCAAGAAGCCGCCGCAGGACCGCAAGGTGCCCGAGTTCGGCACCGACAAGGACTTCCCGCTGGTGCAGGCGCTCAACCGCCTGAAGGGCCAACCGGTGCTCGTCAGCAAGACGCAGGTCATCGTCGACAACAAGGACGAGAAGAAGGAAAACTGATCCCGGCGAGCGGGCCGCACGCACCGTGCGGTTCGCGCCACCGGCGTTTTCCCCTCCCCCGCACAGGCCCAGGCAGGCGCGCATGGACGATCACGACCTGCTGCGCTATTCGCGGCACATCCTCCTCGAAGAATTCGGCATTGACGGCCAGGCGCGCGTCAGTGCCGGGCGGGTGCTCGTCATCGGCGCCGGCGGGCTGGGCTCGCCGGTGGCCCTGTACCTCGCGGCAGCGGGAGTCGGCCACATCGTGCTGGTCGACGACGACGAGGTCGATCTCACCAACCTGCAGCGGCAGGTCGCCCACACCCAGGCGCGGGTGGGCCAGCCCAAGGTCGCATCGGCCGCGCAGGCCATGCGCGACATCAACCCCGGCATCGCCATCGAGACCCACGCCGTGCGCGCCGACGAGGCGCTGCTGTCGCGGCTCGTGGCTGAGGCCGACGTGGTGGTCGACTGCTGCGACAACTTCGCCACGCGGCAGGCCGTGAACCGCGCCTGCGTGGCGCATGCCAAACCGCTGGTGGCGGGCGCGGCGATCCGCTTCGACGGCCAGCTGAGCGTCTACGACACGCGCGACGCGGCCTGCCCCTGCTACGCCTGCCTGTTCCCACCCGAGGCCAGCTTCGAGGAAACGCGCTGCGCGGTGCTCGGCGTGTTCGGCCCGGTGGTCGGCACCATCGGCACGCTGCAGGCCAGCGAGGCGCTCAAGCTGCTGGCCGGCATCGGCCCGTCGCTGGCGGGCAAGCTGCTGATGTTCGACGGGCGCAGCACCGGCTTCGACACGCTGCGCGTCTCGCGCGACCCGCACTGCAGCGTCTGCGCGCAGCGGCCCCAGGCCGGCGCCTGAGCGCCCGCCTGCCCTCTTCTTTCTTTCGTTAAGGCTGGCGAGCCCCCTTGGCCCGCGCCGCACCGCGCGCGGCGGCCCCGGCCGTGGGCCGGTTCGCCAGTGCCAGCACGCCCGTGCAGTCGGCGTTCTCGCCGGGGCCGGTCTCGATGGTCGCGGCCAGCGCCAGCAGCGGGTTGATGGCGCCCAGCGCCAGCGCCGCCAGGCCGCGGCCGGCCAGCGGCCCGATCTCGACGCCGCCCTTGGGCGCGCCGAAGGTGCCGCTCACGACCAGTGGCGTGCGCAGCGACAGGAAGCTCGCGCTCTTGGGCTCGGGCCGGATCACGAAGTCCAGCGTCTCGGTCGCGAGGTTGGCCTGGCCGGTGGCGGTGAAGACGGCGTTGGTGGTGTCCAGCACCAGCGTGCGCCCGTTCATCACGCCCTTGTTCACGTCGAAGGCCAGCGCGGCGCAGCGCAGCTCGACGTCGCGGTCGCCGCGCAGCAGGAACTTCAGGATGTCACCGCCCACCAGCGTCGCGAACACGGGCATCAGGTTGCCGAACTGGCCACGGCCCGACAGCACCGCCATGTCGCCCGACGCGCCGCCGAGCCAGCTGGCCACCGAATTGCCGGCGCCCGACAGGTTGATGCGCCCGTCGAGCCGGCCGACGCTGTTGCCCGAGTTCTCCAGCTTGGGAATCAGCCGCGCCAGCCGCAGCCCGCGCACGTCGAGCGAGGCGCGGATGTCGGCCGGCGTCTTGGTGGCGTCGATGCGGATCGCGCCCACGAGCTTGCCGTTGGCCACGCCCAGGTCCAGTGGGTCGAGCGACAGCACGCCGTCGGTCAGCTTGATCTTGGCGCTGCCGCGGTCCAGCGGCACCTCGCGCACGTTGCGGATGGTTTCGGCGGTGTAGCTCACGTCGGCGTTCATGGCGTGCAGCCGCGCGAAGTCGAAGGGGTTGGTCGGCAGCACCTTGCCGCCAGGCGGGCGCTTGGGCTGGGCCGAGGCGACGGGCGCCACGCCTTCCACCGCGTTGGCGGAACGCGCCGTGGGCGGCAGGCCGATCAGCGGGCCGAGGTCGTCCATGTCCATGACGCGCGAGCGCAGCGTGCCCGACAGGCGCGGCACCTTGCCGGCCTGGTCGAAGGCCATGTCGCCGCCGATGTCCGACAGGCCCAGCCGGCCGTTGAGCCCCGCCGCCTCCCAGAGCTTGCCGCGCTTGCGCAGCCCGCCGCTCAGCGCATAGGGCGGGGTCTGCGGCAGCACGATGCCCAGCAGCGGGTACAGCGCGCTCAACGTCTGACCCTTGACCTGGAACGTGGCGTCGATGCCGTCGAAGCCCGCGAGCTGGGCCACGGTGCCGCTGGCCTTCAGCTTCGTCTGGCCGGCGGCGGCGTTGATCTCGAGCGGGAACGGCGGCGCGCCCGCGGCATTGATCTGCAGCACGTTGCCGGTGCGCCCGTCGGCCGTGAGCGGCTGGCCCTTGTAGCGGCCCTTGATGCGGTAGTGCAGCGGCAGCTCGCCGCGGTTGCTGTCGTAGTCCAGGTCGGCGTGCACGTCGACGCCCAGGTGCGTGGCCAGGAAGTCGACGGCGCCCTTGTCGACCTGGATCAGGCCGATGGTGGGCACGGTGCCGGTGTCGGAGGTGTCCTTGCCGAAGGCCCAGGTGCGGCGCCCGTCGGGTTCCATCTGCAGGCCGACGGTGGGCGCGGTCAGCGCCAGGCTCGGAATGACCACCCGCTTGTCGATCAGCGGCCACAGGCGGATCTCGAAGCTCGCGCGCTCGGCCTTCACCAGGTAGGGGTCGCGCGCCCAGTCGGGGTTGGCGAACTCGATGCCGTCGAAGTGGATGGTGGCAGCTTTCCAGCCCAGGTCCACGTCGAGCCGGCGGGTGATCTCGAACTTGCGCCCGGTCTTCTCGCTCACGAAGCGGTTGAGCGGCTCGCGCAGCGTGTCCCACGGAAAGAAGGCCACGAGGAGCGCGAACGCGGTCAGCAGGACGGCGACCAGCAGCACGAAGGCCGCCAGCAGCTTCTGCCAGCGCGGCCGGGTGCGAAGGGATTGGGTTGCCATGGTCGATTCTTACCCGGATGCGCGCCCGAACCGGGTCGGCGGCGGGCCGCAGACCCCGTGCGGCTTGGCCTACGGGCGGGCGCGAGGCGGCGTGGAGACAGCCGCCTGCACATGCGTCAGAACCCGCCTACAACGCGCGGCCCTTGAACCCTGCATGATCCGCTGCGGGAAAGCCTCAATGTCCATGGGCAGGCTCTCTCCTCCGCAGGGCGCTTGGACACGAGCACCTGCCCACCTCAGAGGAAGCGCGGTTCGGCATGGATTCCAGATTGCAGACCTACGTTGTCGAAGACAACCCCACGATCCGTGAAAACCTCATCGGCACTCTGGAAGAGCTCACCTGCACCACGGTCGTGGGCTTTGCGGAAACCGAGCAGCACGCGCGCGACTGGCTGCGCGACCATGCCGACGAATGGCACCTGGCCATCGTCGATCTCTTTCTCAAGCAGGGGAGTGGCCTGGGCATCCTTCAGGCCTGCCAGTCGCGCAAGCCCGGCCAGAAGGTGGTGGTGCTCAGCAACTATGCGACGCCCGACATCCGGCGCCGCTGCGCCGAGTTCGGGGTCGACGCGGTGTTCGACAAGTCGAACGAGATCGACGCATTGGTCGACTTCTGCATCCGCCAGGCCGCCGCGCTGCGGTCCGCACCCGGCGATGCCTAGGCGCAGCTCAATCGATGAGCTTGTTCTTCAGCGCGTAGTAGGTCAGGTCGCTGTTGGAGGACAGGTTCATCTTCTCCATCAGCCGCGTGCGGTAGGTGCTCACCGTCTTCACCGACAGCGACAGCGTCTTGGCGATGTCGCCGGCGGTCTCGCCCTTGGCCAGCTTCAGGAACACCTGGAACTCGCGCTCCGAGAGCTGCTCGTGCGGCGCGGCGTCGTCCTTGCGGTCGAGCTGGCGGGCCAGCAGTTCGGCCACGGCGGGCGTGATGTAGCGCCGGCCCAGCGAAATGGTGCGAATGGCGTTCACGATCTCGATCGGATCGCACTCCTTGTTGAGGTAGCCGCTGGCGCCCTGACGGATCAGGTTCATCGCGTAGTGCTCCTCGGGGTAGCCGCTGAGGATCAGGATGCCCACGTCCGGCGCCTTGGCGCGGATCATGGCGAGTGCATCGATACCGCTTTGTCCCGGCATGGAGAGATCCATCACCAGCACGTCCAGTTCGGTGGTGCGTACCAGCTCGATGGCTTCACGGCCGCTCGCTGCCTCGCCCGCCACGCGCAGGTCCACGTGCTCGGAGAAGAACTGCCGGAGGCCCGATCGCACGATGGCGTGGTCGTCCACAATTCCAATTTTGATCATCTGTTACTTTCGTCGTTGTGCCGCAGCTTTGGAAGCCGCAGCATGCCGGTCCCTGATTGTTATCAATTATTCACGAAGTTGCATTGAATGCGACCCTAAGGGTGTCATGCACTGGTTAGCCCCCCAAAAAATGGCCGTGAGCCTGTTGCTCGCGGCGCTGGCCGCACTGGCCCTCGTGGGCATCAACGAGGCAGGATACCGGCAATCGAGCCGCGCCCTGGCGGACATCGACGAGGCGCAGCAGATCCGCGGCACGCTCAACCAGATCCTGCAGAACATGCTGGACGCCGAAACCGGCCAGCGCGGCTTCCTGCTCACGGGCGAAGCCGCCTACCGCCAGCCCTACGACATCGCGGTCAAGCAGGTGGACGGCAACCTGGCCACGCTGCGCCAGCTGTACGCCGAACGCCCGGCCGAGCGCACCCAGCTGTCCGAGCTGTCCAAGCACGTGCTGCGCAAGATCGCCGAGATGGACATGAGCGTGCGGCTGCGCCACGAGGGCAACGAGGACGCCTGGAAGTTCGTCATGACCACCGACGTCGGGCGCGAGGAGATGGAAGCCATCCGCGCCACCGCCAACGAGCTGGTGAAGACCAGCAACGCGACGCTGCAGGCCGGCCAGCTGCAGGTGATGAAGTCGCTGCAGCTGGCGCGCGTCGGCACCGGCATCGTGGCGCTCGCGGCGCTGATCGCCTTCTTCCTGTACCTGCGCCAGACGCACGCGCTGCGCTCCGTGGGCGAGCGCCAGCAGGAGGCGCTGCAACGCGAACGCAACGCCCTCGAGGACGAGGTGCGCGAGCGCACCGCCTCGCTGGCCGAGCTCGCCACCCACCTGCAGGACGTGCGTGAGACCGAGCGCGGCTACCTGGCGCGCGAACTGCACGACGAGCTGGGCTCGCTGCTCACGGCCGCCAAGCTCGACGTGGCGCGGCTGAAGTCGCGGCTGGCCGACTCGCCCGACGCCATTCAGCGGCTGCAGCATCTGACCGAGCTGCTCAACAGCGGCATCGCGCTGAAGCGCCGCATCATCGAGGACCTGCGGCCTTCGTCGCTCTCCAACCTCGGGCTGGTCGCCTCGCTGGAAATCCTGGGGCGCGAGTTCGGGGAGCGCTCGGGGCTGGAGATCGAGATGGCGCTGGAACCGGTGACCATGGACGAGTCGCGTCAGCTCACGATCTACCGCATGGTGCAGGAGAGCCTGACCAACATCGGCAAGTACGCCGAGGCAAGCGAAGCCACCATCGTGCTGAAGAACTACGCCAACCACGTGATCGTGGAGGTGGCCGACAACGGCAAGGGCTTCGACGCGCAGCGCATGCGCCCGTCGACGCACGGTCTGGCGGGCATGCGCCACCGGGTCGAGGCGGCGCGCGGCAAGCTCACCATCACCTCGGCGCCCGGCCAGGGCACGCGGCTCACCGCGATGCTGCCGGTGGTGAAGCCGGCACCGCAGGCCGGCACGCCGGCGAGCCCCGACACCCCCGCGTCGCGCGGTGCCTGACGCAGGCGCTGGCATTTCTTCACGTCCCGGGCCTGCGGCGACTCGGTCGCCTCCTACGCACCCCCGCCCCGGTCGCTGACAGGGCCGATGCGGCCCTGCCCTTAAGGTGGGTCCTGTGTCATCCGGCACCGGGCCGCGTCTTCAGCGATGCGCCTGGATGCATGGTTTCAAACCACAAAGAGGGAAGCCTCGAAGGAGTTCCGCATGCTGCACTACGCCGTGGTATTTCTGGTCATCGCACTCATCGCTGCCGTGTTCGGCTTCGGTGGCATTGCCGCCAGCGCGGTGGGGATCGCCAAGGTCCTTTTCATCATCTTTGCCGTGCTCGCCATCGCCAGCTTCCTGGCCGGCTTGCTACGACGCAAGTAGCGTAGTTACGATCCACAGGCTCCCGCATTTCATCTTCCCGGAAAGGACTCTCCCATGAACACGACCAAGACCCCTTCGCAACTCGCTGACGACGTGCGCCAGACCGCCCAGGAAGCGGCCGAAACCACCCGCGCCTACGCTCAGAACGCGGTGAATGCGGCGGGCGAAAAGGTCCGCGAACTGCGCCGCGACGCCGAACCGGGTGTCGAGCAGTTGGCCGCACGCGTGCAGCAAGCCGTGCAGCGCGGCCTCGACGCCGCCTCGACCACCAGCGCCCGCGCGCACCGCCGCATCGAACAGGCCGCCGACGTGACGGGCCGCTACATCTCCGACCAGCCCGTGCGCTCGGTGCTGCTGGCCGCCGCTGCCGGCGCCGCCATCACGGCGCTGATCGTGCTGGCCAGCCGCCGCAACCGCGACGACTACTGATCCGCTGTTGCATCGCCACTGAACGACCGACCCCGCCCGACCACCCTCGCACATGCTTCATCCGATCTTCTCGACGGTGCTCGGGCACCCGGAGCTCATTGCCGATCACATCGCCAACTACGCCGCCCTTGTCCGGCAGGAGAGTGCCGTAGCGGGGCGCGGCCTGGTTGCCCGACTGGTCGCGGGCGTCCTGGCGGTGGCCACCGCCGTGCTCGCCCTCGGGCTGATCGGCGTGGCCGTGCTGCTCGGCGTGCTGCACGGCAGCTTCCACTGGGTGTTGGTGGCCGTGCCTGCCGTGGCAGTGGTCATCGCCGCGATCTGCACCTGGATCGCCACCCGCCCGAGCCCGAACTACGGCTTCGACGATCTGCGTGCCCAACTGGCCGCGGACCTCGACGCGCTGCACGCCGCCGGAGCCCGCCATGAGCAGCCCTGATCCCCGCCGCCCTGCCGCACCGCAACTCACGCCGCAACAGCGGCTGACCCTTTCTCGCCGCGCGCTCGTGCGGCAACTGAACGGCGAGCCCGACGCACCGGCGCCCCATCGCGCCTTGGCTGCCGGCGACGCCGACGACGACCTCGAATACGCACACACCGACGCGGGTGATGCGCCGCCCGCCTCGCCGGGGCGCCGCCACAACGTCTGGAGCGCGATGGCGCGCGGCGTGGTGCAGCGCTGGTGGCGCCGCCATCCCGCGCACGCGGCCGGCCAACTGGCCCGCCCCCTGCTCGAACACTACGCCCGCACCGAGCCCGTCAAGCTCATGGCCGCCGCGGCCGCCACGGGCTCGCTGCTGGTGCTCGTGCGGCCCTGGCGGCTGCTCTCGGCCACGGCCGTGATCGCGGCGGTGCTCAAGACCTCCGACGTGGCCGACCTGGTCAACACGCTGCTGCAGAAGCCCGCGCGGCCGCCGCGGCAGGACCCGCCCTGACGTCACGCCAACGCGTGCTGCACGCAGACAAGAAAAAGCCCGGTCGAACCGGGCTTTTTTGCTGGGCGCGGCGCAAGGGCCGGTCAGCCCTTCACTTCGAGCTGGTTGTTCACCGACTTCACACCCTGCACGGCCTTGGCGATCTCCTCGGCGCGCGACTTCGCGGCGGCCGTCGGTGCCGGGCCCTTGAGGCTCACGGTGCCGCCCTTGGTGTCGACGTCGATCTTGATCGCGCTCAGGTCCGGGTCCTTGGCCAGGCCGGCCGAGACCGAGGCGGTGATCGCGGCGTCGTCGACCGTGGCGGTGACGGCAGCGGTGGCGTCCTTGGCGGCTTCCTTCACATCGGCGGTGGCGCCGGCCATGCCGGTCTTGGCGTCGGCCGCGGCCTGTTCGGTCTTGGCCTTGGCATCGGAGGCCGCCTGCTCGGTCTTGGCGACGGCGCTGTCGAGCTTCTCACCGGCGGTCTGGTTGCCCGGCTTGTCGCAGGCGGCCAGGGTCAGCGCGGCGCCGGCGGCGAGCACGGCGAGCCAGGTGCGCGAGGTGGCAAAGGGAGCGAGGGAACGGTTCGACGTTGTCATGGGAAATCCTCCTGCGGTCGGAAATGGGTGCATGGACCGGCTTGGTCCACGCCAGTCAATCTAGTCCCCGCCGCCTGCGCCCGGGTGTCGCCGCAGGCCCGAAGCGCTGTAGGACAAGCAAGCGACGGCAGGCGGCTCAGGCGCTGACGATCCAGCCTTCGAGCGGGTCCATGGACCCCGGCAATCCGTAGCCCGGCCCGGGGCTATCGGCGCGCTGGCGGGCCCAAGCGGCCTGCAGCAGGCACAGCACGGCGTCGAGTTCATCGCCCTTGGCGTCGGCGCGCAGCCCGTCGCGCTGCGCGGCCGTGAGTTGGAGGCGCAGGCCGAGCCGCGTGCGTCCGGCCTCGAGCGCGGCCAGCAGGTCGGCGCGCGCGGCCCCGCGCTCGGGCGACTGCCGCGCGAGGTCGTCGCTCTTGTAGCTGCGCCGGCCGATCAGCTCGCGGGCCAGCAGGCCGGGATAGGCCTCCAGCGCGATGCGCTCCTTGTGCGTGCCCGCGTGCAGGCCCGGCAAGGTCGCGCCGGCTGCGAGCAGGCGCGGCACGCCGGCGTGCAGCATGTAGGCCACCGGCGGGTTCACCCACTTCATCGACGGGCTCGAGCCCGCCGGCGCATCGGTCGCACGGTGCGCGAATTTGCCGCCGACCGGACGCGCCGCGCAGAAGGCGGCGAAGGTGTCGCGGATCTCGGCGCGGCTCAGGCCGGCGTAGTGGGCGATCAGCGCGTCCCACGCGGCCGGCCACTGCAGGTGCTCGACCAGTTCGCGCGGCAGGCCGAAGGGAAAGTCGAAGCCGCCGACCCAGGCGGGCGTGCTGCTGTCGAGCCATTGGCCCCAGGCGTCGAGCGTGGCGAAGCGGTGCAGGCCGGTCAGCGTGACGGCGTCCGAGCCGGCCATCTCACCGACGGCCACGACGATGGGCTTGCGGGCGGTCGGTGCGCTCGAGAAATCGCAGCCGAAGAGCATCGCCCGCCCTCGGTCAACCCAGTGCGAGCGCGATCACGCCGGCCGCGATGAACAGCGCGCCCAGCAGCCGCAGCATGCGGTCGCCTTCGCGCAGCAGGTGCCCGCCGATCAGCGCGGCGAACAGCATCGACACCTCGCGCGCCGGCGCGACGTGCGAGATGGGCGCCTGCTGCACCGCGTACAGCACCAGCACGTACGAGACGGGGCTGATCGCCGCCACCAGCAGCGCGTACTTCCACTGGTCGCGCCACATGCGCGCGGTGGTCGCGCGGTCCTGCAGCGCGGCGGGCAGCAGCAGCACGAGGCGCACGAAGTTGCTCATGTAGTCGAGCAGGATCGGCGACATGGCGAGGAACTTGACGGCGTAGCTGTCGGTGACCGTGTAGGCCGCGATGAAGGCGCCGGTCAGCACGCCGTAGCGCATGCCCTTGTGCACGCGCTCGCGCTGCACCGGGTCGTGCTTCTTGTGAAAGAGGCGCGGGCCGCCGGCCACCAGGAACACGCCGAGCACCACGCCGAAGATGCCGGCCACGCCGACGAGGCTGATCTTCTCGCCGAGAAACAGGATCGCCACCAGCGACGACAGCAGCGGCCCCGAGCCGCGCGCCAGCGGATAGACCACCGTGAGATCGGACTTGCGGTAGCCGCGCAGCAGCACGACGTAATAGAAGACGTGCAGCACGCCGCTCAGCACGATGAAGGCCCACTCCTTCGTGCCCCAGGTCGGCACGACGCTCCAGCCGAGCGTGATGCCCACGGGCGCCCACACCACGGCCATGAACACGCCGCTCTGGAACGCGAAGCGCGAATCGCCGTTCGCCTTCTTGGCGGCGATGTTCCAGCTGGCGTGGATGACCCCGGCCAGCAGGATCAGTGCGAAAGCGGAAAGGGGCACCCCGGTCGAACCGGGATCAGTGGCGGCCGACGATGGCCGCGGTGGCCATCAGTTCTTCGAGCAGCGCGAGCGAGACCTTGCCCGAGACCTTGTAGGGGTCGAGTTCGGGCTTCTCGGAGTACTTCAGCAGCGTCGAGGCGTTGAGCTTGGAGAGGTTGACCTGCCCCATCGTCCAGCCGCCGAAGCGGCGCTCGGAGATTTCCTCGTAGTGCAGCAACACCACGTCCTTGTGGCGCGGATCGCGCTGGATGTGGCCGTAGAGATCGCTGATGGCGTCGCGCCCGCCCTCGATGGCCTGCAAGAAGGTGCCGGCGCCGTAGCAGAGGATGCCGGTGATGCCGCAGGCCGGGTTGTGCGTGCGCGATTTCGCGAGGATCGCCTCGATGGCCTCGGGGCTGGTATCGACGGCGCGACTGGCATAGAGAAGTCGGACCAGCATGGCTCAGCTCTTTCGTGGCAGGAGGGAGAGGAATTCGCGACGCAGGCTCGGGTCTTTCAGGAACACGCCGCGCATGACGGAGTTGATCATCTTGCTGTCCATTTCCTTCACGCCGCGCCAGGCCATGCAGAAGTGCTCGGCCTCCATGACCAGCGCCAGGCCGTCGGGCTGGGTCTTTTCCTGGATCAGGTCGGCCAGCTGCACCACGGCTTCTTCCTGGATCTGCGGACGGCCCATGACCCATTCGGCCAGGCGCGCGTACTTGGACAGGCCGATCACGTTGGTGTGCTCATTGGGCATCACGCCGATCCACAGCTTGCCGATGATCGGGCAGAAGTGGTGCGAGCAGGCGCTGCGCACGGTGATCGGGCCGACGATCATCAGCTCGTTCAGGTGCTCGGCGTTGGGAAACTCGGTGAGCGGAGGCGCCGGCACATAGCGGCCGCGGAACACCTCGTTGAGGTACATCTTGGCCACGCGGCGCGCGGTGTTGTCGGTGTTGTGATCGTTCTCGACGTCGATGACCAGGCTCTCGAGCACGCCCTTCATCTTGACCTCGACCTCGTCGAGCAGCGACTCCAGCTCGCCCGGCTGGATGAACTCGGCGATGTTGTCGTTGGCGTTGAAACGCTTGCGCGCTGCATTCAGTCGCTCGCGGATCTTGACGGAGACGGGGGTGCCCTCGTCATCGTCTTTTCGATCGGGAAGCGGTTCGACGTCGGTTTTCCTCAGCATGGCGGGGATCGTACCAGTGAATGGCCCCAGGGGATTCGGGCTACAACGCCCGCCCCTTCTCGGAGCAATGCTATCAATTAGGTAGCGCGAAGTCGGCTACCAGCGGAAGGTGGTCGGACATGCGGGCCCAGATCGGGCCGCGCGGCACATTGCAGGCCAGCGGTTCGAGCTGGCGGCCGTAGACGAAATCCAGCTGCGTCACGGGCAGCCGCGAGGGGTACGTGAGCGTGCGCGGGCCGCGCAGGTCGCTGGTGTCGCGCAGGCCCATGGCGTTCATGGCGTAGCGCATGCGCGCGCCCCAGTCGTTGAAATCGCCGGCCACCACCACGGCCTCGTCGGCCGGCACCTCGCGCTCGATGAACTCGCGCAGTCGGGCCACCTGCCGCACGCGGCTGCCCTTGATGAGCCCCAGGTGCACCACGATGGCGTGCACCCGGCGCCCTTCGACGTCGATCACGGCATGCAGCAGGCCGCGCTGTTCGAAGCGGTGGTCGGAGATGTCCTGGTGGCTGGTGCGGATCACCGGCCAGCGCGTGAGCAGCGCGTTGCCGTGCTCGCCGTGGCGCGTGACGGCGTTGGTCTCGTAGACGGCCGTGTAGCCCTCGGGCGCCAAAAAGTCGGCCTGCGGCAGCTCGGGCCAGCGCGGAAAGCGGGCGGCGGCCTGCCGGTTCATCTTGCGCACTTCCTGCAGGCAGACGATGTCGGCATCGAGCTGCTCGATAGCGTGGCCCAGGTTGTGGATCTCGAGCCGACGCGCCGGCCCGATCCCCTGCACACCCTTGTGGATGTTGTAGGTCGCGACCCGGAGGTTCTGCGTTGCTGCTGCTGCGGCGGCCGGTGGGTTCATCGCGCAAATTCTGGCAGCAACAGAATGGCTTCGGCGTTCGACGGGGAAAAGCAGGCGTCCGCCGCCTCGTGGTACGGCAGCCATTGCCAGTCGGTGTGCTCGCGCGGATCGAGCCGGGGTGTCAGGCGCTCGGGCACGCACAGGCCGAACAGGTGCTCGGTGTTGTGGGTGACGCCGGGTTCGTAGCGCACGCGCCAGCCGGGGTAGATCTCGTAGACGTTGCGCAGCTGCCAGTCGACCAGTTGCGACGCCAGCGGCGTGCCTTCACTGCAATCGATGCCGGTCTCCTCGGCCACTTCGCGTGCGGCGGTGAGCGCGAGCGGCTCGTCGAGGGCGTCCTTGCTTCCAGTGACCGACTGCCAGAAGTCGGACTCGGCATCCGCACGCCGGATGAGCAGCACATCGAGTGCCGGCGTGTGGATCACGACCAGCACCGACTCCGGGATCTTCCAGGGCCGGGTGCCGGTCGTCATGGCTGCATCAGGCCGCTTGCGGCGTGTTGCGCAGCTTGATGTGCAGTTCGCGCAGTTGCTTCTCGTCGACCGGGCTCGGCGCCTGCGTCAGCAGGTCTTGCGCGCGCTGGGTTTTGGGGAACGCGATCACGTCGCGGATCGACTCGGCGCCGGTCATGAGCATGACGAGGCGGTCCAGGCCGATGGCGATGCCGCCGTGCGGCGGCGCGCCGTACTGCAGCGCGTCCAGCAGGAAGCCGAACTTGAGCTGCGCGTCCTCGGCGCTGATCTTCAGCGCGCGGAACACCTTGCTCTGCACTTCCTCGCGGTGGATACGCACCGAGCCGCCGCCCATTTCGATGCCGTTGAGCACCATGTCGTAGGCCTTGGCGATGCACTTCTCGGGCGCGGTGTCCATGAGGTCTTCATGGCCGTCCTTCGGTGCGGTGAACGGGTGGTGCACGGCGCTCCAGCGCTGGCCTTCCTCGTCGAACTCGAACATCGGGAAGTCGACCACCCACAGCGGGGCCCAGCGGTCGTCGAACAGGCCCGCCTTCTTGCCGAAGGCACTGTGGCCGATCTTCACGCGCAGCGCGCCGATGGCGTCGTTGACGACCTTTTCCTTGTCGGCGCCGAAGAACAGGATGTCGCCGTTGCGCGCACCCGTGCGGGCGATGATCTCGGCCAGCGTGGCGTCGTCGAGGTTCTTGACGATCGGGCTTTGCAGGCCGTCGCGGCCGGCGGCTGCGTCGTTGACCTTGATGTAGGCCAGGCCCTTGGCGCCGTAGATCTTCACGAACTCCTGGTAGGCGTCGATTTCGCCGCGCGACAGGCCGCCCTCGGCACCGCCGCCGGGCACGCGCAGCGCGACGACGCGGCCGCCAGCCATGGTGGCGGCGTTGGAGAACACCTTGAACTCGACGCGCTTCATCAGCTCGGTGAGTTCGGTGAACTCGAGCTTCACGCGCAGGTCGGGCTTGTCCGAGCCGTACTTGAACATCGCGTCGGCGTAGCTCATGGTCGGGAACACCGGCAGGTCGATGTCCGCGGCGTTGCGGAACACGTTGCGGATCATGCCTTCGAACATCTCGCGGATTTCCTCTTCGGCGAGGAACGAGGTCTCGATGTCGATCTGCGTGAATTCAGGCTGGCGGTCGGCGCGCAGGTCTTCGTCGCGGAAGCACTTCACGATCTGGTAGTAGCGGTCGTAGCCGGCCACCATCAGCAGCTGCTTGAACAGCTGGGGCGACTGCGGCAGCGCGAAGAAGCTGCCGTCGTGCACGCGGCTGGGCACGAGGTAGTCGCGCGCGCCTTCGGGCGTGGACTTGCCCAGCATCGGCGTCTCGATGTCGATGAAGCCGTTGGCATCGAGGAACTTGCGCGTTTCCATCGTCACCTTGTAGCGCAGCATCATGTTGCGCTGCATGGCCGGGCGGCGCAGGTCGAGCACGCGGTGCGTGAGGCGGGTGGTTTCCGACAGGTTGTCGTCGTCCAGCAGGAACGGGGGCGTGACCGAGGGGTTCAGCACCTTCAGTTCGTGACACAGCACTTCGATCTTGCCGCTCTTGAGGCTGTCGTTGGTCGTGCCTTCGGGGCGCGCGCGCACCAGGCCGGTGATCTGCACGCAGAACTCATTGCGCAGGTTCTCGGCCACGGCGAAGGTCGAGGCGCGGTCGGGGTCGCACACCACCTGCACGTAGCCTTCGCGGTCGCGCACGTCGATGAAGATCACGCCGCCGTGGTCGCGGCGACGGTTGACCCACCCGCACAGGGTGACGGTCTGGCCCAACAGGGCTTCGGTCACAAGACCGCAATAGTGAGTACGCATGGCCATAGAGATGACTTCCGGCGCCGTCGTGGCGCGTTCGTTTTTATGAGTTGGATGGCTTGATCGCCACCGAGGAGGGGCCGCCTGGAACGACCACGCCCATCGAGACGATGTACTTGAGCGCTTCGTCCACGCTCATCTTCAGTTCGACGCAGTCACTGCGCTTGAGCATGACGAAGTAGCCGCCCGTGGGGTTGGGCGTGGTCGGCACGTAGACGCTGAGGAATTCCTCGCTGCCCAGGTACTCGGCCACCTCGTTGCCCGGCGCGCCGGTCACGAAGGCAATGGTCCACACGCTCTCGCGCGGCCACTGGATCAGCACTGCCGTGCGGAATGCGTTGCCGTTCTCGGAGAACAGCGTGTCCGACACCTGCTTGACGCTCGAGTAGATCGAGCGCACGACCGGAATGCGGCGCACCACAGCGTCGCCCCAGCCGAGCAGGCGCTTGCCGACGAAGTTGCTCGCAATGGCACCGACCACCAGCAGAATGGCCAGCGTGAGCAGCACACCGAGCCCGCGGATGTTGTTGTCGTAGAGCCAGCGCTGCCATGCGCCCGGCAGCACCCACAGCGTCTGGTCGAGCGTGTCGATGATCCACTTCAGCACCGCCAGGGTGATGAACAGCGGAACGATCACCAGCAAGCCGGAGAACAACCATTTGCGCAGGGCGGACATGGGAGAGGGTTCCGTCAGTCGCCGCTCTTGGCGGCAGCCGTTGCAGCGGGGGCCGGCGCGGGAGCGGGAGCGGGAGCGGGCGCCGGTGCGGGGCTGGAGGCGGGGGACGAAGAAGAAGCGTCGGCCGACTTGGCGCTGTCGCCGGACGCAGCGGGCGCGGTGGCGGCCTCGGACTTCTTGCCGCCGCCCTCGCGGAAGTCGGTCACGTACCAGCCCGAGCCCTTGAGCTGGAAGCCGGCGGCCGTGACCTGCTTTTCAAATGCGCTCGCACCGCATTCCGGGCACACCGAGAGAGGCGTGTCCGACATCTTCTGCAGAACGTCCTTGGCAAAGCCGCAGGAACTGCACTTGTAGGCGTAAATGGGCATGGGAAATCGGGGTGGGAATGAGCGACGCAGCTGCCGCTCGCAAAGCCCTCGATTATAGGGGCGCCCCCGCGCGCAGGGGCCGTGGGGGCGCGGCCCGGCCCGCCGTCAGGCCGGCTCGGTCGCCAGGAGGCGGTGCGGCGTGTGAGTGTTCGCTATCCATTGCGGCAGCAGCGAGCCGACAACCATGCCCGCGAACGAGGACAGCACGCCCGCCAGCTGGGCCGGGAAGGCGGTACCCCAAGGCATGGCCATGAACAGCAGCCAGACGCCGATGCCCCCCACGATCGAGGCGATGGCGCCCTGGGTGGTGGCACGGCGCCAGTACAGGCCGCACACCAGCGGCACGAAGGCCCCGACCAGCGGCACCTGGTAGGCGCCCGAGACCAGTTCGTAGATCGGCGTGCCCTGCATGCGGATCGCGTAGGCCAGCACGGCGGCGCTGAACAGCAGCACCGTGATGCGCATGGTCATCAGGTTCTCGCGGTCGGTGCCGGCGGGACGAAACTGGCGCCAGATGTTCTCGGTGAAGGTGACGCTGGGCGCCAGCAGGGTGGCCGAGGCGGTCGACTTGATGGCCGACAGCAGCGCGCCGAAGAACAGCACCTGCATCACGAAGGGCATCTTCTGCAGCACCAGCGTGGGCAGCACCTTCTGCGGATCCTCCTTCAGCAGCACAGCCACCTCCTCCGGCATGATCAGCAGCGCGCTGGCCACGAGGAACATCGGCACGAAGGCGAACAGGATGTAGGCCACGCCGCCGATCACCGGACCGCGGGTCGCGGCCTTGACGCTGTTGGCCGACATCACGCGCTGGAACACGTCCTGCTGCGGAATGGAGCCCAGCATCATCGTGATGGCCGCGGCAAAGAAGAACACCATGTCGTGCCAGTTGGGCTCGGGCCAGAACTTGAAGAGGTCCTTGCTGACCGCGAAGGCCACCACCTTGTCGGCGCCGCCGGCCATGTCGCCCGCGAACATCGCGATGACCGCGAGGCCGACGACCAGAATGATCATCTGGATGAAGTCGGTCACGGCCACCGACCACATGCCGCCGAACAGCGTGTAGGCCAGGATCGAGACCACGCCGATCACCATGCCCAGCGGGATGCTGATGGCCCCGGCCGACAGCACGTTGAACACCAGCCCCAGCGCCGTGACCTGCGCCGACACCCAGCCCAGGTAGCTCAGCATGATGATCAGCGAGCAGGCCACTTCCACGCTGCGGCCGTAGCGCTCGCGGTAGTAGTCGCTGATGGTCAAGAGCGTCATGCGGTACAGCTTGCCCGCGAAGAACAGGCCCACCAAGATCAGGCAGGTGCCCGCGCCGAACGGGTCTTCGACCACGCCGCTCAGGCCGCCCTCGATGAACTTGGCCGGGATGCCGAGCACCGTCTCGGACCCGAACCAGGTCGCGAAGGTGGTCGTGATGATCATGAACAGCGGCAGGTGCCGCCCCGCGATCGCGAAGTCGGTGGTGTTCTTCACCCGTTTGGCCGCATACAGGCCGATGGCGATGGTGACCAGCAGATAGACGATGACCAGCGTCAACAACACGGCGAAACTCCTCCAGCCTCTAGAACAAACGCACGCGCACCAACACTTGCATGGCGAGCAACCCCAGGACGAATCCGATGCCGCCATAGAGGATGGCCTGCAGCAGCCGGTTGGTGCGCTTCTGCGCGGCCAGCAACTCCTGCAACTCGCGGCGGTGATCGGGCGGCCGATTTTCCAGGAAATCGTGCAGCAAACGCGGCAATTGCGGCAGCAATTTCGCGTAGCGCGGCGCCTCGGCCCGCAGCTGCTGGAACAGCTTCTTCGGCCCGATCTGGTCGATCATCCACTTCTCGAGGAAGGGCTTGGCCGTGGCCCAGAGGTCGAGCTCGGGGTCGATGCTGCGGCCCAGGCCCTCGATGTTCAGCAGGGTCTTCTGCAGCAGCACAAGCTGCGGCTGGATCTCGACGTGGAAGCGGCGCGAGGTCTGGAACAGGCGCATCAGCACCATGCCCAGCGAGATTTCCTTCAGCGGCCGGTCGAAGTACGGCTCGCACACGGTGCGGATCGCCGCCTCGAGCTCGTCGATGCGCGTGCCCTGCGGCACCCAGCCGCTCTCCAGGTGCAGCTCGGCCACGCGCTTGTAGTCGCGCCGGAAGAAAGCCGCGAAGTTCTGCGCGAGGTATTCCTTGTCGGACTCGGTGAGCGTGCCGATGATGCCGAAGTCGAGCGAGATGTAGCGCCCGAAGGTCTCGGGCGCCAGGCTCACCTGGATGTTGCCCGGGTGCATGTCGGCATGGAAGAAGCCGTCGCGGAACACCTGTGTGAAGAAGATCGTCACGCCGTCGCGCGCGAGCTTGGGAATGTCGACGCCGGCGGCGCGCAGCTTGTCGATCTGGGCAATGGGCACGCCGTTCATGCGCTCCATCACGATGACTTCGGGGTGGCAGAAGTCCCAGAACATCTCGGGGATCAGCACCAGGTCGAGCGAGGCCATGTTGCGGCGCAGCTGCGCGGCGTTGGCGGCCTCGCGCACGAGGTCGAGCTCGTCGTGCAGGTACTTGTCGAACTCGCCGACCACCTCGCGCGGCTTCAGGCGCTTGCCGTCGGGCGAGAGCTTCTCGATCCAGCCGGCCATCATGGCCATGAGGGCCAGGTCCTTCTCGATCACGCCGCGCATGTTGGGGCGCAGCACCTTCACCGCCACGTCGCGGATCTCGCCCTGGTTGGTGCGGATGGTCGCGAAGTGCACCTGCGCGATCGAGGCGCTGGCGATGGGCGTTTCGTCGAACTGCACGAACACGTCGCTCACCGGGCGGCGGAAGGCGCGCTCGATGGTCGCGACCGCCACCGCCGAGGGGAACGGCGGCACGCGGTCCTGCAGGAAGGCGAGCTCGTCGGCGATGTCGGGCGGCAGCAGGTCGCGCCGCGTGGACAGCACCTGGCCGAACTTCACGAAGATGGGGCCCAGCCGCTCCAATGCCTCGCGCAGGCGCTGGCCGCGCGGCGCGTCGAGGTTGCGTCCAACGGAGACGATGCGTGCCACCACGCGCAGCCAGGGCTTCTGGAAGCTCGTGAGCACGAGCTCGTCCAGGCCATAGCGCAGTGCGACCCAGACGATGAACAGGCCGCGATAGAAGCGACTCATTCGGCGTGGCCCGCCGCACCGCCGGCACGGGCCGAGCGGTCGCCGACGAACTGGCGCAGCGCGCCGACCACGCGCCGCACGCCGTTGCCCAGCGTGTGCGCGGGCACGTCGCCGATCACGCGGGCCAGGTCGTCCTCGACGTCCCAGCGCACGTGGTCGACCAGCCAGTTGACCTCGGCCGCGAGTTGCACGTCGCCGACGATCTGCACGGAGGGCTTGTCGCCGCGCAGCGTGGCGCGGGCGATGTCGAAGGGGGAGTCATCGATCACGGTGAGCGTGAGTTCGGGCGTGGAGCCGGCAGGTGCCAGGTCGAGCAGGCCGGCCGGCGTGGCCACCAGTTCCATCGTCACGAAGCGCCACTGGAAGCGCACCACCCTGCCCTGCTGGCGCAGCAGCCGCTGCTGCGCTTCGGGCTCCTGCTGCAACACGTGGTTCAGGAACAGGACCGCGCGGTGCTGGATCTCGTGGACGGCCCAGGCCGGCGGTTGCAGGCGTTCGCCGATGCGGTTGAACAAGTCGCCGAGCAAAGAAAAAGGGGACGATGGTGTAGCCATGGTCCCCATTATCCCGTCAGTGCTACAGCCGGGTGACGGCTGCAGCTCAGGTTTTTGTCATTGCAGCGCTTGCACGCCTGCGACGAGCCAGCCGGCGCTGCCGGTCTTGGTCATGTTCCAGACTTCGCGGAACGGGGCCGGGCCCGCCGAGGCGTCTTCGCGGATCATGCCGGAGAACTCCACGCTCGCCATGTAGGCGTCGGGCAGCTCTTCGATGCCCAACAGCTTGGCGTCGAGCATCACGACCTCGGTCTTGTTGAGCGCACCGCCCGTGTGGCTGGCGCGGTCGGCCAGCTGCGTGCGGATCTCTTCGACCATGCTGTCGGTCATCATGGAACGCAGCATCGACACGTCGGCGCGGTCCCAGGCGTCTTGCAGGGTCACGAAGTTGCGCTTGGCGGCGGTGAGGAAACCGTCGGCATCGAAGCCTGCGGGGATGCCCCAGGACTGCGAACCGGCCAGTGCCGAACCGATCATGCTGCCGCCGGCTGCGGCACCCGCGGCCGAGAGGCTGCTGCCGTGCGATGCCGGCGCGGCGTCGAACGCCGCGGCGTTGCGCTCCCACGGCCGTGCCGAGGCGTCGTTGCCGACGTTGGCCGGGCTGTACTGTGCCGGTGCGCGTGCATCGGCGGGGCTGCCGGCGCCCTGGAAGGCGAAAGCGCCCTGGCGGTTGGCGTTGCCCGACGACGCGGCCGAGCGCGCCTTGAAGATGCGCCACACCGCGAGCGCGGCAAAAGCCAGCAGCGCGATCAGCAGGATGTTGGCGAAGCCGGCACCCAGGCCCAGCGAATTCGCGAGCCATGCCAGGCCCAGGCCGGCGGCGAGACCGCCGAGCATCGCGCCCCACGGACGCTTCGGTGCAGCGGCGGCGGGCGTTGCGGGCTTGGGCGCCGCATTGGTCGCGTTCTGCTGCGCGGGGGCCGCGGGCTGCGTGGCCTGGCGCTGCGTCACGTTGGACGACTGGCGACCGACGGACTTGCCGCCACCCATGCGAGCAGCTTCCGCCTGAACGCTCACCAGCACCAGTGCTGCTGCCAAGAACAAAGAACCCAAACTCTTCATGCCGTCTCCTCTTGAGCGAAAAATTCGCGTCGTCATCGTGATCAACACTTGATTCCAACATGGAGGGCAGCAATTCCCCCCGTCATGTTGTGATAGTCCACATGTCCGAAACCGCCCTCTTTCATGAGGGTCTTGAGCTCCTCTTGCGAGGGATGCATTCGGATCGATTCGGCCAGGTAGCGGTAGCTCGCATCGTCGCCGGCCACGAGCTTGCCCAGGCGCGGCAGCACGTTGAACGAATACCAGTCGTAGGCCTTCGTGAGCGGCTTGGCGACCTTCGAGAACTCGAGCACCAGCAGCTTGCCGCGCGGCTTGAGCACGCGGTTCATCTCCTTGAGGGCAACGTCCTTGTGCGTCATGTTGCGCAGGCCGAAGGCCACGGTGACCACGTCGAAGTGGTCGTCGGGAAAGGGCAGCTTCTCGGCGTCGCAGACCGTGGTGGGCAGCACCACGCCGGCGTCGAGCAGGCGGTTGCGGCCGGTGCGCAGCATGGCTTCGTTGATGTCGGTATGGACCACCTGGCCCGTGGCGCCGACCTTCTTGGAGAAGGCGAGTGCGAGGTCGCCGGTACCGCCCGCGATGTCGAGCACGCGCGAGCCTTCGCCCACGTTCGCGACCATCACGGTGTAGGCCTTCCAGGCCCGGTGCAGTCCGGCCGACATCAGGTCGTTCATGATGTCGTAGCGCGAGGCCACCGAGTCGAAGACGCCGCGAACGCGTTGCGCCTTCTCGCTTTCGTCGACTTTCTCGAAGCCGAAGTGGGTTGTACTCATGCGCTGGATGTTAGGCCGGAAGGCATTCCTTCAAGGCGACGACCCCGCGGGCACGGCGGACATTTGTTGCTTTTTCCTCCAACGGAGGGCCGCCGCAACGCGCGTCTTTGCTGTGTGTAAGGCTATCTTTTCAATAGCAACAGGGTATGTTTACCCTCGGTTCCTCGACGCTCAGTGGCTGCTGCAGGCGTGGCCGCCCTTGTCGGCCATCGGGGCGTCGCGGTCCACGCCCGCCGCGGCCAGGCGCCGCTCGTAATCGGCCCACAGCTCGGCCTGCCGCGCGCCCAGGTCATAGAGCAGGCTCCAGGTGTAGATGCCGGAGTTGTGGCCATCGCTGAAGGCCGGCTGCACCGCGTAGTTGCCCACCGGCTCGAGCCCGACCAGGTCGACGTCGCGCTTGCCGGTCTGCAGCACCTCCTGCCCCGGGCCGTGGCCCTGCACCTCGGCCGACGGCGAGTAGATGCGCATCAGCTCGAAGGGGATGCGGAAGGTGGCGCCGTCCGAGAAGCCGACCTCGAGCACGCGCGATTGGCCATGCACGGTGATCGATTGGGGTGTCGGCGCGCCGGCTTGCAAACCTGCCATGGGGAATCCGTTCGGAAGAAGAGAAAAGGGAGAGGACTCGCGCAGTATGCCGCGCGCTGCGCGCCAGCGTGTCGGCCGCCTGCGCTTAGCATTGCCGCATGCCGTCACGCACACGCTCTCCCCTCCTCCTGTCGCGTCCGAACCGGGCCGCCATCGCCCTCTGCGCCGCGCTCGCGGGCACCGCCCTCGCCCCACCGGCCCATGCCTTCTGGGGCCTGATCGGCAAAGCGGCAGGCAAGGCCGCGACCGCCGGCAAGGCGGCCGGCGTCGCGGGCAAGGGCGCGGCGGTCGGCGCCGGCGCGGTGGCAGCCGAAGGTGCAACCGGCGTGGCCGCCAAGGGCGCGATGGCGCTGGGCGACGACGCCGCGCATGCCGCCCAGGCCGGCTCGCGCGGCTTCGGCGGCGCGCATGAACTGAGCACCGTGAACGCCGCGCTGCCACCCGAGGTCGCGGCCTACCTTGCCAAGCCCGCGAAGGAGCTCACGCCCAAGGACACGTCGTTCATGATGGACAGCTACCGGCAGATGGTCGAGCGCGCTGGCAAGAGCGGCGACTTCACCGCCGTCGAGCGCATGCCGACCTCGGCGGGCACCGCGCGCACGCTGCCTGCGGAGCCGGTCAAGGCTGCAGCAACACCGCAGCCGACGACCACTGCAGCAACCGCGTCACCCGGCAGCTCGGGCGCACTGCCCTTCCACGCGGTGCGCCTGCTGGCCCACGCCGCACATGCGGGCAACAAGAGCGCGCAGGCCGAGCTCGATCGCGTGTGCAGGGATGGCAGCGTGGCCTCGAAGCGCTTCTCGAAGGAAACGCGCGCCACGCCGGAATTCAAACAGGCCTGCGCGGACCGCAAGGCAGGCAGCGCGACGCGCACCGCCGCGGCCAACTAAGAAAAAGCGAAGGCCTCAGGCCAGCGTCGCCAGCCGGCGGACCATGTCGGCCTCCGCCTGCGGCAGCAGCGCCTGCACGGCGGCCAGCCGCTCGGTCGGCGCGGCCCGCTGCACGGCGGCCCAGACCGAGCCGGGGAAATGGCTGTCCCAGTCGAAGCGCGCGATCACGTGCCAGTGCAGGTGCGCCACCATGTTGCCGAGCGCGGCGATGTTGAGCTTGGTGGGCGCCAGCGCGTCGCGCAGGCACTGCTCCACGCGCACCACGGCCTCCATGCACAGCGTGCGGTCGGCCGCGTCGAGGTCGGAGAACTCCGCCGCATGGTCTTGCCACACCACGCGGTAGAAGGCCGGAAAGCCTTCTTCCTGTGCATGGATGACACGCAGCTTCGCGCCTTCGAACACGATGCGCCCGCCGGGCGCGTCGCACAGCGGGCAACCGGCCACCGCCGTCATACGAGCACCCGCTCGATGCCGCCCTGGTTGGCGGCGGCCACGTAGTTCGGCATCCAGTCGTCGCCGAGCAGCTTGTTCGCCATCTCGACCACGATGTAGTCGGCTTCGAGCAGGCCGTTGTTCAGGTCGTTGCCGTAGCGCGAGAGGCCTTGCAGACAGCTCGGGCAGCTGGTGAGGATCTTCACGTTGTCGGTCGCGCCAACATTGCCGCTCTCGCGCAGCGCGGCCTCGCCCTTCTTCAGCTCTTCCTCCTTGCGGAAGCGGATCTGCGTCGAGATGTCGGGCCGCGACACGCCCAGCGTGCCCGACTCGCCGCAGCAGCGGTCGTTCTTGAGCACGTTGTCGCCGACCAGCGCCTTCACGGTCTTCATCGGGTCCTGCTGCTTCATCGGCGAATGGCAGGGGTCGTGGTACAGGTAGCCGCCACCGCCCGCATCGGCCAGGGTGATGCCCTTTTCGAGCAGGTACTCGTGGATGTCGATGATCCGGCAGCCCGGGAAGATCTTGTCGAACTGGTAGCCCTGCAACTGGTCGTAGCAGGTGCCGCAGCTCACCACCACCGTCTTGATGTCGAGGTAGTTGAGCGTGTTGGCGACGCGGTGGAAGAGCACGCGGTTGTCCGTGATCATCTTCTCGGCCTTGTCGAACTGGCCGCTGCCGCGCTGCGGGTAGCCGCAGCACAGGTAGCCCGGCGGCAACACCGTCTGCACGCCCGCATGCCAGAGCATCGCCTGCGTGGCCAGGCCCACCTGCGAGAACAGCCGCTCCGACCCGCAGCCCGGGAAGTAGAAGACCGCCTCGGTTTCCGAGGTGGTCGTCTTCGGGTCACGGATGATCGGCACGTAGTCCGCATCCTCGATGTCGAGCAGCGCGCGCGCCGTCTTCTTCGGCAGGTTGCCCGGCATCTTCTTGTTGATGAAGTGGATCACCTGCTCCTTGATGGGCGCAGGCCCCAGCGTGGCCGGCGGCGCGCCGGTCTGCTTCTTCGCGAGGCCGCGCAGCAGGTCGTTGGCCATGCGCTGCGCCTTGAAGCCGATGCCCACCATGCCCGCGCGCACCGCCTTGATGGTCTGCGGGTTGGTCGCGTTCAGGAAGAACATGGCGGCCGCGTTACCAGGGCGGAAGCTCTTCTGGCCCATCTTGCGCAGCAGGTTGCGCATGTTCATCGACACGTCGCCGAAGTCGATCTTCACGGGGCACGGCGTGAGGCACTTGTGGCACACGGTGCAGTGGTCGGCCACGTCCTCGAACTCTTCCCAGTGCTTGATGCTGATGCCGCGCCGGGTCTGCTCCTCGTAGAGGAAGGCCTCGACCAGCAGCGAGGTCGCCAGGATCTTGTTGCGCGGGCTGTAGAGCAGGTTGGCGCGCGGCACATGGGTGGCGCACACCGGCTTGCACTTGCCGCAGCGCAGGCAGTCCTTCACGCTGTCGGCGATGGCACCGATGTCGCTCTGCTGCATGATCAGCGACTCGTGCCCCATGAGGCCGAAGCTCGGCGTGTAGGCGTTGGTCAGGTCGGCGTGCAGGGTCTGCGCTTGGCCGGCCGGCGCGCGCAGCAGCTTGCCCTTGTTGAAGCGGCCCTCGGGGTCGACCCGGGCCTTGTACTCGGTGAAGGGGCGCAGCTCTTCGTCGGTGAGGAACTCGAGCTTGGTGATGCCGATGCCGTGCTCGCCCGAGATCACGCCGTCCAGGCTGCGTGCCAGCGCCATGATGCGCACCACCGCGGCATGCGCGGTCTGCAGCATCTCGTAGTTGTCGCTGTTGACGGGCAGGTTGGTGTGCACGTTTCCGTCGCCCGCATGCATGTGCAGCGCGACCCACACGCGGCCCTTGAGCACCTGCTTGTGGATGGCCGTGCACTCGGCCAGGATCGGCCCGAACTCGGCGCCCGAAAAAATCTCCTGCAGCGGCTGGCGCAGCTGGGTCTTCCAGCTGGCGCGCAGCGTGTGGTCCTGCAGCTGCGGGAACAGCGCGTCGACGTTCTGCAGCCAGCCGGCCCACAGCGCGCGCACGTCGTGCACCAGCGCCACGGCCTGCGCCACGCGGTCTTCGAGCAGCTCGGCCGCCGGAATCTCGTGCGCGTCGTCGGTCTTGCCCAGCGGCAGGTTGCCGCGCGTGAGGAAGGCTTCGAGCGCGTCGGTGAGCGCGAGCTTGTTCTGCAGCGACAGCTCGATGTTGATGCGCTCGATGCCGTCACTGTACTCGGCCATGCGCGGCAGCGGGATCACCACGTCTTCGTTGATCTTGAAGGCGTTGGTGTGCTTGCTGATGGCCGCCGTGCGCTTGCGGTCGAGCCAGAATTTCTTGCGCGCCTCGGGGCTGATGGCGATGAAGCCTTCGCCGCTGCGCGAGTTGGCGATGCGCACCACTTCCGAGGTGACGCGGGCCACCGCATCGGCGTCGTCGCCGGCGATGTCGCCGAACAGCACCATCTTGGGCAGGCCGCCGTGCTTCTTCGACTTGGTGGCGTAGCCCACGGCCTTGAGGTAGCGGTCGTCCAGGTGCTCGAGGCCGGCCAGCAGCACGCCCGAGCGCTTCTGCTCGGCGAACATGAAGTCCTTGATCTCGACGATGCTGGGCACCGCATCCTTGGCGTTGCCGAAGAATTCGAGGCACACGGTGCGCGTGTGCGCCGGCATCTTGTGCACCACCCAGCGGCAGCTGGTGATGAGGCCGTCGCAGCCCTCTTTCTGGATGCCCGGCAGGCCCGAGAGGAACTTGTCGGTCACGTCCTTGCCCAGGCCTTCCTTGCGGAAGGTCTTGCCGGGAATGTCGAGGCGCTCGGTGCGCAGCGGGGTCTTGCCGTCGGCGGCGTAGTACTGCAGTTCGAACACGGCGCTCTCGGCGTCGTGGATCTTGCCCAGGTTATGGCCAACGCGCGTGACTTCAAGCCATTCGGCCTGCGGCGTGACCATGCGCCACGAGGCGAGGTTGTCCAGCGCCGTGCCCCACAGCACGGCCTTCTTGCCGCCGGCGTTCATGGCGACGTTGCCGCCGACGCACGAGGCCTCGGCGGAGGTGGGATCGACCGCGAACACGAAGCCCGCGCGCTCGGCCGCGTCGGCCACGCGCTGCGTGACCACGCCGGCCTCGGTCCAGATGGTGGGCACGGGCGCGGCCAGGCCGGGCAGCGCGACGTGCTCGACCTCGGTCATGGCCTCGAGCTTCTCGGTATTGATGACCACGCTCTTCCAGGTCAGCGGGATCGCGCCGCCGGTGTAGCCGGTGCCGCCGCCGCGCGGAATGATGGTCAGGCCCAGCTCGATGCAGCCCTTGACCAGCAGCGCCATCTCGGCCTCGGTGTCGGGGCACAGAACGACGAAGGGGTACTCGACGCGCCAGTCGGTGGCGTCGGTCACGTGCGACACGCGCGAGAGGCCGTCGAACTTGATGTTGTCCTTGGCCGTGAGCCGGCCCAGCACGCGGGTGGCCTTGCGGCGCAGCGCGGCGACGTCGCGGAAGGTGTCGTCGAAGGCGGCGACGGCCTGGCTGACGAGCCCGGTGAGCTCGCCCACCAGCTGGTCGCGCGGCAGGTCGCTGTCGGGGGTGCGGCGCTTCTGCACCTCGCCCAGGCGGTGGCGCAGGGCGTCGACCAGCTGGCCGCGGCGGCGCGGGTTGTCGAGCAGGTCGTCGACGAGGTAGGGGTTGCGCTGCACCACCCAGATGTCGCCCAGCACCTCGTAGAGCATGCGCGCCGATCGGCCGGTGCGGCGCTCGGCGCGCAGGGTCTGCAGCAGGTCCCAGCCGCGCTCGCCCAGGAGGCGAATCACGATCTCCCGGTCGGAGAAGCTGGTGTAGTTGTAGGGGATCTCGCGCAGTCGTACAGGCTCTGCGGCCTGTGACAACAGCGTATTCAACGCGGTCGGAGCATTCATCGGGTGGGGCCCTTGGCCAGGCGCTGCGCGCCCATGTAGCCGGGGGGTCGATTTTAGGGCAGGCCCCGGGGGCTTTGCCGTGCCCGGCCGCTATTCCCTATCGCGGCCCTATTGCGGGGCCCGCAGGGGCCCCGTCGGGCTCAGAACAGCACGCGGCTGCGGATCGTCCCGCCTACCTTCGCCAGCTTTTCCAGCGCCAGGTCGGACGAGGCGGCGTCGATGTCCATCACGACGTAGCCGATCTTCTCGTTGGTCTGCAGGAACTGGGACGAGATGTTGATGTTGTTGTCCGAGAAGATCTTGTTGATCTCGGACAGCACGCCCGGCACGTTGCGGTGGATGTGCAGCAGGCGGTGCTTGCCGGGGTGCGCCGGCAGCGCCACCTCGGGGAAGTTGACCGACGAGGTCGAGGTGCCGTTGTCGCTGTACTTGACCAGCTTCTCGGCCACTTCGAGCCCGATGTTGGCCTGCGCCTCCATGGTCGAGCCGCCGATGTGCGGCGTGAGGATCACGTTGTCCAGCCCGCGCAGCGGCGACTGGAACTCGTCCTTGTTGGTGCGCGGCTCGACCGGGAACACGTCGATGGCGGCGCCCAGCAGCTTCTTGCTCTTGAGGGCCTCGGCCAGCGGCTCGATCTCGACCACGGTGCCGCGCGAGGCGTTCAGCAGGATGGCGCCCGGCTTCATGGCGGCGATCTCGGCCGCGCCGATCATCCATTGCGTGGCCTGGGTCTCGGGCACGTGCAGGGTCACGATGTCGCTCTGGCCCAGCAGCTGGTGCAGCTCGCGCACCTGGCGGGCGTTGCCCAGCGGCAGCTTGGTGACCACGTCGTAGAAGGCCACGTGCATGCCCAGCGCCTCGGCCAGCACCGACAGCTGCGCGCCGATGGAGCCGTAGCCCACGATGCCCAGCGTCTTGCCGCGGATCTCGAAGGCGTTCTCGGCCGACTTGAGCCAGCCGCCGCGGTGCGCCACGGCGCTTTTCTCGGGCACGCCGCGCAGCAGCAGGATGGCTTCGGCCAGCACCAGCTCGGCCACCGAGCGGGTGTTGGAATACGGCGCGTTGAACACGGCCACGCCGTGTTCGCGGGCGGCTTCGAGGTCGACCTGGTTGGTGCCGATGCAGAAGCACCCGGCGGCCACCAGCTTGTGGGCGGCAGCGAACACCTCGGCCGTCAGCTGGGTGCGCGAGCGGATGCCCACGAAGTGCACGTCGGCGATCTTGGCCTTGAGTTCGGCGTCGGGCAGCGCACCCGGCAGCGACTCGATGTTGGTGTAGCCGGCGGCGCGCAGCACCTCCACGGCCGAGGGGTGGATGCCTTCGAGCAAAAGGAACTTGATCCTGCTTTTGTCGAGGGAGGTTTTGCTGCTCATGGCGTACTCAAGGAAGCCCCGGCCATGGCGACAAGCTAGGCCAAAAAAGGGAGGGCGATGCTAGCATGGTGCAGCGCAGCATGAGGCCCGCAACCCGCGCCGGGCTTGACGCCAAAGGGGTTTCCCCGATTGGAGGAACCCTTCGGTCCGTGCCCCAATGTGACGCGGCTGTGTCACGCACATGCCCTAGCATTCGCGCTTTCCATTTTTTCCCTTCAGGAGTCTTCATGCGATTCAAGACGCTCGCGTTGGCATCGGCGCTGGCCGCCACGCTGTTCAATGCAGCCCAGGCCCAGACCGAGATCCAGTGGTGGCATTCCATGACCGCCGTCAACAACGAGTGGGTCAACGACCTGGCCAAGCAGTTCAACGAGAGCCAGAAGGAATACAAGATCGTGCCGACCTTCAAGGGCACGTACGACGAATCGATGACGGCCTCCATCGCGGCCTTCCGCTCGGGCAACGCGCCGCACATCCTGCAGGTGTTCGAAGTGGGCACCGCCACCATGATGGCCAGCAAGGGCGCCGTCATTCCGGTCGGCCAGGTCATGAAGGACGCGGGCGAGAAGTTCGACCCGGCCGCCTACATCCCCGCCGTGGCCGGTTACTACACCGCCCCCAACGGCCAGATGCTGAGCTTCCCGTTCAACAGCTCCACCACCATCTTCTATTTCAACAAGGACGCCTTCAAGGCCGCCGGCCTGCCCACCGACAAGGCACCCGCCACCTGGCCCGAAGTGGTGGCCGCCGCCGCCAAGCTCAAGGCCAGCGGCCACAAGTGCCCGTTCACCACGGCCTGGCAGAACTGGACGCAGGTCGAGAGCTTCTCGGCCTGGCACAACGTGGAGTTCGCCAGCAAGGCCAACGGCCTGCAGGGCCTGGACGCGCGCCTGAAGGTGAATTCGCCGCTGCACCAGCGCCACATCGAGAACCTGGCCAGCATGTCCAAGCAGGGCCTGTTCATCTACAAGGGCCGCGGCAACGTGCCTGAAGCCTCGTTCGTGTCGGGCGAGTGCGCCATGATCAACACGTCGTCGGGCTTCTACGGCAACGTGGCCAAGAACGCCAAGTTCGCCTACGGCCTGGCACCCCTGCCCTACTACCCGGACGTGCCGGGCGCACCGCAGAACACCGTGATCGGTGGCGCCAGCCTGTGGGTCATGTCGGGCAAGAAGCCGGCCGAGTACAAGGGCGTGGCCAAGTTCTTCAGCTTCATCTCGACGCCTGAAGTGCAGTCCGCCAGCCACAAGCGCACCGGCTACCTGCCGGTGACCACCGCCTCGTACAAGCTCACCGAGGAATCGGGCTTCTACAAGCAGAACCCCGGCACCGACGTGGCCGTGACGCAGATGATCCGCAAGGTCACCGACAAGAGCCGCGGCATCCGCCTGGGCAACTACGTGCAGATCCGCGCCATCGAGGACGAAGAGCTCGAACAGGTCTGGGGCGGCAAGAAGACCGCCAAGGAAGCCCTCGATTCGATCGTGACCCGCGGCAACGAGCAGCTCGAACGCTTCCAAAAGGCGAACAAAAGCTAACGATTGAAGAACCGGGCTCCGTGTCCGGCTAATATCGCCCGCCCCCGCACGCCCTTCTTCCAGGGTGCGCCGGGCGGGATTTTTTATGTAGGGGCTTCATGGAAAAACGCGTTTTCTTTCGCTCGGGCTGGTTGCCCTGGCTGCTGCTGACACCGCAGATGGCGGTGATCCTCGTGTTTTTCTTCTGGCCGGCCGGCCAGGCGCTGTTGCAGTCGCTGCAGCAGCAGGACGCGTTCGGCACGTCGGTCGAGTTCGTCGGGTTCGACAACTTCCGCCACCTGTTCGACGACCCGGCCTATGCCGAGTCGTTCAAGACCACCGCGCTGTTCTCGGTGCTGGTGGCCGGCATCGGCATCAGCCTGTCGTTGATGCTGGCCGTGTTCGCCGACCGCATCGCGCGCGGCGGCATGTTCTACAAGACCATGCTGATCCTGCCGTACGCCGTGGCGCCCGCCGTGGCGGCCGTGCTGTGGGTCTTCATGTTCTCGCCCTCGCTGGGCGTGGTGGCCTATGCCCTGGGCAAGATCGGCATCAACTGGAACCACCTGCTCGACTCGGGCCACGCCATGACGCTGATCGTGATGGCCTCGGTGTGGAAGCAGATCTCCTACAACTTCCTGTTCTTCCTGGCCGGGCTGCAGTCGATTCCGAAGTCGCTGATCGAGGCCGCGGCCATCGACGGCGCGCGCCCATGGCGCCGCTTCTGGACCGTGCAGTTCCCGCTGCTGTCGCCCACCACCTTCTTCCTCTTGGTGATCAACGTGGTGTATGCCTTCTTCGACACCTTCGCGATCGTCGATGCAGCCACGCAGGGCGGCCCGGGCAAGGACACGACCATCCTGGTCTACAAGGTCTACCACGACGGCTTCAAGGGCCTGGACCTGGGCGGCTCGGCCGCGCAGTCGGTGGTGCTGATGGTGATCGTGGTGGCGCTGACGGTCATCCAGTTCCGCTACGTCGAGAAGAAAGTGCAGTACTGATGAAGCAACAAGAAAAAATCGAATTCGGCGGAGCGCAGCATGGTTGAGAAACGCGGCACGCAGGGCATCCTGGCCCACGTCATCATGATCCTGGGCGTGTTCATCGTCGCCTTCCCGCTCTACCTGGCGTTCGTGGCCTCCACGCACACGGCCCAGGAGATCGTGCAGGCGCCGATGCCCCTGACCCCCGGCTCGAACATCGTCGACAGCTACAAGGGCGCCCTGTTCGGGCGCGAGAGCAGCGCGGGCTCCAACGCCCCGGTGGCGCACATGATGTGGGTGAGCTTCGTGACGGCCATGGTCATCGCCATCGGCAAGATCACCATCTCGCTGCTGTCGGCCTTCGCCATCGTGTACTTCCGCTTCCCGTTCAAGAAGATCTGCTTCTGGGCGATCTTCGTGACGCTGATGCTGCCGGTGGAGGTGCGCATCCTGCCCACCTACAAGGTGCTGTCCGACCTGAACATGCTGAACACCTACGCGGGCCTGACGGTGCCGCTGATCGCGTCGGCCACGGCCACCTTCCTGTTCCGCCAGTTCTTCCTCACGGTGCCCGACGAGCTCACCGAAGCGTCGCGCATGGACGGCGCGAGCCCCATGCGCTTTTTCTTCGACGTGCTGCTGCCGCTGTCCAAGACCTCGATCGCGGCGCTGTTCGTGATCCAGTTCATCTACGGCTGGAACCAGTACCTGTGGCCGCTGCTGGCGACCACGAGCGAAGACATGTACCCCGTGGTGGTCGGCATCAAGCGAATGATTGCCGGCGGCGACGGACAGAACGAATGGAACGTCGTGATGGCCACCGCCATCCTGGCGATGCTGCCGCCCGCGCTGGTGGTGATCCTGATGCAGAAATGGTTCGTCAAGGGCCTTGTAGATACCGAGAAATAAAAAATGGCAGCTCTTTCCCTACGCAACGTCATCAAGCGCTACGGCCACGGGCCGAAAGCCAACCAGGTCATCCACGGCGTGAGCGCCGAGATCGCCGACCACGAATTCATCGTCATCGTCGGCCCTTCGGGCTGCGGCAAGTCGACGCTGCTGCGCATGGTCGCGGGCCTGGAGGAAATCTCCGCCGGCGAAATCTGCATCGGCGGCAAGGTGGTGAACCAGCTCGAACCCTCCGAGCGCGACATCGCCATGGTGTTCCAGAACTACGCGCTGTACCCGCACATGAGCGTGTTCGCGAACATGGCCTACGGCCTGAAGATCGCGAAGGTGCCGACGGCCGAGATCAAGGTGCGCGTCGACAAGGCCGCCAAGATCCTCGAGCTGGGCCACCTGCTCGAGCGCAAGCCGCGCGAACTCTCGGGCGGCCAGCGCCAGCGCGTGGCCATGGGCCGCGCCATCGTGCGCCAGCCGCAGGTGTTCCTGTTCGACGAACCGCTGTCGAACCTGGATGCCAAGCTGCGCGCCCAGACCCGCCTTGAGATCCAGAAGCTGCACCGCGAGCTCGGCATCACCTCGCTGTTCGTCACGCACGACCAGGTCGAGGCCATGACGCTGGCCCAGCGCATCATCGTGATGAACGGCGGCGTGATGGACCAGTTCGCCACGCCCGAAGAGGTGTATTCCAGGCCCGCCACCACCTTCGTGGCGAGCTTCATCGGCTCGCCGCCGATGAACCTGCTCAAGCACGCGCCGGGCGTGCGCCCGGGCCAGATCCTGGGCATCCGCCCCGAGCACATGAAGCTCGACGAAAGCGGCTGGACGGTGCAGGTCGAGCAGGTCGAACTGCTGGGCGCCGAGCGCCTGGTGTACGGCCGCATCGGCGAAGAACAGATCATCATGCGCACCGACGAAGGCGACCACCCGCCAGTGGCCGGCGACACGGTGAAGATCGCCGCGCGCGAAGACAAGCTGCACTGGTTCGACGCCGGCTCCGGCAAGCGCGCCGACTGAGCGATGGCCGAACGCAGCCCCTGGCCCTACCCCCGTTGGGTCGCGCACCGCGGCGCCGGCAAGCTGGCGCCCGAGAACACGCTTGCGGCCTTCCGCTTCGGCGCTTCGCACGGCTACCGCATGTTCGAATGCGACGCCAAGCTCAGCGCCGACGGCGTGGTGTTCCTGATGCACGACGCCACGCTCGATCGCACCACCAACGGCCACGGCATCGGCGGCCAGCAGGCGTGGAGCGCGCTGTCGCAGCTCGACGCCGGCGGCTGGCATTCGCGCGCCTTCGCGGGCGAGCCGCTGCCCACGCTGGAGAACCTGGCGCGCTACTGCCGGGCCAACAACCTGCTGCTGAACATCGAGATCAAGCCCACGCCCGGCACCGAACGCGAGACCGGCGAGGTGGTGGCGCGCGAAGCCGCGCGCCTGTGGCAGGGTGCGGCCGTGCCGCCGCTGCTCACCTCGTTCCAGGTCGATGCGCTGAAGGGCGCGCAGGCCGTGGCGCCCGAACTGCCGCGCGGCCTGCTGCTCGACACGCTCTGGAACGGCTGGCTCGACACCGCGCTGAACCTGGGTTGTCAGGCCATCGTCTGCAACCACGCGCTGTGGGACGCCGCCACCGTGGCGCAGGTGCACGGCGCGGGCCTGCGCTCGCTGAGCTACACGGTGAACGACGACTGGGCCGCGCAGCGCCTCATCGACCTGGGCACCGACGGCATCATCACCGACCGGGTCGACCTGTTCAGCCCCGCGGGCTGAGGCTGCATTTCTTACCCGTTCTTACGTCATGGCGGCTTCTATGATGCGGCCATGAATCGGACCTCTCGCCTGGCGGGCCTGCGCCTTCCCGCCCTCCTGGCTCTGTGGGCCCTGCTGACGTGCGGCGGCGCCTTCGCGCAGCCGGACGCCAGCATGAACGCAGGCAACGGCAACCCCAACAACAGCGCCAACACCGCGGCGGCGGCCGCCCCGCCCCCCACCATCGCCGAACTGCGCGCGCAGTTCGCCCGCATCGCGCCTTCGGGCAAGGGCAACGCCAGTGTCGTTCCGGGCGCCGAAGACGACGCACGCAAGCAGCTCGCGCAGATCAACGAGATCGGCGTGCAGGCCGACAAGTTCGTCGCCGCCCGCGCCAGCGAGCTGGCCGACCTGAACGCGCGCCTCGGCGAACTCGGCAACCCGCCCGCCGCCGGCGCCACCGAAGACCCCAACATCACGCGCCAGCGCGCGCAGCTGACCAAGGAGCGCAACGCGCTCGACGCGGACATCCGCCTGGCCAAGCTGCTGGCGATCGACGTGCGCCAGCGCGGCACCGACGTGGTGTCGCAGCGGCGCCAGCAGTTCGAGGCCGAACTCACCAGCCGCGCCGCCTCGCCGCTCAGCGGCGAATTCTGGGACGACCTGCGCGAGGCCTGGCCCGACGACTTCGAACGGCTGCAGGCGATCGGGGCGGCGCTCGGCGATGGCTTCGATCAGGCGCTGCAGCCCGAAAGCCGCACGCCGGTGATCGCCTCGTTCATCGGCGCGCTGCTGCTCGCCTGGCTCGGCGTCTGGGCCGCCGAGCGCGGGCTGGCGCGCCTGGCCACGCGCGTGCTGCCGGCCGGGCGGCTGCGCCGCTCGCTGCTGGTGATCGCCATCGTCGCCACGCACGTGCTGCTGGTCGCCGTGGCCGCGCACGGCGTCGTCGAAGTGCTCAAGGCCCACGCGATGTGGGACGCGCAGGCGCGCAAGGCGCTGCAATCGGCGGCGCAGACGCTGACCTTCATGGCGTTCATCATCGGCCTGGGACGCGGGCTGCTGGCCACGGGGCGGCCGTCGTGGCGCCTGCCGGCCATTCCCGACCTCACCGCGCAGCGCCTGTCGGCGCTGCCGTGGCTGGTGGCGCTGGTGGCCGCGCTGGCGTGGACGCCGGCCGAGATCAACGCGCTCATCGACGCCAGCTTTGCCGCCGTGGTCACGACGCACGTGGCGACGGCGCTGCTGCTCACCGCGCTGGTGGGCACCGTCGTGTACCGCCTGAAGGCGCTGCGCGCCGACGCGCCCGACGCCGGCCTGCCGGAACGGCCGATGTGGGTCGGGGTGCTGGTGGCGCTGATCGTGGTGCTGGTGATCGCGATCTGGGTGCTGGTGGCCTTCGGCTACGTGGCGCTGGCAAGCTTCCTGGCCTCGCAGCTCACCTGGAGCGGCATCGTCGCGGCGGCCTTTTACGTGCTGTTCAAGTTCGCCGACGACCTGTTCATGGCCGTGGTGTCCTCGCGCAGCGCCTCCGGCCAGCGGCTGCAGAAGAGCTTCGGCTTGGCGCCGCAGACGCTCGACCAGGCGGCCACGGTGCTCTCGGGCCTGAGCCGCGTGGCGCTGTTCTTCTACATGCTGGTGGCGCTGGCCGCGCCGCTGGGCACGGGCCCGGGCGAGGTGTTCCAGCGCGGCGGCAAGCTCGGCACCGGCGTGAAGGTGGGCGAATTCCAGCTGGTGCCGGGCGCGATCCTCAGCGCCGTGGCGGTGGCGGTGATCGGCTTCATCGTGCTGCGGGTGTTCAAGCGCTGGCTCTCGCGCAGCTACCTGCCGAGCACGCAGTTCGAGCCCGGCATGCAGAGTTCGATCACCACGCTGCTGGGCTACGTGGGCGGCATCCTGGTGGTGGCGTTCTCGCTGTCGGCGCTGGGCATCGGCATCGAGCGCATCGCGTGGGTGGCGAGCGCGCTGTCGGTGGGCATCGGCTTCGGCCTGCAGGCCATCGTGCAGAACTTCATCTCGGGGCTGATCCTGCTGGCTGAGCAGCCGGTGAAGGTGGGCGACTGGGTGGTGCTGGGCACCACCGAGGGCGACGTGCGGCGCATCAACGTGCGCGCCACCGAGATCCAGCTGGGCGACCGCTCGACGCTGATCGTGCCGAACTCGGAGTTCATCACCAAGACCGTGCGCAACATGACGCTGGCCAACGCCGAGGGCCGCGTGCTGATCCGCCTGCCGATGCCTCTGACCACCGACGCGCAGCGCGTGCGCGAGCTGATCCTCGAGGCCTGCCGCGCGCACGAGGGCGTGCTGGAAACACCGGCGCCCTCGCTCACGCTCGAAGGCATCGAGAACGGGCTGCTGATCTTCCAGGCCATCGCTTACGTGCCGAGCCCTCGGCTGGCGGGCGGCGTGCGCAGCGACCTGCTGTTCACGATCCTCGATGCGCTCAAGCAGGCCGACCTGCCGCTGGCCACGCCCACGACGCTGGTGATGGCGGCGCCCGCGCCGGTGCTGCCTGCAGAACCTTCGCCGGCGCCCGCCACGCCGGCCTCTCCTTTGCCGGGCACCACCAGCACCTGACGCCGTTGTCGCTCTATTCGAGCGGCAGCGCCCCCGTGCACTTGATCTCGTTCAGGCACACGCTGGAGCGCACCGCCGACACGCCCGGCATGTGCATCAGCGTGTGCATCAGGAACTGGGACAGCGCCTCCAGGTCGCGCGCGACCACCTTGAGCACGTAGTCGAAGTCGCCCGTCACCGAGTAGCACTCCAGGATCTGGCGCATGTCGGCGATCAGGTCCTGGAACTTGGGCAGCTCGTCGACGTGGCCGCGCGCCATCGTGACGTGGATGAAGGCGATCACCCCCAGCCCGATGTGGCGCGCGTTGAGCCGCGCGGCGTAGCCGCTGATCAGCCCCAATTCCTCGAGCCGCCGGTGGCGCCGAAGGCACTGCGCGGGCGACAGCTGGGCCACCTCGGCCAGGTCCAGGTTGGACGCGCGGCCGTGCGCCTGGAGGTGGTCCAAAATCCGCCGATCGGTCCGGTCGAGTTCGATGATCTGCAATTTCGTCTCCCCATACGCATCAATGATGCAATTATGTTTCCTAAAGCGGGGAAAGCCCGAGGCATTCATGCACCTTAATTGTGCAAAGTACGATCTAGACTTCGACGCGCCCGGACGGCGTTGCGCCACGCCGGGCCGCTGAATTGCGCGCCCTGGTGCTTTGCCGGTGCCTTGCCGGCGGCTTCGAACGCACCCACACCCCTTTCCCCACCCGGAGACCCTTACGTGAAAAACGCTTTGCTTCGCACCCCCTTCAGCGCCGTGGCCCTGGCCCTCGGCGTGCTCGCCGCCGCACCGGCCCTGGCCGCCGACAAGTCGGTCGCCGTGACCGCCATCGTCGAGCACCCGGCGCTGGACGCCGTGCGCGACGGCGTGAAGGAAGAGCTGAAGGCCGCCGGCTACGAAGCGGGCAAGAACCTCAAGTTCACCTACCAGAGCGCCCAGGGCAACGTGGGCACCGCCGCCCAGATCGCCCGCAAGTACGTGGGCGATGCGCCCGACGTGATCGTCGCCATCGCCACGCCGTCGGCGCAGGCGACCGTGGCCGCCACCAAGACCATTCCCGTCGTGTACTCGGCCATCACCGACCCGGTGGCCGCCAAGCTGGTGAAGAACTGGGAGCCCTCGGGCACCAACGTGACCGGCGTGTCCGACCTGTCGCCGCTCGAAAAGCACATCGACCTGATCAAGAAGGTCGTGCCGAACGCCAAGCGCGTCGGCGTGATCTACAGCCCCGGCGAAGCCAACTCGGTGGCCATCGTCGAGTCGCTCAAGAAGGCCGCCTCGGCCGCCGGCATGACGGTGGTCGAAGCCGCCGCCGCGCGCACGGTCGACGTGCCCACCGCCGCCCAGAGCCTGGTCGGCAAGGCCGACGTGATCTACACGCCCACCGACAACAACGTGGTCTCGGCCTTCGAAGGCATCGTGAAGGTGGCCCAGCAGGCCAAGCTGCCCGTGGTGGCCGCCGACACCGCCACCGTCGAGCGCGGCGCCGTGGCCGCGCTGGGCCTGAACTACACCGACATCGGCCGCCAGACCGGCAAGATCGTGGTGCGCATCCTCAAGGGCGAAAAGCCCGGCACCATCGCCTCGCAGACCAGCACCAACTTCGAACTGGTGGTGAACCCCGGCGCGGCCAAGCTGCAGGGCGTGACCCTGTCGGACGCGCTGCTGAAGTCGGCGAAGGTCGTCAGCACCAAGTAAACGCCGCCCCGGCGGGCCTTCTGCTCCCGGCGCAGGCCGGGCGCCGGGGCCCGCCGACTGCGCTCCCGCCGGAAGCCCCCATGTCCCTCATTGCTTCGCTGGGCGCCATCGAGATCGGTCTGATTTTCGGACTGGTCGCGCTGGGCGTCTTCATGTCGTTTCGCATCATCAACTTTCCCGACCTCACGGTGGACGGCAGCTTTCCGCTGGGCGCCGCCGTGGCCGCGACGCTGATCGTCGCGGGCTGGAACCCCGCCGCCGCCACGGCCGTGGCCTGCGTGGCCGGTGCCGCCTCGGGCTGGCTCACGGCCTGGCTCAACGTCAAGCTGAAGATCATGCAGCTGCTCGCGAGCATCCTGGTGATGATCGCGCTGTATTCCATCAACCTGCGCGTGATGGGCAAGCCCAACGTGGCGCTCATCACCGAACCCACCGTGTTCAGCATGGTCAGCTTCGGCGGCATGCCCGAGCAGTGGGCCAAGCCGCTCTTGCTGCTGATCATCGTGATCGCCGCGAAGATCGTCGTCGACCTGTTCTTTGCCTCCGAAGCCGGCCTGGCGATGCGCGCCACCGGCGGCAACGCGCGCATGGCGCGGGCCCAGGGCATCTCGACCGACTTCCAGACCATGGCGGGCCTGGCGCTCTCCAATGCGCTGGTGGCGCTGGCCGGTGCGCTGTTCGCGCAGAGCCAGGGCACGGCCGACATCTCGATGGGCGTGGGCACGATCGTGATCGGCCTGGCCGCCGTGATCATCGGCGAGACCCTGCTGCCCGCGCGCAGCATGGTCATCACCACGCTGGCCTGCGTGCTGGGCGCGCTGCTGTACCGCTTCTTCATCGCGATGGCGCTGAACACCGACTTCATGGGCCTGCAGGCGCAGGACCTGAACCTGGTCACCGCCGTGCTGGTGGCGTTCGCGCTGCTGGTGCCCGCCTACAAGCGCAAGCTGGGCGGACTCTTCAAGGGGAAGAACTGATGCTGCGCGCCCAACAACTCGAAATCACCTTCAACCCGGGCACGCCGATCGAGAACCGCGTGCTGCGCGGCCTGAGCCTGGACATTCCCACCGGCCAGTTCGTCACCGTGATCGGCTCGAACGGCGCGGGCAAGTCGACCTTTCTCAACGCAATCAGCGGCGACCTGATGGTCGACAAGGGCCGCATCGACATCGACGGCAAGGACGTGACGCGCCTGAACGCCTGGCAGCGCTCGGGCATGGTGGCCCGCGTGTTCCAGGACCCGATGGCCGGCACCTGCGAGGCGCTGACCATCGAGGAAAACATGGCGCTGGCGTGGAAGCGCGGCGAGCGCAGGGGCTTCGGCTTCTCGCTCAACCGCAACCTGCGCGAACTGTTCCGCGAGAAGCTGTCGATCCTGAAGCTGGGCCTGGAAAACCGTCTGGCCGACCGCATCGGCCTGCTCTCGGGCGGCCAGCGCCAGGCCGTGAGCCTGCTGATGGCCTCGCTGCGGCCCTCGCGCATCCTACTGCTCGATGAGCACACGGCCGCGCTCGACCCGAAGACCGCGGCCTTCGTGCTGGAGCTCACCGCCAAGATCGTCGAAGGCAGCCAGCTCACCGCGATGATGGTCACGCACAGCATGCGCCAGGCGCTGGACTACGGCACGCGCACCGTGATGCTGCACGAGGGCCAGGTGATCCTCGACGTGGCCGGCGACCAGCGCGCGGGCCTGGACGTGCCCGACCTGCTGCGCATGTTCGAGCAGACGCGCGGCGAGAAGCTGGACGACGACAAGCTGCTGCTGGCCTGATGGACGCGGCGGCTCCCCTTCTGCTCGTGCGCGACATGCGCGCGGACGACCTCGACGCGGTGCTGGCGATCCAGCTCGCCTGCTACGGCGCGGGGTTCGTGGAGGACGGCGTGCTCATCGCGCGGCGGTTGGCGGCCTCGCCGCACACCGGCTG
Source organism: Variovorax sp. GW821-FHT09D04 (assembly GCF_059416405.1). Taxonomy (NCBI): domain Bacteria; kingdom Pseudomonadati; phylum Pseudomonadota; class Betaproteobacteria; order Burkholderiales; family Comamonadaceae; genus Variovorax; species Variovorax sp. GW821-FHT09D04. Next base: position 358,113 of record NZ_JBWKPA010000005.1, read on the forward strand.
GGTGGCCGAGCACGGCGGCGCCGTGCGGGCCTACCTGGCGGCCTACCCCTCGCAGCGCGGCAAGCTCACGCCGCTGCACGGCGACTTCGAGGTCGCGCCCGACGCCGACGCGCTGTACCTGCACGACCTGGCGGTGCATCCCGAGGCCTCGGGGCTGGGCCTGGGCCCGCGCCTCGTGCGCCACGCCTGGGCCCACGCGTTGCGCGCGGGCTGGCGGCATTCGACACTGGTGTCGGTGCAGGCTTCGGTCGGGTTCTGGGAGCGCCAGGGCTATGCGGCCACGGTGCCGGCCGACGACCTGCAACAGGCCCGGCTGGCGACCTACCCCGGGGACTCGGTCTACATGGCCCGCCGGCTGGACTGAGCAGTCCGGCTCAGCGGCCCCAGCCGCGCATCGCGAGCCACTGCACGGTGCCGCAGACCACCGCCAGCGCGGCATAAGTGGCCATCGAACCGTCGCGGCCCGTGAGGATCAGCCCGGCCAGCGAGGTCAGCAGGCCAGCCCCGAAGGTGATCGCCCATTGCTTCCACCAGCGCGGAATGCCGGTGCGCGGGCCGCCGAGGAAGCGCCCGACCGCCACGAGCACCAGGGCGATGAAAGCCGCCGGTGCCGCAAAATTAAGCAGGTGATTGAAGAGATCCAGCAGGTCCATGAGGGGGCCACGAGTGGGCGCGAGGCCATGTGGCGAAGCGTATGGCTGTCATAGGGAAAGCCATTTGCCCCTCGGCAAACCTCGCCCGGCTGCTGATTTTATAATCATGGACATGTCAGTCTGGGCTCTCGGCTTGAACCACACGACCGCGCCGCTCGATCTGCGCGGTCGTTTCGCGTTCGCGCTCGACCAGATCGCCCCGACGCTGCACAGCCTGCGCAGCTCTTTCGCCGGCAACAGCAGCCACCCGCAGGTCGAGGCCGCGATCATCTCGACCTGCAACCGCACCGAGATCTACTGCGCCTCCGAGCACATCGCGCTCGACCACACCTTCGGCTGGCTGGCCCAGAGCGGCGGCGTGGCCCCTGCCCTGCTGCGCTCGCACGCCTACACGCTGCACGACGACGAAGCCGCGCGCCATGCCTTCCGCGTGGCCAGCGGGCTCGACTCCATGGTGCTGGGCGAAGCCCAGATCCTCGGCCAGATGAAAGACGCCGTGCGCGCGGCCGAAACCGCCGGCGCACTCGGCAGCACGCTCAACCAGCTGTTCCAGCGCTCGTTCGCGGTCGCCAAGGAAGTGCGCACCGCGACCGAGATCGGCGCGCATTCGATCAGCATGGCCGCCGCCGCCGTGCGCCTGGCCGGCCAGCTGTTCGAAGACCTGCGCAAGACCCGCGTGCTGTTCGTCGGCGCGGGCGAAATGATCGACCTCGCGGCCACGCACTTCGCGGCCAAGGAACCCAAGGCCATCGCCATCGCCAACCGCACGCTGGAACGCGGCGAAAAGCTCGCCTCGCGCTTCGGCGGCGAAGCCATGCGGCTGGCCGACCTGCCGGCGCGGCTGGCCGAATTCGACATCGTCATCAGCTGCACCGCGAGCACGCTGCCGATCATCGGCCTGGGCGCCGTGGAGCGCGCGCTCAAGGCGCGCAAGCACCGCCCGATGTTCATGGTCGACCTGGCCGTACCGCGCGACATCGAGCCCGAAGTGAAGGCGCTTGAGGACATCTACCTGTACACCGTGGACGACCTCGCCCAGGTGGTGCAGCAGGGCCAAGCCAACCGCCAGGCCGCCGTGGCGCAGGCCGAGGTCATCATCGACGCCGGCGTGCAGAGCTTCATGCACTGGCTGGGCCAGCGCGGCACCGTGCCGCTGATCCAGCAGCTCAACGCGCAGGCCGACGAATGGCGCGCCACCGAAATGGCCCGCGCGCGCAAGCTGCTGGCCAAGGGCGAATCGGTCGAGGCCGTGCTCGAAGCCATGTCTCGCGGCCTCACGCAGAAGATGATGCATGGCGCCATGGCCGAGCTGCACGCGGGCGATGCCGCCTCGCGCGAACAGACGGCGCAGACGCTGTCGCGCCTGTTCCTGCGCAAAGAGCGTTAGCGACGACGCGCGTCGATGGCCCCGCCCGCCGCGCGGGCCGCGGTCTTCGTTCATGCGCCCTGCCGCTGCACTGCGGCGTTCCCCTCCCCATTTTTCGAGCCCCTTCCGTCGTGAAATCCTTTCTGCGCCACCAACTCGAACGCTACGCCCAACGCCTGGGCGAGCTCGACTTCCTGCTCTCGCGCGAAGACATCATGAGCGACATGGCGCAGTACCGCACCATCTCGCGCGAGCATGCCGAGGTCACGCAGATCGCCGGCCGCTACGAGCGCTTCAAGCAGCGCGAGGCCGACATCGCGGGCGCGAAGGAAATGCTCGACGACCCCGACATGGCCGAGATGGCCAGGGAAGAAATCGCCGGCGCCGAGGCCGAGTTGGTGCAGCTCGAAGACGAGCTGCAGCGCCTGCTGCTGCCCAAAGACCCCGACGATGCGCGCAACGCCTTCATGGAAATCCGCGCCGGCACGGGCGGCGACGAATCGGCGCTGTTCGCGGGCGACCTGCTGCGCATGTACACGCGCTACTGCGAGCGCACCGGCTGGCGCTGCGAGGTGGTGAGCGAAAGCGAGAGCGAGCTCGGCGGCTACAAGGAAGTGGTGATCCGCATCGTGGGCGACGACGTGTTCGGCCACCTGCGCTTCGAGTCGGGCGGCCACCGCGTGCAGCGCGTGCCGGCCACCGAGACGCAGGGCCGCATCCACACCAGCGCGTGCACGGTCGCCGTGCTGGCCGAGCCCGACGAGACCGTGGCGGTGCAGATCAACCCGGCCGACCTGCGCATCGACACCTACCGCGCCAGCGGCGCCGGCGGCCAGCACATCAACAAGACCGACTCGGCCGTGCGCATCACGCACATCCCGACCGGCATCGTGGCCGAGTGCCAGGACGACCGCAGCCAGCACCGCAACAAGGCGAAGGCGCTGCAGGTGCTGTCGGCGCGCATCCAGGAAAAGGAGCGCAGCGAGCGCGCCGCCAAGGACGCCGCCATGCGCAAGGGCCTGATCGGCAGCGGCGACCGCTCGGACCGCATCCGCACCTACAACTTCCCGCAGGGCCGGCTCACCGACCACCGCATCAACCTCACGCTCTACAAGCTGCTCGCCATCATGGAAGGCGACCTGGGCGACGTGCTCGAGGCGCTGCGTGCCGCACGCGAGGCCGAGCAGCTGGCCGAGCTGGAATCGAGCCTGCCCGCGTGATGACCGACGCCGCCGCACCGTCCACCGTGGCGCAGGCACTGGCCGCGGCCATGGCCCTGGGCATCGATCGCCTGGACGCCCAGCTGCTGCTGCTGCACGCGCTGGGCCGCCCCGTGAACGACCGCGCCTGGCTGCTCGCGCACGACACCGATTCGTTTCCCGGCGAGGCCTGGCCCGCGTTCGCGCGCCAGCTGTCGCGCCGCACGGCGGGCGAGCCTGTCGCCTACCTGCTGGGCGAGAAGGAATTCCACGGCCTGCAGCTGCAGGTCGACGCCCGCGTGCTGGTGCCGCGCCCCGACACCGAGACGCTGGTCGAGTGGGCCCTGGCCTGCCTTGCATCTCCGGACAGCCGCCCGGCCCCGCGCGTGCTCGACCTCGGCACGGGCAGCGGCGCGATCGCGCTGGCGCTGCAGCATGCACGCCCCGATGCGCAGGTCGACGCGGTCGACGCCAGCGCCGACGCGCTCGCGGTGGCCCGAGCCAACGCGCAGCGCCTGGGCCTGCCGGTGCGCTTCACCGAATCGAGCTGGCTCGACGGCGCCGCCGACGGCTACGCGGTCATCGCCAGCAACCCGCCGTACATCGCCGCCGGCGATCCGCACCTGCCCGCGCTGCGCCACGAGCCGACCCGCGCGCTGGTCGCCGGCGCCGACGGCCTGGACGACATCCGCCAGATCGTGCGCGACGCTCCCGCCCACCTGGCCGACGGCGGCTGGCTGCTGCTGGAGCACGGCCACGACCAGGCCGAGGCGGTGCGCCAGCTGCTGGCCGAACGCGGCTTTGCCGAGGTGCAAAGCCGTGACGACCTCGCCGGCATCGCGCGCTGCTCCGGCGGCATCTGGCGCACGGTGAAATAATCCCCCCAGCCCACTTTTCTTCAGGAGTCCCCATGTCCGACGCTCAACAACGCATCGACGACCTCGTCAAGTCCAACGAACTCGTGCTCTTCATGAAGGGCAACGCCAGCTTCCCGATGTGCGGTTTCTCGGGCCGCGCCATCCAGATCCTCAAGGCCGTGGGCGTCGACACCAAGACGCTCAAGACCGTCAACGTGCTCGAAGACGACGGCATCCGCCAGGGCATCAAGGAATACAGCAACTGGCCCACCATCCCCCAGCTCTACGTGAAGGGCGAATTCGTGGGCGGCTCGGACATCATGATGGAGATGTACGAGTCGGGCGAGCTGCAGCAGGTGATCGGCGGCGGCGCGTCCGCCTGAGTCTTCCGCTCCCCGTTTGACGGGCGCCGCGCCCCGCGCGCGCCCGGACCCGGTGCCAGTCATGGCACCATGGCGGTCTACGACGTGCCGCCATGACCCTCACCCAAAGCCTGCTCATCATCGCGCTGCTGATCGCGATGAGCGCCTTCTTCTCCCTCGCCGAAATCTGCCTGGCCGCCTCGCGCCGCCTGCGTCTGCGCCAGATGGCCGACGAGGGCGACCCGCGCGCGGAAAAGGTGCTGCGCGTGCAGGAGCAGCCGGGCCACTACTTCACCGTGGTGCAGATCGGCCTGAACGCCGTGGCGATCCTCGGCGGCGTGGTGGGCGAAGGCTCGCTGAGCCCGTATTTCGCCCGCTTCTTCGAGAACTGGCTGAGCGTGGAGGTGGCGGCCAACATCGCCTTCCTGTGCTCGTTCGTGATCGTGATCGCGGTGTTCCTGGTGTTCGCCGACCTGTTCCCCAAGCGCCTGGGCATGAGCGCACCCGAGCGGCTCGCGGTGCGCATCGTCGGGCCGATGCTGCTGCTGATCACCGCCTTCAAGCCGCTGGTGTGGTTCTTCACGCGCGCGACCGACCTCTTGTTCAAGGTGCTGGGCATGCCGATGGCGCGCGACGACAAGATCACCTCGGCCGACATCCTGGCCATGACCGAGGCCGGCGCGCAGGCCGGCGTGCTGGCGGCGCGCGAGCAGCAGGTGATCGCCAACGTGTTCGAGCTGGACACGCGCCTCGTCAGCAGCGTGATGACCGCGCGCGAAAGCATCGCCTGGTTCCTGCACGATGACCCCGAGTCGGTGCTGCGCGCGCGCATCGTGGCCGAGCCCTATTCCGCCTACCCGGTGTGCGACGGCGACATCGACCACGTGCTGGGCTACGTGGATGCCAAGGACATGTTCCAGCGCGTGCTCAGCGGCCAGCCGCTGGCCTTCGACCAGGGCCTGACGCTGCACAAGGCCCTGGTGATTCCCGACCGCCTCTCGCTCACCGAGGTGCTCGAGCAGTTCCAGCAGGCGCACGAAGACTTCGCGATCATCGTCAACGAGTACAGCCTGGTGGTGGGCGTGATCACGCTCAACGACGTGATGAGCACGGTGATGGGCGACCTGGTGTCGACCTCGACGCCCGAAGAAGAGCAGATCGTGAAGCGCGACGAGAACTCGTGGCTGATCGACGGCATCACGCCCATCCAGGACGTTCAGCGCGCCCTGCACATCGACGAGCTGCCGCATGCCGAGGAGTACGAAACGCTGGCGGGCTTCCTGATGGTGATGCTGCGCCGCGTGCCCAAGCGCACGGACAGCGTGACCTGGGGCGGCTACACCTTCGAGGTGATGGACGTCGACAGCTACCGCATCGACCAGGTGATGGTCACCAAGGGCTCGGCGACCGCCAAGGCGGTGGTCGCCGACTGAGCGACGACCTTCAGGCCGCCGAGCGGTCCCTGTCGACGTACGCCCAGAGCCGCTGGTTCGCGAACACCGCGTTCGGGTACGGCGCGCGGCCCCGGCTGCCGTTGTAGCGGCCCAGCGTCATGAACAGGTCGCCCTTCTCGCGGTCGAGGTAGTGGCGCAAGATCACGCAGCCGAAACGCAGGTTGGTCTGCATGTGGAACAGCTTGGCCGAATCGCTGTCGCCGATCACGCGGGTCCAGAACGGCATCACCTGCATGTAGCCGCGCGCGCCCGCACTGGAAACCGCGAACTTGCGGAAGTTGCTCTCGACCTGGATCAGGCCCAGCACCAGGCTCACGTCAAGCCCCGAGCGCTTGGCCTCGTACCAGACGGTTTGCAGGAACTCGATGCGCGTGGCCGGGTCGGCGACCTTCTTGCGCAGGCGCTCGCTCATCTCGCCGAGCCACCGCAGGTACGCGAGGCGGGCCTCGGTGTCGGCGAACTGCGGCACCGGCGGCGCCTTGTTGTGGATGGCCGAGCTCAGCGCGGTGCGCACCGAGTCGATCAGCGGCTCTTCGATCTGCGCACCGGCCCAGGCCGTTTGCGGCAGCGACAGAGCAGTGAGGGCACCGGCGACGGCGCTGCCCAGCAGGCAGCTGCGTCGCGAAAGGCCCCCCGCCACGCTCATGCCGCGAGCTTGCCGGCGATGAAGTCGGCGACGCCGGCCGCGGGCACCTTGGTGGCGGCGGTGTCGCGCCGGCCCTGGTACTCGAGCTGGCCTTCCTTGAGACCACGGTCGGAGATGACCACGCGGTGCGGCACGCCGATCAGTTCCCAGTCGGCGAACATCGCGCCGGGGCGCTCGCCGCGGTCGTCGAGCAGCACGTCGACGCCCTTGGCCAGCAGTTCTTCGTAGAGCGCTTCGGCCGCGACCTTGACCTCGGGGCTGCGGTCCATGCCGATCGGGCAGACCACGACCGTGAACGGTGCCAGCGCGTCGGGCCAGATGATGCCGCGCTCGTCGTGGTTCTGTTCGATGGCGGCGGCCGGCAGGCGCGTGATGCCGATGCCGTAGCAGCCCATCTCGAGGAACTGCGGCTTGCCGCCTTCGTCGAGGTAGGTGGCGTTCATGTCCTTGCTGTACTTGGTGCCGAGCACGAAGACGTGGCCCACCTCGATGCCGCGCTCGATGGCCAGCACGCCCTTGCCGTCGGGCGAGGCATCGCCGGCGACCACGTTGCGCAGGTCGGCGACCAGGTCGGGCTCGGGCAGGTCGCGGCCCCAGTTGACGCCGGTCATGTGGAAGTCGATCTCGTTGGCGCCGGTGATCCAGTCGGCCAGCACGGCGGCCTCGCGGTCGGCCACGAGCTTGACGGGCTTCTTGAGGTTCAGCGGGCCGAGGTAGCCCGGCTTGCAGCCGAAGTGCTCGTCGATCTCGGCGGTGGTGGCAAAGCGGAAGCCCTTGTCCAGGCCAGGCAGCTTGCTTACCTTGATCTCGTTCATGTCGTGGTCGCCGCGCAGCAGCAGCAGCCAGATCTGCGCGCCCTTGACGTTGCCGGCGTCGTCGAGGATGTCGGTGGCCAGCACCAGCGACTTGACCGTGGTGGCCAGCGGCACGCCGAGCAGTTCGGCCACGTCGGCGCAGGTGCTCTTGCCGGGCGTGGGCGTCTTCTCGAGCGCGTTGGCGGCGGCAGGACGCGGGCCCGCCGGGGCCAGGGCCTCGGCCTTTTCCATGTTGGCGGCGTAATTGCTGTCGGGGCAGTAGACGATGGCGTCTTCGCCGGTGGCGGCGATCACCTGGAACTCTTCGCTCAGGTCGCCGCCGATGGCGCCGCTGTCGGCCGCCACGGCGCGGTAGCGCAGGCCGAAGCGGTCGAAGATGTTGCGGTAGGCCTGGGCCATCACCTGGTAGCTGGCCTTGGCCGCGTCGAGGTCGCGGTCGAAGCTGTAGGCGTCCTTCATGATGAACTCGCGCCCGCGCATCAGGCCGAAGCGCGGACGGCGCTCGTCGCGGAACTTGGTCTGGATCTGGTAGAAATTCTTCGGCAGCTGCTTGTAGCTGCGGATTTCCTGGCGCGCGATGTCGGTCACCACCTCTTCGCTGGTCGGCTGGATCACGAAGTCGCGGTCGTGGCGATCCTTGATGCGCAAGAGCTCGGGGCCCATCTTCTCGAAGCGCCCGGTCTCCTGCCAGAACTCGGCCGGCTGCACCACGGGCATCGTGAGCTCGACGGCGCCGGCGCGGTTCATTTCCTCGCGCACGATGGCCTCGACCTTGCGGATCACGCGCAGGCCCATGGGCATGTACGTGTAGATGCCCGTGCCGAGCTTCTTGATCATGCCGGCCCGCATCATGAGGCGGTGGCTCGCGACCTCGGCGTCAGCGGGCGCTTCCTTCAGGGTGGAGACAAAGAATCGGGAAGCTTTCATCGGGATCGCGCAGGTGGGTTCGAAGTGAGGAGGGAGACAGGCACCCCGGAGAGACCCTGAGAGCCCGGAACCGGTCGCTTGCCGAGTGCAACCCGGCATGCATAATCGACTCAGTTCAAAAATTGGGGTTTGATTATGCTCGACCGGGACGGCTTCAGGCCCAACGTCGGCATCATCCTGCTCAACCAGAGAAACCAGGTTTTCTGGGGCAAGCGCATACGCACGCATTCCTGGCAGTTTCCGCAAGGCGGCATCGACCGTGGCGAAAGTCCCGAGCAAGCCATGTTCCGGGAACTGCACGAGGAAGTCGGGCTCCACCCGGAGCATGTGCGCATCGTGGCCCGTACCCGCGACTGGTTGCGCTACGAGGTGCCGGATCGGTTCATCCGCCGTGACGCACGGGGCCACTACAAAGGCCAGAAGCAGATCTGGTATCTGCTGCAACTTGTCGGCCACGACTGGGATCTCAACCTGCGTGCCACCGACCATCCCGAATTCGACGCCTGGCGCTGGCATGACTACTGGGTCCCGCTCGACGTGGTCGTCGAGTTCAAGCGCGGCGTCTACGAGATGGCGCTTACCGAGCTTGCTCGCTACCTGCCCCGGCAGGATTTCCGCAACCGCTTCCTGCGCAGCAACGTGCGCGCCCGAGAATTCGAGCGCCACACGCTGGACCATGGAGCACCTGCGGGCCTCGACCTGCCGCCCGGCGGCAGCTTCGACCCGCATCCCGACATTCCTTCTGCGAGCGATGAACCTCCTCCCAAGAACAGCGCGCCTTCTTCTTTCCCGACGCCACGCTGAGCGTGCGCTCGTCATCGCCTGCGTCAGCCTGCTGGCCGCCTGCGCCTCCCGCGGCTACGACACCGACAACCCCGACTGGGCCCAGGCCGGCATGCCGCCGGCGCCCAAGAGCACCGAGCAGGACAAGGAGTGGGAAGAAACCGCGGTGCCGCCGCCGCCCGCCTTCAGCGAAAGCCGTCTGCTGCCGATCGCGATGCCGCCCTACATGACGCTGAAGTTCGGCGTCGACCCGAACACCATCGCCATCACGAAGGACGGCATCGTGCGCTACGTGGTGGTGGCACAGAACCGGGCCGGTGGCGCCGTCAATGCGTTCTACGAAGGCGTGCGCTGCTCGACAGCCGAGATGAAGAGCTATGCCCGCTACAACAACGGCGCCTGGCAGGAAACGAAGTCGCCCGAGTGGAAGCGCGTGAAGGACATGAACTCCAGCTACGTGCCGGCGCTGGCGTCGCAGGGCCTGTGCCGCGGCAACGCACCGCGCAGCTCGGTCAACGAGATGGTGCAGAACATCCGCAACCCGCTGCGCGAACTGCCCTGATGCGACGGCGGGGCACGGCGCCCCGCCCTGAAGATCAACCGGGCATCAGCACCATGTTGTCGCGGTGCACCATCTCCGGCTCGGCCGCGTAGCCCAGCAGCCGCTCGAACTCGGCCGAAGGCTTGCGGCACAGCAGCCGGGCCTCCACGCTCGAATAGTTGGCCAGCCCGCGGGCCAATTCGACGCCGTCGACGTCGCGCACCGCGATCACGTCGCCGCGCGAGAACTCACCCGACACGCCCGTCATGCCGATCGGCAGCAGGCTCTTGCCTTCGCCGCGCACCTTGGCAGCCGCACCGGCATCGACGATGACGGCACCACGCAGTTGCAGGTGATCGGCCATCCAGCGCTTGCGTGCCTGGTGCTTGGCGGTCTGCGCCACCAGCAGCGTGCCGATGGATTCGCCGCGCGTGAGCCGCAGCAGCGCGTCGGCTTCGCGGCCCCAGGCGATGACCGTGGAAGCGCCGGACCCCGCCGCGCGCTTGGCCGCGAGGATCTTGGTGATCATGCCGCCGCGCCCGATGCTCGAGCCGGCGCCGCCCGCCATGGCTTCGAGCGCCGGGTCGCCCGCGGCGGCCTCGTGCACGAATTTCGCGCCTGGGTCCTTGCGCGGGTCGGCCGTGTACAGGCCTTTCTGGTCCGTCAGGATGATCAAGGCATCCGCTTCGACCAGGTTGGCGACCAGGGCGCCGAGCGTGTCGTTGTCGCCGAACTTGATCTCGTCGTTGACCACGGTGTCGTTCTCGTTGATCACCGGCACCACGCCCAGGCGCAGCAAAGTGACGAGGGTCGAACGTGCATTGAGGTAGCGCTCGCGGTCCGCGAGATCGGCGTGCGTCAGCAGCACCTGCGCGCTGCCGATCTGGTTCTCGCGCAGCTTGGTCTCGTACATCTGGGCCAGGCCCATCTGCCCGACGGCCGCCGCCGCCTGAAGCTCGTGCACTTCGTGCGGACGGGTCTTCCAGCCCAGGCGCTTCATGCCCTCGGCGATCGCGCCGCTCGACACCATGACCACTTCGCGCCCGTCGCGCACCAGCTCGGCCAGTTGCCGGCACCACTCGCCGATGGCACCTTCGTCGAGGCCGCGCCCCTCGTTGGTCACGAGGCTGGAGCCCACCTTGACGACGATACGGCGGGCATCCCGCAAGGCAGTGGAACCGGAATTCGAGGTCATGAAGAAAGAAGGCGTGTTTCAGGAATGCAGCCTGCGCTGCTTGCTATCCATTTTGCAGCACCGAAGGTGCCGCGACGCCCTCAGTTTCCTTCGGGCGGCAGCGGAACGAAGCGCGGATCGACCACGACGGTTTCGTGCTCGGCCACCTGCTGCGCCTTGACCTGCTGGTACACGGCCTTGATCAGGTGCTCGCAGCCTTCGCGCGTGAGCGCCGAGATCTCGAAGACCGGGCCCTTGAAGCGCAGGCGCTTGACGAAGTCCTTGACGCGCGCGGCGCGCTCGTCGTCCGGCACCATGTCCAGCTTGTTCAGCACCAGCCAGCGCGGCTTCTCGTGCAGCGCCGCGTCGTACTTCTTGAGCTCGGCCACGAGCGCCTTGGCCTGGGCGACCGGATCGACGCTGTCGTCGAACGGCGCCATGTCGACCACGTGCAGCAGCAGGCGGGTGCGCTGCAGGTGACGCAGGAACAGGTGACCGAGACCGGCGCCTTCCGAGGCACCCTCGATCAGACCGGGCAAATCGGCCACCACGAAGCTCTGCTCGGGGCCGACGCGCACGACGCCGAGGTTCGGGTGCAGCGTGGTGAAGGGGTAGTCGGCAATGCGCGGGCGGGCGTTCGAAACGGCGCTGATCAGCGTCGATTTACCGGCATTCGGCATACCCAGCAGGCCCACGTCGGCCAGCACCTTGAGTTCGAGCTTGAGGCTCTTTTTCTCACCGGGCCAGCCGGGCGTCTTCTGGCGCGGCGCGCGGTTGATCGCGCTCTTGAAGCGCATGTTGCCGAAGCCGCCGTCGCCGCCCTTGGCGATGGTGATGACCTCGCCGTCCTTGAGCAGCTCGTACAACACCTCACCCGTTTCAGCGTCGGTGATGATCGTGCCGACGGGCATCTTGAGGACGATGTCGTCGCCGGCGGCGCCGAACATGTCGGAGCCCATGCCGTGCTCGCCGCGCTTGGCTTCGTGCCGGCGCGAGTAGCGGAAATCGACCAGGGTGTTGAGGTTCGAGTCGGCCACTGCGAACACGTGGCCGCCACGGCCGCCGTCGCCGCCGTTGGGGCCGCCGAACTCCTTGTATTTCTCATGACGGAACGACACGCAGCCGTTGCCGCCATCGCCCGCGGCGATGTCGATGAAGGCTTCGTCGACGAACTTCATGGGATGTCCAGTTTACAAATGAAGAAGCCCCGGCAATGCGGGGCCTCGGAAAGATCGAAGTGACTGCGGGGCTTAGGCCGCGGGCGTCACGTTGACCATGTGCTTGTTCAGCGCACCCTTGTGACCGAACGACACGTGGCCGTCGACCAGGGCGAAGAGCGTGTGGTCCTTGCCCACGCCGACGTTCACGCCGGGGTGGAACTGGGTGCCGCGCTGGCGCACGATGATCGAGCCTGCGCTGATCAGTTCGCCGCCGAAGGCCTTCACGCCAAGCATCTTGGGCTTGGAATCGCGCCCGTTTCGCGTGGAGCCGCCGCCTTTTTTCTGTGCCATGGAATGTGCTCCTTAGCCGGCGATCGCGCCAATTTGCAGTTCGGTGAACTGCTGGCGATGGCCTTGACGTTTCTGATAGTGCTTGCGACGGCGCATCTTGAAGATGCCGACCTTGTCGTGCTTGCCGTGCGACAGTACCGTGACTGTCACCGTTGCGCCGGACACCAGGGGCGTACCAACCTTGATTTCAGCGCCGTTTCCGACAGCCAGAACCTGGTCGATCACGATTTCCTGGCCTACGTCCGCAGCAATCTGTTCTACTTTAATTTTTTCGCCGGAAGCAACGCGATATTGCTTGCCGCCGGTTTTTATGACCGCGTACATGTAAACCTCTTAGAAATGAGTCTCCGCAGCGAATTCCGCAGAGCCCAAGATTATAGCGCGGTTTGCGGACACTCACCACCCCGATGCTGAGACGCTCCAGGGAATCGTGCACGGCTCCCTATAATTCCCGCGTTCCGGCCTCCAGGGCCGCCCTCATCCTCGCAGCGCCCCGCGCCTTCGCTTTGCCAGTTCCCGCCGCCGACACCTCCCCCACCGCCACCGTGCTGGACCTGATTGCCGGCGACATGGTCGAAGTCGACCGTGTGATCGCCCAACGCCTGAACACCGGCGTTCCGCTGGTCAGCCAAGTTTCGCAATACATCATCTCGGCCGGCGGCAAGCGGCTGCGGCCGGCGCTGCTGCTGCTCATGGCAGGCGCGCTCGGCTACACGGGCGAACAGCGCTTCAACCTGGCGGCCGTGGTGGAGTTCATCCACACCGCGACCCTGCTGCACGACGACGTGGTCGACGAATCGACCCTGCGCCGAGGCCGCGCCACCGCCAACGAATCCTTCGGCAACCCCGCCAGCGTGCTGGTGGGCGACTTCCTGTATTCGCGCGCCTTCCAGATGATGTTGGATGCAAACAACATGCGCATCATGCAGATCCTGGCCGAAGCGACCAACGTGATCGCGGAAGGCGAGGTGCTGCAACTGATGAACATGCACGACGCCTCGCTGGACGAAGCGGCGTACCTGCGCGTGATCCGCTCCAAGACCGCCAAGCTCTTCGAGGCAAGCACCCGGCTGGCGGCCGTGCTGGCCGGCACGACGCCCGAAGTCGAAGAGGCCTGCGCCACCTACGGACAAGCGCTGGGCACCGCCTTCCAGGTGATCGACGATGTGCTCGATTACGCAGGCGATGCCCAGGAAACCGGGAAGAACGTCGGCGACGACCTGCGCGAAGGCAAGACCACTTTGCCGCTGATCTTTGCCATGCAACGCGGCACCCCTGAGCAGAGCGCACTGGTGCGCGCCGCCATCGAGGCCGGCGACACCGCACAGCTGGGAAAAATCGTCGAGATCGTTCGCGAAACCGGCGCGCTGGAAGCCTCACGCGCGGCTGCTGCGGCAGAGGCCGAACGCGCAATTCATGCATTGCGCGACCTCCCGTCGAATTTGCACGCTTCAGGTTTGCTACAATTAGCGGCTCAGTTGCTTGAGCGACGTGCCTGAAACACCTCCACAGAGTTGGCATCTAGGACGAGTTCTTTTTCTTGCAACCAATCGGGGTGTAGCTTAGCCTGGTAGAGCGCTACGTTCGGGACGTAGAGGCCGGAGGTTCGAATCCTCTCACCCCGACCAGTTTTTCTCGACTGGTCCAGTTAATGTCAGCCCCTGTTGCTGTGTAACGATTTACAGCACAGGCGTGTTCAGCGATGATCGTGAAGCACTTTTTCACATCTTTTGCATTCGCTGAATGGCCGCTGCCGAAATTCCCGTTAAAGAAACTACGCAGATAGCCCTTCCCGGCCTGGCGCGCGCCCTCGTGTCGGCCGGCAAGCTCGCGGCGAAGACAGCCGAAGACATCTATCAGAAGTCGCTGAGCGGCCGCACCAGCTTCATCGCCGAACTGACCGGCACCGGCGCCGTTTCGGCTGCGGACCTCGCCCACACCCTGTCGAGCGCCTTCGGAGCCCCGCTGCTCGACCTCGATGCCATCGATCACCAGCGCCTGCCCAAGGACCTGCTCGATCCGAAGCTCTGCCATGCGTACCGCATCGTCGTTCTCAGCAAGCGCAACAACCGCCTGATCGTCGCGACGGCCGACCCGTCGGACCAGCAGGCCGCGGAAAAAATCAAGTTCGCGTCGCAGATGGGCGTGGACTGGGTCATCGCCGAGTACGACAAGCTCTCGCGCATGATCGAAGCCGCCGCTGCGAGCGCGGCTGAAACCATCAACAGCATCGTCGGCACCGAGTTCGAGTTCGACGACGTCACGGCCGACACCTCGGGCGATGCCAACGAGCAGGCCATTGCCGAAGTCGAAGACGCACCCGTGGTGCGCTTCCTGCACAAGATGCTGCTCGACGCCGTGAGCATGCGGGCCTCGGACATCCACTTCGAGCCCTACGAACACCACTACCGGGTGCGCTTTCGAGTCGACGGCGAGCTGCGAGAAATCGCCAGCCCACCCACGGTCATCAAGGACAAGCTGGCCTCGCGCATCAAGGTCATTTCGCGGCTCGACATCTCGGAGAAGCGCGTGCCGCAGGACGGCCGCATGAAGCTCAAGATCGGCCCCGATCGCGTGATCGACTTCCGCGTGAGCACGCTGCCCACGCTGTTCGGCGAGAAGATCGTCGTGCGTATCCTGGACCCGAGCAGCGCGCGCATGGGCATCGACGCCCTGGGCTACGACGCCGACGAAAAGGAACGGCTCCTCCACGCCATCGGCCGCCCCTATGGCATGGTGCTGGTGACCGGCCCCACGGGCTCGGGCAAGACCGTGTCGCTATACACCTGCCTGAACCTGCTCAACCAGCCGGGCGTCAACATCGCGACGGCAGAAGACCCGTCGGAAATCAACCTGCCCGGCGTCAACCAGGTCAACGTCAACGAGAAGGCCGGCCTCACCTTCGCGGCGGCGCTGCGCGCCTTCCTGCGACAGGATCCCGACATCATCATGGTCGGCGAAATCCGCGACCTCGAAACCGCAGACATCTCGATCAAGGCCGCGCAGACCGGCCACCTGGTGCTGTCGACGCTGCACACCAACGACGCCCCGACCACGCTCACGCGCATGCGCAACATGGGGATCGCGCCCTTCAACATCGCATCGAGCGTGATCCTGATCACCGCGCAACGCCTCGCGCGCCGGCTGTGCATGCTGTGCCGCGCGCCGATCGACATCCCACGCGAAGCCCTGCTCGATGCCGGCTTCAAAGAGGAAGACATCAACGGCACCTGGAAGCCCTACCGCCCGGTCGGCTGCACCGCCTGCAGCGGCGGCTACAAGGGCCGGGTCGGCATCTACCAGGTGATGCCGATTTCGGAAGCCATCCAGGAAATCATCCTGCGCGACGGCAGTGCGCTGGACATCGCGAACCAATCCGAAGCCGAAGGCGTGCGCTCGCTGCGCCAGTCCGGCCTTCGCAAAGTCATGCAGGGCCTCACTTCGCTCGAAGAAGTCGTCGCCTGCACCAACCTATAACGAACACACTGAACACCGGAGATCGAATGGCAACAGTGGCATCCTCCCGCTCCCAGGTCACGCACAAGGAATTCGTCTTCGAATGGGAAGGCAAGGACCGCAACGGCAAGCTGGTGCGCGGCGAACTTCGCGCCGCCGGGGAGAACCAGGTGCAGGCGGCCTTGCGTCGCCAGGGCGTGCTGGCCTCCAAGATCAAGAAGCGCCGCATGCGCTCGGGCAAGGCGATCAAGCCCAAGGACATCGCGATCTTCACGCGCCAGCTCGCGACCATGATGAAGGCGGGCGTGCCGCTGCTGCAGTCCTTCGACATCGTCGGCCGCGGCAACGCGAACCCAAGCGTCGCCAAGCTGCTGAACGACATCCGCAGCGACGTCGAGACCGGCACCTCGCTGTCGGCTGCTTTTCGCAAGTTTCCGAAGTACTTCGATAATCTCTATTGCAACCTCGTGGAAGCCGGGGAAGCGGCCGGTATTCTGGAGGAGTTGCTGGATCGTCTCGCAACCTACATGGAGAAGACCGAGGCGATCAAGTCGAAGATCAAGTCGGCATTGATGTACCCGACCTCGGTGGTCGTCGTGGCCTTCATCGTGGTGGCGATCATCATGATCTTCGTGATCCCCGCGTTCAAGGAGGTGTTCACCTCCTTCGGTGCCGACCTGCCCGCGCCGACGCTGATCGTGATGGGAATCAGCGAGTTCTTCGTTTCCTACTGGTGGTTGATCTTCGGCGTGCTAGGCGGTGGCATTTATTTCTTCCTACAAGCTTGGAAGCGCAATGAGCGTGTCCAGAAGGTCATGGACCGCCTGTTGCTGCGCCTCCCCATCTTCGGCACGTTGATCGAAAAATCCTGCATAGCCCGCTGGACCCGCACGCTCGCCACCATGTTCGCAGCCGGTGTGCCGCTGGTGGAAGCCCTCGACTCCGTGGGCGGCGCATCGGGCAACTCGGTCTACGGCGACGCCACCGCCAAGATCCAGCAGGAGGTCTCGACCGGCACCAGCCTGACGACGGCCATGACCAACGTCAACCTGTTCCCCTCGATGGTGATCCAGATGACGGCCATCGGTGAAGAATCAGGCTCTATCGACCACATGCTCGGCAAGGCCGCCGACTTCTACGAATCCGAAGTCGACGACATGGTCGCCGGCCTCTCCAGCCTGATGGAGCCCATCATCATCGTGTTCCTGGGCGTCATCATCGGCGGCATCGTGGTGTCGATGTACCTGCCCATCTTCAAGCTCGGCCAGGTCGTCTGATGCTGGTGTCGCAAGGGTTCGACACCGCATTGGCCGGTGTGCTGGGGCTATTGATCGGCAGTTTCCTCAACGTGGTGATCTACCGCACCCCGGTCATGATGTACCGGGGCTGGCTGGGCGATGCGGTCGCCAACCTCATGTCGTCGAAGGACATGCCTTCGCTCTGGTCACTGGTCTTCGGTCCGAAGGCCGTGCCGCCCGCAGGGCTCGAGGCGGCCGCCGACAAGGCCGCCGAAGCGCTCGAAAAGCTCCCGCCCTTCGACCTCACCCGCCCCGCCTCGCGCTGCGGCACATGCGGCCACAAGATCCGCTGGTACCAGAACATCCCCGTGCTCAGCTATCTCGTGCTGCGTGGCCGGTGCGCCAGCTGCAAGACCTCGATCAGCCCCCGCTACCCGCTCGTCGAACTGATCACGGGCGCGCTGTTCGCCCTGTGCGCGCACCGCTTCGGCATCACCCCTACGGGCGCGCTCTGGGCGGCCTTTGGCGCCGTGCTGATCTGCCAGTTCCTCATCGACTTCGACACCCAGTTCCTGCCCGACGCCCTGAACTACCCTCTGCTCTGGCTCGGCCTGGTCGGTGCCGCCATGGGCTGGACCGGCGTCAGCCTGAACACTGCGGTCTGGGGCGCCGTGTTCGGCTACCTGAGCCTGTGGCTTGTGTACCATGCCT
Source organism: Variovorax sp. GW821-FHT09D04 (assembly GCF_059416405.1). NCBI lineage: Bacteria > Pseudomonadati > Pseudomonadota > Betaproteobacteria > Burkholderiales > Comamonadaceae > Variovorax > Variovorax sp. GW821-FHT09D04. Next base: position 375,806 of record NZ_JBWKPA010000005.1, read on the forward strand.
ACCGCTTGGCCACAGGCAAGGAAGGCATGGGACATGGGGACTTCAAACTGCTCGCCGCTCTGGGCGCCTGGCTTGGCGCCGACTACCTCATTGCGATCATCCTCGTCTCATCGGTGGTGGGCGCGGTGATCGGCCTCACGCTGCGCTTCGCCGGCAAGCTGGCCCACAAGGACATTCCCATCGCCTTCGGCCCCTTCCTGGCCGGCGCCGGCCTGATCTGCCTCGTGGCCGGTCCCGCCGTCGTCAAGCAGTGGATTCCCTTCGCCTTCCCTTTCGGGGCCCTGGCCCTTTGAGAACGACAGCGGCATGGCGGTGAAGCGCATCGGCCTGACCGGCGGCATCGGCAGCGGCAAGAGCACGGTCGCGTCGTTGCTGGTGGCTGAAGGGGCAGTGCTGGTCGATACCGACGCCATCGCACGCCGCATCGCGCAGTCCGGCGGCATCGCGATGCCCGCCATCGAGGCCGCATTCGGCCCTTCCGTCATCGCGCCCGACGGCAGCCTCGACCGGGCCGCCATGCGCCAGCTGGTGTTCGCCGACGCGGGCGCCAAGGCCCGCCTCGAAGCGATCCTGCATCCGCTGATCGGCACCGAGACGCAACGCCAGGCCGCCGCCGCCGGCGACGATGCCGTCGTCGTGTTCGACGTCCCCCTGCTGGTCGAATCCGGCCGCTGGCGGGCCCTTGTGGACCGCGTGCTGGTGGTCGATGCCCACGAAGACACGCAGCTGCAGCGCGTGGTCGCACGCTCGGGATGGGAGCCCGAGGCCGTGCGCGCCGTGATCGCCCAGCAGGCGCCGCGCAAGGCGCGCCGGGCCGCCGCCGACGCCGTGATTTACAACGAGTCGTTGACGCTCGCGGAACTGGGCACCGAGGTGCGGGGTCTCTGGAAGCTGTGGGCTGCGGCCACCACGCGATAATCCGAGACCAGCCGCCCCGGCGGCTCTATAACGATTACGACAAAAAGGCGCTCGCCCCTGCAGTGCCCTCCCCGAGATGCTTTTCAACTCGTATCCCTTCATTTTTGTCTATTTCCCGCTGGTCCTGATCGGGTTCTTCCTGATCGGCAAGCGCAACGCCCGCGCCGCCGCCGGCTTCCTCGGACTGGCCTCGCTGTTCTTCTACGGTTGGTGGAGCGTGCAGGCCCTGCCGCTGCTGCTGGGTTCCATCTGCATCAACTACTGGTTCGGCCTGCAGCTGACGCCCGCGCCGGGACGCAACGACCGCAAGCGCAAGACGCTGCTGATCGCCTCGCTGGTGATCAACCTGGGCGTGCTGGCCGTCTTCAAATACGCCAACTTCTTCCTGGAAAACGTCGATGCGGGGCTGGTCGCCGCGGGTCTCACGCCGATCGATCTGGTGCACATCGTGCTGCCGATCGGCATCTCGTTCTACACCTTCACGCAGATCGCCTTCCTGGTCGACTGCTGGCAGGGCAAGGTGCACGAGCGCAGCTTCATCCACTACGTGCTGTTCGTCACCTACTTCCCGCACCTGATCGCGGGCCCGGTGCTGCACCACGCGCAGATGATGCCGCAGTTCGCGAACCCCGCGACCTACCGGATGGACCCGAACAAGGTCGCCATCGGCCTCACGATCTTCGTCTTCGGCCTTGCCAAGAAACTGCTGATCGCCGACCCCATGGGGCAGTACGCCGACCTGATGTTCAACGGCGTTCACAAGGGCATCGAGCCCACGTTGTACACCGCGTGGTTCGGTGCGCTGGCCTATACGCTGCAGATCTATTTCGACTTCTCGGGCTACTCGGACATGGCCGTCGGCCTCTCGATGTGCCTGGGCGTGCAGCTGCCGCTCAACTTCCGCTCGCCCTACAAGTCGACCAACATCATCGAGTTCTGGCGCCGCTGGCACATCTCGCTGTCGACCTTCCTGCGCGACTACCTCTACGTGCCGCTGGGCGGCAACCGCAAGGGCCCGGCGCGGCGCTACCTGAACCTGTTCCTCACGATGCTGCTCGGTGGCCTGTGGCACGGCGCGGCCTGGACCTTCGTGGTCTGGGGCGCGATGCACGGCGCGTTCCTGATGGTCAACCACCTCTGGAACGCCAAGGTCCGTCGCAATGCCACCCCGGGACGCATCGCACGCGTGCTGGGCTGGCTGCTGACCTTCCTGTGCGTGGTGGTGGCCTGGATCGTCTTCCGCGCCGACGGCATGAACACGGCCATGTCCATCTACAAGGGCATGCTGGGGATGCACGGCGCGCCGGTCTCGGCGTTCAGCGAGTTCGGCAAGGTGCCGTTCCGCAAGCCGGAGTTCTTCCAGCTCATGCTGGTGGCGATCATCATCTGCCTGACGCTGCCGCCGACCATCACCCTGGAGCGCTGGATTCCCCACCCGAAGTCGATGGCCGGCCGCCCGGTGATGGCCCGCCTGTCGACCGTGGTGCTCGCCATCGGTACCTTCGCACTGTTCGCGTGGTGCGTTTCGAAGCTGGGCGGCTACAGCCCCTTCCTCTATTTCCAATTCTGATTCGACATGACGACGACCACGACGCCCGCGAAAGTCTGGCTGCGGTTCTTCCTCTTCGGCTACTTCGTCCTGATGGCCCTGTGGATCATTTCGCTCACCAGCCCGGTGCCCTACGGCGACCTCACGCGCATCGGACGCCTGTCCGAGCGCGAGTTCGGCTGGCGCGACCCGCCGCCCAAGGTCGACCCGGTCTACCTTGCCAGCACGCCCATCGAACAGGCGGACGTGATGGTCGTCGGCGACAGCTTCTCCATGACGCACCGCTGGCAGTCCGTGCTTGCCAAGGCCGGCTACCGGGTCTCGACCTCCTACTGGGGCCAGTACGGCGAATCGCTGTGCGGCGATTTCAGCCAGTGGGTCCACGACTCCGGCTTCAAGGGCAAGCTGGTGATCATCGAAAGCGTGGAGCGCCTGCTGGACATGCGCATGCGCTACAGCGAGCGCTGCAAGGACGGCAAGACCATCTTCCCCTACAGCGCCAAGGCCGAGCCCCTCATCGAGCCCGACGAGACCGTGCCGGCCTTCGCGCCCAACTGGGAAGTCCAGTACATGACCGGCGTCGTGACCTATTACCACACGTGGAAGGCCAAGAACTCGCCGGTAGACACCTATTTCGATCGTGACACCTGGGTAAGGAAAGTCCCCGACGGTTGCAAATTCTTCTCGCATCGCCAGTGCGACCGGATGCCCTTCTTCCAGGAAGACGAGGACAATGGCCCGTTGACCTCCGACACGCTGGCGCGAATGAAGAACTTCACCGCTGCGCACAGCACCATCCCGCTCCTGTGGATGGTGGTGCCCAACAAGACCACGGTCTACCTCAAGCCCGATTTCTCGAAAGACTTCGAAAGCGGCTTCCGCGATGCGAAGCTGGGCCCCGACCTGTACGCCTTCACCCGCGAAAAGCACACGCAGATCCGCGACTTCTACTTCTCGAACGACACGCACATGTCCATGCACGGACAGCTCGCACTCGGCGAGCGCATGCTGGCCGCGGTGCGTGAAGTGATGCCCACACCCCCTTCCAAATCGCCCTGAAGTTATGATTCCGCGACAGGAAACCGACAAATACGCGTGATCCTCTACGAGTACCCCTTCAACGAGCGCATCCGCACGTACCTGAGGCTGGAGCATCTGTTCCGTCGCCTCGGGGAACTGGTGCCCTCGGAATCGCCGCTTTCGCACCACTACGCCCTGGTCACGATCTTCGAGATCATGGACGTGGCGGCGCGCGCCGACCTCAAGGCCGACGTGCTGCGCGACCTCGACAAGCACAAGAACGTCTTCAACAGCTACCGGGGCAATCCGGCCATCGCCGAGACGGTGCTGAACCAGGTGGTCGACCAGCTCGAACGCAACTTCAGTGCACTCAACGGCGTGGCCGGCAAGGCGGGACAGGCACTCACCGAGAACGAGTGGCTCATGAGCATCCGCAGCCGCGCCGGCATTCCGGGCGGCACCTGCGAGTTCGACCTGCCCGCCTACTACGCGTGGCAGCACCGCACGCCGGCCAGCCGCCGCGCCGACCTGGAGCGCTGGTCGAACACGCTGTCGCCGCTGGCCTCGTCGATCTACCTGCTGCTCAAGCTGCTGCGCGACGCCGACGTACCCTACAAGGTGATCGCCACCCACGGGCAGTTCCAGCAGAACCTGCCGCAGGGACGCAGCTTCCAGCTGCTGCGACTGCGCATCGATCCCAAGCTGGGCCTGGTCCCGGAAATCAGCGGCAACCGCCTCATGGTCTCGGTGCGGCTCATGCGGCACGAAGCCGACGACCGCCTGCACCCGAGCACGGAAGACACCCCCTTCGAACTGACCCTCTGCGCGTGAGGCCCGGTGTGAGCAAGAAGAAAGAAGACGAACGCATCGTCCGCTGCCCGACCTGCGGCGGCGACAGCATTTATGCGGAGCGCAACCCGTTCCGGCCGTTCTGCAGCGCACGCTGCAAGGGCATCGACTTCGGCGCCTGGGCGACCGAGGAATTCAGGATGCCGGCGGAGACACCGCCCGACGAAGAGCCCTTCGGCGATCCCAAGCTGCAGCAATAGATTGCATGCACGCCGCCGCAGCCCAGAGCTGCGGGGCCGTCAGTTGGCTGCAGCGGGCTGCACGCCCTCTTCCAGGAACACCTTGTCCAGGTAGGTCGCGAACTGCCGCGTGAACGCGGGCCGCAGGTGGCCGTGGTCCTTGTAGGCCGGCGCACCGTCCGGCATCGTCCGCGGGCACTGGCCGTCCTTGCACAGGGCGCCCAGCACGTCGATCGCCTCCGCGCCGCTGGCGGCCGCGATCTGCAGGAGCCGCTGGTTGAGCTTCACCTGGTCGGCGAGCACGGGCGCGGTTGGCGAGTTGCCCACCACCGAGAGCGTGCGCAGCCGGCTGCCCTCGATCATGCGGCGCGGCTCGAAGTCGTCGCCCAGCGCGTTGTCCAGCAGCAGATAGACCTTTTTCTTCTGCTTGACCAGTTCGGTCACCCACGCCTGCAGCGCCACCAGCGAGGGCTCGATGCCGGCGCGGTCGCCGCGGGTCAGGGAGAGCGACGCACCGTTCGCGCGCAGCACGTAGTCCAGCGGGAAATCGCCCGTGAAGTAGCAGTTCCAGCAGCTGCCGATCAGCACGGTGTCGATCTGCGGGTCGCGCGCCATCGCCATCCACTGGTCGCGGGCCGGGCCGCAGCCGGGGTTCTGCTCGGCGAAGACGTTCGGAATGGCCGGGCACGCGCCGTAGGTGAAGAAGTACGTGGTTGCCATGCGCTCGGGCGCGAGGCGTGCCAGCTCCGCGGCACGCGGGCCGTACTCGATGACGTGGCTGTCGCCGATCAGCAGCACCTTGCGGGCGCCGTTGCCGATGCGATTCACCGCGTAGGGGCCGAAGTTCTCCGAGGAAAAGCCGGCGTAGTAGTCGCCGTCCACCGTCGCATCGGTCACCTTCTGCAGCAGCTCGCTGTTGTGGCGGGCGGGCAAACCGTTGAGCACCGCCACGCCGGCCACGGCCACGAAGGCACCGGTGCCCACGAGCGTGCGCAGCATGCCCGCGCCCAGGCGGGCCCGCGTGAACCGCTCGATGAAGCGGTAGGTCAGCCAGGCCAGCAGCACGCTCGCGACCACCATCGTCACGCGCGTGCCCACCGACGGCTCCGCGCCCTTGACGATCCGCGCATACACCAGCAGCGGCCAATGCCACAGGTACAGCGGATAGCTGATCAGGCCGATCCACACCATCGCGCGGTTCGACAGGAAGTACTTGTTCAGCACACCCGTCGGGCCGGCCGCGATGCAGCTCACCGCGCCCAGCGTCGGCAGCAGCGCCCACCAGCCGGGGAAGGCCTTGTCGCTGCGGATCATCACGAGGCCCAGCACGATCAGGCCCACGCCCAGCACCGACTGCACATGGCTGCGCCAGACGCTCGGTGCCGACGGCTTCATCCGCATGCAGGCCAGGATGCCGCCCACCATGAGTTCCCAGAAGCGCGAAGCTGGCGAATAGAAGGCCGCCGTGCGGAACGGGTGGATCGTCGTCACGTTGATGAGGAACGACACCACCGCCAGCACCCACAGCACGCGCACGATCGGCCAGCGCCGGCGCCAGGCCAGCCCGAGCAGCAGCGGCCAGAAAATGTAGAACTGTTCCTCGATGCCCAGCGACCACAGGTGCAGCAGCGGCTTGGTCTCGGCGGCCGTGTCGAAGTAGCCGGCCTCGCTCCAGAAGACGAAGTTGGCCACGAAGCCCACGCCGCCCAGCGCCTGCTTGCCCAGCTCGACGAATTCCTTGTTGAGCAGCACGTACCAGCCGAAGGCCAGCACGCCCGCCAGCATCAGCATCAGTGCCGGGAAGATCCGGCGGATGCGCCGTGCATAGAAGTCGCGGTAGCTGAAATCGCCGGCCGCGTGGCTCTGCATGATGATCGTCGTGATCAGGAAGCCCGAGATCACGAAGAAGATGTCGACGCCGATGAAGCCGCCAGGCAGCAGCTTCGGGAACGCATGGAAGATGACGACCGAGGCCACGGCCACGGCGCGCAGGCCGTCGATGTCGGCACGGTACTTGGGATGCATATCTCTTACTTCTGGACCACGGTCGTGCCGTGCGTCGTCAGGCGACGCTCGACACCGCCTCGGCGGCCGACGCGGGCAGGCCGCGTTCCTCGACCAGCCACTGCAGCACCGGCAGCGCGCCCGGCAGCACCGGCGCCACGTCGAGCGGCAGTTGCTGCCAGGCCATGGCCTGGCTTTCGCGCATTTCGAACTCGCCGGTCCAGTCCGTCACCTTGCACCAGTGCAGGCGCACCAGCGCATGCGGGTAGTCGTGCTCCGTGACCTTCCAGACCTCGGCGCCGCCGATGGTGATGCCCAGCTCTTCCTGCAGCTCGCGGCGCAGGGCTTCCTCGACCGTTTCGCCGACCTCGATCTTGCCGCCCGGGAACTCCCAGTAGCCCGCATAGGCCTTGCCTTCGGGGCGCGTGGTGAGCAGCAGCGCCTCGTCGGCCAGACGGATCAGCACGCCGACGGCCACTTCGGTGTGCTTGCGCGCCGATGTCACAGCCTCGCTCACGCGCCGGCCCGCCCTGCGTAGTCGCGCGCGAACTGGTAGGCCACGCGGCCGCTGCGCGAGCCGCGCTCCAGCGCCCACACGAGCGCCTCGGGCCGCGCCGCCGCGATGGCCGCGTCGTCGACACCGAACGACGAGAGCCACTGGCCCACGATCGTCAGGTATTCGTTCTGGCTGAAGGGATAGAAGCTCACCCAGAGGCCGAAGCGCTCCGACAGCGAGATCTTCTCTTCGATCACCTCGCCCGGATGCACCTCACCGTCGTCCGTGTGCTTGTACGTGAGGTTGTCCTTCATGTACTCGGGCAGCAGGTGGCGCCGGTTGCTGGTGGCGTAGATCAGCACGTTGGGCGTCGAGGCGGCAATCGATCCGTCGAGGATCGACTTGAGCGCCTTGTAGCCCGGCTCGCCCTCGTCGAAGCTCAGGTCGTCGCTGAAGACGATGAACTTCTCGGGGCGCTGCGACACCACCTCGACGATGTCGGGCAGGTCGGTGAGCTCGGCCTTGTCGACCTCGATCAGGCGCAGGCCCTGCGGCGCGTAGGCCTGCAGACAGGCGCGGATCAGCGACGACTTGCCCGTGCCGCGCGCGCCGGTCAGCAGCACGTTGTTGGCCGGCTTGCCTTCGACGAACTGGCGCGTGTTGCGCTCGATCTTTTCCTTCTGGACGTCGATTTCCCTCAGCGAATCGAGCGCCATCGTGGCCACGTGCTTCACGGGCTCCAGCACACCATGGCCGGAGCTGCGACGGCGGTAGCGCCACGCGATGGAGGCGCTCCAGTCGGTTGGCGCGGCCAGTGGCTGGGGCAGGATCGATTCGATGCGGCCGATGAGCTGTTCGGCGCGTTCGATGAGCTTCTGGAACTGCTCGTTCATGACCGGTAATCGGCGTTGATGGTCACGTACTCGTGGCTGAAGTCGCAGGTCCACACGGTGTCGCTGGCGGTGCCGCGGCCCAGGCCGATGCGCACGGTGATCTCGCTCTGCTTCATCACGCGCTGGCCGTCTTCCTCGCGGTACGACGGGTTGCGCCCGCCCTTCACCGCCACGTGCACGTCGTCCAGGAACAGGTCGATGCCGGTCTGGTCGAGGTCGGCAATGCCGGCATAGCCGACGGCCGCCAGGATGCGGCCCAGGTTCGGGTCGCTAGCGAAGAAAGCGGTCTTGACCAGCGGCGAATGCGCCACGGCATAAGCCACCTGGCGGCACTCGGCCCCGTCCTTGCCGCCGTCGACCTGGATGGTGATGAACTTGGTCGCGCCTTCGCCGTCGCGCACGATGGCTTGCGCCAGCAGGCGGGCCACGTCGCGCATCGCGGCCACGAGCGCCTGGCCATCGGCCGAGTCGAGCGAGGTGATGGTGGCGTGCGCGGCCTTCTGCGTGGCGATGACCACGAACGAGTCGTTGGTCGAGGTGTCGCCGTCGATGGTCACGCGGTTGAACGAAGCGTCGGCCAGCTGCGTGGCCAGCGGCTGGATCAGCGCGGGGTCGATCTTCGCGTCGGTCGCCATGAAGCCGAGCATGGTCGCCATGTTCGGGCGGATCATGCCGGCGCCCTTGCTGATGCCGGTGATGGTGACCGTGGCGCCGCCGATCTTCACCTGGCGGCTGAACGCCTTGGGGATCGTGTCGGTGGTCATGATGCCTTCGGCGGCACGGGCCCAGTTGTTTTCCGACGCGTCGGCCAGCGCGGCCGGCAGGCCGGCTTCGATGCGGTCCACGGGCAGTGGCTCCATGATCACGCCGGTCGAGAACGGCAGGATCTGCTCGGGTGCCAACTCCAGATGGCGCGCCAGCGCGATGCAGGTCGAGCGCGTGCGCATCAGGCCGTCTTCGCCGGTGCCGGCGTTGGCGTTGCCGGTGTTGATCACCATCGCGCGGATGCCGTAGTTGGCCTTCAGGTGGTCACGGCAGACCTGCACCGGGGCGGCGCAGAAGCGGTTCTGCGTGAACACGCCGCCGACCGCCGAGCCTTCGTCGATCAGCACGACGGTCAGGTCCTTGCGGTTGGCCTTGCGCACGCCGGCTTCGGCCACGCCGATGCGGACGCCGGGCACCGCGAACAAGGCGGCGGGATCGGGAGCGGACAGGTTCACGGGCATGGGATTTCTCTCAATGAAAGGTGCGGGACTTCAGCTCAGTTCAGCTTGCCGTGGCACGCCTTGTACTTCTTGCCGCTGCCGCAGGGGCAGGGGTCGTTGCGGCCGACGCGCGCAAAGGCAGCGGCTTCGGCGCTCAGCGCGCCGGTGCCGACGGCCGCCAGGCGGCGCTGGTTCTCTTCGTCGACGCGCACCTCGACCTCGCCGGTCTCGGTGGGCGCGGTGTAGGTGATGTTCGAGACGTTCTCGCCGCGGCTTTCCATCTCTTCGGCCGCCTGCTCGAGCTGTTCACCCGACTGCACGCGCACCGTCATGAGCTGGCGCGTGACTTCGTTCTTGACCGAGTCGAGCAGCTGGCCGAAGAGCTCGAAGGCCTCGCGCTTGTATTCCTGCTTGGGCTGCTTCTGCGCATAGCCGCGCAGGTGGATGCCCTGGCGCAGGTAGTCGAGCGAGGCCAGGTGTTCGCGCCAGTGGGTGTCGATGCTCTGCAGCAGCACCATGCGTTCGAACTGGGTGAAATTCTCCTGACCGATGAGTGCGACCTTGGCGTCGAAGCTCTCGTTGGCGTAGGCCACGATCTTCTCGACCACTTCCTCGTCGGAGATGGCTTCGGAGGCCTCGACCTGCTGCTTGAGCGGCATGTCGATGCCCCACTCGCTGAACAGGCTCTTCTCGAGGCTGTCGAGGTCCCATTGCTCTTCGACCGATTCGCGCGGCACGTACTGGCGAGCGAGGTCGGTGAAGCAGCCTTCGCGCAGCGCGGCGATCTGCGCCGTGAGGTCAGCCGCGTCGAGGATGTCGTTGCGCTGCTGGTAGATCACCTTGCGCTGATCGTTCGACACGTCGTCGTACTCGAGCAGTTGCTTGCGGATGTCGAAGTTGCGCGCCTCGACCTTGCGCTGCGCGCTCTCGATGCTGCGCGTGACGATGCCGGCCTCGATGGCTTCGCCGTCGGGCATCTTCAGGCGGTCCATGATCGCCTTCACGCGGTCGCCCGCGAAGATGCGCATGAGCGGATCGTCCAGGCTCAGGTAGAAGCGCGAGGAACCCGGGTCGCCCTGGCGGCCCGAACGGCCGCGCAGCTGGTTGTCGATGCGGCGCGACTCATGGCGTTCGGTGGCAATGATGCGCAGGCCGCCCAGCGACTTCACGAACTCGTGGTCCTTGGTCCACTCGGCGCGCACGTGGGCGATGTCGGCCTGCTTGGTGGCTTCGTCGCGGCCTTCGTCGGCCTCGATCGCCTCGATCATCTTCTCGATGTTGCCGCCCAGCACGATGTCGGTACCGCGGCCGGCCATGTTGGTCGCGATGGTGATCATCTTCGTGCGGCCGGCCTGCGCGACGATGTCGGCTTCGCGGGCGTGCTGCTTGGCGTTGAGCACCTGGTGCGGCAGGCCTGCCTTCTCGAGCAGGGCGTCGATGATTTCCGAGTTCTCGATGGACGAGGTGCCCACCAGCACCGGCTGGCCGCGCTCGTAGCACTCGCGGATGTCCTGGATGGCTGCTTCGTACTTCTCGCGCGTGGTCTTGTAGACGCGGTCGAGCTGGTCGTCGCGCTTGCTGATGCGGTTGGGCGGAATGATCGTGGTCTCGAGACCGTAGATTTCCTGGAACTCGTAGGCCTCGGTGTCGGCCGTGCCGGTCATGCCGGCCAGCTTGCCGTACAGGCGGAAGTAGTTCTGGAAGGTGATCGAGGCCAGCGTCTGGTTCTCGGCCTGGATCTCGACGCCTTCCTTGGCTTCCACGGCCTGGTGCAGGCCGTCGCTCCAGCGGCGACCGCTCATGAGGCGGCCGGTGAATTCGTCGACGATGACCACTTCGCCCTGCTGCACCACGTAGTGCTGGTCGCGGTGGTACAGGTGGCGGGCACGCAGCGCGGCATTCAGGTGATGCATCAGCGTGATGTTGGCCGGGTCGTACAGCGACGCGCCTTCGGGAATCAGCTTGAGCTCGCCCAGGATGCGCTCGGCGTTCTCGTGGCCATCTTCGGTCAGGAACACCTGGTGGGTTTTCTCGTCGACCGTGAAGTCGCCGGGCACCGTGACGCCCTCGCCCGTGCGCGGATCGGCTTCGCCTTCCTGCTTCTTGAGCAGCGGCACCACCTTGTTGATCGCCAGGTACAGGTCGGTGTGGTCTTCGGCCTGGCCGCTGATGATCAGCGGCGTGCGGGCCTCGTCGATCAGGATGGAGTCCACCTCGTCGACGATCGCGAAGTTCAGGCCGCGCTGCACCCGGTCGCCGGGCTCGTAGACCATGTTGTCGCGCAGGTAGTCGAAGCCGTACTCGTTGTTCGTGCCGTACGTGATGTCGCTGCTGTAGGCGGCCTGCTTCTCTTCGCGTGGCATCTGCGGCAGGTTGATGCCGACCGACAGGCCCAGGAAGTTGTACAGGCGGCCCATCCAGGTCGCGTCGCGGTTGGCCAAGTAGTCGTTCACCGTGACCACGTGCACGCCCTTGCCGGACAGCGCGTTCAGGTACACGGGCAGCGTGGCGGTCAGCGTCTTGCCTTCGCCGGTGCGCATTTCGGAGATCTTGCCGTTGTGCAGCGCCATGCCGCCGAGCAGCTGGACGTCGAAGTGGCGCATCTTCATGACGCGCTTGGAGCCTTCGCGCACGGTGGCGAAGGCTTCGGGCAACAGGTCGTCGAGCGACTCGCCCTTGGCGATGCGGTCCTTGAATTCCTGCGTCTTGGCGCGCAGCGCGTCGTCGCTGAGCTTTTCGAATTCGGGTTCGAGCGCATTGATGCGCGTCACCGTCTTGCGATACTGCTTGAGGAGCCGGTCGTTGCGACTGCCGAAGATCTGGGTCAGGAAGTTGGTTGCCATGGGCGTGGAGAGGGGCGGGCACCTGACACGACAGGCACTGCGACCGGATTCCCTAAGATATGGTGAAAGCAGTTGGGCGCACCTTCTTCGAATGCAAGCTTCGCAAGTCTCGAAGTCGGATGGCCCCGTTCCGGAACAAACGCCGACGCACGCGTCGGCAAACCGGGCATTTTAGCTGTCTTGTTTCTAACCCCTGGATTACCCATGTATCGCCGACTGCCCCCCGCCATTTCACTGCACGATGCTGCGGCAGGCGCCCCCACCCTGGGGAGCCTGATGGCGCGCGCGCGGGACACGGCCGAGCGGCTGAAGGCGATCGAAGGGTTGATTCCACCGGCCATGCGCGCGGCCATCCAGCCGGGGCCGGCCGAGGGCGACGTGTGGTGCCTGCTGGTCAAGGGCAGCGCCGCGGCCGCCAAGCTGCGCCAGCTGTCGCCGATGCTGGTCACGCGGCTGAAGAACCGGGGCTGGGACGTCGCGACGATCCGCATCAAGGTGCACACGGGGCGCTGAGCCCCGGGATGGCACACCGCCTCAGGCGGTCACGGCGCGGTCGGGCCAGCTCGGGTCGCTCGACGCGTCGGAGGTCAGCACCATCACGACATGCGCGTCGGCTGCGATGGTCTCGGCCTCGCGCAGTTGCCGCACGGCCCCCAGGCCCGCCGCTGCTGCCAGTTCGGCACTCACGCCGGCCGCAGTAAGCAGCCGCCGCGCCGCGCGGGCCTCGTCGTCGCCCACCACCACGGCACCGCCGCCGCTGGCCGTGGCGGCCTGCCATTGCAGATAAGTGACCGTCGCGCCCGCGCTCGACAGCTGCGCCGTGCGACCAGGGTAGCTGCCGTTGAGCGCCCCGCCGCCGAGCACGCGCGACAGCCGCGGGAAGGGCTCGACCAGCCACATCCGCGGCAGGCGCGCGATGCGCCCCGCCGCCAGCAGCTCGCGAAAACCGGCGTAGATGCCCCAGGCCATGTCGCCGCGCCCGGTCGGCACCACGACGTGATCGGGCAGGCCGCCGTCCTTCAGGCACTCTTCGGCGATGGCCTTGTAGCCCTCCACGCCCAAGGGCGCACTGCCCAGCGCGGGCAGGCGGTAATTGGACAGCGCGAAATACCCCGGGTACTGCGAGCGCTCGCGCACGAAGCCCCAGCGGCCGGTGTTGTCGGCGAACACATAGCGCCGCGCGCCCAGCGCGTCGAGCTGGCGGGCGTAGGTGGCGGGCATCGCCTCGTAGGAGGCCACCTCGCAACCGAGCCCCGCGGCCCACGCGTAGTGCGCCGCCGACACCGCCGTGTTGCCCGACGACGCGAGCACCAGCGTGTGGGCCCCGGCGTCCAGCGCCTGCGCCACGCCCATCGCGGTCAGCCGGTCTTTCGGCGAGCCGGTCGGGTTGCGCGATTCGTCCTTGATGCTCAGGCGCGCGATGTCGAACTGCCGCGCCAGCTCGGGCATGTCGTGCTGCGGCGTGTTGCCCTCGCCGAGCGAGAAGCCCTGCACGTACGGCATCGGCACCACGTCCGGGCCGCCGGGCCGGTAGCTGGCGCGCAGCCCGACGTGGAAGCCGGCCTGCCGGCAGGCCGGGCAGCCGTCGTTGGCGAGCGTGACCGGGTACAGCGCGTCGCAGCGCAGGCACTGCAGCCCCTGCAGGCGCGGATTGCGCTGCGGCGTGAACGAGCGGCCGAGCACCCCGGCCGGCCGGCCCGGCAGGAAGGTCTGCGCGGGGCTCTCCGGCGGCGCGGTGAACTTGAAGTCCAGAACGGGCGATGGGGTCACGGATCGTTGACTCGTTAATAAATGTGACCGAATCTTATTCAAAATCAACAAAATCCACGATACGGGAGTTCATCCCATTGCAGCGGATTTCAGTTTTCCTTCACTTATTTCCAGCTGAATTCGTGGTTCAGCCCGATCACCACGCCGCGCACGCCCTGCGGCCCGGTGCGCGAGGTGCTGATGTCGACGCTGATCAGCGGCGTCAGGCTGAAACGGCCGCCCACGCGCGAGGTCCACAGGCCTCCGGCCCGGTTGCGCTCGGCGATCAGCGACACGGCGTCGTTCAGAGCCCACTCCACGGCCAGGCCGCCGCGCGGCGTGCGCGCGCCAGTGCCCAGCGCCCAGTCGGCGCCCAGGTTGGCGTGAATCTGCAGGCTGGCCGTGGGCCGCCAGGTGAGCGGCACCACCAGCTGGCCGCCCCAGCGACCGCCGCGCCGCAGGTCGGCCACCGCGCCCATCGACACGGCGGCGCTGAAAGGCGCGTCGGCGGCCGCGCCGGCAAAGGTCCACTTGAGCTGCGGTCCGCCCGTGACCGAATGCACGCCCTGCGCCGAGAGCCGGTCGAAGTTCAACCCCAGCTCGACCGGCCCGACCCGGCAGGCCGGCCCGACATGGAAACCCGTCGTGACCGGCTCGGCGCCGCTGCGGCCCCACCAGGTTTCGTACTGGCACTGGCCGGGGTCGAGCGTGCCGGCGTCGTCGACATCGAAGTGGCCGGCGGCCTGCGCGCCGAGGCCCGGCAACGCCGCGACTGCGGCAAGAAGCAGGCGTGCGGTGCGGTTGTTGTTGTTCTTCATCTCGTGCTTCCCTCAGAGAGCCCTGCCTCATTCTAGGAAGCCGGAAAGTCCGCGCCATGACGCGGCAACGCCATCCCCCGCCCTTCAGAGTTCGAACTGCGGCTGCAGCTCGCGGATGCGCTTGATCGCCACGCCCGCCGCGGCGGTGCGCGTCTCCACGCCCAGCTTCACGTACACGCGCTCCAGGTGCTTCTTGGCGGTGGCCGGGCTGCTGCCGAGGATCTCGCCGATGTCCTTGTTGGTCTTGCCCTTGACCACCCAGTACAGCACCTCGGCCTCGCGCGCCGTGAGCTTCAGGCTCAGGCTCATGGCCTCGATCACGGCGGTGTCGGAGACCTCGCGCATGACGATCATCCACTCGTCGCCGGCGTCGTCCTCGCCGGTCTGGCGGTGCAGCCGCAGGCTCAGGCTGCGGGCCCCCTGCGCGATGACCAGGGCCGGCGGCTCGATGCCGCGCGCGCGGGCGTCGGGCGCGTGCTGGCGCAGCCAGCCGAGCACGGCCGGCGGCGTCTCGGGCGCCTGCGTCTCGCAGTAGCGCGCCAGCAGGTCGCGCGCCAGCGCCGTCTGCCAGATCAGCCGCCCCTCGGGCAGGCGCACCGTGATGCTCGCGTAGCCGAAGGCGTCGAGCGCGTTGCGCGCCTGCCCGGCCTGATGCGCCTCCTGCCGCGCGCGGCGCGCGCCCTGCAGGTGCACGTTCATGCGCGCCAGCACTTCCTTGGGCTTGATCGGCTTGGTGACGTAGTCGACTCCGCCCGCCTCCAGCGCGGCCACGAGGTGCTCGGTTTCGGTGAGCCCCGTCATGAACACGATGGGAATGTGCGCGGTGGCCACATCGGCCTTGAGCCGGCGCGCCACTTCGAAGCCGTCGATGCCCGGCATCATCGCGTCGAGCAGCACGATGTCGGGCCGCGCCTGCGCGGCGCGCTGCAGCGCCTGCTCGCCGTTGGTGGCGATGAGCACGGTGTAGCCCGACTCGTCGAGCGCGTCGTGCAGCACGGCGAGGTTGTCGGGCACGTCGTCGACGATCAGCACCAGGTCGCCGTGGGCGCCCTGCTGCTCGCGCAGCGTGCGGGCGAGCGGTGAAGCGGGCAGGGTCGTTGGAGACAAGAAAGTCATGCGGCGCCCTCGGCGGCTTCGGCCAGCGCGCGGCCCATGGCTTCGAACTGGAACTGGCGGGCCAGCGCGCGCTGGGCCTCGGTCCACGCGGCGCACTCGGGCTGCGCGGCGTCGATGTCGTCGAGCTGGTTCATGATGCCCCGGAAGTAGCCCAGGCCCACGGCCTCGTCGAGCGCACGCAGGCGCGCCAGCGACGGCGGCTGCATCGCGCGCGGCGCGGCCACGGCGGGCGCGGGCCGCGCGGCGGTGTCGGACCACTGCAGCGCGAGCCGGCGCTCCAGCCAGTCCAGCAGTTCGGTGTGGCGCACAGGCTTGACGAAGAAATCTTCGGGCGCGATGCCCACGTCGTTGTCCAGGCCCTTGTCGAAGGCGTTGGCCGAGACGATGGCCACCGACGCGTCGGCCAGCCCCAGCTTGCGCGCACGGCGGATGGTTTCCCAGCCGTCGATGCCGGGCATCGCGAGGTCGACGAACATGGCGTCGGGCCGGTAGCCGGCGGCGATGAGGTCCAACGCGTCGTGCCCGCTGGCCGCGCTGCGCAGCTCGAAGCCCAGCGGCGCGAGCACATGGCCCAGCAGCTCGCGGTCGGCCTCCTCGTTGTCGACCACCAGCAGGCGCCGGCGCGCGCCCTCGTAGCCACGCCGCGCGCGCGGTGCCGGCGCAACGCGTGCACTGCCCGCCACCGCCTCATGCACGCGCGGCAGGAACAGCCGCACGCAGAACAGCGAGCCCTCGCCCGGCGTGCTGCGTACCTTCATCTCGCCGCCCATCAGGTCGGTCAGCATCTTCGCGATGGTCAAACCCAGGCCCGCGCCGGGTGCCGACGACACCGCCGCGTGGCCGCGCGCGAAGGGCTCGAAGATGCGCTCGATGTCGGCCGCCGTCATGCCCGGCCCGGTGTCCTCGATCTCGATGGCGGCGAACTCGCGCGCGTACGAAATGCGCAAGGTCACCTGCCCCGCCGCCGTGAACTTGATCGCATTGCCCAGCAGGTTGATGAGGATCTGGCTCACGCGCTTTTCGTCGGCGCGCACCACGTCGGGCAGCGTGCCGGCCGCCTCGAAGCGAAAGCGCAGGCCCTTCTCGGCCGCCTGCAGCTCGAACATGTCGGCCAGCTCGCGCATCGCGTCGGCAAAGCGCATCGGCCGCGCGTCCAGCGTGAGCTTGCCGGCCTCGATGTGGGCGATGGCCAGCGTGCCCTCGATGAGCGACAGCAGGTGCTCGCCGCCGCGCTTGATCACGGCCACCGCCTGCTGGCGGTGCGGCGGCACCGAATGGTCTTCGCCCATGAGTTGCGCGTAGCCCAGGATGCTGTTGAGCGGCGTGCGCAGCTCGTGGCTGATGGCGCTGATGTAGCGGCTCTTGGCCTGGTTCGCGAGGTCCGCCGCGCGCCGCGCCTGGTCGGCCGCGAGCTTGGCGTGCTCGGCGATCTCGCGGGCTTCTTCGGCGCTCTGCTTGGCGTCCTGCAGCGCGCGGTCGGTCTCGCGGTGCAGCGCAATCTCACGCACCAGCAGGTGGGTCTGGCGGTTCGACTCCTCTTGCGCCACCTTGCGGCTCTGGTGCGCCAGCACCAGCCACCACGCGACGATGCCCGCGATGACCAGCAGCGCCATGTAGGCCTTGAGAAAACCCGAGCGCAGCGACGCCTGCTGCACCGCGACCAGCGCCCCGCCCACATCGGCCTGCGCCGCCAGCGCGAGCGCGCCTTCGCTCAGCGCCCGCAGCTCCTGCTGGTAGAGCACGCCGAACACCACGGCCAGCAGCGGCACGATGACCAGCATCAGCAGCAGGAAGTGCCCGAGCCCCGTGTCCAGGTAGCGCCAGCTGCGGCGCGGCAGCAGCCAGCGCAGCACGGCGGACCACTGCGCCGACAGGCTCGCGTGCGGCTTGCACAGATCGCCGCAGCGCGCGTCGAGCGTGCAGCACAGCGAGCAGATCGCGCCCTGGTAGGCCGGGCAGTGCGCCATGTCGGGGCCTTCGTATTCGCGCTCGCAGATCACGCAGTGCTGCACCTTCAGGCGCTGGTAGCTGCCGCCCTCGTCCGGCGACGGCTCGACCCGCGCCCAGCGCACCTTGCGCCCGCCCGCGGCCGGCGCGAACAGCACGGAGCCGCCCGCGTCGGACGTGCGCGCGAGGTAGTACTTGCCGCCCGTGACCCACGCCAGCAGCGGCGACGCGACCAGCGCCGTGCCCAGCGCAATCAGCGCCGAGAAGGCCTGCGCCAGTGGCCCGAACACGCCCAGGTGCGCGGTGATCGACAGCACCGACGCCAGCGCCATCGCGCCCACGCCCACCGGGTTGATGTCCCACAGGTGCGCGCGCTTGAACTCGATGCCCGGCGGCGACAGCCCCAGCGGCTTGTTGACGACCAGGTCGGCCACCACGGCCATCATCCAGGCGATGGCGATGTTGGCGAACAGGCCGAGCACGTCGCCCAGCGCCTCGAACACGTTCATCTCCATCAGCATGAAGGCGATGAGCGCGTTGAACACCACCCACACCACGCGCCCCGGATGGCTGTGCGCCACGCGCGAGAAGAAATTGCTCCAGGCCAGCGAGCCGGCGTAGGCGTTCGTCACGTTGATCTTCAGCTGCGAGACCACCACGAACAGCGCCGTCGCCGCCACCGCCCAGCCGTAGTTCGGAAACACGTACTCGTAGGCCGCCAGGTACATCTGGTTCGGGTCGACCGCGCGCTCCACCGGCACCATGTGCGTGATCGCCAGGTAGGCCAGCGCCGCCCCGCCCAGCATCTTGACCACGCCCAGCACCACCCAGCCCGGCCCGCCCGCCAGCACGCCGGCCCACCAGCGGCGCGTCGTGCCCGTGGTGCGCGCGGGCATGAAGCGCAGGTAGTCGGCCTGCTCGCCCATCTGCGTGATGAGCGCGATGCCGACCGTCAGCGCAGCACCGAACAGGTGCAGATTGAATCCTTGCGCGCCCGGCTTCGCCCCGCTGTAGTGCGTGATGCCCGCGAACGCACCAGGATCGCGCACAAGCACGAAGACAAAGGGCACCACCAGCATCAGCAGCCACAGCGGCTGCGTCCACAGCTGCAGCCGGCTGATCACCGACACCCCGTGCGTGACCAGCGGAATCACCACCAGCGCGCACACCAGGTAGCCCCACACCGGCGGAATGCCCAGCGCCAGCTCGAGCGCATAGGCCATCACGGCCGCCTCGAGCGCGAAGAAGATGAAGGTGAAGCTCGCGTAGATCAGCGAGGTGAGCGTGGAGCCGATGTAGCCGAAGCCCGCGCCGCGCGTGAGCAGGTCCATGTCGACGCCGTAGCGCGCCGCGTACACGCTGATCGGCAGCCCCGCCAGGAAGATGATGAGCCCCGTGACGAGGATCGCCCAGAAGGCGTTGGCGAAGCCGTACTGCACCAGCAGCGTGGCGCCGACCGCCTCCAGCACCAGGAACGAGGCCGCCCCGAACGCCGTGTTGGCCACCCGCCATTCGGACCATTTGCGAAAGCGCTGCGGCGTGTAGCGCAACGCGTAGTCCTCCAGCGTTTCGCTCGCGACCCAGCTGTTGTAGTCGCGCCGCACCTTGACGATGCGCTGGGGAGCGTCGTCGGTCAGGAGAGGTGGGTCGGCGGAATTCACACCGTTTCGGTGCAGCTTCCGTGCCACCGGGTACGGCATTTGGCGAACAGGGCACGACTGTTGCAAAGCCACAGCCTTGCCCATAATCACCGACCGCCACCCGACCCCACCCCCGCCATGGAACTGACCCCGCGCGAAAAAGACAAGCTGCTGATCTTCACCGCGGCGCTGCTGGCCGAGCGCCGCAAGGCACGCGGGCTCAAGCTCAACTACCCGGAAGCCGTCGCGCTGATCACCGCCGCCGTGATGGAAGGCGCCCGCGACGGCAAGAGCGTCGCCGAGTTGATGAGCGAAGGCCGCAGCGTGCTCACCCGCGCCGACGTGATGGACGGCATCGCCGAGATGATTCCCGACATCCAGGTCGAGGCCAGTTTTCCCGACGGCACCAAGCTCGTGACCGTTCACCAGCCGATCGTCTGAACCTCCGCCACAAGAAGAAAGATCCCTCCATGCGCTTCGCAAAGACTTCCGCCCTGCTCGTCACCCTCCTGCTGCCGCTGGCCGCCGGCGCCCACACGGGCGTCGACGGCGGCGTGCACCACGGTTTCGTCACCGGCTTCATGCACCCGCTCACCGGCGCCGACCACCTCGCGGCGATGGTCGCGGTCGGCCTGTGGAGCGCGCTGGTCGCGCGCCGCGCCTGGCCCGACCTGCTGTGGGCGCCGCTGGCCTTCGCGGGCATGCTGCTCGCGGGCGCGCTGGCCGGGCTGGCCGGCGTGCAGCTGCCGGCCGTCGAACCGATGATCGCCGCGTCGCTGCTGGTGCTGGGCCTGCTGGTCGCCACGCGCGTGCACCTGCCGGCCGGCGTCGCCATGGCCGTGGTGGGCCTGTTCGCCGTCTTCCACGGCGTGGCGCACGGCCACGAGCTGGCGGGCGAACACGGCGCGGCCCTCACGCTGGCCGGCATGGTCAGCGCCACGCTGCTGCTGCACGCGGCCGGCATCGCGTTGGGCTGGGCGCTGCGCCACGCCAACGCGTGGCTGCCCCGCGTGGCCGGCGCTGCCGTTGTCGGCCTCGGCGCCACGCTGCTGGCCCAGGCAATCTGAGGCGGCCATGACGCCCGGCGAACTTTTCACCGACGACGGCGAGCACACGCTCAACCCCGGCCGCCGCGCCCTCACGCTGGTGGTGCGCAACACGGCCGACCGGCCGATCCAGGTCGGCTCGCACTACCACTTCGCCGAGACCAACGGCGCCCTCGATTTCGACCGCGCCGCCGCACGCGGCATGCGGCTGAACATCGCCTCGGGCGCCGCGGTGCGCTTCGAGCCCGGCCAGCAACGCACGGTCGAGCTGGTCGATTTTTCCGGCGATCGCATCGTCTACGGCTTTCGCGGCCTCGTTCAAGGAAAGCTCTGACTATGGCCACCATCGGGCGACGCGCCTACGCAGAAATCTTCGGTCCCACCGTGGGCGACCGGGTCCGCCTTGCGGACACCGACCTGCTGATCGAAGTCGAAGCCGACTACACGCTGCGCGCCGGCGGCTACGGCGAAGAGGTGAAGTTCGGCGGCGGCAAGACGATCCGCGACGGCATGGCGCAGTCGCAGCGCACGCGCGCACAGGGCGCCGTCGACACGGTGATGACCAACGCGTTGATCCTCGACCACTGGGGCATCGTGAAGGCAGACATCGGCCTGAAGGACGGGCGCATCGCCGCCATCGGCAAGGCCGGCAATCCCGATGTGCAGCCGGGCGTGGACATCGTCATCGGCCCGGGCACCGAGATCATCAGCTGCGAGGGCACCATCGTCACCGCGGGCGGCATCGACAGCCACATCCACTTCATCTGCCCACAGCAGATCGAGGAAGCGCTGGCCTCGGGCGTGACGACCATGCTCGGCGGCGGCACCGGCCCGGCCACCGGCACCTTCGCGACCACCGCCACGCCCGGCCCGTGGCACATCGAACGCATGCTGCAGGCGGCTGACGCCTTCCCGATGAACCTGGGCTTTCTGGGCAAGGGCAACGCCAGCCTGCCCGATGCGCTGCACGAGCAGATCGAGGCCGGCGTCATGGGCCTGAAGCTGCATGAAGACTGGGGCACCACGCCGTCGGCCATCAGCAACTGCCTGGACGTGGCCGACGCCACCGACACGCAGGTGGCGATCCACAGCGACACGCTGAACGAATCGGGCTTCGTCGAGAACACCATCGCCGCCGTGGGCGGGCGCGCCATCTGCGCCTTCCACACCGAGGGCGCGGGCGGCGGCCATGCGCCCGACATCCTGCGCGTGGTGGGCGAGGCGAACTTTTTGCCCTCGTCGACCAACCCGACGATGCCCTACACCGTGAATACGCTCGACGAACACGTCGACATGCTCATGGTGTGCCACCACCTGGACGCCGGCATCGCCGAAGACCTGGCCTTTGCCGAGTCGCGCATCCGCAAGGAAACCATCGCCGCCGAAGACGTGCTGCACGACCTGGGCGCGATCAGCATGTTCAGCTCCGACAGCCAGGCCATGGGCCGCGTCGGCGAGGTGGTCATCCGCACCTGGCAGACCGCGCACAAGATGAAGCAGCAGCGCGGCACGCTGCCCGAGGACAGCGAGCGCAACGACAACTTCCGCGCGCGGCGCTACGTGGCCAAGTACACGATCAACCCGGCCCTCGCGCACGGCATCGCACACGAGGTGGGCTCCATCGAAATCGGCAAGTGGGCCGACCTCGTGGTCTGGAAGCCGGCCTTCTTCGGCGTGAAGCCCTTCACCATCATCAAGGGCGGCACCATCGCGATGGCCGCCATGGGCGACCCCAGCGCGTCGATTCCCACGCCGCAGCCGGTGCACTTCCGGCCGATGTTCGGCGCCTACGGCGGCTCGCTCGCCAAGAGCTCGCTGACCTTCGTCTCGCAGGCCGGGCTGGCCGCGGGCATCAAGGAACGCTACGGCCTGAGCAAGCACCTGAGCGCGGTGAAGAACATCCGCAACGTGCGCAAGCAGGACCTGATCCACAACGGCTACACGCCGAAGATGGAGATCGACGCGCAGACCTACGCCGTACGCGCCGATGGCCAGCTGCTGACCTGCGAGCCGGCCAAGGTGCTGCCGATGGCGCAGCGCTACTTCCTGTTCTGAACGAAGCCGCGACGCGGCCCTCTGACGGGTTTGCAATCAAGGTGAGCGCAAGGCGCGAAGCCGCAGACAGTGCTGACGCACGGCAAGGCGACGCAACGCGGCGATCGCCTTGATTGCGAAGCCGTCTCACACCGCCGGGTGCCGGCGGTGCCAGTCGGTCGCCCGCTGGAACGCCCATCCCGCGCGCACCAGCAGGTCTTCGCCGAAATGCGGCGCCACGAACTGGAAGGCCACCGGCACACCCGCCTCGGTGGCGCCGCCCGGCAAGGTGAGCGTGGGGCTGCCCGTGAGGTCGAACGGGCAGGTGTAGCGCAGCATGCCCGCCAGCAGCTCCGGGTCCACGCCGAGCTGGCCGGCGCGCTCGAGCGTCGGCGCCGCGAAAGGAATGGCCGGGATCAGCAGCAGGTCGACCTGCTCGAAGAACGTGCGCACGCGGCCGGTGAAATCGGCGCGGCGCAGCAGCAGCTTCTGGTAGTCGGTGGCGCTTTGCGACAGGCCCAGGTCGATCAGCCCCGAGAGGCCCGGGCCGTACTCGTCGCGCCGCGACGGGTACGTGGTCTCGTGCGCCACGGCGGTCTCGACCGCGCACAGCGGCGACCAGTCGAGCACCGCCTGCGCCGTGTCGGGAAACACCACCTCGCGCACCGAAGCGCCCAGCGATTCGACCGTGCGGATCGCGGCGGCCAGCGTGGCGCGCGTGGGGGCGTCCACGCGGTCCAGCGTCCAGGCGGGGTCGATGCCCACGCGCAGGCCGGCCAGGCCGCGCGTCATCGTCGCCAGGTAGTCGGGCACCGGCACCGTGCTGGCCGTGGGGTCGCGCGGGTCGGCGCCGGCGATGGCCGCCAGCATCGCGCCCGCGTCGGCCGCGCTGCGCGTCATCGGGCCGATGTGGTCGAGCGAGGCGGCGAGTTCGAAGGCGCCGTGGCGGCTCACCCGCCCCCATGTCGGCTTCAGGCCCGTGATGCCGTTGGCCGCCGACGGAAAGCGGATCGATCCGCCCGTGTCGGTGCCCAGCGCGCCGAAGCACAGGCCCGCCGCCGTGGCCACGCCCGAGCCGCTGGACGACACGCCGGGCCACAGCGAGGCGTCCCACGGATTGACCGGCGACGCGATCTGCGGATGGTGGTCGGCAAAGGCGCCTTCGGTCTGCTGCAGCTTGCCCAGGATCACCGCGCCGGCTTCGCGCAGGCGGTGCACCACCGTCGCGTCCTCGGTCGGACGGAACGCTTTGTGGATCGTCATGCCGTGCGCGCTCGGCACGCCCTCGGTCCACAGCAGGTCTTTCACAGCCAGCGGCACGCCGTGCAGCGGCCCGCGCGCGCGGCCGGCGGCGATCTCGGTGTCCGCGCGGCGCGCCTCGTCGAGCGCCTGCGCGTCCATGCGCGTCGCGTAGCTGCGCAAGCGGCCGTCGACGGCCTCGATGCGCGCGAGCATGGCGCGCGTGACTTCTTCCGACGAGCGCTCGCGCGACTGGATCTGCCGGCCGACTTCCAGCAGTTCGAGATGATGCAATTCCTTGTCCGCCATGACTGACTCCCGCGTGTGTAGGGTTGAGAAAGAAGGTCCGAATCCAAGTGGCAGAACCTGCCACCCCGGGCGAACCTTATCGGCGCGCGGCGGCCCGCGCTGGTCTCTTCCGGACATGCACTTGTGCTGGGGCGGACACCCCGCGCGCGGCGCTCAGCGCGGCTTCAGCAGCGTGTGCGGCGCGCAGCCGTAGGCCTTGCGGAAGACCCGGCTGAAATGCGACAGGTCGGAAAACCCGTGCTGGAACGCGACGTCGGTCACGCTGTGCGCGTGCCCACCCACCAGCGCCTCGCGGCTGGCCGCCAGGCGCGCCTGCCAAACCGCGCCCATCGCCGTGGCGCCCTGGCGCGCGAACGCCCGCGCCACGGTGCGTGCCGAGACATGGTGCGCCTGCGCCAGCGCCTCGAGCGAGAGCGCCGGGTCGTCCAAGTGGCGCTCGATGTAGGCCGTCATGCGCGCATGCAGGCCGCGCTCGGCGCCGGCGTCGCCAGCCATGTCCTGCTGCAGCTCGAGCGTCACGGCCAGCAGGTCGATGAGCGCGCCGCCGAAGCGCTCGGCGGCGGCGGAATGCGGCTGCGCAAAGGCCGGGTTCGCCGTCTCCCGCAGCATCGCGTGCAGCGGCGCCGCGCCGGGACGGTCCGCGGCGATGGTGCGGGCGGTGAACTCTTCGGCCTTCGCGAAGCGCCGCAGCAGCAGCCGGCGCGGCATGCGCGCCAGGTAGACCGAGCGCGCGTCCAGCGTGCATTCGAAGGGCCGGCCGGCGTCGTAGAGCACCATGTCGCCGCTGCGCAACCGCCCCTGCCGCCCGCCTTGCACCAAGGTGCCCTCGCCCTCCTGCACGAACGCCAGCCACAGGTCGTCCAGCGGATGCCGGCGCAGGTGGGGCGCGTCGCGCGACCAGTGATGCATCGGCGCCGACATGCGGTTGACGCTGACCGCGCCCACCTCACGCACGTCGAGCCGCCCTTCGAACGGCTCGGCCGTCATCGCGCGGCTGGCCGCGGGAATGCAGTGGCGGCACACGACGTCGTGCCAGTAGTCGAAACGCAGCGGGGTGGCGACGTCGGTCGTCAGGTAGGCCAGGCTGTTCATGACGCGGATGCTGGGGCGGATGGGGCGCGCAGGCAAGCCCCCGAGTCCACAAGGCCCGATATTTGCTAACGCAGGAAAGCCCGTTCCCGGCACGCTGGCCTCGCCGACGGGCTTGGAACACCACGCCGAACAGGGGCTGCAAGAGGCGCTACATTCATCGGCCTCATTCGACCCTGCAACCCGCCATGCTCACCGCCAACAAACTCATGCCCCAGGGCCGCGGTCTCGCGCCCGTGCTGCTCAAGCGTGCCGCCACCATCGAACTCGACTGGGACGTGCGCCAGAAAAGCCGTTTCGACGCCACCGACTCGCAGGGCCGGCAGATCGGCATCTTCCTGCCGCGCGGCACCGCGGTGCGCGGTGGCGACGTGCTGGTCGCGGAAGACGGCTCGCTGGTGCGCGTGATCGCGGCGCCGCAGCCCGTGCTGCGCATCACGCACTGCACCGCCCACGGCACGCCGTTCGACCTGACGCGCGCGGCCTACCACCTGGGCAACCGGCATGTGCCGATCGAGCTCAAGCCCGACCACCTGAAGATCGAACCCGACCACGTGCTGGCCGACATGCTGCGTTCGATGCACCTGATCGTCGTCGCCGTCGAGGAAGCCTTCGAGCCCGAAGGCGGCGCGTACGGCGCGCAAGGGCATTCGCATGGCGGCCACAGCCATGACCACGGCCATGACCACAGTCACGACCACGGGCACTCGCACAGCAGCGGCCCGAAGCCCCTCGTGCTCGCCCCCGAACTGCTCGACGACGATCACGGCCACGGCCACTCGCATTGAAATGACCCACCGCTCTTCTCGTGCGCAGGGCACTGGGTGCTTCCCGCAGCGAAATCAAGGAGGAGGGCGAAGCCCGGGGGACATTCGCGGAGGGAAGTACCCGGTGGCCTGCGCACGCGCCCTGAACAGCGGCGCGCGCCAATAAACAGATGCCAACCCCGCACAGCCTCCTCCAGCTCATCTGGCTAGCCTCCCCCGCCCTGCCGGTCGGCGGCTTCTCGTACTCCGAAGGCGTCGAGGCCGCGGTCGAATGGGCCGGCATCCATTCCGAAGCCAGCGCCACCGAGTGGCTCTCCGACCAGCTGCACCTGAGCTTCGCACGCGGCGACCTCGCCCTGGCAGCCCAGGCGATCACCGCCTGGCGCGCGAACGACGCACAACGCATCCGCAACCTCAACGACTGGGTGCTGCACACCCGCGAATCCGCCGAGTTTTTCCTGCAGACCGAGCAGATGGGCCGCTCCTTCGTCGAGTGGCTGAAGCTGCACCACACCGACACGGCCGAGGTCTTCGCCGGCCTGCCCGCGACCTACCCCGTGGCCTTCGCGTTCGCCGCCAGCCGCACCGAAGCCACCGTGCAGGACGGCTGCCTGGCGTTCGCCTTCGGCTGGGCCGAGAACATGGTCGCCGCCGCCGTCAAGGCCGTGCCGCTGGGCCAGAGCGCGGGCCAGCGCATCCTGGCGCGGCTGGCGAACGAAATCCCTGCGGCCGTCGAGCGCGCGATGCAACTGAGCGACGACGAGCGCCAGGCCTTCGCGCCCCTGCTGGCGGTGTTGTCGGCCCGCCATGAAACACAATATTCCCGCCTCTTCCGAAGCTGACCGAACCGGATCTTTTCGCCCATGACCTCCGCCCTGCACCACATCCCGAATCGCACCAAGAAGCTCCCGCCGCTGCGCGTGGGCATCGGCGGCCCCGTCGGCTCGGGCAAGACCACCCTGCTCGAAATGCTCTGCAAGGCGATGCGCGACAAGTACGACCTGGTCGCCATCACCAACGACATCTACACCAAGGAAGACCAGCGCCTGCTCACCGTGGCCGGCGCGCTGCCGGCCGAGCGCATCATGGGCGTGGAAACCGGCGGCTGCCCGCACACCGCGATCCGCGAAGACGCCTCGATCAACCTCGAGGCCATCGATCGCATGCTCGAAGACTTTCCCGATGCCGACATCGTGTTCGTCGAATCGGGCGGCGACAACCTGGCCGCCACCTTCAGCCCCGAGCTGTCGGACCTCACCATCTACGTGATCGACGTGGCGGCCGGCGAAAAGATCCCGCGCAAAGGCGGCCCCGGCATCACCAAGAGCGACCTGTTCGTCATCAACAAGACCGACCTCGCGCCCTACGTGGGCGCGAACCTCGACGTGATGGAACAGGACACCCAGCGCATGCGCCGCCAGCGCCCCTACGTGATGACTAACCTCAAGACGCTGACCGGCGTCGCCGAGGTGGTCGCCTTCATCGAAACGCGCGGCATGCTCATGGCCTAGGCTCGCCCCCAGGCTTCGCGCACTTCGTGTCGCTTCTCCAACCCCCTACCGGGGGCGACACCAGCAGCCCGGTAAAACCGGTTCTGCGGTGTCTCGCGACCGGAGCGCAGGGGTTCAAGCCGGCTGCATCTGCCCGAACTTCCCGCTGCCGAAGTCCTTCATCGCCTGCACGATCTCGTCGCGCGTGTTCATCACGAACGGGCCGTGGCCGACGATGGGTTCGTCGATCGGCTCGCCGCTGAGCAGCAGCAACACCGCGTCGTTGTTGGCATCGATCGTGAGCGCATCGCCCGCGCGGTCGAGCAGCACCATCTGCGCGTCGCGCACGACCGTCTCGCCGTTCACCTGCACCGTGCCGCGCAGCACCACCACCGCGGCCGTGTGGCCTTCGGGCACCGGCAGCGTCACCTGCGCGCCCTGGTTCAGGCGCAGGTCCCACACGTCGATGGGCGTGAAGGTGCGCGCCGGCCCCTTGTGACCGAGGTAGTCACCCGCGATCACGCGCACGCTGCCCGCGCCTTCCGGCAGCGGCACCGACGGAATCTGCGCATCGACGATGGCCTGGTAGCCGGGCGTGGCCATCTTGTCCTTGGCGGGCAGGTTGACCCACAGCTGCACCATCTCGAGCTCGCCGCCGTCGCGCGTGAACGCTTCGGAATGGAACTCCTCGTGCAGGATCCCCGCGCCGGCGGTCATCCACTGCACGTCGCCGGGGCCGATGGTGCCGCCCTGCCCGGTCGAGTCGCGGTGCGACACCTCGCCCTTGTAGACGATGGTCACGGTCTCGAAGCCGCGGTGCGGGTGCTGGCCCACGCCGCGCGGCTGCGTGGTCGGCGTGAAGGGGGCCGGACCGGCGTAGTCCAGCAGCAAAAAGGGGCTGGCGTGGCGGCCCAGCGTGTCGTAGCTGAACAGCGAGCGCACGGGAAAACCGTCGCCCACCCAGTGCGGGCGCGGTGCGCTGTAGGTGCCGAGGATCTTCTTCATGGTCTGTGTTCCTTTCCATCTGGCGGCTCGCCCGGAACGGGAAAGCCATGGATCAAGGATGGGGCCGCAACGATGCTTTGAGTAGATGCCAGAATTCGCCCTCATCGTTCCATCTGGCGAACGATCAACGGCACGGAGGGCCTCCCAGCCATGCGCGACCTGAACGATCTCTACTACTACGCCCAGGTGGTTGACCACGGCGGTTTTGCCCCGGCCGGCCGCGCGCTCAGCGTGCCCAAGTCGAGCCTGAGCCGGCGCATCGCGCTGCTCGAGGAGCGGCTGGGCGTGCGCCTCATCCAGCGCTCCACGCGCCGCTTCAGCGTCACCGACATCGGCCGCCAGTACTACGAGCACTGCGTGGCCATGCTGGTCGAGGCCGATGCCGCGCAGGAGGCCATCGACCGCCTGCAGGCCCAGCCACAGGGGCTGGTGCGGCTGTCGTGCCCGCCGGCGCTGGTGTACTACCAGGTGGCCGAGATGCTCGCCCGCTTCATGACCGAGTGCCCGCGCGTGACCGTGCAGCTCGAGAGCACCAACCGCCGCGTCGACGTGATCCGCGAAGGCTTCGACCTCGCGCTGCGCGTGCGCTTTCCGCCGCTCGAGGACACCGACCTGGTGATGAAGGTGCTGGGCCACAGCACGCAGCGGCTGGTGGCCCACCCGCGCCTGCTCGAAGGCCTGACGGCGCCGGCCAGCCCCGCCGACATCGGCCTGCTGCCCAGCCTGGACCTCGGCCCGGCCCAGCCGCACCACACCTGGTCGCTCGAAGGCCCCGACGGCGCCAGCGCCGAGGTGCGCCACCAGCCCCGCCTGGTGACCGACGACATGGCCGCGCTGCGCCATGCCGCCCTGCAGGGCGTGGGCGTGGCCAAGATGCCGACGATGATGGTGCGCGACGACCTGCAGGCCGGCCGCCTGGTCGACGCGCTGCCGCAATGGGCACCGCGCAGCGGCATCGTGCATGCGGTGTTCCCCTCGCGCCGCGGCCTGTTGCCGTCGGTGCGCAAGCTGGTGGACTTCCTGGCGGTGGAGTACGAGGCGCTCGAGGCCCTTGAACTTTCGGGCGTATCGGCCGCATCGGCGCCGACGCGCACCTCAGTCAACTGATCCAGCGGCCACCGCCGGTGCGTACAGCGGCAGGCGCAGCGTCAGCCCGAGCACGCCGCCATCGTCTGGCGCGGAATAGATGCGCCCGCCGTGGCGCCCCGCGATGCGCTCGCAGATGCGCGCGCTGACCAGCGAGGCGGCGTCGAGTGCATCGAAGAAGCGCGCCAGCGGCGGGCGTTCGCTGTCGGCGTCGAGGTCGCGCCAGTGAACGACGGCCTGCGTGCCTTCGATGCGCGCGCGCACCTGCAACGTCGCCCCCGCCGCCATCACGCGCGCGGCATGCGCGGCCACCTTGGCCAGCAGCTCGCGCAGCTCCGACGGAATGCCGAAGACCGGCACCGCTTCCGCGGGCAGGTCCACAGCGAGGCGCAGCGCCGTTGCGTCGCCGGGCTCGGCGCCGAGCAACGGCCGCAGGTCCTGCACGCGGCTGTCGGCCAGTTGCTGGCGCTGCTGCGTGCGGGCCTGCTGCGCGAGGCCACGGGCGTGCACGGCCGCGCGGGCGTTGGCGACGAACAGCGCGCCCATCAGCGCGAGCACGCCGGCCAGGCCGAGGCCGATGAGCGAGGCAATGACCAGGCCTAGTGAACTGCCGTACACGGTCGACAGTCCTCAGCGCGTTTCAGGAAAGGCCGGCCGCGCGCAGCCGCTCGGGGCCTCGCAGCGTGGCGGGAGCCCTTCGCGAAATCCCGGCGGTGGCCCGGGCGGAAAAAGAGGGGGCGGCAGCACGATGCAGCCCGAGAGGCCGAGTGCTGCCAGCACGCCTGCGAGGTGGTGAATTCGGATCATGTGAATCGATGCGTTGCCTGTTCGACGGCAGGGCCCGTTCGCGTGCGCCGGCAGCGCCGCCGCACGCGAACGGGAGCCGATCAGAACGCGTGGCGAATGCCGAAGTCGTAGCCCGTCGACGAACGCGGCAGGCCCGTGTAGCCCACGCCCGTGCTGCCGTAGCCCGTGGTGCTGGCGGCCGTGAGGCTGCCCGTGTAGTTCGCGTCGTTGCGGTTGCTCACGCGCGCCACGGTGGCGTACAGCGCGGTGCGCTTGGACAGGTTGTGCACGTAGCCGATCGCGAGCTTGTTCGCACGCGGGTCGTCGCCCGTGACGCCGACCGCGCCCTCGTTGTAGCGCACGGTCGAGTACGACGCGCGGATCAGGCCCGCGCCCACCGGCATGCTCGCGCCGATGAGGTAGCCGTTGTAGCTGTCGTGGCTGTTGCCCAGCGCCGCGAGGTCGAACTTGTTCTTCACGTTCGACAGCTCGCCGAACAGCTTGACCGGACCGAAGTCGTACGACGCGCCGAGGTTGATGGTCTGCACCTTGCGCGTGAGCGTGGTGGTGTCGACCGCCACGTTCTGGCCCACCGCCAGCGCGATGTCCAGCGGCCCGTTCGCATAGCCGAAACGCCCGCCGACGTAGCGGCCCGCACTGCTGCTGGTGGCAGCGGTGGTGTCGGTCGCGCTGGTCTTCGTGTTCTCGTTCAGGCTGTACTGCAGCTGGCCGTAGAAGCCGCCGAGGTTGGGCGGCAGGAAGTAGCCGACCATGTTGCTGGCGCGCACGTAGTTCGTGTTGCCCAGCGCGGTGCTGCCGCTGACCGTGTTGATCACGCTCGAGCCCGAGCCGTTGGTGCCGAACGGGTCGAACACCGTGTCGTTCCAGAACGTGGCCGTGTAGTCGCGGCCCAGCCGCACTTCGCCGAAGCCGCCCGACAGGCTGACGGTGGAACGGCGGTTGAAGTTGGCGATGCCGGTGGCGCCGTCGTCGTTGCTGATCGGCGCCTCGAGCCAGAAGCTGGCGGCGAGCCCGCCGCCCAGGTCTTCCGTGCCGCGAAAGCCGATGCGGCTGGAGTTGTAGCCCGAGTTGGCCAGGCTCCATTGGCTCTGCTTGCTGGTGGTGCCCGTGACGGGGTTGCGCGAGGTGGCGCTCTGGTAGCTCACGCCGGCATCGACGACGCCGAACAGGGTGACCGACGATTGGGCAGAGGCCAGGCCGGTGACGGCCAGCGCGGCGAGTGCCGTGAGGGATTTCTTCATTCAGGTTTCTCCGGGGTTTTCAGCTGCTCTTCATCGAGCCGCTGACCGGATGGTCCTGTTCAAATTTGGAGGAATCTGGTGGACGCCAGCCCTCCCCTCGCGGGTGTTGTTTTGCGTTCACGCGCCGGCCGGTGCGTGAACGCTCGGCGTCGGGCAGGCTACTCGGCCGTACGCAGCGCAGGCGCCGGGGACGTCACCGCGCGGCGCGCGTAGCGCTGCGCCAGCACCGCGCACACCATGAGCTGCATCTGGTGGAACAGCATCAGCGGCAGCACGATCGCGCCGACGGCGTGCGAGGCGAACAGCACCTTGGCCATCGGAATCCCGCTCGCCAGGCTCTTCTTGGAGCCGCAGAAGACGATGGTGATCTCGTCCTCGACGCTGAAGCCGAAGCGCCGCGCCATGAAGGTCGTCAGGCCCAGCGCCAGCGCCAGCAGCACGCCGCACACCAGCAGCAGGCCCAGCAGCGCGCTCACGGGAATCTGCTTCCAGAGCCCTTCGATCACCGCCGCGCTGAAGGCCGTGTAGACCACCAGCAGGATCGAGCCCTGGTCCACGAACTTCAGCACCGCGGCGCGCTTCTGGATCCACTTGCCGATCAACGGACGCGACAGGTGACCGATGACGAACGGCACCAGCAGCTGCAGCAGGATGCGCCCGATCGCGTCGAGCGACGAAGACGACGCCACCGCGCCGCCCTCGGGCAACACCACCAGGCTCACCAGCACCGGCGTGATGAACACGCCCAGCAACGTCGAAGCCGAAGCGCTGCAGATGGCGGCCGGCATGTTCCCCCGCGCCATCGCCGTGAAAGCAATCGCCGACTGCACCGTGGCGGGCAGCACGCACAGGAACAGCACGCCCGTGTACAGCTGCGGCGTCACCAGCGGCCCCAGCACAGGCCGCAGCGCGAGCCCCAGCACCGGAAACAGGATGAAGGTGCAGGCGAACACCAGCAGGTGCAGCCGCCAATGCGTGATGCCCGCAAGGATCGCCTCGCGCGACAGCTTGGCGCCGTGCAGGAAGAACAGCAGCCCGATCGCGACCGTGGTCAGGCCCTCGAAGAAATGCGCCACACGGCCGCTGGCGGGCAGCAGGCTGGCCAGGGTGACGACCGCGACGAGCGTGAGCGTGAAGTTGTCAGGAAGAAAGCGTGAACGTGCCATGCCCTGCATTGGACCTTCCGGCCATTCAAAAGAGAAATGGATTTATCGGATGGATATATGATTTGAGCGCATGAACGTCACGCTGCGCCAACTCCGCGTCTTCCGCTCGGTGGCCGAGGGCCGCAACTTCAGCCGTGCCGGCGACCAGGTGGGCCTGAGCCAGCCGGCGGTGAGCCGGTCGATCTCGGAGCTCGAGGCCCAGCTCGGCCTCAAGCTGCTGGACCGCACCACGCGCGAGGTGGTGCTGACCGAAGCCGGCCACTCGTTCGCGGCCCGGCTCGACCGCGTGCTCGACGAACTCGACCAGACCCTGCAGGACGTGGCCGGCCTGGCCAGCGCGCGCGGCGGCAAGGTGCGCGTGGCCAGCAGCCCCACGCTCTCGGCCAACCTCATGCCCGACTGCATCGCGGCCTGCGCGGTACAGGCGCCGGGCATCCAGTTCTTGCTGCTCGACCGCATCCAGCAGGACGTGCTGGACAGCGTGCGCAGCGGCGAGGTCGACTTCGGCGTGGTGATCGAGCCCTCCGAGGCCGACGACCTGCACTGCGAGTCGATCCTCAACGACCCCTTCATGGTGGTCACGCTGCCCGGCCACCGACTGACGGAAAAGAAGGCCTCGGTGAACTGGTCGGCGCTCGACGGCCAGCCGCTGGTGCTGCTCGATCACGCCTCGGGCAGCCGGCGCCTCATCGACCAGGCGCTGGAGCGGCACGGCGCGCGCTGCGACGTGAAGCAGCAGCTGGGCCATGCGACCACCGTGTTCCGCATGGTCGAGGCCGGCATCGGCATCAGCGTGATGCCGGGGCTGTCGTTGCCGCCCGAGGGGCTGGCGCGGCTGGTGGTGCGCCCGCTGGTGCCCAACGTGCAGCGCGCGATCATGCTGATCCGGCGCCGCAACCGCGAGCTGTCGCCGCTGGCGCAGCGGGTCTGGCGCATGGTGCGCGAGACGGCGGCGCTCAGTGAGGCGCCCGCGGCCCCGCCGACGAAGGCGCGCTGAAGAAGCGCTCCTGGCGCTGGCGCACGCAGAAGTCGATCAGCTCCTCGACCTCGGTGGCCTTGTCGAATACCGCGTCGGCGCCGAGCTGCGCGCACTTGCGGCGCGTCTCGGGCGTGGCGTGGTTGCTGAGCACCACCATCTTCTGCTTCGGGTCGCGGTTGCGGCAGGCCTCGAGCACGCTGTAGCCCGTACCGTCGCCCAGGAACAGGTCGACGATGGCCAGGTCCCACAGCGCCGGGTTGCGCGTGAGCCAACGCGTGCCCTCGGCCTCCGATTCGGCCTGGCCGACCGGATCGATGCGCGCCATCTCGCGCAGCGTGCCCGCCAGGCTGGCGCGCTGGGCGGGGTTGTCTTCGACGATGAAAGCGCGGACGGTGGTCATGGCGGGCTCTGCGGGAGGGACAAGTGCAGGCTACAAATTGCGCCCGCCACAAGTCGAAGGTGTGACACCCCACCGCGCGTAGGACATCACCCGCCGGCCGCAGCCAGCCTCAGAG
This sequence comes from Variovorax sp. GW821-FHT09D04, assembly GCF_059416405.1. Taxonomy (NCBI): domain Bacteria; kingdom Pseudomonadati; phylum Pseudomonadota; class Betaproteobacteria; order Burkholderiales; family Comamonadaceae; genus Variovorax; species Variovorax sp. GW821-FHT09D04. The sequence continues at coordinate 409,805 of NZ_JBWKPA010000005.1, forward strand.
CGTGAGGATGGTACAGCCCGTGGTCTTGCGCGCCTCGAGGTCGCGGTGCGCCTGCTGCACGTCGGCCAGGGCGTAGCGCTGGTCGATCGGGATCTTCACCGCGCCGCTTTGCACCACGGCGAACAGGTCGTCGGCCATGGCCTGCGTGCGCTCGCGCGTGGCGATGTGGGTGAACAGCGTCGGGCGCGTCACGTAGAGCGAGCCCTTCGAGGCCAGCAGGCCGAGGTTGACCGGCGGCACCGGGCCCGAGCCGTTGCCGAAGATCGCCAACAGGCCGAAGGGGCGCAGGCTGTCGACGGAGCCTTCGAAGGTGTCCTTGCCCACCGAGTCGTACACCACCTTCACGCCCTGGCCGCCGGTGATCTCCTTCACGCGCGCCGCGAAGTTCTCGGTGCTGTAGTTGATGGCGTGCGCCGCGCCGTGCACCAGCGCGAGCTGGCACTTGGCGTCGCTGCCAGCCGTGCCGATGAGCTGCAGGCCGAGCGCCTTGGCCCACTGGCAGGCGATGAGGCCGACACCGCCGGCCGCCGCATGGAACAGCACGAAGTCGCCGGGCTGCAGGCCTTCGGCCGGCAGCGTCTTCTTCAGCAGGTACTGGGCCGTGAGGCCCTTGAGCATCATGGCCGCGCCGGTCTCGAAGGAGATGTCGTCGGGCAGCCTGCACACGCACTTGGCGGGCATCACGCGCAGCTCGCAATACGCGCCGGGCGGCTGGCTCGCGTAGGCGGCGCGGTCGCCCACCTTCAGGTGCGTCACGCCCTCGCCCACCGCCTCGACGATGCCCGAGGCTTCCATGCCCAGCTGCAGCGGCATCTGGAACGGGTACAGGCCGGTGCGCTGGTAGGTGTCGATGAAGTTCAGGCCCACGGCCTTGTGGCGGATGCGGATCTCACCGGGGCCGGGCTCGCCCACCTCGACCTCGACGACCTTCAGTTCCTCGGGACCGCCGTGGCGGTCGATACGGACGGCTTTGCTCAACATCGTTGCTGTCTCCACGCAGGGGAAAAAAGAATGGGACGGGCATCGTGCCACGTTTGGCTTTTTCTCGATGCGGCACGGTCTCCGTGCGGGCCCGGTAGAGTCGGCGGCCATGTCGTCCGCATCGCACCACCGCCTCACGCCCCTCACCGCCCTTCTGCTCACCGTGCCGCCGCTGCTGTGGGCCGGCAATGCGGTGGTCGGCCGGCTGGTGCGCGCGCTGGTGTCGCCGCTGACGCTGAACTTCGTGCGCTGGGTGATCGCGTTCGTGCTGCTGCTGCCGCTGGCGGCCTGGGTGCTGCGCCGCGACAGCCCGCTGTGGGCGCACTGGCGGCGCTATGCACTGCTGGGCCTGCTCGGCATCGGCCTGTACAACGCTTTTCAATACCTGGCGCTGCAGACCTCCACGCCGATCAACGTCACGCTGGTGGGCTCCAGCCTGCCGCTGTGGATGCTGGCCGTGGGCACGCTGTGCTTCGACGCGCGCGTCAGCCGGCGCGCGCTGGGCGGCGCGCTGCTGTCGATGCTGGGCGTGCTGCTGGTCTTGAGCCGCGGCGAGTGGCAGCAGCTGCTGGCGCTGCGGCTGGTGCCGGGCGACCTGTACATGATCGCGGGCACCATCGCCTGGGCCTTCTACAGCTGGCTGCTGGCGCGCACGCACGAGCCTGCCAACGTGCGCAGCGACTGGGCCGCCTTCCTCATGGCGCAGCTGGTGTTCGGCGTGGCGTGGTCGGGCGCGCTGGCCGCGGGCGAGTGGACGTTCACGCCCGCCCACATCGACCTGGGCTGGCCGCTCGTGAGCGCGATGCTGTTCATCGGCATCGGCCCCGCCGTGCTGGCCTACCGCTGCTGGGGCACCGGCGTGCAGCGCGCGGGGCCGCAGGCGGCGAGCATCTTCATGAACCTCACGCCGCTGTTCGCGGCCGTGCTGTCGGCGGCCTTCCTCGGCGAGGCGCCGTACTGGTACCACGGCGCCGCCTTCGTGCTGATCGTCGGCGGGATCGTGGTGTCGTCGCGGCGCTGAACGCGCGCCGCTGCGTCGGTCAGTAAGTGCCGGGGTAGGCGCCGCCGTCGGCGAGCACGTTTTGCCCGGTCATGTAGCCGGCCTGCATGCTGCACAGGAACGCGCAGATCGCGCCGAACTCCGCCGGGTTGCCGAAGCGCTTGGCCGGAATGTTCTTCTTGCGCGCTTCCCACACGGTGTCGAAATCCTGGCCCGACTTCTGCGCCGCGCCGGCCATCGTGCCCTTGAGGCGGTCGGTCTCGAAGGAGCCCGGCAGCAGGTTGTTGATGGTCACGCCCTGCGCCGCCACCGACGTGCGCGCCACGCCGGCCACGAAGCCCGTGAGGCCGCTGCGCGCGCCGTTCGACAGGCCCAGGATGTCGATCGGCGACTTCACCGAGCTCGACGTGATGTTGACGATGCGGCCGAAGCCGCGTTTCGCCATGCCGTCCACCGTGGCCTTGATGAGCTCGATGGGCGTGAGCATGTTGGCGTCGACCGCCTTGATCCACGCCTCGCGGTCCCAGTTGCGGAAGTCACCGGGCGGCGGGCCGCCTGCGTTGGTGACGACGATGTCGAAGTCGTGGCCCAGCGCGAACACGGCCGCGCGGCCGGCTTCGGTGGTGATGTCGGCCGCCACGTGCTTGACGAACGGACCCGACGGGCCGGCCGCTGCCACCAGCTGCTTGGCCGCGGCGTCGAGCGCCTCGGCGCCGCGCGCCACGATCACCACGTTGACGCCCTCGCGCACCAGCGCCTCGGCGCAGCCGTAGCCCAACCCCTTGCTCGCGCCGCACACGAGTGCGGTCCTGCCTGCAATGCCCAGATCCATGTGTTTGCTCCCGTCGATCGTTCGATCGATGCTGCAGGGGCTAGCGCCCCTTGCGTGTGAAAACGAAGATGCCCGCGATGACGAGCACCGTGCCGGCCGCGATCCACGCGGTGAACGGCTCACCCAGTATGACCACCCCCATGAGGATGGTCGACAGGGGCCCGATCATGCCGGTTTGCGCCGCAATGGCGGGGCCGATGCGTTCGATGGCCATCATCACCATGAGGACAGGCACCGCCGTGCACAGCGTGGCGTTGAGCACCGACAGCCAGATCACCTCCGGCGCCACCGCCATCGCCGCGCTCATCGGCCGCGTGAGCACGAACTGCAGGATGCACAGCACGCACGCCACGGTGGTCGCCAGCCCCACGAGCCGCAGCGACCCGAGCCGCTTGACGAACTCCCCGCTGTACACGAGGTAGCCCGCATAGCTCACCGCGCTCAGGAACACGAGGAACGCGCCCCACGCGGCCGCGCCGCCGCCCTTGCCGCCGCCCCCGGTCCACAGCTCGTGGCCGAACACCAGCAGCACGCCGGCGTAGCTCACGACCATGCCGAACACCTGTGGGCGCGTCGGGCGGCGCCGGTACAGCAGCCAGCCGAAGAACAGCACCAGCGTGGGGTTGAGGTAAAGAATCAGCCGCTCGAAGCTGGCCGAGATGTAGGCCAGCCCCGCGAAGTCGAGAAAGCTCGCGAGGTAGTAGCCCGAGAAGCCGAGCCCGAGGATGCCGAGCCAGTCGCGCGTCGTGAGCGCAGGCTTGCCGCGCCCGGCCCACCACGCCATCAGCGCGAACAGCGGCAGCGCAAAGAGCATGCGCAGCATGATGAGCGTGATGGCGTCGACGCCGTAGCGGTACGCCAGCTTGACGATGATGGCCTTGCCGCTGAACGCGATGGCGCCCAGCGTGGCAAGGACGAGGCCGGTGGCGTAGCCCTTGCGGGCGGCCTCGTGTCCGTGCGGGGGAATGCCGACCGATGCGGCTGTCTTGTTCATCCCCCGATCATCCCTTGATCCTCAGTAGCCTGCAGCGAGGCCGTCGCGGCGCGGATCGCTCGCGGCCACGTAGCCTTCGACCGAAGGCTCGCCCGCACGCCAGATGAACTGGCCAGCGCCAAAGTCCTGGTAGGAATCGTTGATCACCTCGAGGTGATGGCCCAGGTCGCGCAGGCCTTGCAAGGTGTTGGCATTCATCGCGGCCTCGACGTTGATCTCGAGCCCCGCGTTGAAGCGCCAGCGCGGCGCATCGCAGGCGGCCTGCGGGTTCTGCTTGTAGTCGAGCATGCGCACCAGCGTCTGCATGTGGCCCTGCGGCTGCATGTTGCCGCCCATCACGCCGAAGCTCATCACCGGCTGGCCGTCCTTGGTGAGGAAGGCCGGGATGATGGTGTGGAACGGGCGCTTGCCCGGTGCCACCACGTTCGGGCTCTCGGCCTTGAGGCTGAAGCCGTGGCCGCGGTTCTGCAGGCTGATGCCGAATTCAGGTTCCACGCAGCCCGAGCCGAAGCCCATGTAGTTGCTCTGGATGAAGCTCACCATCATGCCGCTCTCGTCCGCGGCCGTGAGGTAGATGGTGCCGCCCTTGACCGGGTTGCCGGCCTTGAAGTCCTGCGCCTTGTTCACGTCGATGAGTCTCGCACGCGAAGCCAGGTAGGCGTCATCGAGCATTTGCGCGGGGGTCACCGTCATCGACGATGGCTCCGACACGTAGCGGTACACGTCGGCGAAGGCCAGCTTCATGGCTTCGATCTGCAGGTGCTGCGACTGCACCGAGTCGACCGGCAGCGAGGCGATGTCGAACTTCTCGAGGATGCCCAGCGCGATCAGCGCCGCAATGCCCTGGCCGTTCGGCGGGATCTCGTGCAGCGTGTGGCCGCGGTAGTCGCGCGAGATGGGCTTCACCCACTCGGGCTGGTAGGCCGCCATGTCGGCCACGGTGAGCGCGCCGCCCTGTTCCTTCGAGAACTTGGCGATGGCCTCGGCGATCTCGCCGTTGTAGTAGGCCTCGCCCTTGGTGCGGGCGATGGCCTTGAGCGCGCGTGCCGCCGCGGTGAAGCGGAACAGCTCGCCGACCTCGGGCGCGCGGCCCCAGGGCAGGAAGGCCTGCGCAAAGCCCGGCTGCGACTGCAGGATCGGCGTGGCCGCCGCCCACTTGCCCTGCACCACCGGCGGCACGAGGTAGCCGCGCTCGGCGATGTCGACGGCGGGCGCCATCAGGTCGGCGAACGGCAGCTTGCCGAAACGCTCGCTCATCGCGACCCAGCCGCGCACCGCGCCCGGCACCGTGACCGAGTCGATGCCGCGCATCGGCGGCGTGGCGGCGTCGGCGCCGTACTTGGCCTTGAAGTACTCGGGCGTCCAGGCCTTCGGCGCGGGGCCCGAGGCGTTCAGGCCGTGCAGTTCCTTGCCGTCCCACAGGATGCAGAAGGCGTCGCTGCCCAGGCCGTTGCTCACGGGCTCGACCAGCGTCATCACGGCGGCCGTGGCAATGGCCGCGTCGACCGCGTTGCCGCCCTGCTGAAGAATGCGCAGGCCGGCTTGTGCAGCCAGCGGGTGCGACGTGGCGACCACGTTGCGTGCAAACACCGGCAGGCGGGTCGAGAGGTAGGGATTGTTGAAGTCGAAGTTCATGTCGGCGTGCTCTCGTTAGTCGTTCGTGATCTTGCGATCGACGACGATCTTTTTCCACTTGGCGGCGTCGGTCGCCACCATCTTTGCGAACTGCTCGGGCGTGCCCGCATTCGCCGGCTCGATGCCCAGGCGGGCGAGCTTGTCCTTCAGCTCCGGATCGGCCAGCGCCTCGTTGGCGGCCTTGTTCACGCGCGCCACGATGTCGGCCGGCAGCCCCTTCGGGCCGTAGAAGCCGAACCAGGTGGTCGACTCGAAGCCGGGCAGCGTGTCGGCGATGGGCGGCAGCTCGGGGGCGAGCGGGCTGCGCTTGAGCGAGGTCACGCCCAGTGCGCGCAGGCGGCCGTCGCGCACGTGCGGCATGCCGGTGGGCAGCGAGTCGAACAGCACGTCGACCTTGCCGCTGATGAGGTCGGGCACCGCCAGCGCCGTGCCGCGGTAGGGGATGTGCGTGACGAACACGCCGGCCTGCGCCTTGAACAGCTCCGCCGTGAGCTGCACGATGGTGCCGTTGCCGCTCGATGCGTAATTGAGCTTGCCGGGGTTCTTCTTGGCGTTGTCGATCCATTCGCGCACCGTCTTGGCGGGCGTGTTGACCGGCACCAGCATGATGCTCGGCGCGTCGCCCACGTGGGCGATGGGCGTGAAGTCGCGCACCGTGTCGTAGGGCAGCTTGGGCGTGATGGCCGGACCGATGGCGTGCGTGCTCGTGGTCGCGAGCAGCAGCGTGTAGCCGTCGGGCGGCGCCTTGGCCGCGAGGTCGGAACCGATCGCGCCGCCCGCGCCGGGCTTGTTGTCGACCACCAGCGTGGCGCCGAGCTTCTCGCCCATCTTCTGGCCCAGCGTGCGGGCAAAGAGGTCGGTGGCGCCGGCCGCCGGGAACGGCACGATCAGGCGGATGGGCCGGTTCGGGTAGTTCTGGGCCAGTGCGGGCACCGCGGCCAGCACCAGCGCAGCCGCGGCAAGCGCGGCGCGGGTGGTTCGTTTCATGGAATTCATTGTGTCCGAGGTGGTGTGTCGGGAGCGCGCCTTGTCCGACGTGGCCGCAGGATTGGACACGCGGGGCATTGAAAAGGGAAATGGATTTATCGGATAGATATATGAATCTGGCGCATCAATGTGGCCACGGCCATTCCCTCGGCCATCACGCGGCACACGGCCTTGCGCCCGACCATCAGAAATAGCGATGGGGTCGCATCAGCAAACGGTATTTCCTCCCGGGCGCCCTGCCGTCCGATAGTCGCGCCAGTCCACTCGACACAGAAGTGGCGCACAGGAGACCTCCCCCTTGAACTTTCCCTCCCTCGAGGGCGCCGATGCCGGCGCCCTCTGCTTCAGTTCGCGCGTTCTTCGCATGAAGCGGCACCCGCTCGGCCTGGCCCTGCTGGCGCTGGCCGGCACGGCCTCGGCGCAGTCCTCGGTGACGCTGTTCGGCGTCATGGATGCGGGCGTCAGCCATTTCGAGACCGTCAGCGAGTACCGCCCGGCGTTCGATCCACGGCGCCCTGCCGCCGCCATGCTCGCCGCGGCCGTGCCGCGGGTGACGCAGCGCCAGACCACGCTGTCGCGCGGCGGCTACCGCGGCAGCAGCCTGGGTTTTCGGGGCACGGAAGACCTGGGCGGCGGCCTGGCGGCGAGCTTCTGGCTGGAGTCGAACATCGCCAACGATGACGGCAAGACAGGCCTGGCCTCGTTCGCCAAGCGTTCAACGCTGAGCCTGTCGGGCGGCTTCGGCGAGCTGCGTCTGGGCCGCGACTACACGCCGATCTTTCGCAACGACTCGCTGGCCGACCCCTTCGCCGTGCAGGGCGCGGGCCTGTCGGTGATCGCGCGCGTCAACAGCGCCTCGTCCACCCTCCTGGGCGGCGCACCGGCCGGCGTGGCCGCAGGCGACAACTACGCGCGCGCCAGCAACAGCATCGGCTACTTCCTGCCGCCGGACCTCGGCGGCTTCCACGGGCAGCTCCAGTACGCTTTGCCCGAGAACACCCGCTACAGCCCGGACGTGGCACCGACGAACGCGCGCGGGCGCTACCTGGGCGGGCGCTTCGGCTACGCCAAGGGGCCGCTCAACGTGGCGCTGGCGTTCGGTGAAGACAACAAGGACCGCCTGCCCTCGGGTTCGGCGGCCAAGCCGCCCGTCGACGCCGGCGGCGAGGACCGGCTGAAGACCGTCAGCCTCAGCGCCACCTACGACTTCGGCCCCGTCAAGCTGCTGGGCGAACTGTCGCAACTGCGGCACCGGCGCGCGCAGGCACAGCCCTGGATGCAGGATCGCACCGACAAATACAACGGCTACCTGGTGGGCGCCACGGTGCCCGTGGGCCCGGGACTCGTCCGCGCCTCGTTCGGTCGCGTCAGCTACAAGCCCGGCGCCACCGGCCTGCCGGGAGACACCGCGCAAGGCGCCAGCGCCAGCCAATGGGCGCTGGGCTACGTGCACCACCTGTCCCGCCGCACGGCGCTGTACGCCACGTTCGCGCGCGTTCGCATCCGGGACGGCCAGAACGACAAGGCGATCGGCGCCGTGACGAGCGCCAGCGACGCGCCCTATCCGGGCTACCTGGCCGCCAGCGGCTGGCGCCCGCGCAGCGCCACGGGCTACGACTTCGGCATCCGCCACATCTTCTGATCTTCATGCGCCCCTGCATTCACTCCATGTTGACCCACGCACACACCTTCGCCCTTCGTTCCCTGGCCGTGGCCGCCCTCCTCGCTTTCGGCGCAGGCGCACAGGCCCAGCCGGCCCCATCACCGCAGGCGTCGGTGATCCCGCCGCTCGTCGATGCGATGTACCCCCGGCTCGACGCCCTCTACAAGGACCTGCACGCCCACCCCGAACTTGCTTTCAAGGAAACGCGCACCGCCGCCCTGCTCGCCGCCGAGATGCGCGCCATCGGCTTCGAGGTGACCGAGAAGGTCGGCGGCACCGGCGTCGTGGCGCTGTACCGCAACGGCCCCGGGCCGGTCGTGATGGTGCGCACCGACATGGACGGCCTGCCGATGGAAGAGAAGACCGGCCTGCCCTACGCCAGCCAGGCCCGCACCGACTGGGGCGGGCGCGACAGCTTCGTGGCCCACAGCTGCGGCCACGACATCCACATGGCCAGCTGGCTCGGCACCGCGCGCACGCTGGTCGCGCTCAAGGACCAATGGAAAGGCACGCTGATGTTCATCGGCCAGCCCGCCGAAGAAACCGTCTCGGGCGCCAAGGCGATGCTCGCGGACGGCCTGTTCACGCGCTTTCCCAAGCCCGACGCCGCGTTCGCGCTGCACACGGCGCCCACGCCCCACGGCGCCATCGGCTATGGCGTCGGCATCAGCAGCTCCAACTCCGACGCGCTGGAAATCGTCTTCAAGGGACGCGGCGGCCACGGCTCGCGGCCGCACACCACCATCGACCCGATCGTGATCGCCGCGCGCTTCGTCACCGACGTGCAGGCCGTGGTGAGCCGCGAGAAAGACCCGGCCGAATTCGGTGTCGTGACGATTGGCGCCATCCAGGGCGGCACCGCCGGCAACATCATTCCCGACACGGTCACGCTGCGCGGCACCATCCGCTCGTACAAGCCGCAGGTGCGCGAGCAGCTGCTGGCCGGCGTGCGCCGCATGGCCATGGCCGCCGCCGCGACGAGCGGCGCGCCCGAACCCGTGGTCAAGCTGGTGCCGGGCGGAGAAGCGCTGGTCAACGACGAAGCGGTCGTGACCCGCGCGGCCGCCGCGCTCCAGCAGGCGCTGGGCCCGGCGCAGGTCGTTCAATCCACGGTGCCATCGACGGGCAGCGAAGACTTCTCGGCCTTCATCAACGCCGGCGTGCCGTCGATGTACTTCACGATCGGCGTGCTCGATGCGCGGGACATCGCGGCCTCCGCCCAACCCGGCGGCAAGCCGCTGGCCCGCAACCATTCGCCCTTCTTCGCGCCGGTGCCCGAGCCGTCGATCAAGACCGGCGTGCACGCGATGACCGTGGCGGTGCTCAGCGCGCTGGGCAGATAGGGACAACGGCATCCCCCAACGAAAAACGGCGCCCGAGGGCGCCGTTTGTGCGTTCAGAGAAAGCCCGTCGATCAGTCTTCGACGAAGGCCTCTTCGCGCTTGGACTTCACGGCCGGCAGCAGCACGATGATGAGCAGCAGGGCCGCGGCCGCCAGCAGGCTGGCCGAGATCGGACGCGTCACGAACACGCTCCAGTCGCCGCGCGACAGCAGCAGCGAACGGCGCAGGTTCTCTTCCATCATCGGGCCCAGGATGAAGCCCAGCAGCAGCGGCGCAGGCTCGCAACCCAGCTTGAAGAAGGTGTAGCCCACCAGACCGAAGATGCCCACCATCCAGATGTCGAAGGTGTTGTTGTTGGTCGAGTACACACCGATTGCGCAGAACAGCACGATCGCCGGGAACAGGAACTTGTAGGGCACCGACAGCAGCTTGATCCACATGCCGATCAGCGGCAGGTTCAGCACGATCAGCATCGCATTGCCCAGCCACATCGAGGCAATGAGGCCCCAGAACAGCTCGGGGTTGCTGGTCATGACCTGCGGGCCCGGCTGGATGTTGTGGATGGTCATCGCGCCCACCATCAGCGCCATCACGGCGTTGGGCGGAATGCCCAGCGTCAGCAGCGGAATGAAGGAGGTCTGCGCGCCGGCGTTGTTGGCCGACTCGGGAGCCGCCACGCCGCGGATGTTGCCCTTGCCGAAGGGCACTTCGCCCGGCTTCAGCTTGGTCTTCTTCTCGATCGTGTAGGCCGCGAAAGCCGCCAGCAGTGCACCGCCGCCTGGCAGGATGCCCAGCGCCGAACCCAGCGCCGTGCCGCGCAGCACGGCAGGCACCATGCGCTTGAAGTCTTCCTTGGTCGGGAACAGGCCCGAGACCTTGGCGGTGAACACTTCGCGCTCGTCGTCCGGACGCGAGAGGTTGGCAATGATTTCGCCGTAGCCGAACACGCCCATGGCGATGGCCACGAAGCCGATGCCGTCGGTGAGTTCAGGGATGTCGAAGCTGTAGCGTGCGACACCCGAGTTCACGTCGGTACCGACCAGGCCCATCAGCAGGCCCAGCACGATCATCGCGATCGCCTTGAGCAGCGAGCCCGAGGCCAGCACCACGGCGCCGATCAGGCCCAGGATCATCAGCGAGAAGTATTCGGCCGGGCCGAACTTGAAGGCCAGCTCGGTCAGCGGCGGTGCGAAGGCGGCAAGAATCAGCGTGCCGACGCAACCCGCGAAGAACGAGCCCAGACCGGCCGCAGCGAGCGCCGGACCTGCACGGCCCTTGCGCGCCATCTGGTAGCCGTCGATCACGGTCACCACCGACGACGATTCACCCGGCAGGTTCACCAGAATCGCGGTGGTCGAACCGCCGTACTGCGCGCCGTAGTAGATACCGGCCAGCATGATCAGCGCCGACACGGGCGGCAGCGCGTACGTGGCGGGCAGCAGCATCGCGATGGTCGCGACCGGGCCGATGCCCGGGAGCACGCCGATCAGCGTGCCCAGAATGCAGCCGACCAGGCAGTACAGCAGGTTCGTGAAGGTAAAGGCAACGCCAAAACCCATTGAGAGGTGTTCAAACAGTTCCATGTGAGCAGCTTTCTTCTCTCAACCGATGAAGGTCGGCCAGACCTGGATCTGCAGCTTCAGCGCCCAGATGAATGCAACGTAGCTGCCGATGGCCAGAACGGTGGCCAGGATCAGCACGGTGGGCAGCTTGAACTCGTGGCCCGCGAGGCTGGCGATGATCACGAGCGCGTAGATCGCGATGATCATGCCCATGGCCGGCACGCCGATGCTCGGCAGGCCGCCGAGCAGCACGCCGAAGGCGAGGTTGGCGCCCAGGATGAACACCACTTGCTTCCAGGCCCACTTGCCGATTTTTTCGCCATCGGTCGTTTCAACGGTGAGCCCGCTGAACATGATGCCCAGGCCGATCAGCGCCATCAGGATGCCCAGCATGAGCGGGAAGTAACCCGGACCCATGCGGGCGCCGCTGCCCACGCTGTAGGTGGTGGCGCCCCATGCGAACGCCACGCCCACGACGGTGAACATCAGTCCCGAGAAAAAGTCTTTCTGACTTTTGATTTTCACGAACAGTCTCCTCGAACAATTTCGATGCGGGATTGTCGAGTCAGCCTCCGGTCAGGCCGATGTGGATTCCACTAACCGAAGGACTAGGGATAACCCGAAATGACTCATGCCTCGTCGGACCCGAGGCACCTGTTTCTACTCGAGAGGAGGCGTTGCGCTGAGCACTTCTTCGATGGTCGTCACGCCCTCGGCCACGCGCAGCGCGCCGGCCAGGCGCAGCGGCCGCATGCCGTCGATCACGGCCTGGCGTCGCAGGCCCGTGAGGTTGGGCTCCTTGGTGACCTGATCCTTGAACGGCTCGGTCACGCTCAGCAGTTCGTACAGGCCCATGCGGCCCATGTAGCCGGTCATGCGGCAATCGACGCAGCCCACCGGCTTGTAGGCGCGCACGGGGCCGGTGATCTGCCACGGCTTGACGATGGCCTCGAGGCTCTCGCGCGTGACCGCGTCGTCGGGCTGCTTGCAATGCGGGCACAGCGTGCGCACGAGGCGCTGCGCGAGCACGCCCAGCATCACGGCGGTGATGAGGTACGAGGGCACGCCCAGTTCCATCATCCGCGTGATGGCGCTGGGTGCGTCGTTGGTGTGCAGCGTGCTGAACACGAGGTGGCCGGTGAGCGCGGCCTGCACCGCCATCTCGGCGGTGGCGAGGTCGCGGATTTCGCCGACCATGATGATGTCCGGGTCCTGCCGCATCAGCGCGCGCAGGCCCTCGGTGAAACCGAAGTCGAGCTGCGGCTGCACCTGGGTCTGGTTGAACGAGGGCTCGATCATTTCGATCGGGTCTTCGACCGTGCTCACGTTGACCTCTTCGGTCGCCACGCGCTTGAGCGTGGAGTACAGCGTGGTGGTCTTGCCCGAGCCCGTGGGCCCGGTCACCAGGATGATGCCGTTGGGCCGCGTGACCAGCTGTTCCCAGCGCTGCGCGTCGTGCTGCGCGAAGCCCAGCGCGTCGAGGTCTTTCACCGCGGTGTCGGGGTCGAAGATGCGCATCACCATCTTCTCGCCGAAGGCGGTCGGCAAGGTCGACAGGCGCATTTCGATTTCGTCGCCGCGCATGTTGCGGGTCTTGATGCGGCCGTCGAGCGGACGGCGCTTCTCGACCACGTCCATGCGGCCCAGGAGCTTGATGCGCGCGACCATCGCGTTCATCACGCCCATGGGCATCTGGTAGGCGGGGTGCAGGATGCCGTCGATGCGAAAGCGGATCACGCCCTGCTCGCGGCGCGGCTCCAGGTGGATGTCGCTGGCGCGCTGGTCGAAGGCGTACTGCCACAGCCAGTCGACCACCTGCACCACACTCTGGTCATTCGCGTCGAGCTGCTTGGTGCTCTTGCCCAGTTCGACCAGCTGCTCGAAGCTCGCGCCGCCGGTGTTGCCGCCGGCCTTCTGCGCGGCGCGCACCGACTTGGCGAGCGCGAAGAATTCGGCCGTGTAGCGCTGGATGTCCGACGGGTTGGCCACCACGCGGCGCACGGTGCGCTTGGACTGGCGCTCGACCTCGGCGATCCAGTCGATGAGGAACGGTTCGGCCGTGGCCACCACCACCTCGTTCGGCAGCACCTGCACGGGCAGCACCTTGTGGCGCTCGGCGTAGCCGGCGCTCATGGTGTCGGCCACCTTGCCCACGTCGACCTTGAGCGGATCGATGCGCAGGTAGGCCAGGCCGGCGCGGCCGGCGAGCCACTGCGTGAGGGCTTCGAGGTCGAGCGGCTTGCCGTCGGCCTCGCGCGTCATGGCCACGTTGGCCAGGCGCACCAGCGGCGCCTGCCGGCTCTCGGCCTGGGCGCAGCGCGCGATGGTGCGCTTGGCCTCCATCGGCGAGATCACGCCGTCGGTGGCGAGCCATTCGATCAGGCGACGCAGGTCGAGCGGACCTTCGTGGCGGGCAGCAGAGGCGGAAGCGGCGGCGGGTACAGCGCTCATGAACCGGAGGTCAGGTGATCAGGTGGTGAGGGAAAGCGTCATCGGCTTGAACACCCGCAGCCATTTCGGCGCGGGCAGGCCCCAGCGAGTCTGGATGGTTTGGGCGCGCTCGGCAAGCACCTCGCGCTTCGGGCGCGACGCCGTGCGCTGGGCCAGCACCACCGTGTTGCCTTCGCGCGTCGGCTTGAAGGCCCAGACCGCGTCGGCGCCGAAAGCGGCGGCGATTTTCTCGAGGCTGCGTTCGTAGCTCGACGAGCGGCCGAACAGGTTGACCGTCATGCAGCCGTCTTCGGTGAGCAGCGCGCGGCAGTCGGCATAGAAGTCTTCGCTGTCGAGCACCGGCGCGGCGGCCTCGTGGTCGTACAGGTCGACCTGCAGCGCGTCGACCGTGCCCTGCCATTCGGGCTTGCGGATTTCCTCGGCCGCGTCGGCGATCACCACGCGCAGCTTCAGGTCGTCGGCCGGCAGCTTGAACCAGCCGCGGCAGGCCGACACCACCTGCGGGTTCAGCTCGACCGCGGTGGTGCGCATGCGCAGCGTCTTGCGGCTGAACTTGGTGAGCGTGGCCGCGCCCAGGCCCAGCTGCATCGCGTGGCGGTTGCCCACGCCCTTGCTGTCGACGAACAGCAGCCAGGCCATCATGCGCTGCACGTACTCGAGCTCGATCTCGAAGGGGGCGTCGAGCTTCATCGAGCCCTGGACCCATTCGGTGCCCAGGTGCAGGTAGCGGATGTCGCCCCAGTCGGAAAAATTGACTTCGGGCAGGACGAGGGTTTTCTTGGAAGAAGCGGAAGAAGCCATCAGAGAAGGTGGTGGGCAACGAAGACCTCGCGCCAGGCCGCGAGCTTGCGCTCGAAGGACCACGACGCGTTGGCGGGGCTGGTGGATGGCAGCGAGTAGACCGGCACCCCGAGGGTGCGCGTGTGGCGTGCGTGCTTGAAGCTCTCGCCGCCGTTGTGGGCGATGGCGGCGAGCTTCGGCAGTTGCAGGCCGGCGATGTCGTTCACGACCGGCGAGCGGATCGCGGTGTCGAGGCTGCCCTCGCGCTCGCAGGCGCCGTACACGTCCCACACGCCGAGGCCGCGATCGAGCAGCCAGTCGCAGCGCGCGCGGTAGCTGTCTGCGCCCGTCGGAAGCAGGGGGTCGGGCCAGAGGGCTTGCAAGATCTTCCAGAACTGATTTTGGGGATGCGCATAGTACTGCTGCCGCTCGAGCGACTTGACGCCCGGAAAGCTGCCGAGGATGAGCACACGTGTGTGGGGCGAGACGATGGGCGCAAGGCCAGTCAGCACCGTGCCGGCACTGTCGGCAACGGTCGGGGACGGGACGGCGGTCGGTTTCATGGGCGGTATCTTGGCATTGCCACGCGGTGTGCCTGAACGCCCATGAAAAAACCCGCCGAAGCGGGTTCTTTCGTCAAGCACGGGCCGAAGCCCGGTGCATGGAAGTTACGGCTTCTTGACCGCTTCGTTCTCGGCCGTGCCCGGCACCTTCTCGCCGATCGCCTTGCCGGCGCTGCGCATGCCGTCGGCCGTCTTGTGGCCGGCCGTTTCCACGGCGTCGCCGGTCTTCACGGCCGCCTTCTTGGTGGCGGTGGTGGCCTTCTTGGTGGTGTTCTTGGTGGCGTTCCAGGCCTTCTTGGTGCCGCGCTCGGTGGCGTTGGCTGCCTTCTTGGTGCCGCTCTTGGTGGCATCCCAGGCCTTCTCGGCGCCGCTTTCGGTCGCGTTCACGGCCTTCTTGGTCGTGCTCTTGGTGGCGTCCCAGGCCTTTTCGGTGCCGCGTGCGGTCGCATCGACGGCGTCCTTGCCGGCTTCCTTCACCTTCTCGGTGGTCGTGGGCTCGGCCGCGGTGGTCTGCGCGATGGCCGACACACCGATGGAGGCCAGCGCCAGTGCGAGCGCGACGGGCAGGGTACGAACAAAAGATGTGGTCATGAAAGACTCCTTTTTTGAGTGAAGTGCGGAGTGACGACAGTGCCACTGGACAACCAACGTCACTTCGAACTTCAAGGATGACAGCAAAAAGGGCCCGATGGCCTGCGCTGGCGCAACTCGGGAACTTGGCCTACGCGGCGGGCGGACGCCCCTCCGACACGGCCAGCAGACTTTGGAGCTTCGGCAGGGCTGCCACCGCATTGCGCGTGGTGTTTTCGGCCAGCGACGCGATGTCGATGCCCCGCAGCTGCGCGACCACTTCGGCGATGCGCGGCAGCTCGCCGGGCTCGTTGCGACCCTGCGCCTGGCCCGCGTCGCGCTGCGCCTGCGTGCGGTACAGCCAGTGCGGCTGGATGTCGGGCGCGTCGGTTTCCATCACCAGCGCGTCCATCGGCAGGGTGGCCGCGAGGCGGCGCAGCTGCAGCGCGCGCTCGAAGGTCACGGCGCCGCCGAAGCCCAGCTTCAGGCCGATCTCGATGCAGGCCTGCGCCTGCTGCTCGCTGCCGTTGAATGCGTGGGCGATGCCGTGCCACGGCCGTCCGCCCGCGGTCTGGCGCAGGTGCTTGAGCACCTTGTCGACCGAGCGCCGCACATGGATGAGCACCGGCAGCCCGTGCTTGCGCGCCAGTTGCAACTGAGTGTGAAAGAAGCGTTCCTGTCTATCGGCGTCCAGGCCTTCGACGAAGTAGTCGAGCCCGATCTCGCCGACCGCCACCAGGCGCGGATCGTCGCGCCGCGCGTGCAGCTCGGCATCGAGTGTCTGCAGGTCGGCATCGCTCGCCTGCCCCGTGCACAGCGGGTGGATGCCCAGCGCGTAGGCGTCGCCCTGCGCGTGGGCCAGCTCGCGCACGGTGGCGAAGTTGAAGGCCGCCACCGCCGGAATGACGCACAGCACCACGCCCTGCGCCGCCGCACGGGCGCGGATGACGGGCATCTCGGCACCGAATTCGGGCGCATCAAGGTGACAGTGGGTATCGACAAACGCAGCCATCGCGCGATGATGCCCGAAGGGATGCACAGGCGCGGAAAGCGTGCTACTGTGAACTCCTTCACGCGTCCTTTTTTGCCGGAGGTGCTCCGATGCGCAGGCCCGCTTTCTACAGCCGCTCGCCCCGCACGCTGCCGCCGGCCGCAGCACCGGCGGCCGGGTCGCCGGCGGATGCCGCGGCTGTGGCGGAGGCCGACGCCGTGCAAGCCCCACCCCCTCGCGCACGCTGGCAGCCGGGCCGCCGCGCCTTCGCCCTGCTCACCGTCAGCTGCATCGCCATCGCCGCCGGCGGCGCCTTCTGGGCGCCACGCCCGGGCGCCAAGGCGCTCACACAGAAAGACATCGACGCCGCCGTGCTGCGCACGCTGCAGACCGCCACCCTGCCCTCGCCCGCCGCCAAGGCCGCCGACATCGTGCGGCCCTCAGTGGTGCGCGTGGTCGGCTACGGCCCCGAGAAGGCCACGCCCGAGGCCAAGACCCAGAAGCGCGGCCGCAACATGGCCAAGGGCAAGCCGCCCGAGGCGCCCGCCGACGGCGGCACGCCGGGCGAGGTCGAACGCGGCGTGGGCACGGGCGTGGTGATCGTCGACAAGGGCGTGATCCTCACCAACCTGCACGTGGTCGCCGGCGCCGAGAAGATCAAGGTCACCTTCGCCGACGGCCTGGAGGCCATCGCCGTCATCACCGGCGTGCAGCCCGAGAACGACCTGGCCGTGCTGCAGGCGCAGAAGATCCCGGACGACCTGATCCCCGCCGTGATGCGCTCCACCGCCGACCTGCGCTCCGGCGACCAGGTGGCGGCCGTGGGCTTTCCGTTCGGCATCGGGCCGTCGGTGTCGGCCGGCGTGGTGTCGGGCCTGAAGCGCTCCTTCCGCTCGCCCGAGGGCAAGCAGGAGCTGGGTAACCTGATCCAGTTCGACGCCGCCGCCAACCCCGGCAATTCGGGCGGACCGCTCATCAACATGGACGGCGAGGTGCTGGGCATCGTCACCGCCATCCTCAACCCGACGCAGCAGCGCACCTTCATCGGCATCGGCTTCGCGGTGCCGATCGAGAACGCCGCCTCCGCGGCCGGCTCGCCGCCTTTCTGATTTCTTCGAAAGCCCTTCGCATGAGCACAGAAAACCCGACCTCGTCGACCTTTGCAACAGCCCCCGCCACCGCCGAGCTGATGGAGCAGATCCTCTACGAGGTGAAGCGCGTGGTCGTGGGGCAGGACCGCTTTCTCGAGCGCGTGATGGTCGCGATGCTCGCGGGCGGCCACCTGCTGGTCGAAGGCGTGCCGGGGCTGGCCAAGACGCTCACCATCAAGACGCTGGCCGACACCGTGCGCGGCCAGTTCAAGCGCATCCAGTTCACGCCCGACCTGGTGCCGGCCGACCTCGTGGGCACGCGCATCTACAACCAGAAAACAGGCGAATTCAGCACCTCGCTGGGCCCGGTGTTCGCCAACCTGCTTTTGGCCGACGAAATCAACCGCGCGCCGGCCAAGGTGCAAAGCGCGCTGCTCGAGGTGATGCAGGAGCGCCAGGTCACCATCGCCGGCGAAACGCACAAGGTGCCACGCCCCTTTCTCGTGATGGCCACGCAGAACCCCATCGAGACCGAAGGCACCTACCCGCTGCCCGAAGCGCAGGTCGACCGCTTCATGATGAAGGTGATGGTCGACTACCCGAGCGACGAGGAAGAGTTCGTGATCGTGCAGCGCGTGATCGGCCCGGTGGTCACGGCCACGCCGGTCGCCACCACCGAACAGCTGGCCGAGCTGCAGGCCGAGGCGCGGCGCGTGTACGTCGACCCTTCGCTGATCCAGTACGCCGTGAAGCTCGTGTCGGCCACGCGCACGCCCGAGAAGCACGGCCTGAAGGACCTGCGCCGCTTCATCACCTTCGGCGCCAGCCCGCGCGCCAGCATCAGCCTCACCGAAGGCGCGCGCGCCTTGGCGCTGCTGCGCGGTCGCAGCTACGCGCTGCCCGAAGACATGAGCGCGCTGGTGCCCGACGTGCTGCGCCACCGCGTGACGCTGTCCTACGAAGGCCTGTCCGAAGGGCTCACGCCCGACGGGCTGATCGAGAAGATCATGAAGGCCGTCCCCGCTCCTCCCAAGCCCCTCGAACATGAAAAGCTGGTGGCGTAAGGCCCCCGAGGCCGCGAACGACGACCGGCTCGCGATCGAAGCCGGCGGGGCCGAACGCGCACTGCGCCGGCTCGAATGGACCGTGATCCGCCGCCTCGACGGCCTGCTGCAGGGCGACTACCGCACGCTCATGCGCGGCACCGGCCTGGACCTGGCCGACCTGCGCGAGTACCAGCACCACGACGACGTGCGCCACATCGACTGGAACGTCACCGCGCGGCTGCAGACGCCGCACGTGCGCGTGTTCACCGAAGACCGCGAGATGGCCGCGTGGTTCGTGCTCGACCTGAGCCGCTCGGTCGACTTCGGCTCGGGCCTGAAGGCCAAGCGCGAGATCTCGGCCGGCTTCGTCGGCGTGCTCGCGCGGCTGCTCACGCGGCACGGCAACCGGGTCGGCGCACTGGTCTACGGCCGCGACCTCGAGGCCGTGATCCCGCCGCGCACCGGCCGCCGCCATGTGCTGCACCTGCTGCACGCGATGGAAAAGCGCGCGAACCAGGCCGAGGCCGCGCCCGCGCAAAAGGGCATGACGCGCCTGGCCGACCTGCTGACCTCCGCCGCCGCGCTCATGCCGCGCCGCTCCACCGTGTTCGTGGTGTCCGACTTTCTCAGCGAGCCCGGCTGGGAGCGCCCGCTGGGCCAGCTGGTGCAGCGGCACGAAGTGATTGCCGTGCGCCTGTTCGATCCGCTCGAACTCGAGCTGCCCGACCTCGGCCTGGTGCCGCTGCGCGACGCCGAGACCGGCGAGCAGCTGTGGGTCGACACCCATGACGCGGGGTTCCGCAAACGCTTCGCGCGGCTGGCCGCCGAACGCGAGACCACCCTGCGCGAGTCGCTGGCCCGGGCCGGCGTCGACGCCCTCGAACTCTCGACCAACGACGATCTGGTCGAAGCCATCGTGCGATTCGCGGACCTGCGCAAGCGCCGGGTCCGCGGCGTCGCGGCGGGTGGCGGGAAGGCGGTGGTGGCGGCATGACATTCCTCTGGCCTCAATTCCTCTGGCTGCTGGCGGCCTTGCCGCTGCTGGTGCTCCTGTATGTCTGGCTGATCCGTCGCAAGAAGAAGATGGCGGTGCGCTACGCCAGCCTGTCGATCGTGCGCGAGGCCATGGGCCCGGGCCAGAGCCTGCGGCGCCACATCCCGCCGCTGCTGTTCCTGGTGGCCATCACCGCGATGCTCGTGGCGGCGGCGCGGCCGATGGCAGTGGTGGTGCTGCCGTCGAACCAGCAGACCATCATCCTGGCGATGGACGTGTCGGGCAGCATGCGCGCGGCCGACGTGCAGCCCAACCGGCTGGTGGCGGCGCAGGAGGCGGCCAAGAGCTTCATCAAGGACCTGCCGCGCCACGTGAAGGTGGGCATCGTCGCCTTCGCGGGCAGCGCGCAGGTGGCGCAGCTGCCCACCACCAACCACGACGACCTCGTGACGGCCATCGACAGCTTCCAGCTGCAGCGCGCCACGGCCACGGGCAACGCCATCGTGGTGTCGCTGGCCACGCTGTTCCCCGACGCGGGCATCGACATCTCGCAGTTCAGCGCGCCCAGCCGCCAGCGCGGCATTCCGATCGACCAGAACGAGAAGCAGCTCAAGGAGTTCACGCCCGTGGCGCCCGGCTCGTTCACCTCGGCCGCGATCATCATGCTGACCGACGGCCAGCGCACTACCGGCGTCGACCCGCTGGACGCCGCCAAGGCCGCGGCCGACCGCGGCGTGCGCATCTACACGGTGGGCGTGGGCACGGTCGACGGCGAGACCATCGGCTTCGAAGGCTGGTCGATGCGCGTGCGGCTGGACGAAGAAACCCTCAAGGCCATCGCGAACAAGACCAGCGCCGAGTACTTCTACGCCGGCACGGCGAGCGACCTGAAGAAGGTCTACGAGACGCTGAGCTCCAAGCTCACCGTCGAGAAGAAGGAAACCGAGATCTCGGCGCTGTTCGCGCTGGGCGCGGCGGTGCTCACGCTGTTGTCGGCGGGACTGTCGCTGCTCTGGTTCAACCGGATTCTTTAGCGGCGTTTTCTTCCTGTGCCACGGTGGGCGGCATCTTCACCGCCCCCACGCCGCCCAGGAACAGGTCGGCCACGATCGGCGCGATGGCTGCGTGGTCGAGCCGGCCGCCGGGCTTCATCCAGGTGAACATCCAGTTGATCATGCCGAACAGCAGCATGGTCAGCGGCTTGGCGAGCTCGTCGCTCGGTGCGCCGGGGCGCAGCGCCGACACGGCGCGCGCAAAGCCGGCGACCACGGCGCGCTCCTGGTCGAGCACGCGCTCGCGGTCTTCGTCCTCGAGAAAGCGCACGTCGTCGGTCAGCACGCGGTGCGCGTCCTGCGCACCGGCGTACTCCTCGACGATGCGGTAGATGAAGCGGCGCAGGCGCTCTTCGTCGGTGGACGGCTGGGCCTCTTCCTCGGCCACCAGCGCCGCCAGCTTCGAGACGTGCGTCTCGGCGATGCTGATGAGCAGGCTGCTCTTGTCCTTGTAGTAGTGATAGAGCGTGGCCTTCGACAGGTTGCAGGCCTCGGCGACCTGGTTCATCGAGGTCGCGGGATAGCCGCGGCGGGCGAACAGCTGAGCGGCCTGCGCGAGGATCAGTTCGCGCTGGTCGTCGTAGGTGGCGGATCTTCCACGCGGCATCGGGTCTTCTTCCTGGGTTGTCTGTCGGTTGCTGGCGTGCAGCAGGCTCGATCTTGCATGAAGCCGCAGGGCTATCCGCGGCGGGTGGCGATCAGGGATTTCACGTCGGTGGCGGGCAGGCGCGGCCGGTCTTTTTCCACCTCGGCGAGCGGCGCCACCTCGTGCAGGCTGGCCAGGCTGCGCACCGTCAGCGCCTGGTAGGTCTGCGTGCCTTCGAGCTTCCAGGCGATCTCTTCGTCGCTGAGTTCGCGCCGCACCTTGGCCGGGATGCCCGCCGCGAGCGAGCGCGCGGGCACCTTCATGCCGGCGGGCACGAAGGCGCAGGCCGCGACGATGGCTTTCTCGCCCACCTCGGCCTCGTCCATCACCACCGCGTTCATGCCCACCAGCGCGTCGCGCCGCACGATGCAGCTGTGCAGGATCGCGCCGTGGCCGATGTGGCCGTTGACCTCCACCACCGTGTCGTTGTCGGGAAAGCCGTGGATGCAGCAGTGGTCCTGCACGTTCGAGCCCTCCTGCAGCACGATGCGGCCGAAGTCGCCGCGCAGGCTGGCGCAGGGGCCGACATAACAGTTCGGGCCGACGATCACGTCGCCGATCAGCACGGCCGTGGGATGCACGTAGGCGCTCGGGTCGACGACAGGAATCACGCCGTCGATGGAATAGCTGGGCATTCGGTCTCCTTGTTTTTTGCAGGCCTCAGGGTTTGCCCTGAATGCACCCCGCTTGTGCCGGAATCGAGGTCGATCCTAAAATCAACCGAACGGTCGGTCAATAGTGTTTACGCACCGAGCCGTCCCCACAAAGGATGAAAGAGACACGCATGACTGAGCCTTTGGTACTCATCAGCAACGCCGGCGCCGTCCGCACGCTGAGCCTGAACCGCCCCGCGGCGCTCAACAGCTTCACGACCGGGTTGCACGCCGAGTTGCTGGCCGCACTCGAAGCCGCGGCCGCCGACAGCAGCGTGCGCTGCGTGGTGCTCACCGGCGCCGGCCGCGCCTTCTGCGCGGGGCAGGACCTGGCCGACCCGTCGGTCGCGCCCGACCCGACGCCCGGCGCCGCGCCCAAGGACCTGGGCCACGTCATCTCCACCTACTACGGCCCGCTGGTCGCACGCCTGCGCTCGATGCCGGTGCCGGTGGTTGCCGCCGTCAACGGCGTGGCGGCCGGCGCGGGCGCCAACCTCGCGCTGTGCTGCGACCTCGTCGTGGCCGGCCGCTCGGCCAGCTTCATCCAGGCCTTCACCAAGATCGGCCTCGTGCCCGACACCGGCGGCACCTGGCTGCTGCCGCGCCTCGTGGGCCCGGCGCGCGCGCTGGGCATCGCGATGCTGGGCGACAAGCTGCCCGCCGAAGACGCCGCGCGCATCGGCCTGATCTGGCAGTGCGTGGACGACGCGACCCTGCCCGACACCGCCGCCGCGCTGGCGGCGCGCCTGGCCGGCATGCCCACACGCGCCCTGGTCGCCACCCGCGAGGCCATGGCCGCCGCGCAAAACCTCGACCTGGGCGCGGCACTTGCCGAAGAAGCGCGCATCCAACGCGAGA
Source organism: Variovorax sp. GW821-FHT09D04 (assembly GCF_059416405.1). Classification (NCBI taxonomy): domain Bacteria; kingdom Pseudomonadati; phylum Pseudomonadota; class Betaproteobacteria; order Burkholderiales; family Comamonadaceae; genus Variovorax; species Variovorax sp. GW821-FHT09D04. Next base: position 432,497 of record NZ_JBWKPA010000005.1, read on the forward strand.
TGGGCAACGCCGACGACTACCGCGAAGGTGTCGAGGCTTTCCGCGCCAAGCGCGCCCCGGTGTTCAAGGACCGCTGAGATGACCGACGCTTCCCGCACCCCGCAACAGACCGCCGAGTACGTGCGCGACGGCATGTTCGCGAACGACAACGCCAGCAAGGGCCTGGGCATGCGCATCGTGGAGGTCGGCCCCGGCCAGGCCACGCTCGAGATGCGCGTGCGCCCCGACATGCTCAACGGCCACGCCATCTGCCACGGCGGCTTCATGGCCACGCTGGCCGATTCCACCTTCGCCTTCGCCTGCAACTCGTACAACGAGCTGACCGTGGCCTCGGGCTTCGCCATCGACTTCCTCGCGCCGGCGCGCGAGGGCGACGTGCTCACCGCGCGCTGCTTCGAAGTCTCCAAGGCCGGGCGCACCGGCGTGTACGACACCGAAATCACCAACCAGCGCGGCGAGCGCATCGCGATGTTCCGCGGTCGCTCGTACACCGCCAAGGGTCGGCCGGCCGTCCCGGCCGCTTGAGGAGACACCCCACCATGACCGTGAAACGCCCCGCCCCCGGCGACCTCGACCCGATCGAAACCGCCAGCCGCGACGAGATCGCCGCCCTGCAGCTCACGCGCCTGCGCGCCACGCTGCGCAACGCCTACGACCACGTGCCGCACTACCGCCAGGCCTTCGATGCCAAGGGCGTGCACCCCGACGACCTGAAGTCACTGGCCGACCTGTCGAAATTCCCGTTCACGGTGAAGACCGACCTGCGCGACAACTACCCCTTCGGCATGTTCGCCGTGCCGCGCACGCAGGTCGCGCGCATCCACGCGTCGTCGGGCACCACCGGCAAGCCGACCGTGGTGGGCTACACCAAGAACGACATCGACACCTGGGCCGACCTCGTCGCGCGCTCGATCCGCGCAGCGGGCGGACGGCCCGGCGACATGATCCACGTCGCCTACGGCTACGGCCTCTTCACCGGCGGCCTGGGTGCGCACTACGGCGCCGAACGCGCGGGCTGCACCGTCATCCCGATGTCGGGCGGCCAGACCGAGAAGCAGGTGCAGCTCATCCAGGACTTCAAGCCCGACATCATCATGGTCACGCCCAGCTACATGCAGGTGATCATCGAGCAGTTCGAGCGCCAGGGCCTCGATGCGAAGGACAGCTCGCTCAAGGTCGGCATCTTCGGCGCCGAGCCGTGGACCGAAGCCATGCGCCGCGACATCGAGACCCGCGCCGGCATCGACGCGGTCGACATCTACGGCCTGAGTGAAGTGATGGGCCCGGGCGTGGCCAGCGAATGCGTCGAGAGCAAGGACGGCCCGGTGATCTGGGAAGACCACTTCTACCCCGAGATCATCGACCCCGAAACGGGCGAGCTGAAGGCCGACGGCGAAGAAGGCGAACTGGTCTTCACCTCGCTGAGCAAGGAAGCGATGCCGATCGTGCGCTACCGCACGCGCGACCTCACGCGCCTGTTGCCGCCCACCTCGCGCGCGTTCCGCCGCATGGGCAAGATCGTCGGGCGCAGCGACGACATGATGATCATCCGCGGCGTGAACGTCTTCCCCACGCAGGTGGAAGAGATCGTGCTCGCGCACAGCGCCCTCACCGGCCTGTACCAGGTGCGCGTGAGCCGCGAAGGCCTGCTCGACCAGGTCGAGGTGCACTGCGAACTCACGCCGCACGAAGCCGCCGCGGCCGACCGCAACGCCATCTCCGAGTGGGTGCAGCACCGCGTGAAGACGCTCATCGGCATCTCCACCCGCGTGGTCGTGCACGGCCCCGACGAAATGGAACGCACGCAGACCGGCAAGGCCCGGCGCGTCGTCGACACGCGCCCGCGCTGAACCGCCCGCGCCCCACACACCGCACCGAAAGGACACGCACATGTACACCCAGGCCATGGACACGATGGGCAAGGACGCAGGCGACGGCAAGCAGAAGGCCGTGCGCTCCGCCGACGAGCTGCGTCTCGAGGAACGCTTCGACGCGCGCATCGACGCCGGCGACTTCATCGAGGCGAAAGACTGGATGCCCGAGCACTACCGCAAGACGCTGGTGCGCCAGATCAGCCAGCACGCGCATTCGGAAATCGTCGGCATGCTGCCCGAGGGCAACTGGATCAGCCGCGCGCCCACGCTCAAGCGCAAGGCCATCCTGCTGGCCAAGGTGCAGGACGAAGGCGGCCACGGCCTGTACCTGTACGCCGCCGCCGAAACGCTGGGCACCTCGCGCGACCAGATGTTCGACGCGCTGCACACGGGCAAGGCCAAGTACAGCTCGATCTTCAACTACCCCACGCTCAGCTGGGCCGACATGGGCACCATCGGCTGGCTGGTCGACGGCGCGGCCATCATGAACCAGGTGCCGATCTGCCGCTGCTCGTACGCACCGTATGCGCGCGCCATGATCCGCATCTGCCGCGAAGAAAGCTTTCACCAGCGCCAAGGCTACGAGTCGCTGCTGACCATGATGACCCACGGCACCGACGCGCAGAAGGCGATGGTGCAGGACGCGGTCAACCGCTGGTGGTGGCCCTCGATCATGATGTTCGGCCCGCCCGACGACCAGTCGCCCAACTCGGCGCAGTCGATGCGCTGGGGCATCAAGCGCTTCAGCAACGACGAGCTGCGCCAGAAGTTCATCGACGCCACCGTCGAGCAGGCCGCGATCCTCGGCGTGACCCTGCCCGACCCCGACCTCAAGTGGAACGAAGAACGCCAGGCGCACGACTTCGGCGTCATCGACTGGAGCGAATTCTGGCGCGTGATCGCCGGCGACGGCCCCTGCAACCGCGAACGCCTGCAGGCCCGCGTGGACGCCTGGGACGACGGCGCCTGGGTGCGCGAAGCCGCGATGGCCCACGCCAACAAACAACCTTTGAAGGAAGCAGCATGAGCACCGAAGTGAAGCAAGAGTGGCCCCTGTGGGAAGTGTTCGTGCGCAGCAAGGCCGGCCTCGATCACAAGCACTGCGGCAGCCTGCACGCGGCCGACCCCAAGATGGCGATCCAGATGGCGCGCGACGTCTACACGCGCCGCCAGGAAGGCAGCAGCATCTGGGTGGTGCGCTCCGACCAGATCGTGGCCAGCGACCCGGGCGACAAGGACATGTTCTTCGACCCGGCCGAAGACAAGGTGTACCGCCACCCCACCTTCTACGCACTGCCCAAGTCCGTGGACCACATGTGAGCCAGGAACGGCACGCCATGCAAGCCTCGATCGAACTGAACCGCACGCCCGCCGTGCACTACCTGCTGCGCATCGGTGACACCTGCCTGGTGCTCGCGCAGCGCCTGGGCGAATGGTGCGGCCACGCACCGGTGCTCGAAGAAGACATCGCGATGGCCAACATCGCGCTCGACCTCGTCGGCCAGGCCCGCGCCGTGCTCACGCACGCCGGCCAGCTCGAAGGCGCCGGCCGCGCGCACGACGAAGACCAGCTCGCCTACCTGCGCGACGAGCGCGACTACTTCAACCTCACGCTGGTGGAGCTGCCGCGCGGCGATTTCGCCTTTGCCGTGCTGCGCAACACCATGGTCGCCACGCTGCTCAAGCTGCTGTGGCAACGCCTGGCCGCATCGAGCGACGCCGAGGTGGCCGCCATCGCCGGCAAGGCACTGAAGGAAGCGCGCTACCACCAGCAGCACTCGGCCGACTGGGTCGTGCGCCTGGGCGACGGCACCGACGAATCGCGCCGCCGCACCGAGAAGGCGCTCAAGCAGCTGTGGCTCTACGTGCCCGAGCTGTTCGACAGCGACGACGTCGACGCGCAGGCCAGCGCCAGCGGCCTCGGCCCGGCCTGGAGCGAACTGCGCGAGCCGTGGCTGGCCGAGATGCAGCAGGTGCTCGACGCCGCCGGCCTCGCCATGCCGAAGGAAGCCGCCTTCCGCAGCACCGGCAAGCACGGCGTGCACAGCGAGCACATGGGCTACATCCTGGCCGAGATGCAGCACCTGCAGCGCAGCTTCCCCGGAGGCGTGTGGTGACGAACGCCGTGGCGTCGCGCATTGATGCGGCGTGGGCCGTGCTGCACACCGTGCCCGACCCCGAGGTGCCGGCCGTGTCGGTCTGCGACCTGGGCATCGTGCGCGAGGTGATCGAACACGACGACGGCCTGGAGATCGTGCTCACGCCGACCTACTCCGGCTGCCCCGCGACCGAAGCCATCGAGCACGACGTGCTGGCCGCCATCGAGCACGCAGGCCTGGGCCGCGCGCGCGCCACGCTGCGCCGCGCACCCGCCTGGACCAGCGACTGGATCAGCGACGAAGGCCGCGACAAGCTCAAGGCCTACGGCATCGCGCCGCCCGCGCACCTCACGCCCGAGCAGGCCTCCAACACCGCCGTGCCGATCAAGCTCTTCGGCCGCATGGCCGGCGAGCGCATCGCCTGCCCGCGCTGCGCGAGCGAGCGCACCGAGCGCCTGTCGGCCTTCGGCTCCACCGCCTGCAAGGCCCTGTACCGCTGCATGGCCTGCCGCGAACCCTTCGAACATTTCAAGCCTATCTGAGGCACGCCCACGATGAGCACCCTCTTCCACCCCCTGCGCGTGAAGGCCATCGAGCCCGACACGCACGAGGCCGTCATCGTCTCGTTCGAGGTGCCGCCCGCGCTGCGCGAAGTCTTCGGCTTCACGCAGGGCCAGTACCTCACGCTGCGCCATGACATCGACGGCCAGGACCTGCGCCGTTCCTATTCGATCTGCGCCGGCCTCGACGACGGCGAGCTGCGCGTCGGCGTGCGCAAGGTGCGCGGCGGCGTGTTCTCCAACTGGATCAACGCCCACCTGCAACCCGGCGACAGCCTGCAGGTGATGGCGCCGCAAGGCCGCTTCTTCGTGCCCATCGAGCCCGAGGCCACGCGCCACCACGTCGGCATCGCCGGCGGCAGCGGCATCACGCCGATCCTGTCGATCATGAAGACCGTGCTGGCGCGCGAGCCCAAGAGCCGCTTCACGCTGATCTACGGCAACCGCCAGCTGCAGTCCACGATGTTCAAGGAAGAGATCGAGGACCTGAAGAACCGCTACATGACGCGGCTCGTGCTGCAGCACGTGTTCTCCGACGAGCACACCGATTCGCCGCTGGGCTTCGGCGTGATGAACCGCGAGAAGATCGGCGAGTTCCTGGCCTCGGTGGTGCCCGCCGCGCAGATCGACCACGTGTACGTGTGCGGCCCGTTCCAGATGAACGACGAGGCCGAGGCCGCGCTGCTCGCCGCGGGCGTGCCCGAGGACCGCATCCACATCGAGCGCTTCGGCGTCGCGCTGCCCTCGGCCAGCCAGGTCGGTGCGGTGGTGCACGAGGCGCAGCCGGGCGACGCCAAGCAGGCGCGCGTGACCATCGTGCGCGACGGCCTGCAGCGCGAGATCACCTACACCGAGGGCCAGCCCAGCATCCTCGATGCGGCGTCGGCGGCCGGGCTCGAGGTGCCGTTCTCGTGCACCTCGGGCGTGTGCGGCACCTGCCGCGCGAAGTGCGTGGACGGGGAAGTCCGCATGGAAAGAAACTTCGCGCTCGACAAGAATGAGGTGGCCGCGGGATTCGTGCTGACCTGCCAGGCCCACCCCCTGACCGAACGCGTCACGCTGTCCTTCGACGAGCGTTGAACGCACGGCTTTTCCCTCGGCCTTTCCCCTTTCAACCCGGAGACAAACCAACCATGAAATTCTTCAAGCCCCTGCTGATCGCCGCCCTGTGCGCCACGGCCCTCTCGGCCTGGGCCGACGTCAACGTCGGCGTGACCATCTCGGCCACCGGGCCGGCGGCGTCGCTCGGCATCCCCGAGAAGAACACCATCGCGCTGATGCCCAAGACGATCGGCGGGCAGAAGATCAACTACATCGTGCTGGACGATGCCTCCGACACCACGGCCGCCGTGAACAACACGCGCAAGCTGATCGCCGAGAACAAGGTCGACGTGATCCTGGGCTCGACCACCACGCCGGCCTCGCTCGCGATGATCGACGTGGCCAGCGAAGCACAGACGCCGATGATCTCGGTGGCCGCCTCGGCCCGCATCATCGAGCCGATGGACGCCAAGAAGAAGTGGGTGTTCAAGACGCCGCAGAACGACATCATGATGTCGCTGGCCATCGCCGAGCACATGGCCGCCAACGGCGTGAAGACGGTCGGCTTCATCGGTTTCTCCGACGCGTACGGCGAAGGCTGGTCGCAGGAATTCGCCAAAGCCGCCGACCTGAAGAAGATCAAGATCGTGGCCAACGAGCGCTATGCGCGCTCCGACACCTCGGTCACCGGCCAGGCGCTGAAGCTCATGTCGGCCAAGCCCGACGCGGTGCTGGTCGCCGGCTCCGGCACGCCGGCCGCGCTGCCGCAGAAGACGCTCAAGGAGCGCGGCTACACCGGCAAGATGTACCAGACGCACGGCGTGGCCAACGCCGACTTCCTGCGCGTGGGCGGCAAGGACGTGGACGGCACTTTCCTGCCGGCCGGCCCGGTGCTCGTGGCCGACCAGCTGCCCGCCAGCAACCCCGTGAAGAAGTCTGCGCTCGCCTACGTCGCCGCCTATGAAGCCGCCTACGGCAAGGGCACGGTCTCGACCTTCGGCGCGCACGCCTGGGACGCGGGCCTGTTGATGAGTTCGGCCGTGCCGGTCGCGCTGAAGAAGGCCCAGCCGGGCACGCCCGAGTTCCGCGCCGCCCTGCGCGATGCGCTCGAGCAGACCAAGGACGTGTCGGGCGCGCATGGCGTGTTCAACATGACCGCGGCCGACCACCTGGGCCTGGACCAGCGCGCGCGCGTGATGGTCAAGATCGAAAACGGCGCCTGGAAATTCCAACCCTAAGCTCGCCCCCAGGCTCCGCGCACTTCGTGTCGCTTCTCCTACCCCCTACCGGGGGCAACACCAGAGGCCCGGCAAAGCCGGTTCCTCGGTGTTTCTGGAACAGGCCGCGATGGGTGTTTGTGGCAACGACCGCAACGACGGTCGCTCTTGATCTGATCTGACGCACGGGCCCCGCCCGAAGGTTTTCATATGGACTTGCAGATTGCCCTGTTGCTGGGGCAGGACGGCATCGTGAACGGCGCGGTCTACGGACTGATGGCGCTCGCGCTGGTGCTGGTGTTTTCGGTCACGCGCGTGATCTTCATTCCGCAGGGCGAGTTCGTCGCCTTCGGCGCGCTCTCGATGGCGGCGCTGCAGGGCGGGCGCACGCCGGCCACGCTGTGGCTGCTGGTGGCGCTGGGCGTCATGGCGCTGGCCGTGGAGGTGTGGCGCTGGAAGCGCGGCGCGACCATCGACTGGCGCTCGGCCTTCACCTGGTGCGTCGCCTTCCCGGCGATCGCCGCGGTGCTGGTGCTGGGCCTCAAGCCCACGTCGATGACCATGCAGGCGGTGACCACGCTGGTGCTGATCGCGCCGCTGGGCCCGCTGCTGTACCGCCTGGCCTACCGCCCGCTGGCCGACGCCACGGTGCTGATGCTGCTGATCGTCTCGGTCGCGCTGCACGGCGTGCTGGTCGGCCTGGGCCTGTTCTTCTTCGGTGCCGAAGGTTCACGCACCACGCCGTTCTCCGACGTGCGCTTCGACATCGGCGGCATCCCCGTGAGCGGGCAGTCGCTCGTGGTGGTGGGCGTCACACTGCTGCTGGTGATTGCGATGTTCTGGTTCTTCGGCCGCTCCATGGTCGGCAAGGCGCTGCGCGCCACGGCCATCAACCGCGTGGGCGCGCGGCTCTCGGGCATTCCCACCGAACTGTCGGGCGACCTGAGCTTTGCGCTTGCGGCACTCATCGGCGCGGTGTCGGGCCTGCTGATCGCACCGATCACCACGGTCTACTACGACACCGGTTTTCTCATCGGCCTGAAGGGCTTCGTGGCCGCCATCGTCGGCGGGCTCGCGAGCTACCCGCTGGCGCTCGCGGGCGCGCTGCTGGTCGGCCTGCTGGAGGCTTTCTCTTCGTTCTGGGCCAGCGCGTACAAGGAAGTGCTGGTGTTCACTTTGATCATTCCGGTGCTGTGGTGGCGTTCGCTGCGCAGCCACCATGTGGAGGACGAGGAATGAGCGCGTCGCCCACCACTTCTTCCACCACGACGGCACACGCGGGCCGTCCGCTGGTCACGCCGCGCACGCTCACGCTGGTGTGCATCGTGGCGCTCGCGCTGGCCTGGGGCTGGCTGCCCGACTTCACCGTCGCGGTGCTCAGCAACATCGGCCTGTACGCGCTGGTCGCCGCCGGGCTGGTCATGCTGACCGGCGTGGGCGGCATGACCTCCTTCGGCCAGGCCGCGTTCGTCGGCATGGGCGCCTATGCCACCGCGTGGATCTGCACTTCACCCACGGCCGCGGGCTGGCTCGGCGGCATCGCCGGTTCGGCGCTGGTGCCGTGGCTCGGCCTGCTGCTCGGGCTGGTGCTGACCTTCGCGCTGGCCTGGGCGCTCGGCGCGGTCACGCTCAAGCTGTCGGGCCACTACCTGCCGCTGTGCACCATCGCCTGGGGCCTGAGCCTGTACTTCCTGCTCGGCAACATGGAGTTCCTGGGCGGCCAGACCGGCATCACGGGCGTGCCGCCGCTGGTGGTGGCGGGCATCTCGCTGGCCTCGCCGCGCGCGCTCGGCGTGGTGATCTGGGCCGTGCTGCTGCTCGCGCTGTGGGCGCTGCACAACCTGCTCGACTCGCGCGAAGGCCGCGCCATCCGCGCGCTCAAGGGCGGCCGGCTCATGGCCGAGTCGATGGGCGTGGACACGGCGCGCCACCGCATCAAGCTGTTCGTGCTGGCCGCGCTGCTGGCGGCGGTGTCGGGCTGGCTCTACGCGCACATGCAGCGCTTCGTGAACCCGACGCCCTTCAACCTGAACATCGGCATCGAGATGCTGTTCATGGCGGTGGTCGGCGGCGCGGGCCACCTGTGGGGCGCGGTGCTCGGCGCCACGCTGATCACGCTGCTGAAGGAGAAGCTGCAGGACATCCTGCCCGCGCTGCTGGGCACCAGCGGCAATTTCGAGGTGGTGGTGTTCGGCCTCTTGATGCTGTTCGTGCTGCAGCGCTTTGCCGACGGCCTGTGGCCCACGCTGGCGCGGCTCGTGAGCCGCTGGGTGCGGCCGGTGGCCAAGGCGCCCGCGGCCACCGCGACTGCACCGGCGGCGCAGCTCGCGCAGCGCGTGCTGCCGACGGCAGGCACGATGCTGTTGCAGGCCGACGCGGTCAGCAAGCGCTTCGGCGGCCTCATCGCCAACAACGACATCTCGATGACGCTGAAGGCCGGCGAGATCCATGCGCTGATCGGCCCGAACGGCGCGGGCAAGAGCACCTTCTTCAACATGATCTCGGGCGTGGACGACCCTAGTTCGGGTGAAGTGCGACTCGAAGGCGATGCCATGTCGGGCCGCCCCTCGCGCGCCTTCGCGGCGCGCGGCCTGGGCCGCACCTTCCAGCACGTGCGCCTGCTGGGCCAGCGCAGCGTGGTCGAGAACGTGGCGCTCGGCGCGCACCTGCGCGCCAGGCGCGGCTGGCTCGCGGCGATGCTGCGGCTCGATCGCGCCGAAGAGGCCGCGCTGATGGCCGAAGCCCGCAAGCAGATCGAGCGCTGCGGCCTGGGCGCGCATGCCGACACGCCGGCCGCTTCGTTGTCACTCGGACAGCAGCGCGTGGTCGAGATCGCCCGCGCGCTCGCCGGCCAGCCCTCGGTACTCCTGCTGGACGAACCCGCCGCCGGCCTGCGCCACCTGGAGAAGCGTGCGCTGTCGGAGTTGCTGGGCCAGCTGCGCGCCGAAGGCCTGGGCATCCTCGTGGTGGAGCACGACATGGAGTTCGTGATGAACCTCGCCGACCGCATCACCGTGCTGGAGTTCGGCACCGTGATCGCCACCGGCACACCGGCCGAAGTGCAGGCCAACCCGCGCGTGCTCGAGGCCTACCTGGGCGGCGCAGACGACGAACTGCTGGAAGACGCCCGATGAGCCACCCGATCCTTCAACTGGAAGACTTCTGCGTCGCCTACCGCACCGTCGAGGCGGTGCACAGCGTGCGCCTGCACGTGAACGAAGGCGAGATCGTCACCGTGATCGGCCCCAACGGCGCCGGCAAGACCACGCTGCTGTGCGCGGCCATGGGCCTGCTGCAGTCGACCGGCAAGCTGTCGCTGGACGGCGAGCGCATCGCGCGCCCCGGCGTCGAGACCATGGTCGCGCGCGGCGTGGCACTGGTGCCCGAGCGGCGCGAGCTGTTCGGCGAGATGTCGGTCGAAGACAACCTGCTGCTCGGCGGCTTCTACCAGTGGCGCAAGGGCCAGCGTGACCAGCGCGCGCGCATGGACGAGATCTTCGAGATCTTTCCGCGCCTGAAGGAGCGCCGTCCGCAGATGGCCTCCACGCTCTCGGGCGGCGAGCGCCAGATGCTGGCCATCGGCCGCGCGCTCATGGCGCGCCCGCGCCTGCTGATGCTCGACGAACCCTCGCTGGGCCTGGCCCCGCTGGTGGTGCGCGAGGTGCTGCGCGTGGTGTCGCAGCTGCGCAAGCACGGCGTCTCGGTGCTGCTGGTGGAACAGAACGCCCGCGCCGCGCTGCAGGTGGCCGACCGCGCCTACGTGCTCGAAATGGGCGCCGTGGCGCTCGAAGGCAATGCCGGCGATCTGCTGCACGACCAGCGAATCATCGATACCTACCTGGGCATCGGCAACAAGAAATGACCCCCGCGCAGCGCGCGCACCGCGCCGCTGCGCCTTCCCTCTTCAAAGGACACGCGCCATGACCACCCTTCAAAGCTACATCGCCGGCCGCTGGATCGGCCAGCAAGCCGCGCAATCGCTGCGCAGCGCCGTCAACGGCCAGGCCGTGGCAAGCACGCACGCCGAGGCCATCGACTTCGCCGAGGCGCTGGCGCACGCGCGCCGCGTCGGCATCCCCGCGCTCATGAAGCTCGACTTCCAGCAGCGCGCCGAACGCCTGAAGGCGCTGGCCAAGTACCTGGCCGCGAACAAGGAAGCGCTGTATGCCGTGTCGGCCCACACCGGTGCCACGCGCGCCGACGGCTGGATCGACATCGAGGGCGGCGCCGGCACGCTCAGCGCCTACGCCAGCATCGGCACCAACGAGCTGCCTTCGGGCAACCTCGTGCACGAAGGCCCGGCCTTCCCGCTGGGCAAGAAGGGCGGCTTCGCGGGCACGCACATCCTGGTGCCGCGCGGCGGCGTGGCGGTGCACATCAACGCCTTCAACTTCCCGGTGTGGGGCCTGCTCGAGAAGTTCGCGCCCAGCTTCCTCGCGGGCATGCCCTGCATCGGCAAGCCGGCCACGGCCACCAGCTACCTCACCGAGGCGCTGATGAAGCTCATCGTGCAGTCGGGCATCCTGCCCGAGGGCAGCCTGCAACTCGTGATCGGCAGCACCGGCGACCTGCTCGACCGCCTCGAAGGGCCCGACGTGGTCACCTTCACCGGCTCGGCCGACACCGCCGCCAAGCTGCGCGTGAACGCGAACCTGGTGCGCCAGTCGATCCCGTTCAACGCCGAGGCCGACTCGCTCAACTGCGCGATCCTCGCGCCCGACGTGACGCCCGACGACGAGGAGTTCGACCTCTTCGTGAAGGAGGTGGCGCGCGAGATGACCATCAAGGCCGGCCAGAAGTGCACCGCCATCCGCCGCGCGATCGTGCCGCGCCAGCACCTCGATGCGGTGGCCGAGAAGCTGCGCGCACGACTGGCCAAGACCGTCATCGGCGACCCGTCGCGCGAAGACGTGCGCATGGGCGCCCTCGCCTCGCGCGACCAGCAGGCCGACGTGGCCGAGCGCGTCGCCACGCTGCTGCAGGGCGCGGAGCTGGTGTACGGCGAACGCGACGGCTTCGCGCCGGTGGGCGACGGCGTGAGCGAAGGCGCGTTCTTCGCGCCCACGCTGCTCTTGAGCCGCAAGCCGCTCGAACACGATGCGGCGCACGACGTCGAGGCCTTCGGCCCCGTCAGCACGCTCATGCCCTACGACGGCATCGACGAAGCGCTGGCACTGGCCGCGCGCGGCAAGGGCAGCCTCGTGGGCACGCTGGTCACGCGCGACCCGGCCATCGCGGCCAAGGCCATCCCGGTCGCCGCCGCCTGGCACGGCCGCCTGCTGGTGCTCGACCGCGAAGCCGCCGCCGAATCGACCGGCCACGGCTCGCCGCTGCCGGTGCTCAAGCACGGCGGCCCGGGCCGCGCGGGCGGCGGCGAAGAGCTCGGCGGCCTGCGCGCCGTGAAGCACTACCTGCAACGCGCCGCGCTGCAGGGCTCGCCCACCATGCTCGCGGCCGTGACCGGCGAGCACGTGCGCGGCGCCGCGCTGCGCGAGAGCGAGGTGCACCCCTTCCGCCGCTACTTCGAGGAACTGCGCATCGGCGACTCGCTGCTCACGCACCGCCGCACGGTGGGTGAGGCCGACATCGTCGCCTTCGGCGGCATCTCGGGCGACTACTTCTACATGCACTTCGACGAAGAGGCGGCCAAGGCTTCGCCCTTCGGCAAGCGCATCGCGCACGGCTACTTCGTGCTGTCGGCGGCCGCGGGCCTGTTCGTGTCGCCCTCGCCCGGCCCGGTGCTGGCCAACTACGGCCTGGACACGCTGCGCTTCGTCAAGCCCGTGGGCATCGGCGACACCATCCAGGCGCGCCTGACCTGCAAGCGCAAGATCGACCGCAACAAGAAGGACGCGAGCGGCCAGGGCCAGGGCGTGGTGGCCTGGGACGTGGAGGTGACCAACCAGCTGGGCGAACTGGTCGCGAGCTACGATATCCTGACGCTCGTCTCCAAGAAACCCACCACCTAAAGCTCCCCCTGATGTTCGATCTCACAGGAAAAGTCGCGCTCGTCACCGGCGGCAACGGCGGCATCGGCCTCGGCATGGCGCAGGGCCTCGCCAAGGCCGGCGCCCGCGTCATCATTGCGGCGCGCAATGCGCAGAAGTCGGCCGCCGCGGTCGAATCGCTGAAGGCATTGGGCAGCGACAGCTTCGCGCTCGCACTCGACGTGACCGACGAAGCCTCGGTGCAGCAGGCCTTCGACGAGGTCGCCGCGCGCTGCGGCCGGCTCGACATCCTCGTGAACAACGCCGGCACCACGGTGCGCAAGCCGGTCGACCAGCTCGCGCTGGCCGAGTGGCACCAGGTGATGGACACCAACCTCACCAGCGCCTTCCTGTGCAGCCGCGCCGCGCACCCGCATCTCAAGAAGGCGGGCGGCGGCAAGATCATCAACATCGGCTCGATGATGTCGATCTTCGGCGCGCCCTACGCGCCGGCCTACGCCGCGAGCAAGGCCGGCATCGTGCAGCTCACCAAGTCGACCGCGCTCTCGTGGGCGGCCGACCAGATCCAGGTCAACGCCATCCTTCCGGGCTGGTTCGAGACCGAGCTGACCGACGGTGCGCGCACCCAGATCCCGGGCCTGTACGAGCGCGTGAAGACGCGCGCCGCCGCCGGCCGCTGGGGCCAGCCTTCGGACATCGCGGGCACGGCCGTGTTCCTGGCCAGCGCCGCCTCCGACTACGTGACCGGCACCGCCATCCCGGTCGACGGCGGGTTTTCGATCTCCGGCTGAGTCTTGCGGGCCGTGTAAATTCGGCCGCCATGCTCCTCTGGTTCCAGCTCTTTCTTTTCGTCGCCGGCACGGCCGCGCTGCTGTACGTGTCGCGCGGGCCGCTGAGCCAGCCCGGCTCGCACGGCTTCTACCGCTTCTTCGCGTGGGAATGCATGCTGGTGCTGATCGTGCTGAACCTGCCGGTGTGGCATGTCGATCCGCTCTCGTTCACGCAGCTGCTCTCATGCGTGCTGCTGGCGCTGTCGATCTGGCTGCCGATCCACGCGGTGCGGCTGCTCAAGGCGCAGGGCAAGCCGAGCGAGGCGCGCAACGACGACCCGGCCCTGTACGGTTTCGAAAAGACCTCGGCGCTGGTGACCACCGGCGCCTTCCGCTACATCCGCCACCCGATGTACACGGCGCTGATGCTGCTGGCCTGGGGCGCCTTCCTCAAGCAGTTCACCTGGCTCACGCTGGCGCTGGTGCTCGCGGCCACGCTGTTCCTTTTCCTGACGGCGCTGCGCGACGAAAAGGAATGCCTCGCGCATTTCGGCGACGACTACCGCGCGTACATGCGCGGCACGCGACGCTTCATTCCTTTCGTGCTGTAGCGCTGCCTGGCGCTTCGAGCGCGCCCTCTTCTTTCCTCGCGCCCCACCAGGCGGAGAGCACCAGGCAGCCCTTGCGCACCAGCAGCACCGCCATGCCCACGAGCACGGCCCGCGAGGCCACGTAGCCCGCGATACCGAGCACCGTGGACGGCAGCGGCTTGGACGCCCAGAAGATGACCCAGGTCGCCAGCCCGGCCATCGCCAGCCCGCCGACGATCAGCATCACGCCACCCACCATCCACGTGAGGATCGCGAGCCGCGCGGCCAGGCCGGTCAGGCGGTCGGCGCCGGGCCAGTCGCGCCAGGTCCACAGCGCCGCCAGGCCCAGCGAACCCATCATGGCCGCCAGCAGGCCCATGAGGCTGTAGCCGACCACGGTGATGATCTGGTTCAGGTCCGGCATGCAGGCTACGGCGCTAGGCGCGACAGCGCCTTCGCATCGACCGCCTCGCCGTCGACGATGAAGTGCCCGCCCGCCACGTGGTGCAGCGTGCGCAGGTCGTCATGCCCCTCGAAATGCCAGCGGCCTTCCGAGAACACGCGCGCATCGGCCTGCGCCGCGATCACCTCGCCCAGGAACAGGTCATAGCGCTGCTGGATCGGCGGCTCGGGCAGCAACCGGCATTCGAGCCAGGCCGCGCAGCCTTCGAGCAGCGGCGTGCCGGTGACCTCGCCCGCGAAGGTCGAGAGGCCGTAGGCGGCGAACTTGTCGCTGCCGTCGCGCTCGGCGATCTCGCGGCCCGAGCTGTTGCCCAGCGCCTCGGTCAGGTCGAGCTGCGCGCGCGTGGGCACCTGCAGCGCAAAGGTGCCCGCGCCTTCGAGCAGCACGCGCGTCCAGGTGCTCTTGTCGAGCACCACGGCCACCTTGGGCGGATCGAAGTCCAGCGGCATGGCCCAGGCCGCGGCCATGATGTTGCGCCGGCCATCGTGCGCGGCGCTCACGAGGACGGTGGGTCCGTGGTTCAGGAGACGGTAGGCCTTGTTCAGCGGAACCGGCCGGCGGTGAGAGGCGTTCATGCGCGGGAGGCCCGCGAAAGCGAGCCCGGAGGATGGCGGCCCGCCAGCCTACCAGCAGGCGCCTGGCGGCTCAAACGCGCGGTTGTTGCCCGTCACGCCGCATAGGCGTCGCACAGCGCGAGGTACTCGTCGCCCGAAATCTCCAGCGCCGTCGCGCGGCGCAGCACGCGGGCCTTCGGCTTGGGCAGATCGGTCTTGATCTGGATCTGCTTGCCGATGGGAATGCCCATGTAGTCCTGGTTGACCCAGGTGTTCTCGACGATGTTGTGCCACGGCAGCAGCAGGCCGTTCTCGAAGGTCAGGCCCTGGCGGCCGATGACGAAGGCGGGCGTTGCGATGTTGGCCAGCGTACGGATGCACTTGACGGCCAGCCAAGCGGCCAGCAGGCCGAAGCCCGCCGCAATGAGGATGCCGATGTTCTTGTCCTGCGCGCGGATGCACAGCACGGCGAGCACGACCGCGACCACCACCCAGAGCGTGGCACCGGCGATCAGCCGTGTGCGGGAGTAGAAGACGGGGCGGTCCTGGCGGGTTTTTTCCTGTTGGCTGGCGGAGCTGTAGATTTCCATTTTGGAGTCGCTGTACTTTGGAGATTGAAGAAAGAAAAAGAAGAGGGAGTCAGGCCGACGGCAGGCGTTGCATGAGGCAGCTCATCAGCACCGGCTCGTTGTCGATCTTCGAGCGATCGATCTTGCGGGTCTTGCCGTTGGCGACGATGAGCAGGTGCTCGTCGACGTCCATCGCTTCGGCGTCCGACTGCGTGCGGATGGTGTCTATGCTCGACCACGCGATGAGCTGGCCCTTGTGCACCAGCCCTTCGGCATTGAGGGCCAGCGCGCCGAAGGGCACGGTGTCGCCGGCATGGAGGCGCCGCTCCACGTCGTGGCGCAGCACCTCGCCGACGGCCTCTTCCACTTCGGCGACGAGCGCATACGGGTCGTCCCACAGGTCGAGCCGAAGGCGCAGCGTCTGGCCGTCGCGGGTGGTGAGCAGCAGGTGGTTGCGGTTGTGGCGATGGCGCAGCCGCGTCACGTCGGCAAAGGCAACCGTCTGCGTGCCCAGCTGCAGGCCGTGCGCGGTCAGCGTCAGCACCTGCGGGGTGCGCAGCCACGCGAAGAAGTCGCTGCCCTTCCAGCAGATCAGGTAGATCGCGGCCGGGATCGCCAGCACCAGCACGAAGAAGGCGCCCTTGTAGCGCACGAAGTCCGGCGTGATGAGGTACGGAAGGATGTAGATCTTTGCCGGCACCAGCACCATGGCGCAGAAGACATAGATCGCGGCCAGGCCGGCCAGCACACAGTAGAACGCGTAGCGCGGAAAGATGCGGTCGTGACGAAGGGGCATGTGAAGCAAGTACCCAATGCGTCGACAACGGGCGTGATGGCGTGGAGCTGAATTGCGCGCACGACCATACCAGCGGGAAGCGTCGCTCCCGAGGCTGCGCACGCGTTAATGCATCTTTTTTTTGAGCCGGCAACGCTCGTTGCGAAACCAGTTAACCAAGAAGATTTAAGTTTGATACCCGCTTCTACACAAGCGCTGCTTAAGCATTCATGGCAACTCTGCAAGCGGCGCGCGGTGTGCCGCCAACGCGCGCCCGCGCATCGGGGCCTGCACATCGCGGAGACAACGGTGCGCCGGGCCCACGTCGTCGCGTGGATGCCAGGCCTGCAGCACCTGCTCGGGCGGCACGGCCACCGGCAGCTTGAACATCGCCAGGCCGAGGCTCCGTGCGACTTCTCGGCCTAGATTCGGGTGCGCGGCGCCCGCCTATCGCTGGCGCACGGTAAGGACGGTGCGCGCGACGTGCTCGCCAAGGTGTATGCGCCGTGCAGTGTGGATGACGCAGTGAATCCGGAGAACGCACCTCAAAACAGTCGACGGTCGGCGGATTGGGCACTTATCGACCATCGGTCAAGTCTTCGTTATTCGGTGAATCGACCTAGACAGTCTTCGGCAGAATTTTCGAGTTGCACTCCCCACCCTCAGGGAAGAGCGCGCGCTTCTTTAGTTCCGAAACGTGATTGCTCCAATCTGACGTGCTTTTGAGCTTCGACAAATCGACACTCTGGATTTTTCGACCTTCACCTGTCCCATACCCGAATTTTGCGAGCCAAACCTCATCTTGCTCGTCGAGCAAGAGCATCGCGTTCTCCTTCGCGGGATCAGCGCCGGCCATGAAGCAACCGGCCGACTTGATCTGCTTCGCCACCAACCTCTGGATTCCGGGGCTTTTCCTGGCAATCGGCGCGGCTGTATCCGAACCATTAGCCGCAGGCGCAAGCACGGGCCAGCCGGCGGAGCTGATGCTGAGTGCAATGTCATCATTTGCGGTCACCGTCATCATCAGCTCTTCTCGGCTGACTTCGGCACGCAATGCACGCTGAACACGGCTCAAGAGCGGAACGCTCTCTTCCCACATCCGCTGGCTGGCCGACGCTACCCCAGGCAGCGACTGAGCTTCGAGACTGACGAACTTGACGCTGGGTTCGTTGCCATACACCTGACGAACTATTTGCCTGATGTCCTGGTGCTTCGCAAAGCAGCTCTCATATTTGGCGTTGCCGTACCAATCGACGCCCTTGTTCGCAACGTCGAGAAAAGATTTCAGGGTGATCGCACGATCCAGCTTGTTCAGTCCGGCTTTGGACAGGACTTGAAGCACGTCGGAACAAGCCTCTGCGAGTTCACCACCCGAAGAGGTCCCCAATCTTTGAAGCAAGTTGGATGGGGCGCCTCCACCCATCAAGATCTGGAGCAAGGTCAGCTGCTCCGGGCGATTCGGATAGGCGAGCACATCGGCGGATCCCACTGTATCGATTGACGGGACCGCCGACTCGGCCGTCAGCGTGGGATCAAACACCGATTTGTAGTACCGGAATTGGAGTCGAACCGTGAACGCTTTTTTGGCTTCTTCGGGGGCAAGTTTCTGCAAGGCTTCGCTGGCCTGCGAAGCCGTCTGTCCACCTTTGGCCTCTCCGATGTAAACCGGCACTTGAACTGTTTGGACACCAGTGTAGATGTGGTCCCTCCAAGTAAGTGACGCGGTCTTCTGTGAAGGCAGGGTGTTGCCAAACTGAAGGTCTATGAACTTCTCCGCTCGATCGAACGCCGGCTTGGTCAATGCCGTGGAAAGGCCAGACACGGTCGTTGCGGCGCCTCCGGTCGCAAAGACCGCCGCCACGGCCAACATCGATTGCGCCGGAGCAACGAGATTTGCCTTGGACTCGGTTGTGGACCGAACGAGCACAGTGAACTTCAGGTCGCCCGGATCGCCAGGACCAATCTTTCTTGTCGGCGTCAAGGGCACAACGAGTTGTTGCGCGGTACTGGCAAGAACGCATCCGCCCGCGTTTTTTCTGCCGTCCAGTGTCAGGAGCATCGTCTCGCGGCCACTTTGCGGTGCATCGAGACCATCAATGACGATAGAGGTCGACAGTTGTATCTCCTTCTTGAAGAAGGTCTTCAACCATCCCGCATCGCCGAGCGCGACACAGCCTTTGTCTTGTGGCAGATCAGTTTCCGCCGTGACCATCACGTAGCCGTCATCTCCCTTGGCATTGAGCAACCAGGAAGGAGGCGTGGCAAAGCGGGAGACATCGGGCGTGCGTGGATAAAAGAACGGACTGGCGCCCCAGGCCGTGAACGACGCAGCAACAAGCAATGAAAAGCCGACGGATTTCAACGTATTCATGGTTCTTTCTGTTCAGGTTTTTGACTCCGTGCAGGAGCAGATTCGTTGCCGCTGTCCGTCGGCCGTTCGAGCGCCCGCCGCAGATCCGGCACAAGCGAAGGGGCGCGGAAGTCCGGCATTCTTCGGGCGCACATGTGTAGAGGAACATCCCACGTTTGGGGGATTTCTTGGCCCGCAAGGCCGCTAGCGCGTCGTCGCCTGCCGCCTGAACTCGCTCGGGCTGCCGCCCGTGTGCGCGCGGAACACGCGGCTGAAGTGCGAGAGGTTGCCGAAGCCCGCGCCCAAGGCGATGTCGGTGATCGAGCGCGCGGCGTTCGCGGGATCGATCAGGTCGCGGATGCTGGCCGCCAGCCGCTGGTGCTGGATGTAGCCGGTGAGCGTGTCGTCGTCGCCCGCGAAGGCCTGGTGCAGCAGGCGCTTGCTGCAACGCAGGGCCAGCGCCATGCCGTCGATCGACAGCGCCGGGTCGCGCAGGTTCTGCGCCACGTGGCGGTGGATGCGGTCTTTCAGCGCCTCGCGTTGGGTCTGGGCGGTGCTGTGGCCCGCCAGCTCCATGAGCGACAGGCGCACCAGCTGGATCAGCAGCTCGCCCGCGCCGCGCGCGGCGGCCTCGCTCATGTGGGGCAGCTCCAGGTAGGTGTTGCGCATGGTCTCCAGCGCCACGCGCGAGATGCCGCTGTCGCCGCCGATGCGCCGCGCCACGAGGTCGCCCAGCGGCAGCGCGGGCGAGGCGATCTGGTCTTTTGGCAGCATCACGATGAGGTGGTCGCTGCGCTCGGGGTTGGCCACGGTGTAGTCGAGCGTGGTGTCGTACAGCGTCCAGCCGCCCGCGCGCACCGCCGCCGCGCGCCCGCGCTGCGTGACCTCGGCCGATCCCTGCCAGGGCGCGACGATCTTCAGGTAGGGCGCATCGCTCAGGCGCGCCATCTGCGGCGTGCGCAGCACGCGGTGGCGATTCGCCTCCAGCCGCGTGAGGATCACGTCTCCCGCGTGCGAGGACGCCAGGTGGCCGTCGAAATCGCTGTCGCCATACAGGTCGGAGCCGAGGCCGCCGAAGTGGCGCCACACCCACTCGCACCACAGCGGCCCGCGTTCCTTCGGCGGGATGGCGTCGGTGGACAGGAGCAGGGACGCGGTCATGGGGCGAAAGCAGTGAAGACGAAAGATTGCAGCACGGCAGCGGGATGCCGCGCATTGTGGAGTGCCCGCAAAGCCCTCGCCTTTGCGGGTTAACCACTAGGCGCCTGCACGCTGCGTCAAGTGCTTTGTGCGCGGCAGGCACAGCGGCAAAGGGCGTGCGTTTCTACGATCCCGGTCAGCGGGCGCATACCGACGCCCGGAAGGAGACCCTCATGCTTCACCCGACTCGCCGCCACTGGATTCAGGGCACGGCTACTGCGCTGGGCGCGGCCGCCGTCGCGCCGCAGCTGTTCGCGCAGAGTGCGCCCGTTCGCATCGGCTACGCCATCGCCCGCACCGGCCCCTGGGCCGCGGGCGCGCAGGTGAGCCAGGAACCCAACTACCTGCTGTGGGCCGAGCAGGTCAACGCCGCGGGCGGCCTGTCGGTGAAGGGCACGAAGCGGCCGATCGAGCTCATCGGCTACGACGACCGCAGCGAGACCGAGACCTGCGTGCGCACCTTCGAGAAGCTCATGGGCAGCGACAAGGTCGACCTCGTGCTGCCGCCCTGGGGGTCGGGTGCCAACTTCGCGGTCGCACCGCTGGCCAACCGCTTCGGCTACCCGCTGCTGGCGCCCACCGCCCTGTCGCGCAAGCTGATCGACATGCGCCTGCCCTTCTTCTTCTCGCTGCTGCAACAGCCCGACAAGATGATGGGCGCGCTGGTCGACATGCTGGTGGCGCAGAACGTGAAGACGATCACCATCGTCTACATGGACGACCTGTTCGGGCTGGAGAACTTCGCGGCGCTGAACAACGCGCTGAAGAAGACGCAGATCCAGGTGCTCGACCGCAAGAGCTACCCGCTGGGCGTGAAAGACCTCGCGCCCGTGCTGCGCACCATGAAGGACCTGAACCCCGACGCCTTCATCGGCATCACCTACCCGCCGGACACCATCCTCGCGAGCCGGCAGGCGCGCGAAGTGGGCTTCAACCCGAAGTACTTCTACGCCTCGGTGGGCACTGCTTTCCAGCTCTACAAGAACGTGATGGCGGCCAACACCGAGGGCGTGATCGGCATGGGCTCGTGGAACGGCAAGACCAGCCCCGAAGCCAAGGCCTACTTCGATGCGCACACGAAGAAGTTCGGCAAAGAGCCCGACCGCTGGGCCAGCGGCCATGCGTGGGCCGGCCTGCAGATTTTGCAGCAGGCGGTGGAGAAAGTAGGCCTCGATCGCAAGGCGCTGCGCGAGCAGATCGCGAAGAACGAGTTCAAGACCATCCTCGGGCCGATCCGCTTCGAGGGCAGCGAGAACGCGTCGATCCCCGGCACCGTGTCGCAATGGCAGGGCGGCGACTTCGAAGTGGTGTGGCCCAAAGACCGCGCCACCGCGCAACTGATGCCGAAGCCGGCCTGGAAATAACAGCGTGTCGTTCTCTGGATGGGCCGAGCTCCTGGCCGGCGGATTGATCACGGGCGGCATCTATGCGCTGGTGGCCATCGGACTGAACCTGCAGTACGGGCTGATGCGCATCATGAACATCTCGCACGGCGAGTTCCTGATGCTCGGCGCCTTTCTCACCTGGTGGGCGCACACGGCGCTGGGCATCTCGCCGCTGGTGTTCATGCCGGTGGCCTTCGTGCTGCTGATGGCGCTGGGTATGGCGGTGCATTGGCTGTGCTTCCGGCAGGTGGCGGCGCGCGCGCCGAACGTCGACGTGTTCGAGGCGCGCAGCCTGATGGTCGGCTTCGGCCTGATGTTCTTCGTGCAGAACACCGCCCTGCTCGTGTGGGGCGGCGACCTGCGCGGCTACGACTACCTGGCCGAGCCGGTACAGCTGGGCGAGATGCGCTTCACCGCCAACAAGCTGGTGCTGTTCGGCGTGGCGCTGGCGCTGAGCCTCGTGCTCATCGCGCTGCTCAAGCTCACGCTGCTGGGCAAGGCGGTGCGCGCGCTGATGCAGTCGCCGACCGGCGCGCAGCTCGTGGGCATCAACACGAAGCGGCTGCACCCGCTGATGTTCGGCATCGGCCTGGGCCTGTCGGGGGTGGCCGGTGCCCTGCTGTCGATGACCTACGAGATCTCGCCCTCGATGGGCGAGCCCTACACCGTGACGGCGCTGATCGTCATCACCCTCGGCGGCTTCGGCAGCATCGCGGGCAGCCTCGTCGGCGGCCTGCTGCTGGGCGTGGTCGAAGCGCTGGGCATGCACTACACGAGCCCCTCGCTCAAGATGCTGCTGTCGTATGCCGTGTTCATCGGCGTGCTGATCTGGCGGCCCAACGGACTGTTCTCCAGAAGATGAATTCCCTCTTTCAAAACAAGCCCTGGTGGTTGCTTTGCATCGGCCTCGCGCTGGCGGCCGCCGTGCCGTGGGTCGCGAGCGAGTTCATCGCCTCGGTCGCGCTCGGCTGCCTGATGTACATCGCGCTGGCCACGAGCTGGTCGCTGTTCTGCGGTGCCACGCGCTACCTGTCGCTGGCCACCTCGGCCTTCTTCGGCCTGGGTGCGTACGCGAGCGCCACGCTGCTCGAGGTGCTGCCCTGGCCGCTGGTGATCCTGAGCGGCGCGGCCATCGCGAGCGCGGTGGCGATGCTGATGGGCGCGGCCGTGCTGCACCTGCGCGGCACCTACTTCGCGGTGCTGACCTTCGGTATGACCGAGCTGATCCGCCATGCCGTCACCTTCGTCGAGAAGCAGGTCTCGGGCACCGTGGGCCGCGTGCTCACCGTGGTGCCGTCGAACGAGACGGTGTACCTCACGGTGCTGGCGATTGCGGGCGCGGCCATTGCCACCGCGCTGCTCGTGAAGCGCAGCCGCTTCGGCCTGGCGCTGGCCGGCATCGGTGCCGACGAGCAACGCGCGCAGACACTGGGCGTGGACACGCGCCGCGTGAAGATCGCCGGCTTCGCACTCACCGCCGCCTTCGCCGGCGCGGTCGGCGCCGCGATGGCCGTGCGCTGGACCTACATCGAACCGGCCGCCGTGTTCAGCCCCTTCATCGGCTTCCAGACCGTGCTGATCGCGATGATCGGCGGGGCCGCCAGCATCGGCGGGCCGGTGGCCGCGGCCATCGTGTTCAGCCTGCTGTCGGAAACGCTGCGGCTGCAGCTTCCCTACGGCTACATGATGGTGCTGGGGCTGCTGCTCATCCTGTGCGTGATGTACCTGCCCAACGGCCTCGCGTCGCTGTGGCAGCGCAAGGCGGCAGCGTTGCGGAGGCACGCGCCATGAAGGCCACGCCGCTTCTCGAAGCCCGCGACCTCACGGTGCGTTTCGGCGGGCTCACCGCCGTCGACGCCGTGAGCGCCACGCTGCACGCGGGCGAGCTGGTCGGCATCATCGGCCCCAACGGCGCGGGCAAGACGACCTTCTTCAACGCGATCTCGGGCGTGGTCATGCCGACCTCGGGCCGGCTGCTGGTGGAAGGCGACGTCGACCTCACGCGGCGCGGCCCGCACCTGTACGCCGCGCATGGCATCGCTCGCACCTTCCAGACGCCGCGCGTGATGGCCGACATGACGCTCGAGGACAACGTGCGCTTCGGCATGCAGTTCGCGGGGCGCCGCCGCGCGCCCATCGCGGGGTTGGGCAGCACCGGCGAGATCCTCGACATGCTGGGCCTGGGCGGCCTCGCGACGCAGATCGCGGCCGACGTCACGCCCTCGCAGCAGCGGCTGCTCGAGATCGGCATGGCGCTGGGCACCCGGCCGCGCGTGCTGCTGCTCGACGAAGTGGCGGCCGGCCTCACCGAGGCGGAGGTCGATGCCATGGCGCGGCGCATCCGCCGCCTGCGCGACGACCACGGCCTCGCCGTCGTGTGGATCGAGCATGCCGTGACCACGCTGCTGAAGTACGTCGAGCGCGTGCTGGTGCTGCACCAGGGCCGCAAGATCGCCGACGGCACGCCGGCCGAGGTCGTGCGCAATGCCGAGGTGGTCGAGGCCTACCTGGGCGACGAGATGGAGGCCACGGCATGAGCGGCACGCAACTCACTGTGCGCGGTCTTGCGGCCGGCTACCACGGCTTCCAGGTCATCCAGGGCCTGGACCTCGACGTGATGCCGGGCGTCACCGTCGTGCTCGGGCCCAACGGCGCGGGCAAGACCACGCTGCTCAAGGCGCTGGCGGGGCTGCTGCCGCGCACGGGCGAGGCGGTGCTCGACGGTGCGGCGCTGCCGTCCGCCGATGCCACCGCCTGCGTGCGGCGCGGCCTGGCGCTGGTGGCCGAGGGCCGCCAGCTGTTCCCGCAGATGACCGTCACCGAGAACCTCGAACTCGGCGGCTGGCTCATTCCCGCACGGCTGCGCGCCGAGCGCCTCGCGCGCGCCTTCGACGACTTTCCGCGTCTGAAGGAACGCGCCACGCAGCTCGCCGGCACCATGAGCGGCGGCGAGCAGCAGATGGTGGCCGTGGCGCGCGCCCTCATGAGCGGGCCGCGCCTGCTGATGCTCGACGAGCCCTCGCTCGGCCTGGCACCGCGCATGGTCGACGAGCTGCTCGCCATCGTGCGCCGCATCGCCGACCAGGGCGTGACCGTGCTGATGGTCGAACAGAACGTGCGCAAGGCGCTGCAGGCCGCCGACCGCGGCTACGTGCTCGAACGCGGGCGCGTCGTCGCCTCGGGTGAAGCGCAGGCGCTGCTGCATTCCGACGCCGTGCGCCAGGCCTACCTGGGCGTGGCCTGAACACCCCTCTTCCTCTTTCTTTCTTGCAAAGGACACCCATGACCGACATCTCCATGCTCATCGACGGCGAACGCCGCACGGCCACCGGCGGCGCCACCTTCGAGCGCCGCAACCCGCTGGACGGCGGCATCGCCACGCGCGCCCCCGCCGCCACGCCGGCCGACGCAGTCGCTGCGGTCGACGCCGCGCATCGCGCCTTCGCCACCTGGTCGCAGACCGGCCCCAACGAGCGCCGCGCCTTGCTGCTCAAGGCTGCGCACGCGCTCGAAGCGCGCGCCGACGCCTTCGTGCAGGCCATGGCGCGCGAAACCGGAGCCTCGGCGCTGTGGGCCGGCTTCAACGTGCACCTGGCGGCCGGCATCCTCACCGAGGCCGCGTCGCTCACCACGCAGATCGCGGGCGAGGTCATCCCGTCCGACGTGCCCGGCAGCCTTGCCATGGGCGTGCGCCAGGCCGCCGGCGTGGTGCTGGGCATTGCGCCCTGGAACGCCCCCGTGATCCTGGCCACGCGCGCCATCGCCACGCCGCTGGCCTGCGGCAACACCGTCGTGCTCAAGGGCTCCGAGCTGTGCCCCGAGACGCACGCGCTCATCATCGAAGCGCTGGCCGAGGCCGGCCTGCCCAAGGGCACGGTCAACTTCGTCACCAACGCGCCCGCCGACGCGGGCGCCGTGGTCGAAGCCATGGTCGCGCACCCGGCGGTGCGGCGCGTCAACTTCACCGGCTCCACGCGCGTGGGCCGCCTCATCGCGCAGACCTGCGCCACCTACCTGAAACCCGCCGTGCTCGAACTCGGCGGCAAGGCGCCCTTCGTGGTGCTCGACGACGCAGACGTCGACGCGGCGGTGAACGCTGCCATCTTCGGCTCGTTCGCCAACTCGGGGCAGATCTGCATGTCAACCGAACGCATCGTGGTCGACAACGCGGTGGCCGACGAGTTCGTCTCTAAGTTCGCGGCGCGCGCGCGGGCGTTGCCTCTGGGCGATCCGCGTGAAGGCCCGGTGGTGCTCGGCTCGGTGGTCGACAT
Source organism: Variovorax sp. GW821-FHT09D04 (assembly GCF_059416405.1). Lineage (NCBI taxonomy): Bacteria > Pseudomonadati > Pseudomonadota > Betaproteobacteria > Burkholderiales > Comamonadaceae > Variovorax > Variovorax sp. GW821-FHT09D04. The sequence continues at coordinate 458,163 of NZ_JBWKPA010000005.1, forward strand.
GAGCACGGTGAAGCGCTGCAACGCGCTCATCGATGATGCGCTGGCCAAGGGCGCGACGCTGGTGTGCGGAGGCAAAGCCGAGAACACGCTGATGCCGGCGACCGTGCTCGACCATGTGACGCCGGCGATGGAGATCTACCGCGAGGAATCCTTCGGTCCAGTGAAGGCCGTGGTGCGCGTCAACGGCGTGGAGGAAGCCGTGACCATCGCCAACGACAACGAGTTCGGCCTGTCGTCAGCGGTGTTCGGCCGCGACGTGGCGCGTGCATGGAACGTGGCGCAGCGCATCGAGGCGGGGATCTGCCACGTCAACGGGCCGACGGTGCACGACGAGGCGCAGATGCCGTTTGGCGGTGTCAAGTCGTCAGGGTACGGGCGGTTCGGTGGGCGGGCCGGCGTCGAAGCGTTCACGGAGCTGCGGTGGATCACGGTGCAGACGACGCCTCGGCACTATCCGTTCTGAACAAGGGAGCGGCAGGGCGCCGCCCCGCCGTTCCGATCAAGCCGTCATCGGCTCCCGCGATTCCCTTTCGGCGGGCCGACGGTTCTGGGTCAGCCGTGTCTCGTCCGCGCCCGCATACACACGGCGGTAGCGCAGGTAGCCGGCCCCCCATGCATACCATTCGCGCCCTTCCGTGAATTCGGGCGCGTACTCGCCCTTGGTCAGGTACAGGTTCACCCATTGCTCCTGCCGGCGCGTCAGCCCGGCGGGCGCCCCGCCCCTGGGTGGATCGATCTGCCCGTGCGCCTCGTCCGCCCTTTTCTTCCGGGCCACCAGTTTTTCGAGCTGCTCCTTGAACTCGGCCGCTTCGGGCCCGGTGAGCTTGAACCATGCATGCGAGTCGTGCACGCGGTCTTCGAACAGCTTGCTGGTGAGCACGGGCTCATTCCAGTACGGCTCGATGCGCCCCCACTCGCCGACCCGCTCCGAATCGATGCCGGGCACGTTGTCGACTTCGTGCGGCGTGCCGTCGGGGCTGTTGCGGCCGCTGATCCGCTTCTTTTTCTTGAGCCAGGCTTCGAAGTCCTTCACTTCCTTGACGAACTGCTCGTCGGCCGACTTGAGGTCCGCCTGGTCTTCCTTCGAAGCGCGCAAAACGAACGGCATCGTGGCCGCGTGGCCAGCCCAGGACTTGCGCCACTGGATGAACAGCTTGCGCTGTTCCGCCATGATGTCGCGCAGCACCCCTTGCTTGACCCGGCATACGGCAAGGTAAGCGTTGAAGTCCCGGATCAGGTCCTTGGCGACCATGAACTGCTTCTGGATGACTGGGCGTGCCAGTTCCAGTTTCAGGGGCACGCCCAAGATTCGTGCTTCGCGGTACATCAGGGCCAAGGGAATGCGCGAAAGCATGTCCTCGCCCGCCTCATCGATCCCCTTGCCCTGCTCCTTCGGCATGTAGCCTCCGCCGACGTCCGAGTGCATGCCAGGGCACACCCACTCCCGAGAGTTCTCAGGCAACGTATTGCCGACATGAATGGAATCCGATGGAAAGCTGCGACGGAACTCATGCGCGGCCACGATGTGCAGGCAGGGCACGTCGGCCGGGATGCGCATCGAAGTGTCAGCGTCAGCCCAGCCGCCATGGCCGTCGGCGAAAAGGGACGAGGCCGCCACACCGACCGACGCGACGGTATCGAACAGTCCCAGGAAGTCGAAGGTCACCGGAAACGATGCCAGCGTCGGCCCGGTCTGCCCACGGAGTTCGGCATCGATCTCGCACATCGCGAGAAACCAGTTGACGAAGACCCGTGCCTCCGCCGCACCTCGCGAAAAGCCGAATGCGCTGACGAAGATGCGTTGCACGCGCCCTGGATCAACCTTGCTGCACTGACCCGTTGTGGGATCGATCATGTGCGGCTTGACCGACTCGTGCAGCTTGTTGAGCATCGCTTCGAGCGTCCGGCGATTCTTGTTCTCGCGTTGGCGTTTGTCGGCGGGCCCTTTGCCCGCTTCCAGCAGCTCCTCCCGCCCGAGGTCGAAAGCCTTGCAAAACTTCAGCACTTCTTCGGTTGAGAACAGCCCTGGTCCGTTGCCGCTTCGGGTGAGGTAGCGGTAGACGCAGTTGAGCGCTTGCGCCAGCGCCCACAGGATGCGGCGCTCGCCGTAGAGCGCCGTGGCGTTGCCCAGCAGCGCGTCCTTGCCGGTGCCGCTGTCGTCCACCTGCGTGAACGGCGTCCCCACGCCCGGCACATACACCTTGAAGAACTGCTGGTAGTTGTCGGGGTTCGTGGTCCACTGCGCATCGGGGTCGGCTGGCACCCCGGGCACATGCTGGCCTGGATAGGCACCGTACAGGCGCGCGACGTTGGAATGCGTGTGATCCTTTTCTCTGGTGCTGCGGTCGTAGTTGTTGCGCGTGCCGTCGAAGAAGAAGCCCATGAAGAGGTTCACGTCACAGGACTTGCCGGGCTGACCGATGGGGCGCAACTCCCGACCTATCTCGTAATTTCTTCTGATGCGTTCACTTTGATCCCCTCCGAAAAATCGCTCTCGGTTCAAAAGATCTGAAAAAGCAAGCTCATCAAGTGAGGAAATGAGCTGCGCAGTCATGGCTTCACCTTCATGAGGTGCTCGACCTTTTCGCGTGAGTACTGCAGTGATTTTTCCTTCCACTGACGTTCGTGGATGAGAAATTCCGGGTCGGCTGGGCCAGTAAACATCTGGAGTTCTTTGGGAGGTCGTTTTTGCTTTCGCTCTTCCAAGTAGAAGTCCCAAGTCTTCTTGAGAGACGCCAATGGGTCCTGATTGAATTCATCCATGGACTTCTTGCTTGCGTTGAGACTCTCCTGCGCCAACCGCATGTCTCGCTCCCACAACTCACGTTGAAAGGCCAATGAAGGCTTGGGCCACCCCTTGATCTTCCCGGGCCACTCGTCGCCATTGGGACGGTACGCGGTTGAAACCACCCCCACCGTTCCATCGGGATAGTTGATGAACCACACATCCCCTGCCTTGCCGCTCTTGTCGTAAGGCGGCAGATCGACGATGAAGGTCTGGCGCGGCCGATAGTCGCCCGCCTTGTTGTCGTAGCTCTGCAGGATCACACCGACCTGGATGCCAGGCGCCCACATCTTCGGCACGTTGTAGCAACAGATCACGCCTCCTGCGGCAAACGGACCGATCTCTTCGGAAGCGACCACGGTCTGCTTCGGGTCCTTGGGATCGAACAGCCGGTAACGGATGTCCTGGTCGGTGTAGTTGACGCCGCTGACCGAGGCCGGAACCGTGTCAGCACGACCGGTGGCACATCCTGCCGTAGCCAGGGATGCAAGAAGCGCGAGGGGAAGGAGCCAGTTTTTGAGAATCATCTGTTGTTCCTGCGGCAATGCGCTAGACCATCAAGGCGCGCAGCGCTTCATGGTCCGGGCCAGCGCCGTGGCTGAGTTCGGGGTGCTGCCAAAAAACTTCACACAGCCTCATCCGTTGCGCCACCGTGTCGAACTGCATGGCATCGGCTGCGGCGAGCCCGCATACAGCCAGTGCGTGCAGCACCGAGGGCCGGTGCTGCGCTTCGTAGGCTGGCGAGAGTTGAAGCAGGTTCGCGATCACTTCATCCGCTTCGCTGCCGGCAATGAGCACCGCGCATTGATCACCGTCGAGTACCGGTGCGCATGGAGCCAGCGACGTGGATGCCATTTTCCCCGGGGCAAGGAAAGTGCTCCAGCTGGCGTCGCGCCGACGGAAATGCCATGTGGCTCCGGGACCGCAGAACGCCATCTGCTGCAACGGCGACAGCGCGGCCAGCACATCCGGCAGGCGGCGCGTGTCGGGAAAGCGCAGCACGAAATACTGCCCGTCCGCATTCACGATGCACCAGGGGCTCAGGCGTTCGAACAGCGATTCGAGCGGTTCGTTCGAGCGGATGAAGCTGAGCATCGGCAAGCCATTCGTCAGCAGCAGCACACGATCGAGCAAGGGCCTCTCGACGGCATCGATGTTCAGCAGAACCGGTGAATGCCGGATCGCTTCGTCTGAAGCGCCGGGCATGTTCTCGTAGAGCGACCGCCAAGAGCCGGAACCCAGGTGGCTCTCGAGCAGCTGATGGCATTGCGGAGCGAATGCGCAATCGATCAAGGCGTAGCGAAATCCCTCGGTGCCGGAGGCAAGAGGGCCGTCGTCCGCAAACAGGGCGTCGATCCATCCGGGTACGTGCTTGTCGATCAGGTTCATCGTGCGTTACTCCACCTGGGTGAAGGCCGGCGCCGACTTGAGCGACTTCAGGAGGCACGCCACGCAGATGCTCTTGGGGAATGCCGGCAGCGGGTAGCTCTTCTGCACCGGCCCAGCCAACTTCCGCTGCACCGAGTGATAAGTGATCTTCCCCGGACACTCGAAGGTGATGTCCCCATCCTGCAGCGTGATCGACGCGCCCTGCGCCGTCGCGATGCGGATCTTCTTCTTGGCCGCGAACTCCACCGTCTGGTCGGTGCTGGCGATCTTCAGGGCCTCCTTGGCCTGCACGCGCAGTTCGTCGTGCTGCGCCTGGAAGTCCAGGTCGTCGTTGCCTGCGACGACCGACAGGCCTGTGTCTGCATCGGCCTTCTGCGCTCCGGCCAGCACGCCGATGGCCTGGCCGCTGTGCACGCGCAGCACGTCGGCCAGCGCCAGGTTGATGTCGCCGCCGCTGGCCAGCGTGGCGGTCTCGCCGCTGACGACCTGCAGCTGCTGACCCGCCACCATCGCCAGGCCGCCGCGTGCGGCCAGTGCGATCACGGCATCGCTCGTGTGCGGCACCTTACCTTCACCGGTGGCGATGGCCTTGTCTGCTGCATCCGCGTAGGCGGCATCGAGCGCATCGGCAGCGACCATGCCGCTGGCGGTGCGCTCCATGGCGGCGTACGGGGCGCGTTCCTTGTCGAGCTGGGATTCATCGGCCTTGTTGGCCCCGATGTGCCCGGCCAGCTGCACGGTCTCGTGGGTCTTGGCCGCATCGCTCAGGGCCTGGCCCAGCTGCTGCACCTGCTTGAGCAGCGCCATGCCGGCGGCGAAGTCGCCCACGGGCTCCAGCTTCTGGCCGCCTGCACCGTGGTACGTGCTCAGCAGCACGCCCTTGCCGCCGCGCAGGGCGGCATAGCCGTCGGTGCGCAGCTCCAGGCCCTGGCCTCGGAAGCTGCCTCGGAAGTTGTCGGCCTGGTGGATCAGGTGGCCCAGGTTCAGTTGGCTGTGGGCGGTGCTGGCGTGCAGCTGCACGCGCAGCTGCTGGTTCGAATCGTCGAACACCAGCTGGCTGAAGCCCTCGCCGCCGAACTCCTTGGTCTTGAAGCCACTCAGGGCGGCTGCATTGCGGTGGCCCTTGTCGTCGGCGCTGGCGCCGTGCCAGGGCGGGGCATGGCCGGCGGCGAGGTTGGCCTGGGCGCTGGGCGAGGCATTGCCCGCTTGGGCGAAGACATCTTCATTGGTTTTACCGGCGCGCGATGCGCCGCCGGGCGTGGGGGCGATGCCGCCGTCGCCGCGGCCGTTGTACAGCGCCCCGACGATGACGGGCTGGTCCACATCGAGGTCGACGAACTTGACCAGCACTTCCTGCCCGATGCGCGGCAGCCATTGCCAGCCCATGCCGGGACCGGCCTGGCGCTGGGCCACGCGGATCCAGCGGGTGCTGCGGTTGTCCTGGGCACTGTCGCCGTTACCGCCGTTCTCGCTCGATCCGTTCTGCCAGTGGAAGCGCACGCGCACGTCGCCGCGATCGTTGCAGTACAGCTCGTCGGCACCGTTGGGCGAGGTCTGGCCCGAAGGCCCGACCACGATGGCGCTGTGCACGCCGCTGGCCGTGGGCCTGGCGTGCAGGCGGGCTCCGTCGGCCGCAGCCAGGGCCGGGCGCCAGGGGCGCGGGGCGTGCACGCCTGAGAAGCTGTTGGCGTAGCCCTGGGCCTGGGCGGTGGCCAGGCTCTGGGGCTGCGGGTAGAGGCTGTTGTCGTTGCCCGTGGCTGCAGACACCAGCCCGAACACATCGGCCTCGGCCGTCACGGGAGCGCAGGGTTGCTCGAACACGAGGTGTTCCGTCAGCGCGCCCAGCTGCGCCGCAATCGACGCGGCCGTGTCCTTGGGCAGGTTGTTGATGCCCACGTGCTCGACGGTGTCCAGCAGCAGTGCAGGCCTGGCCTGCAAGCCCAGTGCGGGCGCGTCGTCGATCTCGAGGCGCGTGCCCGCGCGCAAGGTGCGCACGGTGCTGTGGCCCAGCATCAGGTCGGCGCGGCATTCGGCCGCTTCCATCATCAATGCCGCGTAGCGCTCGACGGTGCGGTTGGTGTCCCAGCCGCGGCTGCGGTCGTTCAAGCCCAGCACGTCGTCGTACTCCAGGCGCGGGGCGTTCTTGCCGCCGACCGGAAAGCGCGCCGGGGCGCTGCCCGTGAGCTGGCGCTTGCCGTCGACGTTCCAGGCGCTCAAATGCACCTGGGCCACCGATTGGCGCATGCGCCGCACCAGCGCCTGCACGGCGTCGCTGCGCTCCTGGGAGCTCTTGCGGTGAAAGCGAACAGGCGAGCCTGCATCGGCGGGCTGGGTGTCGTTGGACGAGAAGATGACGAGCTTGTGGCCCGTCGGGGCCTGGGCGTCTTCCTCGATGCGCCAGGCCAGGCCTTCTTCGGCCAGCAGGCGCGAGAAGAAGTCGTAGTCGCTCTCGCGGTACTGGGTGCAGTAGGTGCGAACGGGGGCGTCGGCCAGGAAGCTGTTCACTTCGGAAGAGAAGGCCCAGCTGCCCGCATCCGCATACGGCGCGAGCACGCGTTCGATGATGTCTGCCACGCTGCGCTGCTGGAAGACCTGGCTGCGCCCTTGCTGGGTGGCCAGCCAGAGCCAGGGCACGAGCGTGAGGCGGTAGCGCGCCAGGCCGCCGTCGGCGCCCAGCGATTCGACGGCGCGGATCAAGCCGGTGCGTCGGCCCATGGAGCCATCGGCCAGTACGGTGACCAGCGTCAGAGGTTGATCAACCAGCGATGACAGCGCCAGGTCCGCACGCAGGCTCAGGCACACGATGCGCAGCTCGAACAGCTGCGACACCGCCTCGCGTTGCACCCAGCCCTCCACGCGCAAGGCCTCGATGCTCTCGCGGGCGGCGCTGTTGGAGGACGAAGCAGCACTCGGCGCTTCAAGGCGATACAGCCGCGCCGTCTGGCTCAGCTCGGCCCACAGGGCGCTGCGGTCAGCGGATGGTGACGACGAACGCATGCGCAAGGGCACGCTGCCGTGGTTGGACATGAAACTCCCCGAACTTATTTTTCTTCCCCGCGTTGCGCGGGGTGGCATGCGTCCGATTGTCGGAGTCCCGGTGGCCCGAGCGTAAGTACCTGAAAGTAGCACCCGGCGATGCAGGACGGCGCCTCAAGCCGGCGAATGCATGCCGCTGCCCTGGCGCCCTTCTTCCGCTGCCGCCACCAGCCGCAGCCCGGCGCGCACGCGCGCCAGCGTCTCGTTCTCACGCTGCGGTGCATACACCGCGTGGGCCGAGTGCGAGAACTCGGGCGCGCCCTCCACCAGCCGCAGCCGGCCGTCGGTCAGGAAGGGCCGCGCGACGCCGATGCGGAAGTAGCCCGCGCCGCCCACGGCAAGCAGGTAGGTGAGGGCCAGCGGTCCGAGCGAGATCGACACCGGCGCGTGGGCCAGCTCCGGAAACGCGGCCTCGTGGTTGGCCGCGAAGGCCGGGCCCCAGTCGACCGACACGTAGCGCGTGCGGTCGAGCCGGCCTTCGGGGTCGGTGGTGACCATCACCAGCCGCTCCTCGGCCAGCAGTTCGGCCACCAGGCCGGGGCGCTGCGGCGGGTTGTAGAGCACGGCCAGGTCGAGCGCACCGCCCTGCACGGCGTCGAGCAGGCGCTGCGCGCTGTCGACCTCGGCGCGCAGCGCGATCTCGGGGCAGACGCGGTGCATCCAGATCAGCCAGTCGGCCAGCAGCGGATGCCACAGGCTGGGCTCGCTGCCCACGCTCACGCCTTCTTCGATCCCCGGCGGCAGCGCCACATGCTGGCGTGCGCGCTCCCACACCTGCACCAGCGTGGTCGCGTGGGCCACGAAGCGCTCGCCCGAGGCGGTGAGCCGCGCGCCGGCCTTGTTGCGCACGAACAGGCGCCGCCCGAGCTGGTCTTCGAGCAGGCGGATGCGCGCGCTGACGGCGGTCTGCGTCAGGTGCAGCCGCTCGGCCGCGGCCACGAAGCTGCCGGTGGCCGCGACTTCGAGAAAGGTGCGGGCGAGGCCGATGTCCATCGGATTCATATTAGTTTTTTTGCACTCATTTGCAATGAACATTCATTGGCTTGGGGAGAAGCACCGGTTCACCATGGGTAGGCACACGTTTCCTGGAGTCCCGCCCATGCGTCCCCTGCCGCCCATGCCCCACGCCTGCCCGCCCGACGATGCCGCTGCGCCCTTCGCCGACACGCCCGCCGCGCTGCGCGCGCAGGGGCTGCGTTTTCCCGAGCGCGTGGAGGTGTCCTCCCCGGTCTGCTATGCCGATGAGCTCGACGCGGCCTACCGCGACGCCGGCAACCGCGACGACCTGCTGGCCGCGCTGAACGAACTGCTCGAAGCCGAGCGCGCCGGCGCGCGCATCACGCTGCGCAGCGCCGCCGAGACCGACGACCCCGCGCTGCAGCGCTTGGTGACCGACATCCACCGCGACGAGGTGCGCTGGTGCGGCGTGCTGATCGACGCGATCCAGTCGCTGTCCGCCACGCCCAGCACACGCACCGGCGCTTTCTACGAGCGCGCGATGGCCGTGCCGGCACTGGGTGCGCGCCTGGCACTGCTCAACCGCGGCCAGGGCTGGGTGGTGCGCAAGCTGCAGGCGCTGCTGCCGCACATCGGTGACGCGCACATCCACGGCGAGTTGACGGCCATGCTGGTGTCGCACCAGCAGAACATCGCGCGCGTCGATGCGCAGCAGGCACCCCAGGCACCACAGGCCCCGCGCGGGCCGCAGGAAGGAGCTTCATCATGAATGCACAGGACGTCATGACCTCGCCGGTCTTCACCGTCGCGCCGGACACGCCGGTGCGCGACATCAGCGCGCTGCTGCTGGCGCGCCACATCAGCGGCGTGCCGGTGCTCGACCAGGGCGAGGTGGTCGGCATCGTCAGCAAGTCCGACCTGCTGCACCGCTACGAAGCCGAGCCCGGCGGCGCGCCGCCGCACCCGTGGTGGCAGCGCTGGGTGCAGCGCACCGCACCGCCGCGCGATTACGTGCGCGCGCACGCCCTGCGCGCGGCCGACCTCATGACGCACGAGCCGGTGTCGATCGCCGAAGACCTCTCGCTGGCCCGCGTCGCGCAGCTGTTGACCGCCTACCGCATCCAGCGCCTGCCGGTGGTGCGCGGGCGCCGGCTGGTGGGCATCGTGACGAGCGGCGACCTGGTCGAGGCGCTGCTGCGGCAGGCCGAGGCCGACACCGCGCGCGCCGATGCGGGCGACGACGCGCAGATCCTGGCGCGCCTCGTGGCCGAACTGGAACGGCAGACCTGGTGGAGCCGCGCGTGGTCGCATGTGTCGGTGGACAACGGCATCGTGATGTACCACGGCATGGTCGGCAACGAGGCGGAGCGCGACGCGGCACGCGTGGCGGCCGAGGGCATCGCGGGCGTGCGCGGCGTGGTCGACGAGCGGCTGTGCACGATCGAATGGCAGACGATGGTCTGAAAGGCAAAAAAGAAAGTTGCAACACGGCACGGGGGTGCGCCATCCAATGGGCAGAAGGAACCCACCGCATGCCGCCCACCGCCCTGCCCCTGACTGCCGATGCCGACGCGAAGGCGTCCGACGCCGAACTGGCCGCACGCGCCGCGCAGGGCGACACGCAGGCCTTCGCGCGCATCATGCGGCGCCACAACCAACTGCTGTTTCGCACCGCGCGCAGCATCCTGCACAGCGACGCTGACACCGAAGACGCGCTGCAGGACGCCTACCTGCGGGCCTGGCGCGCCATCGGCGGCTTCCGGGACGAAGCAAAGCTCTCGACCTGGCTGGTGCGCATCGTCATCAACGAGGCGCTGGGCCGCCTGCGCCGCCGCGGCGCGCAGGTGATTCCGCTCGACGGCGGCGCGACTGCAGGGGACGACGACGACGCCCCCGACACGCAGCTCGCCGACGACCCCGACCGCCAACCGGAGCGCCTCGCCATGCGGGAAGACCTTCGCCGACTCATGGAGCGCCGCATCGACCGGCTGCCCGACGCCTACCGCACCGTGTTCGTGCTGCGCGCGGTGCAGGAACTCAGCGTCGGCGAAACCGCCGAGGCGCTGCAGCTGCCCGAGGCCACGGTGCGGCTGCGCTTCTTCCGCGCCCGCAGCCTGCTGCGCGACAGCCTGTCGCGCGACATCGACCTGGCGACGGGCGACGCCTTCGCGTTCGACGGCGCGCGCTGCGACCGCATCGTGGCGCGCGTGCTGGCGGCGCTGCCTTGATTCTTCCCACAACCACCACCCCCGAGGAGACCCCACCATGTCCTTTTTCCTGATGCCCACCCCGGCCGCCGCGCGGCGCGCCTTCCTCGGCCACTCCGGCCTGATGCTGTCGGGCGCCGCCGTGGCGCTGCTGGCGGGGCGCGACGCGCTCGCCGCCAAGAGCGGCGGCGCCACCGGCAACGACGTGCAGATCCTCAACACCGCGCTCGGCGCCGAGCTCGAAGCCATCGCGGCCTACCAACTCGGTGCGGAAAGCAAGCTGCTCGAGAAGCCCGTGCTCGACCTCGCCGTGACCTTCCAGGGCCACCACAAGGAGCATGCCGACCTGCTGGCCAAGACCATCGCCAAGCTCGGCGGCAAGGCCGTCGCGGCCAAGGCGCGCTACGACTTCCCGGTGGAGCAGCTCAAGTCGCAAGCCGACGTGCTGCGCTTCGCGGCGAAGCTCGAGCAAGGTGCCGTGAGCGCCTACCTGGGCGCGGTGCCGCTGTTCGTCCACCGCGAGCTGTCGAAGGCCGCGGCCAGCATCCTCGGCGACGAGGCAATGCACTGGGCCGTGCTGCGCCAGGCGCTCGGCGAGGCGCCGGTGCCTTCGGCGTTCGTGTCGTGAGCCGTGCGGCGCGCGGGCTCGCAGCGGGCCTGCTGGCCGCATGGGCCTGTGCGGCTGCCGCAACGCCCGACGCGGTGCGCGGCGAGCAGGTCTATGCGCGCTGCCAGGCCTGCCACGCGCTGGCCGCCGACCGGGTCGGGCCGCGCCACTGCGGCCTGTTCGGCCGGCTCGCCGGCAGCGTGCCGGGCTTCGCGTATTCGGAGGCGATGAAGAAGTCGCGCATCGTGTGGAACGACAAGACGCTCGACCGCTTCCTCAGCGCCCCGCTCGCGATGGTGCCGGGCAGCAGCATGACCTACGACGGCGTGCCCGACCCGCGGGAGCGCGCCGACCTGCTCGCCTACCTGCGGCAGGCGAACGACACGCCGGCCTGCGCGGCGCTGGCGCGCCCTACGCCGCGCTGACCGCGGGCGAGGCGGAGGCGAAAGCGCCCGCGATCTCGCGCGTCACGCGCAGGAAGGCTTCCATCTCGCCCACCGTGTGGCAGTGCAGCGGCGACACGCGCACGGTGCCTTCGAGGCCAAAGGATTCAAGCATCCGCTTCGAGTAGATGCTGCTGGCCACGCGCTCGTACACCGTCACGCCGCGCTGGCCGTACTCCACCACGGCCTGCGTGCAGTCGAGCCCGTCGAAGCCGATGCCCAGGATCAGGTCGCGCTGCGTCAAGTCTTCGTGGTCGAGGAACACCTGCACGCCGTCGAGCGCGCGCAGGCCCGGCGTCTGCGCGGTGCCGTCGAGCAGCGTCGCCAGCAGCGCGCGCTCGTGCAGCTCGATGCGCTCGATGCCCGCCACGAAGCGGGCGCGGCGGTCGGTCGCATCGGTGAAATGGCCGCCGAGCCAGCCCACGTAGTCGACGATTTCGGTCAGCACCGCGAACTGCCACGGCGCCGAGCTGCCCAGCTCCCAGTGGCCGGGCTTCTTGCCGGCCAGCTTGTGATGCGGCAGCGCGGCCGCGCGCTCCGACATCCACGAGAAGCCCGAGCCGCGGCAGCCGAAGAACTTGTAGGGCGCGAGGTTGATGCCGTCCACCGGCGTCTGCTGCAGGTCGATGACGCCGTGCGGCGCGTGCTGCACGGCATCGACGAGGATGTACAGGTCGGGCTTGATCTCGCGCGCGCGCCGCACGATGGCCGCCATGTCGAGCTTGGCGCCCGAGATGTTCGACGCGTGGATCACGTTGAGCACACAGGTGTTCTCGTCGACCAGCCCCACGATGGCGTCCACGTCGACGCCGCCGGTGATGGGGTTGCTCTTGGCCACGCGCAGCTCGCGCCCGAGGCGTTCGGCATACAGGCGCATGGCGTCGAAGGCCGAGGGGTGCTCGAGCGCGGTCGTGACCATGTTCGTGCCCGGCACGTTCTCGGCCACCGCGCGCACCATGTCGAACATCGCGCCCGAGGCGGTGAGCGAGGGGTACACGCTGCCGCCGGTGGCATTCAGGATGGTGCGCAGATCGTCGGCGCCGCGCGCCTGCATCGCCTGCAGCTCGACGGCGGTGGCGTGGATGCGCTCGGCGTTGTCGGGAATGGCGTCGACCTGCGCGAAGCGCTCGACCGCGGCCTTCAGCCGGAACGAACCGCCGGCGTTGTCGAAGTACAGGCGCTCGCGGCCGTGGTGGTCGCGTTCGATGCCCAGGAAGCGCTCGCGCACCTGGCGCATCAGCGCATCGGAAAGGAGCTCGCCTCGGGGCAGGTCCGCACGTGTGGCTGCCATGGTGTCAGACGCCCTTGTTGTTGGGGTTCTTGTAGATCTCGCGCACCGCGTCCGTCATCGGGAAGTTCAGGTTCGCGTTGCGCGGCGGGATCGGTGAGAGGAACCACTTGGTGTACAGCTGCTCGATGGCGCCCGACTTCATGAGGCCGTTGACGGTCTCGTCGACCAGCGCCTTGAACTCGGGGTCGTCCTTGCGCAGCATGATGCCGTAGGGCTCCTGGCGCAGCGACTCCTTGAGGATCTTGTAGTCGCCCGGGTTGGTGGCGCTGGCGATCATGCCGGCCAGCTGCACGTCGTCGAGCACGTAGGCATCGGCGCGGCCCGTGGACAGCAGCAGGAAGCCGTCGGAGGTGTCCTTGCCCGCGATCTCGTTCACCTCGATGGTGCCGCTCTTGCGCGCACCGCGCAGCAGCTGGATCGACGTGCTGCCCGAGACGGTGGCCACGTTCTTGCCGTTGAGGTCGGGCAGCGCGTTGATGCCCGAGCTCTTCTTCACGGCGGCCGTGATGTTGGTGACGAAGTGGCTGGGCGCGAAGTCGACCTGCGCCTGGCGCTGCGTGGTGTTGGTGGTGGTCGCGCAGTCGAGGTCCACGGTGCCGTTCTGCAGCAGCGGGATGCGGTTGGTCGAGTTGAGCATGGTGTAGCGCACCTCGATCTTCGGCAGGCCCAGCTTGGCCTTCACGGCGTCGACGATCTTCAGGCAGATGTCGTTGGTGAAGCCGATGGGCGCGCTGTCGGCGCTGAGCTTGTACGAGAACGGGATCTGGCTGTCGCGCGCGCCGATCTGGATCGTGCCGCTGTCCTTGATCTTGCGCAGCGTGCCGGCGTCCTGCGCGCTGGCGGCGCCGCAGGCAAAGACGAGGGCGAGTGCCAATGCGAAAGGTGCGAGAGGCAGTTTGAAGTCCATGGTGTGTTCCTTGGGTTGCAATGACGGTGGCCTGGCGCGCATCTTCTGCGTCCCGATGAATTTCTAAAAGCGATTTTTTGTGATCGAATCGCATGAAGAAAAGCGTTCTTTCTTTCAGGAGCCGCCCGCCGTGATGACCTTCAAGCAACTCGAAGCCCTCTACTGGATCGCCCGGCTGGGCGGCTTCGCGCAGGCGGCCAACCAGCTGCACACCTCGCAGTCGGCCATCTCCAAGCGCGTGCACGAGCTGGAGCAGCTGTTCGACACCGAGCTGTTCGACCGCAGCCAGCGCACGGCGCGTCTCACCGAAAAAGGCGAGGAGATGTTCGTGCTCGCCAGGAAGCTGCTCGACCAGCGCGACGCCGCCGTCGAGCAGTTCGGCAAGCCCGGCGTGGTGGAGCGGCGCATCCGCCTGGGCGTGACCGAACTCACCGCCATGACGTGGCTGCCGCGCCTGGTCGGCCTGATCCAGCAGCACTACCCCAAGGTGATCCTCGAGCCCGACGTGGACGACAGCCTGCAGCTGCGCGACAAGCTGCTGGCCGACGAGCTCGACGTGGTCATCGTGCCCCACACCTTCGCCGACTCGCGCATGCAGAGCAAGGTCATCGGCCGCGTGAAGAGCGCGTGGATGTGCAAGCCCGGCGTGGTGCAGGCCGGCGGCACCGTGCGCCTGCACGACCTGGCGCGCCACCGCATGCTGGTGCAGGGCAACAACTCGGGCACGGGCCGTGCCTACGACGCCTGGATGAAGGACCAGGGCGTGCAGCCCGCCAACGCGATCGTGGTGAGCAACCTCGTGGCGCTCACGGGCCTCACCGTGTCGGGCCTGGGCGTGAGCTACCTGCCGCGCGAATGCCTCGCGCCGCTGGTCGACGCCGGCATGCTCGAGGTGCTCGACGTGACGCCCGCGCTGCCCGTGGTGCGCTACGTCGCCATGCACAAGGGCGAGCACCGCAGCGCGCTCACCTCGTCGATCGTGATGCTGGCGCAGGCGTGCTGCGACTTCACGCGCATGTTCCAGGCACAGCCAGAAGAAGAAGCCGCGGCCGGCGCACGCTGAGATCGCGGGCGCCTTCCGCGCGCCCTTGTTGCGCATCGAACGCGGTGTTCGTGACGCGAAACCCACATGCTTTCGAGGGGGTGCGACGCGCTCGAAATTGACGGCAAGATGAGCGCCATCGCGCGGCATTCAGCCCGACCCGCTGGAGATAAGACATAACGCTTCCATTTCCGGCCGGCCTTGCAAATGAATACCCGCGCGTAAGACACGCCCCAGGTTCCGCGTCCTTCTTTCGTCTTACCGCCGTCGCACGACGTCCTTCAGAAAGTGCCCATGACCATCACCGTGACACGCCAGGATCCGCGCTACAACACCCTGAAGAAAGGCTTCAACCTGCGATGGCCTTCCGTTGAGTCGGACGCGGCGTCGCGCATCGAGCTGGTGGAGAACGCAGACGATGCCGCCGCCGCGCTGCAGCGCATCGTCGATGCAGGCCGGCGGCCCACGGTGCGCAGCGGCGGGCACTGCTATGAAGACTTCGTCTCCAACAACCCCGGCGGTGCGATCCTCGACCTGAGCCTGCTCACGCAGGCCAGTGCCGAGCGCAAGGGCGACGGCCGCTACCGCGTCGCACCCGGCACGCAGAACTGGAACGGCTACCTCGAGCTGTACAAGCAGAGCAACGTCACGCTGCCCGGCGGCTCCTGCTATTCGGTGGGCGCGGGCGGGCACATCTGCGGCGGCGGCTACGGCCTGCTGTCGCGCCTGCAAGGCCTCACGGTCGACTGGCTTTCGGCAGTGGACATCCTCACGGTCGATGCGCGCGGCAAGGTCGTGCCGCGCACCGTGGACGCGACGCGCGAACCAGACCTGTTCCGCGCCTGCCGCGGCGCGGGCGGCGGCAACTTCGGCGCGATCACCAGCTATGTGTTCGACACCTTGCCGACCGCGCCGCGCGAGGTGGCACTCGCGGTGGTCGCGTTCGACTGGGCCAGCATGACGCCCGCGCGCTTCGCCCAGCTGCTCGCCATCTACGGCGACTACTGGGCCACGCGCGGCACCTCGCCCGACACCTGGGGCATGTTCTCGCTGCTCAAGCTCACGCACCGGTCGTCGGGCCAGATCGTGATGCTCACGCAGTTCTGCAACCCCGACGGCACCTGCAACGACCTCACGGTGCTCCACGACTTTCTCGAGCGCTTTCGCGCCTGCACGCCCGTGCCGCTGAAGGGCCGCGCGCCCGGCGTGGGCCCGGCGCCGCAGCGGGACACGGGCCAGCTGCTGTGTTCCAAGCCGCACACCGTGACGCGCTACGACTGGCTCACGGCCACGCAGTACCTCAACGGCTCGGGCGAGAACCAGCGCGGCAAGTACAAGTCGGCCTACATGAAGCGCAGCTTCACCGCCCGCGAGGCGCAGCGCATCTACACGCACCTCACGCGCACGATGCCCGGCATCGACCTGAGCCAGTCGCTGGTGCAGGTCGACTCCTATGGCGGCGCGATCAACAAGCCCGAGCGCATCGACGACACCGCCGTGCCGCAGCGCGCGTCGATCATGAAGCTGCAGTACCAGACCTACTGGCGCAGCGCGGCGGACGATGCGGGCCACCTGCGCTGGATCGGCGATTTCTACCGCGACGTGTACGGCACGCCCGACGTGCCCGAGCGCTTTGCCGGCACGCCCTACCCCGGCGAGCGCTACGAGGGCTGCTACATCAACTACCCGGACAACGACATGCTGGCGCACCCGTTCTGGCCGCAGCTGTACTACGGGGACCAGGGGCTCTACGCCTTCCTTCGGAAAGTGAAGCGGCGTTACGACCCGAACAACATCTTTCACCATGCCATGTCGGTGCGGCCCTGAACCCTTGCACGAGAGGAAAGAACCCATGACACACAGTCCCAGCCAGCCCGGTCAGAACCGCCGCGCCGTCATGCAGTGGATCGGTGGTGCCTCCGCACTCGGCGCATTGACACCACTGGCCCCCGCCAGTGCGCAGACGCCCGAGACTGCACGCAGCGCAGTCGCCAGCACCCTGCCCGCACCCCGCTTCGCCTACGTCGGCACCTACACCAGCGACGCACCGGGCGGCACCGCCGGTGGTCCGGCATCGAAGGGCATCTACGTGCTCGCGATCCGGGACGGCAGCTGGACGCCGGTGCAGACCGTCGCGAGCGCGAACCCCTCGTTCCTCGCGGTGCACCCGAGCCGGCGCTTCCTCTATGCGATCAACGAGATCGACACCTACCAGGGCCTGCCCACCGGCACGGCCGAGGCCTATGCGATCGATGCGAACGACGGGCGCCTGACGCTGCTCAACCGCCAGCCGCTCTCGCTCTCGGGTGTGGTCCCCGCGCACCTGGCCGTGTCGCCCGACGGCCGCGCGCTGGCCGTGGCGCTGTACGGCGGCGGTGCCTACAACGTGCTGCCCATCGAGGCGGACGGCAGGCTCGGCAAGGTCTCGGGCATCGAGAAGGAAACCGGCACCGGCTCCGACGCGCAGCGGCAGGAATCACCGCATCCCCACATGGTGCTGTTCGACGGCACGGGCCAGCGCCTGCTCGCCACCGACCTGGGCACCGACCGCATCAACGCGTTCACGCTCGCCGACGGCCAGCTGGCTCTGCTCGGCCGCACGGCCGTCGCGCCCGGCAGCGGACCGCGCCACCTCGCGCTGCATCCGTCGCAACGCTTCCTGTACGTGGTGAACGAACTCGACGCCACGGTCGCGGGCTTCGGCTACGACGCGGCGAGCGGCAAGGTCGGGGAACAGCGCCAGCGCGTCTCGACCGTGCCCGAGGGCTACACCGGCCCGAAGAACGCGGCGGCGCTGGTGATGCATCCGTCGGGGCAGTTTCTCTACGCGAGCAACCGCCGCCTGAAGTCGGACCACCCGATGGCCGACAGCATTGCCGCGTTCCGCATCGACCCGAGCAACGGCGCGCTGACACCGTTGCAGCACTGGAGCGAGGGCCTGCGCTTTCCGCGTGCGCTGGCGATGGCGCCGGGCGGCAGCCACCTCTACGCGCTCAGCCAGAAGGGCGACACCCTCTTGCGCCTGCGCATCGATCCGGCCAGCGGCAGGCTGGACCAGCCGGTGCAGGTGGCGCAGGTGCCTGCGCCCGTCTGCCTGGTGTTTGCCTGATGCCTAGCGTCCGCGCGTGAGCATCCGCCCCGCGCGTGCCAGCACCTTCGCCTCGCCCTCGCCCTCGCCACCGCGATAGGCCAGCACGCCGTTCACGAACACGCGCTCGACACCGAGGCTCACACCATGCGGCTGGTCGTAGGTGGCGGTGTCGGTGATGGTCTCGGGGTCGAACACCACCACGTCGGCCATGGTGCCGACGCGCAGCAAGCCGCGATCGGCGATGCGCAGGTTGCGCGCCGTCATGCCGGTCATCTTGTGCACCGCCTGCTCCAGCGTGAAGAGCTTGCGCTGGCGCCAGTAGCGCGCGAACACGCGCGGGAACGCGCCCCACAGGCGCGGGTGCGGATGGCGGTCGTGCGGCAGGCCGTCGCTGCCGATCATGGTGAGCGGGTGCGCAATGACGCACTCCACGTCTTCTTCCTGCATCTGGAAATAGCAGGCGCCGCCGGGCTTCAGCCGCAGGCAGGCCTCCTGCTCGGTGGTGCCCCACTCGCGCGCGATGTCGGAGATGAGGCGGCCGGTCATCTCGGGGTGCGGGTCGGACCAGGTCAGCAGCACGTCGATCACGCCGTCGACCAGGTCTTCGCGCAGCACGGTGGAGCCGGCCACGTAGGGGTAGACGTCCATCGCGATCTCCTGGCGCTGCGAGAGCGCCTCGATCAACGGCAGCGTCTCCTTCGTGCGGCCCCAGTTCGCGGGGCCGGCGCACTTGTGGTGCGAGATGACCAGCGGCACGCCCGCGCTGAAGGCCGTGTCGCCGGCCTCGTGCAGCGCCTCGATGATCTGCTGCATCTCGCTGCGCAGGTGCGTGGCGTACACGCCGCCGTGGCGTGCCACGACGCGCGCGAGCGCGGTGACCTCTTCGGCCGGCGCGGCAAAGGCCTCTTCGTAGAACAGGCCCGATGACATGCCGTGCGCGCCTGCGGCCATGCAGTCGTCGAGCAGCGCTTCCATGCGCGCGAGCTCATCACCATCAGCGGGCCGGTCGAGCGCCTGCATCGCCGCGAAGCGCAGCGTGGTGTGGCCCACGAGGGCTGCCACGTTGAGTGCTGGCTGCACCGCATCGACCGCCGCACGGTACTCGGCCATGGTCGCGTGCTTGAACGAGTCCGCACCCAGCAGCGTGAGCGGCGGCTTCGACTGCGGCGTGCGGTAGGGCGCCAGCGAGATGCCGCAGTTGCCCGTGACCACGGTCGTGATGCCCTGCGACACCTTGGGCAGGCACAGCGGGTCGCGCAGCACGATGGCGTCGTCGTGCGTGTGGGCGTCGATGAAGCCGGGCGCGATCACCTTGCCGCGGCAGTCGACCACGTCGACGTCGGCGATGTTCAACCCTGCAGGCAGCCGCGTGCGCAGGCCGTCGCCCAGCGCCAGGATGCGGTCGCCCTGCAACAGCACGTCGCCGGGCCACGAAGGGCCGCCCGAGCCGTCGACCACGAGGCCGGCTTCGAGCAGCACGGCTTGGGTGTCGCTCATGGTTCGCTGTCTCCCTTTTTCGTGTTGATGCCGCCGCCGTCCCAGCTTTGCAGCGGGTGCGTGGTGGCGTCGATGCCGTGGCGCTGGAAAGCCTCGCGCGCGCGCTGCAGGCGCTGCACGGCGGGTTCGCCGCGGCGCTGCGCCACCAGCACGGTGAGGATCTCGATGACCGTGAGGTGCGTGAGGTAGGCGTCGATACCCACGTGCATCACGGCGTCGTCGGGCACCGACAGGCCGATGAGGAAGTCGGCCTTGGCCGCCAGCGCCGTGCCCGGCCGCGTGATCGCGACCACCTGGGCGCCTTGCCCGCGTGCGATGTCGACCGCGTCGAGCAGCGAGGGCATGCCGCCCACGTGCGAGATGGCGATGACCACGCCGCCCGGGCGCTGCGCCGCGCCGGCCACCTGCTGCAGGTGGTAGTCGGCCCAGGCGTTGGCCGACAGGCCGAGGCGGAACAGCCGCGCCTGCAGGTCGTTGGCCATGAACCACGAGGTGGCGCCCGCGCCGTACAGGTCGACGTGCGGCGCGGCCGCGATGGCGCGCACGGCGCCGTCGAGCACCTGCATGTCGAGCTGGCCGCGCACGCCCGAGACCGAGGCCGCGGCGCTGCGCGCGATCTTGCTGACCACTTCGTCGGCGGCGTCTTCGATGTTGACGCGGCGGTGCAGCGGCGAGCCGCCGAGCGCCAGCTCCTGCGCGAGCGCGAGCTTGAACTCGCGCAGCCCGGCAAAGCCGAGGTCGCGGCAGGTGCGCATGATGGTGGGCACCGAGCTGCGCGAACGCTCGGCCAGCTGCTCGAAGCTCTCTTCGAGCGCGCGGTCGGGGTCTTCGAGGATCAGGTCGAGGATCGCGCGCCGCGTGGCCGGCGCGTCGCTGCGCGCCTCGGCGATCCTCTGGAGCAATGAGGGCGTCATCGGTGCGCTTTTAGAAGTGCATGGCGACGGCGTCGCTCACGCGGTAGTCGTTTTCGACCACGGGCATCCAGTGCCATTTGTCGAAGGTGGTGCAGGGGTGCGAGATGCCCAGGCCCACGCGGTCGCCGACCTTGGGTGCATCGGCCTCTTCGCTCTCGTCCCAGCGCAGGTAGGCGTGCTGGTCATTCAGCGCCGTGATCTTCCAGCCGGCGGGCACGCCCTGCGGCTGCAACGCGCCGCGGGCGGCGCGTGCGATCGGCACGGGCATCGACAGGTCGAAGGAGATGTCGCGCTTGCCGACCGACAGGATCGCCAGTCCCGGCTCGGGCCGCGACTGCACGTTGGCCCAGACCTCCATCGCCGGCGTCAGGCCCTCGCCGCATTCGCAGCCCAGGCGCTCGTCGACCACGTTCACCATGCGCTTGTAGAAGCCGTGGTCGTGCGTGACGTAGCAGCCCGAGCGCAGAAGGCCGCGCACCGGCGCACCCAGCGCGGGCTTCAGGCGCCCGGCCACGAGGTCGAAGATGGCCGAACCGCCGGCCGAAACCAGCACCTCGTCGGTCTCGAAGAGCTGGTGCGTGTCGCAGTGGCGCGCCACGGCCTCCACGCGGTCCATCAGCGTGGTGGCGTAGGCCGTGTCCGGCCCGCTTTCGCCCGTGGCGCCCTGCCCTTCATAGGTCTCGATGCCCACGAGCTTGGCCGCGTCGCTGGCGCGCACCCGGGTGGCGAGCGCAATGGCTTCGTCGTGCGTGCGGCAGCCGGTGCGCGCACCCTGCACGCCGATCTCGAGCATGACCTCGAAGGGCACGCTCGCAGGATGGCGCTTCGACCAGTCTTCGATGAGCGCCAGCTGCGCGATCGAATCGACCAGGAACACCACACGCAGGTCCGCATGGTCGGCCAGCAGCAGCTGGATGCCCGCGAGGTCTTCGTCGCTCACGACCTGGTTGGCGATCAGCGTGCGGCGCGCGCCGGCGGCCACGCCCACGGCCAGTTGCGTGACGGTGGCAAAGGTCAGGCCCCACGCACCCGCATCCAACTGGCGCTGGAACAGCTGCGGCGACATGGTGGTCTT
>NZ_JBWKPA010000006.1:0-448823 GCF_059416405.1 Variovorax sp. GW821-FHT09D04
GAGCGACGTGGTGGCCGGTGCCGACATCTGCTGCACGCCGCCCTGCAAGGCCGACTGCTGCTGCATCTCGTTGCCCAACTGCGAGGCGGGGAACTCCTGGACCTTCATCTTGCCGCCGCTCTTGGCCGAGAGCAGCTCGGCAAAGCGCTTGACGCCGAAGCTCACGGGGTGGTCGGCGTTGTTCAGGTGGCCGAAGCGGATCACGCGCTCCTGCTGCGCTTGCGCAACAGCAGGAACGACCAGGGCGAGGGCAAGGCCGGCGGTGGCCAGCGAGCGGTAAAGCGTTCTCAAAGTTGTTCTCCAGCGTGCGATGTGAGCGGTCCATGCCGGGGCGCTTCACACGCGCTCCGACTCCTGGCGGCGCGATCTTATCGATTTAGTGGAAAATCTTTCTACTAGTGAAAACACTTGGCAAAATGCTAGAGTCGTCTCATGACAGCCATACTCGAACGCAGCTTCAAGGTGCTCGAACACCTCTCCGGCCACCCCGAGGGCCGTGCGCTTTCCGCGCTTTCTGCCGAGCTGGAAATGCCGTTGAGCGCCACCCACCGCCTGCTGAGCGAACTGGTGCGCTACGGCTATGTGCGGCAGGACCAGAGCCATGGCGACTACATGCTGACCATCAAGCTGGTGTCGCTGGGCCTGAGCTTCTTGAGCAACAGCGGCATCGTCGACGTGGCACAGCCGCTGCTCGACCGACTCGCGGTCGCGTCGGGCGAGTTGGTGCGGCTGGCGGTGGTCGACGGCGACGAGCTCACCTTCGTCGCGAAGGCGCAAGGCGCCACGCGCGGGCTGCGCTACGACCCGGACATGGGCCTGTCGGTGAACCTCTCATGCAGCTCCGCAGGCCACGCCTGGCTCTCGACCATGACGGACGAGCAGGCGCTGCAGCTCGTCGCGAAGCAGGGCTTCGGCCAGCCGGAAGACTTCGGCCCCAAGGCGCCGACCACCGTGAAGGCACTGCTCGTGTTCCTGCGCGCCACGCGCAAGCGCGGCTTCTCGATGATCAACGAGGTGTTCGCCCCCGCGATGACCGCCATGGCCGCGCCGGTGCGCGGTGCGCACGGCGGCGTGATCGGCGTCATCACCATCGCGGGGCCGCTGGTGCGGCTCACGGAAGAACGCATGCTCGCGCTGGGCCCGCAGCTGCTGGCCGCGGCGGACGACGTGGCGCGGGCCAGCGGCGCGTCCGCACTGTTCAAGCGCCGGGCCTGAAGGCCCTGCCAGGTCTTCAGTCCACCTTCACCTGGAACAGCACGAAGCCCGTACCGCCCGGCTCGACCGTGCCCGTGAAGCGCCAGTCGATCGCGCCCGTGCCCCCTGCGGGTTGAACGGTGGTGCAGGCCACCGCGCCCGCGGGCGGCGTGTTCGCCGGCGTGGTCTTGACGCAGCCCGTGAGCGACGCCGGCGTGGTGCCGGTGGTCGCACTCACGAAGGTGGTGTAGCCCGGCGTCATGTCGTTCACGACCATGCTGCGGATCGGCGCGTCGCCGTTGTTCGTGTAGGTGATGCGGTACTCCAGCGTCTCGCCCGACTTGGCCTGGTTGTTCACGCCGAAGGTGCCGCTTTGCGTGATGTTGCGCACTTCCTTCTTCAGCTCCAGCGCCACGCCCGACACCGTCGTGAGGTCGTCGAGCGTGAAGCTGCCGCTGAGCGACGGGCTCGCGTTGGTATAGGTGAAGTCGGCGCGGATCGTCGCCTTGTTGTTCGAGCCCAGCGGCGCCGTGGCGGGAATGAACTCCTGCACGATCACGCAGACCTTGCCCGCGAAAGCCACGGGCGTGGCCGCCGCGCTCGGCGGGTACAGCTGCGCCGCGCCGGGCTGCAGGCTGCCGGTGCAGCCCACATCGGCGAAGACCTTCGTCGTCCAGCCGGTGATGGCCGGCGTGGCCGTCTCGCTCGCCACGCTGAAGCGCACCTGCCCTGCCGTGCCGGCCGTGAAGGTGTGGGCGTAGGTCACGGTGCTGCCCGGCAGGCCGGTCTTGGCACCGTCGGTCGCGAAGGCGCTGTTGTCGACGTCGCCGAAGTTCAGGTTGGCGTGGCCCGTGCCGTTCCAGCTGAAGGCGATGCGGTCGGGCGTGCCGGTGCGCGTGTAGGTGTAGGTGCCACCGGCCGCGGCCACGGCCGAGCCCGAGGGCAGCGCGACGCTGCCCACCGAGGCGCCCGTGGACACGCGCGTGCCCGGGTTGGTTTCTTCCACGCACATCGCCGAGCCTGTGGCCGTACCGGCCGGCACGCTCAGGCTGTAGGCCCCCGACGCGTCCGTGAGCGCGCTCGCGTACACGGTGGCGCCGCAGTTGGTCAGCCGCACGCTCACGCCCGACAACGGACCTTCGCCGCCGTTGACGATGCCGTCGTTGGCCGTGCCGCCACCCACGCCGTTGTCCAGGAACACGCGGCCGCTCACGATGGCCGCGAGCGTGTTGGTGAAGGTACAGACCACCGCCGTGCCGTTCGTCAGCCCGGCCGCGGGCAGCGTGACGGTGCCCGCCACCACGTCGACGGCCGCCGTCGCCCCGCCCGCCAGGCCCGTGCAGGTCGCGCCCGAGAACGCGAAGCCGCCGGGCATCGAGGCCGCGACTTCGGTCAGCACCGTCTGCGTGTTGGCCGTGGTGAGCGTCTTGATGGTGCCCACCACCGTCGAGCCCGCCACCGAGACGTTGATGCTGTCCGAGCCGAAGCCGTTGGTGCCGCTGAACGCGAAGGTGCCCGTGCCGCCCAGCGCCTGCTTGCGGATCTGCACCGTCGGCAGGCGGTTGTTGCTGTAGGTACAGACGATGGCCTTGCCGGCGTCGCCCGCGCCGATCACCAGCGTGTTGCTGGCCTGCCCGTTGGTGCCGCTCAATGCGTTGGCCGTGGCGCCGCCGTCGGCGGTACACGACAGCACGGTCGTGTAGTTGGCCAGCGTGCCGGTGGGCATCGTTTCCGCCGGGAAGGTGATGGTGTTGCCCACGGCCGCCACCACCGCCGTGCCGCTGTTGCCGGCCGTGGGTGCGGTCGCGGTGAACGCGGCCGTGTTGTTGGTCCCGCCCGTGGTCGCGCCGATGCTGGCGACGTTGCCCGCTTCGCTGTTCGCGCCCCAGGCCTTGCGCACCTGCAGGGTGACCGTCTTCTTCGCGTTGGTGTAGGTACAGACGATGGCCTTGCCGGCGTCGGCCGCGGCAATCGCCAGCGTGTTGCTCGCCTGGCCGTTGGTGCCGCTCAGCGGGTTGGTCGTCGCACCGCCGTCAGCGGTACACGCGAGCACGGTGCTGTAGTTCGCGAGCGAGCCGGTGGTCATCGTCTCGGCCGGCAGCGTGAGCGTGCCGCCGACGACCATCGACACCGCCGCGCCGCTGTTGCCCGCGGTGGGTGCCGTCGCGGTGAACGCCGACGTGTTGCTGCTGCCGCCCGAGGTGGCGCCGATGCTGGCCACGTCGCCGTTCGTGCTGTCCGCGCTCCAGGCCTTGCGCAGCTGCACGGTGACGGTCTTGGGCGTGTTGGTGTAGGTACAGACGATGGCCTTGCCGGCATCGCCCGCGCCGACCAGCAGCGTGTTGCTGTTCTGCCCGTTGGTGCCGCTGAGCGCGTTGGCCGTGGCGCCGCCGCCGGCCGTACAGGCCAGCACCGTGGTGTAGTTGGCGAGCGTGCCCGGCGCCATCGTCTCGGCCGGCAGCGTGATCGTGTTGCCGGCCTGCACGGTCACGGCCGTGCCACTGTTGGCGCCCGTGGGCGCCGTCGCGGTGAAGGCCGTGGTGTTGCTCGATCCGCCCGCGCTCGCGCCGATGCTCGCCACGTTGCCTGCGATGCTGTTCGCGCCCCAGGCCTTGGCGATCTGCAGCGTGGCCGTCTTCGGCGTGTTGGTATAGGTACAGACGATCGCCTTGCCCGCGTCGCCCGCGCCAATCAGCAGCGTGTTGCTGGCCTGGCCATTGGTGCCGCTCAGCGTGTTCGCCGTGGCGCCGGCATCGGCGGTACACGACAGCACGGTGGTGTAGTTCGCCAGCGTGCCCGTGGTCATCGTCTCGGCCGGGAAGGTGAGCGTGTCGCCCGCGGCCACCGACACCGCGGTGCCGCTGGTGCCCGCCGTCGGCGCCGTCGCCGTGAACGCGGCGGTGTTGTTCGCGCCGCCCGTGGTCGCGCCGATGCTCGCCACGTTGCCCGTGGTGCTGCCGGCGCTCCAGGCCTTGGCCAGTTGCAGCGTCGCGGTCCTGCGCGTGTTGGTGTAAGCGCAGTTCACGGCGCTGTCCGACGGCATGGTGAAGCTGCGGCTCAGGCCGCTGCCGCTCACCGTCACCGCGCTGCCGTCCGACACCTTGGTACAGGCCAGCGTGGTGGTGTAGTTGGCCGCGTTGCCGGTGGTGAAGGCCTCGGCCAGCGTCACCGTGGCGCCGCTGGCCGCGGTGGCCGTGGCGTTGGTGGTGGTGGCCGGCGCGGTCGACGTGCCGGCGGTCGCGCCCGTCACTTCGGCGGCGCTGCCGCTGACCGTCAGGTTGACCTTGTCGCCGGCGATGGCGCCGCTCCAGCTCTTGGACAGCGTCACCGCCGCCGTCTTGCGCGTGTTGGCGTAGGTACAGACGATGGCCGTGTCGGCCGCGCCCACCGTCAGCGTGTTGCCCGACAGGCCGCTGGTGCCGGTGCAGCTCAGCGCGCTGGTGTAGTTGGCGGCGCTGCCGGTGGTGAAGCTCTCGGCCAGCGTGATGACGCTGCCCACGGGCACGGCCTGCGCAGCGCCGGTGTCGGTCTCGGCGGCCGTGTTGGCCACCGAGGCCAGCGTGGTGAGGCCCGTGCCGGTGACGCTCACGGCGTCGTTGACGATCGCGCCCGACCAGGTCTTGGCCAGCGTGACGGTCGCCGTCTTCGCGGTGTTGGTGATCTCGCAGACGATCGGCAGGCCCGCATCGGCGTTGCCCAGGGTCAGCAGGTTGCCGCTGAGCGAACCGCCGCCGGTGCAGCTCCAGGCGCTGGCGGTGTACGAGCCGGCGTTGGTGCCGAACGGCGTCTCCGACAGGGTCACGGTGTCGCCCACTGCCACGCGCTGCGCGCCGCCGGTGTCGGTTTCGTTGGGCGTGTTGGCCGTGGCCTGCAGGTTGAAGGCGTAGCCGATGTTGTGGTTCGGGTGCACCGTGCCCGAGGCGGTCAGCGTGAAGGCGTCGTTGACCAGCGCGTTGACCCACTTCTTGCGCAGCTGCACGGTCGGCGCCTTGGCGTTGGTGACGGTACAGACGATGTTCGAGCCCGCCACCGTCGCCGCGGCGTTCAGCGTGAACTGGTTCGTGTTCTGCGCGGTGCCGCGCGTCACCGTGCCGCCGCTGCCCATGCCGGTGCAGCTGACGTCGGTGATCACGTAGTCGGGCACACCCGTGGCCGGCGTGTAGGTTTCAGTGAAGGTGGTCGCCGTGCCCGTCGCGGTCAGCGTCTGCAGCGGCCCGTTGACGACCGTGCCGGCCACGGTGGTGGTGATGGTGTGCGCGGCCACGCCATTGGTGCCCGTGAAGTCGAAGCCCGCCACGCCGCCGAGTGAACGCTTGGCGAGGGTCAGGGTCGCGGGCTTGCCGGTGTTGGTGTAGGTACAGACGATGGCCTTGCCCGCGTCGGTCGCGCCGATCAGCAGCGTGTTGCTGTTCTGCCCGTTGGTGCCACTCAGCGCGTTGGCCGTGGCGCCGCCCCCTGCCGTACACGACAGCACCGTGTTGTAGCTCGCGAGCGAGCCCGTGGGCATCGTCTCGGCCGGCAGCGTGATGGTGTTGCCTGCCACCACGTTCACCGTGCTGCTGTTGCCCGCCGTGGGCGCGGTCGCCGTGAACGCCGTGGTGTTGCTCGCGCCGCCCGTGCTCGCGCCGATGCTCGCCACGTTGCCGCTGATGGCGCCGGCGCCCCAGGACTTGGTGATCTGCAGCGTGGCCGTCTTCGGCGTGTTAGTGTAGGTACACAGGATCGCCTTGCCCGCATCGGCCGGGCCGATCAGCAAAGTGTTGGTGGCCTGCCCGTTGGTGCCGCTCAGCGCGTTGGCCGTGGCGCCGCCGCCGGCCGTACAGGCCAGCACCGTGTTGTAGTTCGCCAGCGTCCCCGTCGGCATCGTTTCAGCGGGGAACGTGATGGTGTTGCCGGCGACCACGGTCACGGCCGCGCCGCTGTTGGCACCCGTGGGCGCCGTCGCGGTGAAGGCCGTGGTGTTGTTCGCGCCGCCCGTGCTCGCGCCCAGGCTCGCCACGTTGCCGGCGATGCTGTTCGCGCCCCAGGCCTTGGCGATCTGCAGCGTCGCCGTCTTCGGCGTGTTGGTGTAGGTACAGACGATGGCCTTGCCCGCGTCGCCCGCGCCGACCAGCAGCGTGTTGCTGTTCTGTCCGTTGGTGCCACTGAGCGCATTGGCCGTGGCACCGCCACCGGCCGTACACGCCAGCACCGTGTTGTAGTTCGCCAGCGTGCCCGGCGACATCGTCTCGGCCGGCAGCGTGATCGTGTTGCCCGTGGCCACGGTCACGGCGGTGCCGCTGGTCGCGCCCGTGGGGGCCGTGGCCGTGAAGGCCGTGGTGTTGTTGGTGCCGCCCGTGGAGGCGGGAATGCTCGCCACGTTGCCCGTGAGGCTGTTGGCGCCCCACGACTTGACCAGCTGCAGCGTGGAGGTCTTCGGCGTGTTGGTGTAGGTACAGACGATGGCCTTGCCCGCGTCGCCCGCGCCGATCGTCAGCGTGTTGGTCGCCTGGCCGTTGGTGCCGCTCAGGCTGTTGGCCGTCGCGCCGCCACCGGCGGTACACGACAGCACGGTCGTGTAGTTCGGCAGCACGCCGCCGTTCATGGTTTCCGCGGGGAAGGTGATCGTGTTGCCGGCCGCGACGGTCACGGTCGCGCTGGTGTTGGCCGTCGGCGCCGTCGACGAGAACGCCGCGGTGTTGGCCGCGCCGCCCGTGGTGGCGCCGATGTTCGCCACGTTGCCCGTCACGCTGATGGGGTTCCACGACTTGGCCAGTTGCAAGGTCGCGGTCTTGCGCGTGTTGGTGTAGGTACAGACGATGTCCTTGCCGATGTCGCCGAGGGCGATCGTCAGCGTGTTCGACACCTGTCCGTTGGTGCCGCTCAACGTGCTGGCCATCGTGCCGCTGTTCACGGTGCACGACAGCACGGTGTTGTAGTTCGCCAGCGTGCCGGTGGTCAGTGTTTCGGCGGGCAGCGTGATGACGTTGCCGATGTTCACGCCCACGACGGAGCTGGAGGCGGCAGTGGACGCCGTCGAGGTGAAGGCCGAGGTGTTGCTGGCGCCGAAGAAGTTGGTCCCGCCCGTGGAGGCGCCAATGCTCGCCACGTCGCCGGTGTTGCTGCCGGCCGACCAGGCCTTTGCGAGCTGCAGCCTGACCACGTTGAACTGGATGACGACGAGGCCGTTGCCGCCGGTGGAACCGGTCAGCGAGGCGCGCGTTCCGCCCACGCCGACGCCGTTCTGGTAGAGCGTGTTGCCCTGGTTGGCCGGGTTGGAAGCCGCCGAGTAGCTGCCGTCGGCCCCGGCGGTGATCACGCCGCCGGTCACGCCCGTGCCGATGAAGCCCGAGCCGCCGCCGCCCGGTCCGTTGTAGGAACAGCCGACCGAGACGGGATTGGGCGTGTTGCTGCACTGGGCCATGCCGCCGCCGCCGCCGAACCAGCCGCCGCCGCCGCCGCCACCGCCCTCGTACTGGAGGGGGGTGCCACCGACCGCCGAGCACCCGGTGCCGCCCTGCAAGGCGCTGCCGTCAGTGCCGGCCGGACAGGTGGCCGCGACGGTCCCCGCACTCGGGGTGCCGCGCGCACCGCCAGCGGCCTGGGTGCCGCCCCGTCCGCCCGTGCCGGTGGACGAGCCGCCGTTGGTGCCACCGCCGCCGCCTGGCACCGGGCTGCCGACGTCGGTCCAGAAGGCGCTGCCGCCGCCGCCGCCTGCAATCAGTCGTGCGGCGGCCGCCGAAAACTCCGTGCCGCCGTTCCACAGCGCACTCATGCCGCCGCCCGACGAACCGGCAACGCCCGCGTTCGCGCCATTGCCGCCGCCGCCCCCGCGGCCGTAGGTCGCGCCGGTGCCCCCGTTCTGCCCGCCCTGCCCCACCGTCACCGCCATGGCGGTGCCGGGCGTGACCGACACGGTGCCATCGGCGAAGCCGCCGGCGCCCCCGTTGGCCGAGTTGCCGCCGGCCGCCGTAGAGCCGCCGCCGCCGGCGCCCCACATCGTGACGCGCACCGACGACACGCCCGCAGGCACCGTGAAGGTCTGCGCCGAGCCCGAATGGGTGAAGGTCACGCAGCTGTTGTAGCCCGACTGCGGCGTGCACGCAGCGGTTGCAGCCTGCGCACCTGGCATGGCAAACAGCCACAAGGCCGTCGCGGCAAGCACACCCTTCAACACCCCGCCGAGCCGCGCCATCCCGCCCGCTTCGTTTCTCGTTCTGCTTTGCATCATGGTCTCGTTCAGCGGGTTTCCTGCGCGGCCGCGGCGATCACGACCCAGCGGCTCTTGGCGCTGCTGTCATCGCCTGCGACAGGCTGCGTGTCTTCTTTGGTGTCGGTGCGCAGGCGCAGCACATCCACGCCGCGCCCGATCAGGTAGCTGCGCACCGCGTTGGTCCGCTGCGCAATGAGCTGCATGCGGTCGTCAGCGCTGCCTTGCGCATCGGCATGGCTGATGTGGATCACCACCTGCGCCTCGGTCGCCTTGATCTGCGCGGCCAGCGTGTTCAGCGTGTCGTGCGCCTGCGGCTTGATGAAGGACTTGGCGGGCTCGAACAGCGCCTCGGCCTGCAGCACCGTGCGCATCGGCAGCGGTGCCACTTCGGGCGCATCCGCAGCCACCTTCTCTGCCTTGGCAGCCTTGGCCACGTTCGTCTCCCCGGTCGACGCAAACCCCAGATGCGTCTCGTCGAACTTGAAGCGCAGCCGCACATAGGCGCCCTTGCTCGTGTACTCGTTGGCCGTCAGATCGCGGTCGTTCAACCCTACGAAGTTGTAGCCCGCCGACACCCACATGTTCTTCTGCACCTGGTAGCCCACCTCGACGCCGAAGGTCTTCTGCAGCGCGCCGCCCTTGCCGTACAGCAGGCCGGCCTGCACGCCGAAGTCCCAGTCCTGGTTGATGTCCTGCGTGTAGCGCGCCTGCACCAGGTGCGCCCAGTACTTGCTGGCCAGCGTGCCGTCGTCGGCGCGGCTGAGCTTGAAGGCATAGCGCGCCATCACCGCCTTGCCCGGCTCGGGGTTGTAGTTGACGTGCGCCGAGACGATGTCCGCGCTGGTCTTGCCCGGCAGGCTGGCGCCGTTGTCGGCGCCAAAGACGCTGCTGCCCTGCAGCGCGCCGGCCGCATTGCCCGCGCCCACCACGCGCTCGGAGCGACGCTCGTAACGTGCCAGCGCGTTCCAGGTGTCGTCGTCCACCGGCCGGTAAGCGATGCCGATCTGGTGGCGCTGCAGGTGGCGCTCGTTGCCCGCGTTGGCGCCCTGGCCTTCGCTGTCGCTCACGATGCTGCGCGCCAGCAGGCTCCAGGACGGATCGAGCTTGAAGCCGAAGCCGGCGCTGAACAGGCGCGTGTTCGCATCATCACCCCGGCGGGCTTCGTACACGCCGCTGGCCTTGATCCGGTCGGTGATGTATTCGATGCCGCTGGTGATCGCGGTCGATTCGCCCAGCCCGCCGGCATAACCCGTGCCGGTGTTCTTGCTGTTGCTGTAGCCGCTCATGTCGCGCGTGTGCTCGATGCCCCCGGTCACGCGGATCTGCTCGTTGACCTTGAAGGTGTTGCGCACCCCGATGGCCGCCTGCACGCCGCGCCCTTCGGCGCCGTCGGCGATGCGGTACTCGTTGTACACGCGACCGCCTTCCATGTAGTTGCTCTCGATGCCGACGATGCCGGTGTTGTTGCGCTGCGTGCTGTCCAGTTCGTAGGGGCCGTTGAGCGTGGAGATCAGCTCGTAGCGCCCGTACACGCGCGTCTTGTCGGTGATGGCGTAGTTGCCGCCCACGGCCAGCACGTGGCGCTTGCCGTCCTTGAGGTCCTGCTCGCCTTCCACGAACACCTGCGCACCGGCCACGCCGGGCACCTCGGTCGACAGGCGCCCGCGCACGGTCGTCTGGCTCTGCGTGTCCACGCCGGCTGCGGCGGCGGCCGCGCCCAGCGTGGTCACGCTGTTGGCGCCGATGCTGCTGCCCATCTGGCCGTTGTAGGTGGAGATCTGGCCGTAGTCGAAGCCCGAGGTGGAGCCCAGCGCGTTATTGCTCTGGCCGTGGCGCAGGCCCACTTCGGCGACGGTCTTGTCGCTGAGCTTCTTCTGCACGCTCACCGTGGCGCCCTTGCGCTCGTCGACCTGGGCCGCGTCCTTGCTGTAGAGCACCTCGCCGCGCACGGCCAGGGTCGGGTCGACGCGGTACTCGGCGCGCGCCGAGGCTTCGGTGTGGCCGGCCGAGAAGCTGGCACCGGGGTTGTCGAAGCCCTTGCTGGTCTTGGCCGCCAGGGCCACCACGGCCAGCTTCTCGTCCTGGTAGCGCGCTTCCACGCGCGCGCCGTGGCCGTGGCCCTTGTCGTCGGAGTCGGTCTTGACCAGTTCGGCCGCCACGCTGGTGTTCTGGCCGATGCGCGCCACGCCCGTGAGCGCCTGCAGGTTGCGCTTGTTCTGCGGGTTCTGGTCGGTGGAAGCCACCACGCCCAGCTGCAGGTTCTCGCTGACCTTCACTTGCACGTCGGTGCCGGCCACGGTGAACTTGGGGCCGCCACTGTCCACTTCGTAGGTGACGCGGATCGACTGCGGGTTCAGGTTCGCGTCGATGGAGGCGATGGCGTGCGTGAACAGGATGCGGCGCGTGAGCGGCTCCACCGTGTAGTCCACGAAGCGCGCCACGGCCGTGCGCTGCAGCACGATGTTGGGCTGGTTGCGGTCGCGCACCACGATCTCGATCTGTTCGCTGTTGTCCACGAACTCGCCGTTGCTGGCGCTCAGGTAGTACGGGCCCGAGGTGCCCAGCGCGCGGAACTCCTCCACCTGCTGGGTCTGGGCGGTGCGCGAGACATAGCTGGTGGCGCGCACGTTCTCGTCCTCGTACACGTGCTTCAGGCCCGTGAGCGAACGGTTGCTCTGGCTGAGGTTGCGCACCTCGGTGCTGCTGGCGGTGGTGAAGTCGCCGTACAGCAGGTAGGAGCGGTTCTTGTCGATGCGCACGTAGAGTTTCTGCGTGCTCTGGGCGTCGAAGCCCTTGACCGCGGAGTCGCCGTAGATCGGATAGAACTCGTCGGGACGGATGTCGCGGAACAGGCGGTCCTTGCGGGTCTTGTCGGAGTCGTAGGCGGCCGTGAGCAGGTACTCGCCCTTGACGGTGCCCTTGAAGAAGAAGGCGGCGCGACCGCTGGCGCGGCTGTTGGTGCCTTCGTCCTTCAGGCCCGAGAGTTCCGCCTCGAAGGCGGCGCCGGCGGGCATGGCGCCGATCGGCAGCTTGCCGCGCTTGGTGAAGTCGAGCACGCCTTCGACGATGCCCACGCCGATCATGGGGCGCATCTCGGGCAGCAGCGCCAGGCGCACTTCCTTGACGAAGGTGCCCGCGCTCACGCGCAGGCGCGCATCGCCGGGCTCGCCCGGGGGCATCAGCTGGAACTCCGCCGCGCCACCGTCCATGAAGACCTGGGTGCCGGGCTCGGTCGGGTTCAGGTCTTCGGCCAGCCAGCGGCCGCGGTCGGTCTCCAGCGTGAGTTGCGTGCGGGCGGTCACGGGCACGCCGGCCGCGTCGATCAGACGCACCTTGACGACGACGGGCGTGCGCAGGTCGGCGCGGGCCACCTCGGGCAGGTCGACCTCGATGGCGCCGAGCTTGTCGGGGGCGACGACGGTGATCTCGTCGGCGCTGCCGCGCACGTTGCCGAAGCCGTCCACGGCTTCGAGCTTGAGGGTGTTGACGCCGGGGCGCAGGGCCACGCCGATGTATTCCCAGGCGGCGATGTTCTTCGATGCCAGCTGGGTCTTCTTGCCCACGCGGCGTTCTTCCAGCGCGGCGCCGTTCACGCTCAGGCGCAACGACGTGCCGGCCGTGCCCTTGACGCGCACGTTGATCGACTGGCCGGCGACGGTGTCGCGGTCCTTCAGGCCGATGAAGCCCAGCGTGTTGTTCTCCAGCTGGGGCAGCAGGGTCTCGAGTTCGATGGGACTCGGAACTGCCTGGGGCAGCAGCGGGTTGGCGCGCGGCTCGAGCATCGCGCCGCCGGTGCCGATGGGGCGCATGGCCTGCGCGCCGACGCCGGTGGCCGAGCCGCTGGTGGGCGACGACGGCAGGCCCGAGGTGGGCACGCCGTTCAGCGGCGAGAACAGGCTGCCGGTAGGGATCGCGGGCTGCACGCCCAGCGTGCCGCCCATGCTGCCGCCACCGCCGCTGACGAAGCTGCTGGCGTTGCCCGGCGCCACGGGCAGCGCGATCAGCGGCGCCGAGGTGGGCTGCACCGCGCCCGTGCTGCCGCTGGCCAGCGCCTGGCCGGTGGCGGGCAGGCCGCGCACGTCGCCCACGGGCACGACCTTGCCTTCGGGGTCCAGGCGCAGGCGCACCTGCGCTTCGGCCTCGGTGTCGGGACGCGCGGCGATGGCGGCGCGGCGTGCGGCCACGTCGGCAATGACACTCTTCTCATCGCAGTTCGTGATGATGAAGTTGGCCTTGTGGAACTCGCCCTTCTTCAGGTCGACGAAGCGGCTCTCGGGGGTGCCCGAGTTGCGGTTGTCGAGCACTTCGAGCTTGGCGCCCAGCGGCAGCGTGGTCTGGTCCAGGCGCAGCACGTGGGTCACAGGCTTGAGGCCGTACAGGCTCCACTTGCCTTCGATGTCGGTGACGACGTGGGTGCCGTCTTCCATGTACAGGCGCACGCCGGGCACACCGATCTCGTCGGCACCCTCTTGGCGACCGTCACGTTGGCCGTCGCGCTTGCAATCGAGGTACACCTTGCCGAAGGCGAAGGCGTCGTCGGAGAACACACCGCCCGTCACGCGCACGGTCCAGTTGGCCAGGTTCGACTGGATCGGGCCCGAGGTGGCGCGTGCGCGGTTGATGGCGTCGCCGTTGGTGGGCGCGCCCACGCCGATGCGCACGCGGTAGCGCACCATGGCCGACTGGTCGGGGGCCACCACCAGCGTGGGGTAGTTGAAGATCAGGCCCGGGCCGGCGCCGCCGGCGGGGTTGGGCACCACTTGCCCGTTCAGGCGCACGCTGTTGGCCACGTACGCGAAGCCCGGGGGCAGCGTGTCGTTGAAGGTGACGCCGGTGACGGGGAAGCCGGTCTTGTTGGTGACGGTGAGCGCGTAGTCGATGAAGTCGCCGAACTCGACCTGGCGCTTGCTGCCGTCCTTGCGCAGCACCAGGCCCAGGATGTTGCCCGGGTCGAGCGGGATGTGGTTGTGCACGGCGTCGCACGGCGTGCCATCGGGCTTGGCGCCGGCCTGCACCTGGAAGTAGTAGCTGGTCGGGTCGGCGTCCTTCGGGGGCACGGCGCTGGGCACGACGGCGCCGCAGCTGTTGAACGAGCCACCGGTCACGGGGATCAGCTGCGAGGGGTAGACGTAGCCGCTGCCGGCCGGCGGCGTGACCGACAGCGCGTACGTGCACAGGCCCGTCACCGGCGGCGTCTGCAGGTAGAACTGGTAGGCGCCGTCGGCACCCGTGGTCATGGAGACGCTGCCGTTGGGGTTGAGCGTGTAGGTGCCCGAGTCGGCGCCGTAGATCTCGGCCGCGGTGATGGGCCCGGCCGTGCCGCTGCTGCACGACTGGCGCGTGTAGGTGACCAACGCGCCGGCCACAGGTTGACGGGTCAGTGCGTTGTAGACCGTGCCCTGCGGATCGACCAGCAGCGCCTGCACCGAGGTGGCGGTGGCCGCCAGCAGCATGGTGGGCGTGACGTTGACGGTGTTCTGCTCGAAGGCGGCAGCCCAGGCCTTGTTGGTGAGCGACACGCGCCCGCCGACGGCCGATGCCTTCTCGGTGATGCGCACGCTCAGGCGGATCTGTTCGCTCTGGCCCGGGGCCAGCGCACGGGCGCCGTCGGTCAGGCTCAGCGCCACTTCGGTGGGCAGCTGGAAGGGGTCGGCGCTGTCCTGCGTGGTGCGGTTGCAGGTGGCGCGGCCGGTGAAGCCGGTGGCGGCGTTGAGGTTGCCGTTGGCGGCCTTGGGCGGGCCCAGCAGTTCCCACGACGCGACCTGACTGCTCGACTTGTCCATGTCGAAGGTGCAGTTCAGGTTGTCGATCACGCGCACGTTGGGCGCGGCGACGGCGCCGGTGTTGGTGACCTTGAAGGTGTAGTCCAGCTCGTAGACGCCGGGCGACACGCGCCGCGCCATGGAGGCCTGCTTGGTCAGCGTGAGCGTGGGCAGCTGGGTCGACACCGGCGTGGGCGAGGTGTCGTTGTTGGGGTTGCCGTCGCCGTCGGCGTCGGGGTTGTCGCCGTTGACGGAGTCGTCCAGGGCCACCGCGGGGCCGCCGGCATTGAGGGCGCCCGAGGCCTTGACGGTGTTCAGCAAGGTGCCGGTGCGGCCGGTGAAGTTGATGCGCGCATCGAACTGCACCGTCAGTTGTGCGCCCACAGGCAGCACGGCGCCGTCGGCCAGCAGGTTCGAGGCGGCGGCGGTGCCCTTGAAGGCGGGGTTCGGCGCGGCGACGGTGCCGCCGCTGGGTGCGGGCGCGATCACGATCGAGCCGGGCACGATGGTGTACTGGTTCGCGCCGGGCACGGCGGCTGCCGTGTAGCTGCCGAACTGCGTGGCGCCCGCGCCTTCCATCACGTCGGCGGCCTGCACGCCATACAGCCAGGACGTGCCGTAGTTGCGCACGTTCACGCTGAAGCGCACGGTGGCGGTGCCGTCGGTCTTGCCGTCGGCGCTGCGGTTCACGCGCGGAGTGGACGCGGCCTTGGCCACGCCGATGCGCGCCTGGCTGGAGCTGATGACGATGGTGTTCGAGGGCACGGTGGCCGGGCCGGTGCCGTCGTTGTACTGGCTGTGCGCGGTGTTGCGGATCTCGCCCACCTGGTCGGCGTTGACCTTGACGGCGAACTGCATCGCGATGGACACGTTGCGCGCCACGGGCGTGGAGATGCCGATGGCCACTTCGACGGCCGAGGCGTCTTCGGCGGTGCGGTAGCTGAACGCCGGATCGTTGGCCAGGCGGTACAGCTTGACGGCGTTGGCGGCCGTGGTGCGCAAGGTGCCGGGCACGTACTGGGTGCCGGCGGGCACGGGGTCGCGCACGAGGACCAAGGCAGAGGGCGCGCCGTTCACGAGCAGCGGCGTGTTGGTGGGCGCGATGACGTTGGACGGCTGCGCGTCCTGCGCGCCGATGTTGGTGCCCGAGACCGAGAAGTCGATGCGCGTCTGGCCGGGGATGACGTTGCCGGGGTAGCTGGCCGACTTGACCAGCTGCAGCGCGGCGGCGTTGCCGACGGTGACGGTGTCGCGGTTGATGGCGGTGAGGCCTTGCAGCGCGGTGGTGGCCGTGAGGCCCACGCAGGCCACGCCGGTCGCGGCCGTGGGGATCGTGCCCTGCACCAGCAGCGCGGCGGTCTCGCCGGGCTTGAGCGCGATGGCGCCCGCGGCGTTGAGCTGCACCACCGGATCGGCCGCATCGACCACGCCGTTGTTGTTGCTGTCGCGCACGACGCGAAGCGCCGACAGATCGAGCGTGTCGGCCGCGCAGCCGCCGGCGTTGTTGGCCAGCGCCAGCGTGTAGGTGGAGGCGACGTTGCCGGTGTTGGTGAGCAGGTGGCTCAGCGTGACGATGCTCGCCGGCGGGCGCGACAGCGACTGGTCCTGCGTGAGCACCAGCGCTTCCACCGGCAGCACCGTGGCGATCACTTCGTTGGACGAGATGGTCTCGGTCTGCGCCAGGCCGTTGGGCACGTAGGTGCCCGTGGCGATGCTGCGGATCACGATGCCGGCGGGGGCGGGTGCGGCGTTCACCTGGGCGGCACCTCCCAGCAGCAGCGCTGCGCCAGCGGCGAGCGCGGCAGCCCATCCGCGCCACGATGGCCGGTGTGTGCTCCTGGGATTGAAAGTGAACAGCATGCCGCGAACCCTTGATCGATCACCGCGTGGGGATCAGAAGAAACGAAAGAACTTTTTCGTTTGCGCCCTCGCCTCGACAGAGGAAGAGAGAAGGCGCAAAGGAAAAACGCACAGGCTTTCGCATGCCTTGTGCGAGGGAGCCGACGGGCTCGCACCCGTCGGCTCCGCTTCACTCAGGCGAAGCTCAGTTGTTGACCTTCACGGAGAACAGCAGCGTGGCGCTGCCGCCAGGTGCCACGGTGTTGCTTGCGCTGCCGCAAGCCACGGTGGTGGCGGTGCTGCTGTAGGCCAGGGCCGTACCAGACACGCCGGTGGACGTGCACTGGGTGGGGGCCGGAGGCTGCGTCGCACCGGTGAAGGAGGTGTAGGCCGGCACCGCGTCGTTGATCGACATGTTGGTGACCGGTGCCGCGCCTTCGTTGGTGGCAACGACGCGGTACACGATGCACTCACCGGGCTTGGCGACCAGCGGAGCCGACGAGGACGGGACCTCGGTGCCATCGCAGTTCGTGTCCAGTGCCTGCGTCTTCACGAGGCGCATCTGGCCCGTGATGACCGTGGTCACGTCGGTGGCCGAGGGCGTGCCGCACGAGGTGGCGCCTGCCGGGAAGGTCACCGTGACGGTGGCCGTGTCCACGGCACCTGCCGAAGCGCCGCCCGGTGCGAACACCTTGACGAGCAGCTTCTGCGTGCCGTTGGCCGCCAGCGGGCCCGGGATCGTGCCGGTCACCAGCGTGTCGCCGCTGCCGATCTGGCCGTCGCCGTCCACGTCGATGTACAGCGCGGTGGTCCAGCCAGCCGTCACGTCTGCCGCCGGCAGCGTGGCCGACACGGTGTACGGGCCAGCGCAGCTTTGCGTGCCGGTGTTGGTCAGCGTGTGGGCGTACACGACCGAGCCGCCGGGGGCGATCTGGCCGTTGTTGTTCGGCGTCAGCGTCGCACCGTAGGTCACGGCCTGGGTCACGGTCACGGCATCGGTCTTCGTGTCGATCGCCACGGCGCCCGTCGACGTCACGATGGTGGAACGCACCTGGAAGTACACCAGCTGGCCGGTGACGGGCGTCTGCGAAGCAGGCGGCGTCACGCAGGCATCGACCGGCGTCTGCGCGTTGGCTGCAACGTCCACCGTGGTGATCGCCGCACCCGTGCAGGTGCCACCCGCCGCCACGAACTTGACGGTCCAGCCTGCGGGCAGGCTGCCCGGGAAGCTGTTGGTCTGGCTCGCCGCCAGGCTGTAGGTGTTGGCCACCGTGTCGTTGTTCTTGACGAACAGCGTGAAGATCGCGCCGGTGCCGGCAGCGGTCGTCTTCGTGGTGGTCGGCTGCGGGCTCGGGCCCGTGCCCACGTCGCCGTTGCCGGTGTTGCCTGCGGTGCCGTTACCGGTGGCCGTGTTGGTCAGGTCGACCAGCACGCCGATCATGGCGTTCAGGGTGTCGCGGGTGGATTCCGTCTTCGTGCTGTCGCCCGTCGAGGTACCCGTCACGATCGCGCTGAACGGACCGGTGGGCAGCGTGCCGGGAGACGGCAGCGTGGCGGCGAGCACGAACTGCACGCTGCCGTTGGCCGCGACCGGACCGGTGTCGGGAATGCCGTCGCTGTTGTTGTCGATCAACGGCGTGACACCGTCGGCGGCAAAGAACTTGAAGGTCGTTCCGGCCGGGAAGGTGCCCAGGGCGGCCGTGAGGTTCACGACGTCCGTGGCATTGCCCGTGTTGAACACCGTCTGCGTGAACTTCACCGTGGCGCCCATGGCCGCGCTGGCGACAGTCGTCGTGTCGGCTGCGGTCGTGTTGGGGTTGCCCACCGCCGTGTCCAGCGAGGTGGTCGGGCTGCCGGAAGCAGAACCGAGCACGATGCCGAAGGTGCCGATGACGTTGTAGCTCGCGGGGTTGGTCGGCGAGCCCGTCGTGCCCGGGTTGTCCGACGTGACCGTCGTCGGCACAGTCACGGGGTTGTACTTGGCCGTGTTGGTCGTGGTCGACGTGCCGATGGCCGCCGTGTTGTTGACCATCACGACGAAGCTCACCGTCTGCGTGACGTTCGGCGGCAGCGAGGCCACCACGAAGGCCAGCGTGTTGCCGGTCGCGGTGAAGTCGATGGCGTTACCAGCCACATCACCCTGCGGTGCGTCCGTGAGCGCCGTGCCCGGTGCATTGCTCCAGACGGCCGAACCCGGCACGTACGTGAAGCCTGCGGGCAACGTGTCGGTCATGACGAACCGGCCAGCCGCACCACCCGTGTTGTTGAACTTCAACGTATAGGTGGTGTAGACGCAGCCTGCTGCGGGTGCGCCAGCTGCCGTGGTGGTAGCCGCGCAACCTGCGACCGAGCGCGGACCGCTCACCGATGCCGCGGGCCAGGTGCCGCCATTGGCCGACCAGGCGACCGACGGAACGCTCAGGCTCTTGGTGGCGTTGAAGGCCGCCTGATCCGTGAGGTTCACGTTGTCGACGTCGGCCGCTTGCGTGTTACCCGCCGCGTACAGCGCCGGCGTGCCTGCGGTGGCCGTGATGGTCGCTGCGACCGGCGAGGTGAACGTCGACGACGAAGCGGTGCTCGGGATCGAGTACGCCACGACGAACGGGAACGTGCCGTTGCCACCCGCCACGGTCTGGGCCGGGACGTTACAGACCGCACCCGGAACGACCGAGCACAGCGCGGTCGTGCTGTCAGGCACGCCGTCGGCGTTCGCGTCGGCGAACACTTCGACCTTGGTGAAGCCGTTCGGGCTGGCCGGTGCGGCCACGCTCAGCGTGAACGTGTCGGTGCCGTTGCCCGTGTTGGTCAGCACGTGCGGCGCGTACACGGTCGTGCCTGCAGCGCCGGTCTTGGTGTTGACCACATTGGTCGTCACCGTGGTGTAGGTGTCCAGGTTGAACGAGCCGACCTGCTGCACCGTCGTCTGCACGAGGTTGGAGGTGGCCAGTTGGCTGGCACCGTTCGGGTCCAGGTAGGTGGCCGAAGCCTGGTTACCGATGATGGTGTTGGCGGGTGGAGCCGCAGCGAGTGCGCCGGAACTTCCAAAAAGGAAGCTCAGCGTCAGGGCTGCTGCGCCCGCCCAGAGCGCGCGCGGCGCGGGGCCGGTGCGACGGGCAGACAAGGTAGGGATCACTTGGGTTTCTCCTCGGGGGTTGGGGTCAAAAAAGGTCAAAAAAAGGACGAACTCACCCCGGCCGGGGATTTCCGCGAACGGAAACCGGCAATGGAAAAAACCAGCGGGGTCTTGAAGAAAAGAGAGAACCGGCCGTCAGGGCGGCTCAGCGCCGCCGACGGTCGTCGTCAGCGCGGGAAGCTCAGGGCGTGCTGCGCGCAACCTTCTGCGCGTCGGCACCAGCGGCCACCGGCGCGGGCGGCACCACCACTTCAACCTTGGCGCGCGCGGTCACCGCGGCCGAGCCGTTGGCGGGCAGCTGGCCCAGCGTCCAGCGCAGCGAGCGGTACTCGTTGTAGGGCACCGGCTCCGACTTGCCGTTGACGACGCGCGCCAGCGGCTCGGCGGCAAAGGCGCCGTCCTTGGTCGCGGCCTTGACCAGCGTCGCGCCGGGCTTGGCGGTCTTGGGCAGGTATTCCAGGCCTTCGGGGATCGGCAGGTTGGCCACCAGGCCGGTGACGGCCTTGCCCGTGTGGTTGGTGTAGGTGGCCGTGTACTCGAGCACGTCGCCCGGCTTGACCGAATCGGCCGCCACCAGCTGCTCCTTGCCCTGCGCGTCCTTGACCACCTTGGCCTGCGTCAGCACGACCGCGACGGTCTTCTTCTGCGCGGCCTCGGTGGGCGCGGGCGCGGCCTTCGTGCCCTGCGCGGCGGCCATGCCGCCCAGCCCCAGGGTCATGGCCACGCCGAGCCCCAGGCCGAGGCGAACGGTCAGCCGGACCACCGGCGACATGAATGAATTCACTTGAGACGAACTTCCGATAGACATAGACAACTCCTAAAAAACAACTTCAAAGCCAGACCGAGGCAACACGAAGATCAAACCGACTTGACCTGTGGCCTCGCGAATTGGCGTCGAAGCCATTTCCCAGCCACTTGCAGCACACCACTGACACACCGGCATCGGCGACGACCGCCTCCGATGCCCACTCTCGGCCTCACGCAAGCACTCCCTTTTCGAGCCGCTTCCATGAGCCATTTACCACGTT
Organism: Variovorax sp. GW821-FHT09D04; assembly: GCF_059416405.1. Taxonomy (NCBI): domain Bacteria; kingdom Pseudomonadati; phylum Pseudomonadota; class Betaproteobacteria; order Burkholderiales; family Comamonadaceae; genus Variovorax; species Variovorax sp. GW821-FHT09D04. The sequence continues at coordinate 20,149 of NZ_JBWKPA010000006.1, forward strand.
CATATTATTTTCTGAATGTTTACAAAAACAATCGAACGTCCGCGATCCGCCACTTGCAATGGCCGAGGGTTCCGTGAAAATGTCACGAGAGGCCCTCCAAAGTTAACAACTGTGAATACAGATGTAATCTGGACGTCTGCTTAGATTGTGAATAAACCTGCAATTTGAGTGTGATCAATTTCACAAGCGGATCGCCTCCAAGTTGTTGATGTGTTTGAATAATTTCACTTCCACATCAACCCGCCGCCTCACGATCCCCCAATGTTTCAAGGGAGAAACGAGGCCCTTCGAGCGGCCTCGGACTGGCCCCCTGGGGCCACTTCGAAACTAAATTTACAAATTCACAGACTGTGTAATCAGGCCCCGTGAATTTCAGGGACGGCATGCGCGACCTGTCCCCCAATGGTTTCAATCACTGGCAGCGTGAAATACGGATTGATGGATTTTTCAAAATCCAATTCCATTCAAACAGACACGGCTTCGCCATTGGCCTGAATTCAATTCAAGCCAATCCCGGCCGGCTCACTTCGCCGGAATTCATTCGTTGGTCTGCCGACGCCCGGCCTCAATTCGGAGGCGAATGGGCGAACGTCTTTTTTCAAGGTGACCTTGCGTCACCCCTTCGGATGCCGCGGGCGCTGCCCGCGAAAACTCACTTGCCGTGCCGGTTGTGCGCGCGCTCCAGCGTGTAGCCCACGCCATAGAGCGAGCGCACGCGGAATTCGCCCGCCACGATCGATGCCAGCTTCTTGCGCACGCGCGACACCAGCGCATCGAGCGACCGGCTGGCGCCCAGCTCCCCGTTGCATCGGGGCCCCTGGGGCAGTTGCTGCCGCGACACGGGCGTGTCGAGGTGGCGCACCAGCACCCGGGCGATCTCGAATTCGCTCGGCGTCATGATGGCTTCGCGGCTCGCGTACTCGACCGCGAGGCGGCTGCGCACGAGCTGGAAACCGTACAGGCCATGCGGCTTCGCGTTCCGGCGCAGCGATTTCCTGCCGCACAGCGTCGACACGCGCGCCACGACCTCTTCCGCGTTCCAGGGGCTCACCAGGAAATCGTCAACGTCGAACACCGACACGCGGGGCGTTTCCAGCACGCCGCGCGACCGGGTCAGCACGACCACCGGAGCGGTGGCCGCACGGCTGGCGCCGATGCCGAACAGGATTTCCGGCAGCGCGCCCTCCATCGTCTCGCCCATCAGCAGGAAGAGCCCGACGCCAGGCATCGAGGCGGCCTCCAGCAGGTCTTCCTCGTTGACCACGCACAAGGGACTGAAGCCGGCGTCCTTCAACCGGCCTCGCAGCCAGTCGATCTCTTCGCCGGAATCCGTCAGCACCACCACCCGACCGTTTTTCTGTTCCACCCTGTCCACCATCGCTTCCCTTTTCATCGCTCCCCGCATGCCTCTCACAATGGAGTGGAATGTATTAACGTTTATGTACAGTCGATAGGGAAAAGTGCCGATATTGACCAACGGAAACAGGTAGCCCTGTTCTTTTGTCATCGTGTGCAAACAAACTCACACTAATGGGGCGTCACCCCCTCGACACGGGCGGATGGAATCCCGGATCAGCCTTCCATTCCGCGAAGGCCGAACGCGCTCAAACCCTCTCGGAAGTGGCCTCGGACGCAGGGGCCGCCTTGCGCGCGGACAGCCTTTCGAGCAGCCCGACGAGCCAGCACATCGGGCAGCCGCGCAGCAGCAGCAAGGCGCCGATGACGGCGGGCGGCGCGATCCAGGGATGGGCGGACGACAGCAGCACCGCCAGCGCGATGAGCACAAGCGCTCCCGCGCCGCGAAGCAGATGCCAGGTGATGGAAACAGGACACATGGTGCAGGGCTCCTTGGGAATGGACACCTGCAAGAGAGGCGGCGAACCGCCGAAACGGTTCGCGGCCCCCTCCTCACCTCCCAGTCGGCTCGAGCACGAACGCGAAGTCCAGCGTGTGGAACGGCCCGTCCTGCACGCTGCCGTCGGGCGCGCGACCCGGGCCATGCGCCATGAAGTCGCCGATGAGCGAGCTGCGCACGCCGAACACCGCGTCGCTGTCGAGGTAGGGATCGCCCTCGCGGAAGACGTGCGTGATCAGCGTCTCGTAGCCCGGCGCCTGCACCATGAAGTGCACGTGCGCGGGCCGCCACGGATGGCGCCGGGTCGCGCGCAGCATCGCGCCCACGGGCCCGTCGGTGGGAATCGGATAGGCCACCGGCGCCACGCCGCGAAACCACAGCCGGCCCTCGGCGTTGGTGCGGAAGATCGCCCGCCCCTGCAAGTGATCGCCGGGCCGCTGCACGTCGTAGAAGCCTTCGGCATCGGCCTCCCACACGTCGACCACCGCATCGGCGACGGGCTCGCCGTCGCGCCCGCGCACGGTGGCCTGCACGAACAGCGGCTCGCCCACCGCGCCAGCCGCGATGTCGCTGCCCAGCGGCAGCTGCGGCGCGCCGGCCACATGGAAGGGGCCGAACACGGTGGCCTCGGTGGCCTGAGGGCTCTTGGCGTGGTTCATGGCCACCGTGAGCATCGACAGGCCCAGGGTGTCCGACAGCAGGATGAACTCCTGGCGCTGCGCGTCGCACTTCTGGCCCGTGGCGGTGAGGAAGTCGATGCCCGCGGCCCACTCGGCCTCGGTGAGTCGCACCTCGCGCGCGAAGTCGTGCAGGTGGCGCACCAGCGCCGACAGCACTTCCTTCAGGCGCGCGTCCTCGCAGCCGGCCATGCGCTCGAGCACGGCGGCGGTGATGGTGTGTTCATCGATGTTGCGCATGGGCGTCGGGCTCCGGGTGGGAAGAAGGCGCGTGCGGCGCCGCCAGGCGTCGCTGCGTCGGGAACAGGGACCAGGCCCAGCGCTGCTGCGCCCAGCCCCACAGCCCCTGCTTGAAGAAGATCGTGGCCACGATGGCCAGCAGCCCGAGGCCGAGCAGGTACCAGGTGCCGTAGTCGCTCAGGAACTTGTTCAGCGCCCAGAACACCAGCGCGCCCACCAGCGGCCCCTCGATGCGGCCGATGCCGCCGATCACGACCATGAAGATCGCGAAGGCGGTCCAGTTCGGCGCGAAGGCCGCGTCGGGGCTGATGCGCAGGTTGCCCACGAAGTACAGCGCGCCCGCCAGCCCGGCGCCGAAGGCCGCCACCACGTACACCGCGAGCTTCATGCGCGCCACCGGGATGCCCTGCGATTCGGCGGCCATCTCGTTGTCGCGGATCGCCAGCAGCGCCAGCCCGAAGCGGCTGCGCAGGAACAGGTAGACCAGCGACACCGCCGCCACCACGCAGCCCAGCGCCATCCAGTAGGTGACGCTCTCGCGCGTGGCGCGCTCGATGCCGCGCAGCGCCGTGAGCGTGGTGCCCGAGCCGCCGCCCACCGCCGACACGTTGGCGAAGCTGAGCCGGAACACCTCGGCGATCACCCAGGTGCCGATGGCGAAGTAGCCGCCCGACAGCCGGAACGCCACGAAGGACACCGGCACCGCGATCAGCGCGGCGGCCAGCGCCCCCAGCGGAATCGCCACGAACGGATTCACGCCCGCGAAGTTGCCCAGCATCAGCATCACGTAGCCGCCGAAGCCGAAGAAGGCCTGCTGCCCGATGCTGACCATGCCGCCGTAGCCGGCCAGCAGGTTCCACATCATCGCGAAGATGAAGTAGCAGGCGATCTCGACGAACTCGCGCATCCAGCTGGGCTCGCCCCAGAAGGGCAGCGTGGCGGCCACCGCCACCAGCGCGGCGGCGGTCCAGCCCGCGCGGCGGCTGCTGCCGGTGTCGATGGTGACGACGACGCAGGTCATGGCGCTCAGTCCAGCTGCAGCTGCACGCGCGCGGCCACCTGGCCCCAGCGCTGGTGTTCGGCGCGCAGGCGGCGCGCCGCTTCTTCGGGCGTGTTGGCCACCACCTCGAGGTCCATGGTGGCCAGCCGCTCGCGCAGCTCGGGCGCGGCCAGCGCCTTCGCCACTTCGGCCTGCAGCCGCGCCACCACGGCCGGCGGCGTGGCGCGCGGCATGGCCATCATCTCGGCGAAGCTGGCGTCGTAGCCCTTCACGCCCGCTTGCGCCACGGTCGGCACCGTGGGCTGGCTGCCCAGGCGCTTGCTGCCGGACACGGCGATCGCCACCAGCTTGCCGTCGCGGATGATCGGGCCGACCGTCGGCGAGGCCAGGAAGCCGCAGGGCACCATGCCGCCCATCACGTCCTGCATGGCCGGGCTCGGGCCGCGGTAGGGCACGTGCTGCATCTGCACGCCGGCATCGGCCAGCAGCATCTCCATCGCCATGTGGCCGGGCACGCCGGGGCCGCCCGAGGCGTAGCTCATCGGCTTGGCCCGGGCCGCGGCCAGCAGCTCGGGCAGGGTCTTGATGCCGGCGCCGGGAAAGCACACCAGCTCCTGGCTGAACGCCGCGAGCTGGGTCACGGGCACCAGGTCTTCCATCGGGCGGATGGCGAGCTTGCGGTACAGGTGCGGGTTGATGGTCAGCATGGTGTCGGGGCCGACCAGCACCGTGTGGCCGTCGGTGGCGCGCGCCACCTCCTGCATGCCGATGTTGCCGCCCGCGCCCGGCTTGTTGTCGACCACCACGGGCTGGCCCAGCGCCTTCTGCAGGGCCGGCTGCATCAGCCGCGAGACGATGTCGCCCGGCGCACCGGCCGGGAAGGCCACCACCAGCCGCACGGGCTTGGTGGGCCAGGTGTCGGCGGCGTGGCCGGGCGCGAGGGTGGCGAGCACGGCAGCTGCCGCCATGCAGGCCGCGAGAGGTCGGCGGAAAGCGTTCATGGGATGTCTCCTTTTTTGAATTGGGGTGCGCGCTCGCCTACCAGGCGCCGATGAGGATGCCGGCCGCCAGCTCGCGTTCGTTCCAGCGCGCGATGTCCTCGGGCGCCACCGTGGGAAAGCGCCGCCGCTGGCGCAGCCAGTCGAACAGCAGGCCCAGCATCTGCTCGCGCACCGCGGCCAAGGCCGGGTCGCGGCCCAGGTCGACCAGCTCGTCCGGGTCGGCCTGCATGTCGAACAGCTGCGGCGGCAGGTCTTCGAAGTGCACGAACTTCCAGCGGCGCGTGCGCAGCATCGTCATGTGGCAGCGCTCGACGGGTTGGGCCAGCGGCAGGCGCACCTCGTCGCGGAAGGCGAAGCTGTTCTCGCACACCACCAGGTCCTTGCCGGCCGCGCCGGCGTGGCCGTGCAGCAGCGGGCGCAGCGACTGCCCTTCGAGCCATTCGACCGGCTGCGGCAGGCCCAATGCATCGAGCATGGTCGGCACGAGGTCGATGCACTCGACCAGCGCGTCGCTCACCGTGCCGCGGCGCGCGTCGGCCTCGGCGCGCGGATCGACCACGATCAGCGGCACCTTCACGATCGGGTCGTGGAACAGCTCCTTCTCGCCCAGCCAGTGGTCGCCCAGGTAGTCGCCGTGGTCGCTGGTGAAGACCACCAGCGTGTCGCGGTCCAGCCCCTGTTCGGCCATGAAGGCGAAGAGCCGGCCGAGCTGGTCGTCGACCTGCTTCACGAGCCCCATGTAGGTCGGCACCACGGTATTGCGCACCTCGTCGCGGCTGAAGTTGCGGCTCACGGTCTCGCGCCGGAAGCCCTCGACCACCGGGTGGGCGTCGACGCGCTCGGCCTCGCTGCGCACCACGGGCAACATGTCGTCGGGCCCGTACATCGCGTGGTACGGTGCGGGCGCCACGTAGGGCCAGTGCGGCTTGATGTACGACAGGTGCAGCACCCAGGGCGCGTCGCCGGCCTCGCGCATGAAGTCGATCGCGCGGTCGGTCGTGTAGGACGTCTCGCTGTGCGCGCCGGCGATGTGCGCGGGCCGGTCGGCCCAGCGCATCTGCCAGCCGCTCAGGATCTCGCCGTCGGGGCCACGCCCCGAGTTGGCGAAGTCGTGCCAGGGGTTGTCCGATTCGTAGCCCTGCGCGCGCAGCCAGTCGCAATAGGCATTGCCCGTGACCTTGAAGCCCGGCGGCCAGATGCCGTCGTCGCGCGCGTAGGGCTCGAAGCCGCCTTCCATTGCGAGCCGGCCCGCGCCCTGCGTCGGGTCGATGCCCAGGCGGTGGGCGCCCTCTGTGTCGGCCTCGACGTGCGTCTTGCCGACCAGCGCGCAGCGCACGCCGTGCGGACGCAGGTGGTCGCCCAGCGTCTTCTGCCCCACCGACAGCGGCACGAAGTTCCACATCGTCCCGTGGCTGCTGACATAGCGGCCGGTGTAGGTCGACATGCGCGAGGCGCCGCAGACCGCGCCCTGCGCATAGGCATGACTGAAGCGCACGCCGCGCGCGGCCAGCGCATCGATGTGCGGGGTCTTCAGGCGCGGGTGGCCGTAGCACGAGAGGTGGTCGGCGCGCAGCTGGTCGCACATGATGAACAGCACATGCTTGAGCGGCGCGGGGGAAGTCTTGTCGGTCATGTCGGAAGGCGGTCAGCGTGTCTTGGGGAACAGTCCCTGCGGCCGCAGCACCAGCACCGCGAGGAACACGAGGTGGCCGAACCAGATGCCCCAGCCCGGATCGATGCGAAAGCCGATCTGCTGCGCGATGCCCAGGATCATGGCGCCGGCCAGCGTGCCCCAGAACGAGCCCATGCCGCCGATGATCACGGCCTCGAAGGCAAACAGCAGCAGCAGCGGGCCGTCCGACGGCGACACCGTGGTGCGCATGCCCTGCAGCGCGCCGGCGATGGCGATCAGCACGAAGGCGATGCCCGTGGCCAGCGCATAGACCTGCTTGGCTTTGAGGCCCATCAGCTCGGCGATCTCGCGGTCGTCGGACACCGCGCGGAAGGTGCGGCCCAGCGGCGTGCGCGTGAACATCCACTGCATCGCGCCCGTGGCCGTCACCGCGACCGCCAGGATCACCAGCGGCAGCGCCCCCAGCGCCAGCGTGTCGCCCAGCGGCACCGAGGCGGTGGCCAGCGCGCCGACCTCGATGGCGCGCGGATCGGCCGAGAACAGCTCCAGCAGCAGGTTCTGGATCACGATCGACAGGCCGAAGGTCACGACCAGCGAAGGCAGCGGGTCCTTGCCCAGCGTGCCGTTGAGCACATGGCGCTGCAGCAGGTAGCCGAAGCCGAAGGCCAGCGGCAGCACCGCGAGCACCACCCCCCACGGCACCGCGGCGCCGGTCATCGAGATACCGGCGATCACCGCGAAGGCACCCAGGATGATGAAGTCGCCCTGCGCCGTGTTGGTCAGCCGCATGACGCCGAACATCAGCGACTGGCCGAGCGCGAACAGCGTGTAGAGGCCGCCGAGCAACACGCCCTGGAGCAGGGTTTCAAGCATGGGAGTCCTCGATGCCGAAGTAAGCCTGCGAGATCTGCTCGGGCGTGAGTTCATCCGAGCGCCCCGTGAGCGACACGCGCCCGTCCTGGAAGCAGTACACGCGCTGCGACACCTGCCGCGCCATGCGCACGTCCTGCTCCACGATCACGACCGTCATGCCCTCCCCCGTGATGGCCGGCATGGCCGCGTAGATTTCGCGGATGACGACCGGCGCCAGGCCGAGCGAGAGCTCGTCGCACAGCAGCACCTCGGGGTTGCTCATGAGCGCGCGGCCCAGCGCCACCATCTGCTGCTGCCCGCCCGACAGCGAGGTGGCGGGCTGGCGCCGCTTCTCGGCCAGGATCGGGAACAGGCCGTACAGGCGCTGCAGGTTCCACGGCCCCGCGCGGCGCGGCGTGGCGCCCATCAGCAGGTTCTCTTCCACGCTGAGGCTCGGGAACAGGCGCCGGCCTTCCGGCACCATCGCCAGGCCACGCCGCACGATCTCGCCGGGCGGCAGGCCGCCGATGGGTTCGCCCTTGAAGCGGATCGCGTCGGAGGGCGCGCGCAGCAGCCCCGTGAGGCTTTTCAGGAAGGTCGACTTGCCCGCGCCGTTGGCGCCGATGACCGCCACCAGCTCGCCCGCCGACAGCGTGAAGTCGATGCCGAACAGCGCCTGCGCGTCGCCGTAGAAGGCCTGCAGGCCGTGGGTGTCGAGCAGCGCGTTCATGCCTCGATCCCCATGTACACGCGCCGCACCTCGGGGTCGTTCATCACCGCGCGCGGCGCGCCTTCCGCCAGCTGCTGCCCGAAGTTGATGACGAACAGCCGGTCGGCCAGCGACAGCAGCGCATGCACGACGTGCTCGATCCAGATCATGGTCACGCCGCGCGCCTTGATGCGTTTCAGTTCCGCCACCAGCACCGCCGCCTCGGGCTCGGTGAGCCCGCCCGCGATCTCGTCGAGCAGCAGCAGGCGCGGCTTGGTCGCGAGCGCGCGCGCCAGCTCCAGCCGCTTGCGGTCGAGCAGCGTGAGCCCGCCGGCCGGCTTGTTGGCGTGCGGCGCCAGACCGGTCTGGGCCAGCACCTCGTGCGCCGTCTCCCAGGCCTCGCGCTCGGCCTGCTGGCCGCCGAAGCAGGCGGCGGTGACGAGGTTCTCGAACACGCTCATGTGGCCGAAGGGCTGCGGCACCTGGTAGCTGCGGCCGATGCCGGCGCGGCAGCGCTGGTGCGGGCGCAGCCGCGTCACGTCGCGGCCCGCGTACTCCACGCGGCCGGCGTCGACGCGCGCGTCGCCCGAGATCAGGTTGAACAGCGTGGTCTTGCCCGCGCCGTTGGGCCCGAGGATGCCCAGCGTCTCGCCCTCGGCCACCGCCAGCGTGATGCCGTCGGTGACCTTGAGCGCTCCGTAGGACTTGCTCACGCCGTGCAAGGCCAGCAACGTCATGGCAGCCGTCACTCAGAGCAGGCGCAGCGCGCCGCCGGTGGGAATGGCCTTCGCGGCCTCGTTGTTCACCAGCGTCAGCTCCACCTTGCGCTGCTTGCCCTTGCCCCACTGGCCGAGCACCAGCGGCGTCTTGCTGACGTTCTTGAACGGACCCTGCCCGCCCCACTTCACGGGGCCGACCACGGAGTTGATCGAGGTCGCGGCCACGGCGTCGCGCACGTCGCCGGCCTTGAGCGACTTCGATCGCGACAGCGCGTTCGCCGCCACCTCGAACAAGGCATGCGCGAAGCCGATGGGCTGCGTCCACTGCTTCTTCGTGCCGGCTTCGTAGGCCTCGGCCAGCGCCTTGGCGCTTTGCTGCGTGAGGCTGGAGCTGAAGGGGTGCGACGGGCTCCACCACACCTCGGTCGACAGGCCCTCGCCGAGGTCGCCCAGCGCCTCGATGGCCCCCGGGAACAGCAGCGCCTTGCCGAGCGTGATCACCTTCGGCTTGAAGCCCTGCTGGCGCGCCTGCGTGAGGAAGGTCTTGGCGTCGGGCGGGATCACCACGCCGGTGACGATCTCGACGTTGTCGCGCTTGAAGGCCGCGATCTGCGCGCTGAAATCCTGCGTGCCGTTCTGGAAGCGGCCCGGGTCGGTGAGCGTGAAGCCCATCTGCGCGAGCGGCTTGGGAAAGCCCAGCTCCTTGTCGCCCCAGGCATTGCCGTCGCCGTCGTTGGGGAACAGGCCGCCGACCTTCTTGTTGGTGGCCACGGTCTTCCAGCCGTTGGTGAAGGTGGCGATGACGTCTTCGAGCCCCCAGAACAGGTGGTAGGTCCAGTTGAAGCCCTTGGCCGGGTCGCCCTTGCGGCCGAAGAACCACGGCTGCCACGGCACCACGCTGGAGATGCAGGGCACCTCGTTGAGCTCGCAGGCGTCGCTCACCGGGTTGGCGGTCTCGGGCGTGCCGGCGGTGAGCACGAGCGCGACCTTGTCCTTCAGGATCAGGTCGTTGGCCACCTCGCCCGCGCGGTTGGGGTTCGACTGGCTGTCCTTCAGCACGATCTGCACGGCGTACTTCTTGCCGCCCACGCTGATGCCGTCCTTGAAGGCGGCCTTCATCTGCTCGATCACCCACTTGTCGGCCTCGCCGAAGGGCGCGAGCGGCCCGGTCTGCGGCGACACGTAGCCGATCTTGAGCGTGTCGGCGGCGAACACCCGCGGCGCGGCGCCCGTGGCGGCGAGCGCGGCGGCGGCCTGCGTGAACTGTCTGCGGTTGAATGTCATGGCTGTCTCCTTCGTTGTTCGTGTGTGTCTTCGATGCGTGCGCCGTGCCTAGCCCGGCGGCTCGCCGTCGAAGGCGCGTTGCAGCAGCGCGCGGATCGCGTCGCGCTCGGCCGGGCCGAAGGGCCGCGGGTTCCAGTACGGGTTGGCAACGGCGATGTCGGCCGCGCGGTCGAGGTCGGCAGCGCGCATGCCGATGTCCTTCAGCGCCACCGGCGCGCCGTTGTCGCGCGCCAGCGCAAAGACCGCCGCCGGTGCCGACACGCCGCCGAGCGCGCGCGCGATGCGCGCCATGGCACGCGGCGCGGCCTGTGCGTTGAAGGCGAGCGCATGCGGCAGCACGACCGTGTGCACCTCGGCGTGCGGCAGGTTGAAGCTGCCGCCCAGCGTGTGGCACAGCTTGTGGTGCAGGGCCATGCCCACCGCGCCGAGCACGCCGCCGCAGAGCCAGGCGCCGTACAGCGCATCGGAACGTGCGGCCAGGTCGTCGGGCTGCACGCGGATCGCCGGCAGTGCACGGGCGAGCGCCGCGATGCCCTCCTCGGCCATCAGGTCCATCACCGGGTTGCTGTCCTGCGCGTACAGGCCTTCGGCCGCGTGCGCGATGGCGTTGATGCCGCTGGTCACGCTCAGGCCCACGGGCAGCGTGCGCGACAGCTCGGGGTCGTAGATCACGGTGCGCGGCAGCACGCACGGGTCCTTGCCGGTCTTCTTCAGGCCGTTCTCGGTGAGGCCGTAGATCGGCGTCATCTCGCTGCCCGCGTAGGTGGTGGGAATGGCGACGATCGGCAGCCCGGATTCGAGCGCGATGGCCTTGCCCAGCCCCGTGGTGGAACCGCCGCCCAGCGCCACGGCGCAATCGGCACCGAGTTGGCGCGCCAGGTCGCGGGCCTCGCGCGCCGTCTCGACGGGCACGTGCATCACGGCGCGGTCGAACAGGCCGGCCGCCTGCGCGCCGAGCGAGGCCGCCACGCGCTCGGCCTGCGGGCGCTGCTCGGGGGTGCACAGCACCAGCGCTTTCTTCGCGCCCAGCGCATCGATCTCGCGCGCCAGGTGGCGCAGCGAACCGGCGCCGAACACCACGCGCTGCGGATGGGTGGTGTGGATGAAGTCGTGCATGGCGCGCTCCTTTTCTTTCTGGCTATTCGAGGCTCAGGCGGCGCTCGCGCACCAGCCGGGTCCACTTGTCCTGCTCGGTGCGCAACACGGCGGCGAACTGCTCGGGCGTGTTGGCGATGCCCGTCAGGCCCTGTTCGCGCAGCCGCTGCTGGAACGCGGGCTCGGTCACAACCTTGCGCACCTCGGCCTGCAGCCGGTCGACCACGGCGCGCGGCGTGCCGGCCGGGGCCAGCAGGCCGACCCAGGAGTTCACCTCGAAACCGGGGTAGCCGCTCTCGGCCACGGTCGGCACGTCGGCATAGGCGGCCACGCGCTGCGCGCCGGTCTGGGCCAGGGCGCGCAGCCGGCCCGCGTTGACATGCGGCTGGGCCAGCACGGCCGAGAGGAACATCATCTCGACCTGCCCGCCCAGCAGGTCCTGCTGGGCCGGACCGCCACCGCGATAAGGGATGTGCGTGACGAAGGTGCCGCTCACGGCCTTGAAGTACTCGGCCGTGAGGTGGTTGCTCGAGCCCGGCCCGACGCTGGCGTAGTTCAGGCGCCCCGGCTGCGCCTTGAGCAGGCCGACGAAGCGCACGAAGTCCTTCGCCTCGACCTTCGGGTTGACCACCAGCACCAGCGGGTTGCTCGCCACCTGCGTCACGGGCTGCAGGTCTTTGGCGATGTCGAAGCTCAGCTTCGGGTAGACCAGCGGGTAGGTCGCGTAGCTGTCGAACACCATCAGCAGCGTGTGGCCGTCGGGCGCCGCGCGGGCCACCTCGGCGCCCGCCAGCGTGCCGCCGGCGCCGCTGCGGTTGTCCACGATCACGGTCTGGCCGAGCGCAGCCTGCAGGCGCGGCTGCAACTGGCGCGCGACGGTGTCGACGATGCCACCCGGCGGAAAGCCGACGACCAGCCGCACCGGCTTGGTCGGCCAGGCCGGCGCCTGGGCCTGCGCGGCCATGCCCCACAGCAGCGTGCAGGCGACCAGGGCCCGGGAAAGGATCGAGAAAGACATCGTGTGCGTCCGTCGGGTTGGAAGAAAAAGGAAGACGTCAGCGCACGAAGTGCGGCGGAATCTGCGCGTCGACGTTGACCCACACGCTTTTCACCTGCGTGTACTCGCGCATCGCGTCGAAGCCCATCTCGCGGCCGTAGCCGCTCTGGCCCACGCCGCCGAAGGGCGAGCCGGGGTTCACGCGCTTGTAGCTGTTGATCCAGACCATGCCGGCGTGCAGGTCGCGCGCCACCTTGTGGGCGCGCTGCAGATTGCTGGTCCACAGGCCGCTGCCCAGGCCGTAGTCGGTGCCGTTGGCGATCTGCATCGCCTCTTCGTCGCTCTTGAAGGTGAGCACGGTGACGAAGGGGCCGAAGACTTCTTCCTGCGCCACGCGGTCCTGGTACGAACGGGCGCGCACCACGGTCGGCTGCACATAGCAGCCCTGCGCCAGGTCGCCGCCGGGCGCGCCGCCGCCCGCCAGCACCTCGCCGCCCTGCGCCTGCGCCACCTCGACATAGCTCAGCACGCGGTCGCGGTGCTGGGCGCTGGTGAGCGGGCCCATCTCGGTGGCCTCGTCGAGCGGGTTGCCCAGGCGGATGGATTGGGCCAGCGGAATGAACTGCTCGAGGAAGGCGTCGGCGATCTTCTCGTGCAGCATCAGCCGCGAGCCCGCGATGCAGGCCTGGCCCTGGTTGTGGAAGATGGCCCAGGCGCTGCCGTTCACGGCGGCCTGCAGGTTCGCATCCTCGAACACGATGTTGGGGCCCTTGCCGCCCAGCTCGAGCTGCACCTTCTTCAGGTTGCCCGCGCTGGCCTGCACGATGCGCCGGCCGGTGGCGGTGCTGCCGGTGAAGGCGATCTTGGCGATCTCGGGATGCTCGGCGATGTACTGGCCCGCCACGCTGCCCAGGCCCGGCAGCATGTTGACCACGCCGGGCGGCACGCCGGCCTCGGCCATCAGCTCGGCGATGCGCAGCGAGGTGAGCGGCGTGATCTCGGCCGGCTTCATCACGATGCAGTTGCCGGCCGCCAGCGCGGGCGCCATCTTCCAGCTCGTGAACATGAGCGGGAAGTTCCACGGCACCACCTGCCCGACGATGCCCACGGGCTCGCGCAGCGTGTAGTTGAGAAAGCCCTCTTCCACCGGAATGGTCTCGCCCTGGAACTTGTCGGCCATGCCGCCGAAGTAGCGGAAGCACGCGGCGGTGCGCGGCACGTCGAGCCGGCGCGAGTCGCGGATGGGGTGGCCGGTGTCCAGCGATTCGAGCCGCGCGAGTTCTTCGCCATTGGCCTCGATGAGGTCGGCCAGCTTCAGCAGGATGCGCCCACGGTCGGCGGCGGCCATGCGGCTCCACTTGGGGAACGCGCGCTTCGCGGCGGCCACGGCCTTGTCGACGTCGGCCTTGCCGGCCAGCGCGACCTGGGCGATGGGCGTGTTGTCGTGTGGGTTCAGCGTGGCGAGCGTCTCGCCGGATTCGGCGTCGACGAAGCGGCCGTCGATGAAAAGCTGGTGGCGGATGAAAAGAGCGGGCATGGGTTCTCCTCGCCCTCCCCGCGCGGGGAGGGCTGGATGGATGGGTGGCGGGAAGAAAGAAGCGGCGGCGCGCCGGCCGGTCAGAACTCGACCGGGATCTCGGGCGACTCGCCCTTCTGGATCTCGTAGACCAGGCTGGGCGAGCCGTTCTCCCACACCAGCAGCATCGAGCGCTTGGGGCTGAAGCCCTGGTGGCGGCAGTAGGCGGGCATGGCGGCCATGTCGCCGGCCTTCATGATCACGCGCGCCATGGGCTTGCCGGTGTTCTTGTCGCCGCAGTCCCAGTGGATCTCGTCGGTCATCTGGAAGAACCACTCGACGCGGTCGTTGCCATGGATGATCGGCAGGATGTGCTCCTCGGTCGTCGGGCACATGTAGCTGTGCTTCACCACCGAGGTGAAGCTCGGGTTCCACGTGACCTGCGAGCGGCTCAAAAAGCCGAAGAGGTTGAAGGCATGCACCTCGTTCTCGAAGCCGGGCTCAGGGTGCAGCTCGGGCTGGCCCTGCGGCACGTCGGCGAAGGCGCGGTTGACGGGCGCGCCGCGCGCGTCGCTGCGCAGGTCGAGGTCGCCCTTCAGGCCCACGCAGCGCTTGGCCAGTTCGCGCGCCCGGGTGATCTTGGCGGTGTTGTTGCCGCTCTTGCGGCCGTAGGGCGAGCCGGTTTCCTGCGGCGCGGCGAAGGGATCGAAGGCCTCGTTGGTCCAGTCGTCGAGCATGGCCTCGAAGGTGGCGCGGATCTGCGCCGTGGGGAAGTTCTCGAGCAGGTCGATGCCGGCGTCCTTCATGGTGCCGTTGAAGCTGCCGGCGTACAGGTCGACCGAGTCGTAGTGGTTGATGGTGCCGAACACGTTGTCGAAGTTGACCCAGCCGTAGAAGAAGCCCCAGGCCACGTCGCGCATCAGCGCACGCAGGTAGTTGCCGGCGTCCATGGTGTGGCTCATGGGACGCCCGTCTCGGGTCTTCCAGGTGATGTGGGCGAAGTACTCGTCCCGGCGAAAGCCGAAGCTGCCGAGCGAAAAATCCTTGTAGCCGAGCGTGGCATCGGGCTGCGATGCGATGACCTTGGCGAGTTCTGCGGGTGCGTTCATGGTGTGGCTCCTGGATGCGGGTTCAGTGCGTCTGGCAGATGTCGGCCCATTTCTCGACAGACAGATCGCCCTTGCAGGTCTGCAGCACGATCACGCCGGGGTCGCCGGCCACGCGAAACTGGTAGGCCGTGTTCTTAGGCAGCAGGCCCTGGTGGCCGCGCGAGAGCTTCATCCAGCCCATCTTCTTGCCCTGGGGTTCGCCCTTCACGCGCACCGCGCCGTTCTTCTCGGTGTCGGCCACGGCCTGGGCCGCATCGAGCTGCACGAGATGCACCTCGACCTCGCCGTCCATCACCAGCGCGAACTCGTCGTGGGCGCAGGTGAACCAGGGCGAGGTGCCTTCGGCGCGCAGCGTTTCCAGCACGTAGATCTGGTTCTGGCCGAACACGACCTTCTCGTAGGGCTGGCTGATGCTGGCGATCTCGAAGCAGTTGGAGAACGCGTAGTGGCGCACGTCGTCGTCGATGGGCTCGACGTGGCCTTTCTCGAAGTGCTTGAGGGACCCGAAGCGGGTCTGGTATGCGACGGTCATGGGTGTCTCCTGAGGTGCCGGACGATGCAGCGTGGTGGCTGCGATGTGTGCACTGTAGGAAACGGGGGGCGCGAGCGGTAGGCCCGAAACGCGGGCCGCATTGTTCGGCAAATCCGTTCAATGCACAGGGTTTACCCCGGAACCGGCCGCGCTCGCGTCAGGCGTCCCAGATCAGGCCCGGCGGCAGCAGGCCGCGTTCGATCATGGCGGCGTCCCATGGCGGCACCTTGGAGAACGCCTGGGTCAGGTGCTCGATGAACAGGCGCAGCTTGAAGGCATTGCGCGAGGTGCCCGCGTACACCGCGCTGAGCGAGAACGACGACAGCTGGTGCGCCGGCAGCACCACCTCCAGGTCGCCGCGCAGGATCGCCTCGCCGGCCACCAGCGTCGGCAGGCAGACGATGCCGGCATGCTCCATGGCGTACTCGCGCAGCAGGTGGACGCTGTTGGTGAGCAGCGCGGCGCTCATGTACAGCGTGACCTGCTCGCCCGCGTGATGGAAGGTCCAGCGGTCGCGCGTGGGGTAGCCCGAGTACAGGCCGAGCGTGTGCTTGTGCAGCTCGCGCGGGCTCGCGGGCCGGCCGTGTGCGCGCAGGTACTCGGGCGTGGCGCAGAACACGCGGCGCACCGGGAACAGCGGGCGCGACACCAGCTCGGTCGACGCCGCCGGAAAAATCTGCAGCGCGCAATCGACGCCCGCCTTCACCGGGTCGACCACCGCATCGCTCACGATGAGCTCCAGGTGAATGTCCGGAAAGCTCACCTGGAAGGCGCGCAGCAGCGTGGCGAAATGCCCCAGCACGAACCCCGTGAGCGCATGCACGCGCAGCGTGCCGGTGGGTCCGTCCTTGGCGTCGCGCATCTGGTCCATGATGTCGTTGGCCCGCCCGACCAGCTCGACGCAGTCGCGCAGGAAGGCCTGCCCCACGTCGCTGAGACGGACCACGCGCGTGCTGCGGTGGAACAGCGGCGCGCCGACGTGGTCCTCCAGCTGCTTCACGCGGCTGGTCACCACCGATTTCGACACCCGCAGCTGGCGCGCGGCCTCGGCGAAGCTCTGGGTCTGTGCGACCCGCACGAAGGTCTCTATGTTCTCGAGGCGGTCCATGGGGCATGCAATGTAGCGGTTGCGCGGCGGCGGCCGGTCGGCCGCACGGGTGTGAAGTACTGCGCAATCCCGCACGGAGATTGACCGCACCCTTCTCAATTCGCCCACAAATGTGAGCATTTCCCTGTGAGATTGTTAATACGGCAACTATTGTCCTGCCCCGAAGCACCCGAGGTGCACAAGAAATCGAAGCAGGGAGTTCCCATGACCAAATCCACGATCACCGTGATGCTCGCGCTGGCGGCATCCGTTCTCATGAGCGCCTGCGTGCACCACCACGCGCCGCCGCCGCGTGCGGAGCCCGGGCCGGCGCACAAGGGCGGCAACTTCTGCCCGCCGGGCCAGGCCAAGAAGGGCAACTGCTGATCGCCCGCCATGCTGAACCCGTTCCTGCGTGACATGACGCCCGACGAACTGCCGACCGGCACCGCGCGGCCAGCCTACATCGCCCTGCTGCCCGTGCTGGCCTATGTGCTCGTCGCCATCGCCTTCCTGAGCATGTCGGTGGTCGTGCCGAGCCTGCTCGTGGCCTGCCTGTTCGCGACCGCGGCGGCCATGTCGCTGGGCGCGGGCGTGGTGCTCGGCATGAGCATCTGGATCTTTCCGCAGCTGTCGAGCTGAGGGCCGCACGCGATGAGTACTTCCAACGCTTCCGTCTTCCGCGTCCAGAGCTGGCGCACGACCCTGCTCGCGGCCTCCGTGGTGCTGCTGATCGTGATGGCGCTGCTCATGAAGTGGCTGGTCGAGCTGCAGGTGGAAACCGCGCAGGAACGCCAGCTGCGCGAAGCCGTCGCCCGCGAGGCCGACGCCCGCTGCTTCGTGCTGCCCACGCGCCAGGAGGTCGACACCTGCCGGGCCGTCAACGCGGCGGGCCTGACGCCCTGACCGGGGCGCCGCTCAACCGAAGGTGAACGCGTAGGCCTGCGCGCCGGCGTCGAGAAACTCGATCTCGAACAGGCGCTCCCTGCCGCTGCCCGCCGACTGCCGCACCAGCTGGTACAGCTTCTGCGCATCGACCACGCCGTGGCCCTGGGCATCGGTGTCGGCGCCGTGGTCCGCCAGCGGCGGCTGGCCGTCGACCCGCACCGTGAAACGCACCGGCTTGCCGTCGGCCATCGGGCCGAGCACCAGGTGCAGGTCGCGCGCCTTGAAGCGGTAGGCGATGCGGCCATTGGCCTGGTTCAGCACGGCCCGCTCACCCTCCACCGTCCAGTCGCCGCCCAGCGACCACTGGTTGGTGCGCAGCGATGAAACCACGGGCTCGTAGGCCTTCGCACGGTCGCGCGCGATGCCGCCGGGCGACGCGAAACCGTGCGCGCGCGCATGGCCCAGGTAGGTTTCGCCGGACTGCGCCGGCTCGGCGCCGGGCGCGGCCTGGGTGCCCTGCCCCTGCGGCGCCACCAGCCCGTCGGCGACCCGGGCCTGCCCGGCTTCGGCCAGCAGTTGCTGGATCACCTGCTCGGCCTTGTCGTAGCGGTTCTCGCCGAACTGGTGATGGCGGATGCGCCCCTGCGCATCAACGAAGTAGAACGCCGGCCAGGCCTGGTTGTCGAAGCCGCGCCAGATCGCAAAGTCGTTGTCCAGCGCCACCGGGAACCCGATGCCCAGGTCTTTCACGGCCTTGCGCACGTTGGCCGGGTTCTTCTCGAACGCGAACTCCGGCGCGTGCACGCCGAGGACGACCAGGCCCGCGTCCCTGTACTTGTCGGCCCAGGCGCGCACGTAGGGCAGCGTGCGCAGGCAATTGATGCACGAGTAGGTCCAGAAGTCGACCAGCACCACCTTGCCGCGCAAGGCCTCGGGCGTGAGCGGCACCGAGTTGATCCATTCGGTCGCGCCGGCCAGCGAAGGCAGGCGGCCCTCGACGCGGAGATCGCGCGCGGGCAGCGGGGCCGGGCGGGTGTCCGCGACGCGCACGAAGCCGGTGTCTGCGCGCTGTGCCTGTGGCGCGTCTTGGCGCAGCGTGTCCACCAGCGCCTGTTCGAGCGCCGACGTGGTGCCCAGCGACAGGCGCGCGAGCCAGCCGGTGTCCAGCCCCAGCGCGATGGCGCCCACGCCGGCCAGCACCGCGGCGCCGGCGAGGCGCCGCACGCCGTCGCCGGTCGGCAGCGTGCGCTTCAGCGCCGACAGCAGCCGGCCGCCGGACAGCAGCGCCACCGCGAGCGAGGTGCACGCGCCGGCGGCATAGGCGAGCAGCAGCAGCGAGGTGCCGACGCTCGCGCCGTTGAGCGCCGCGCCCGTCAGGATCAGCCCGAGGATCGGCCCCGCGCACGGCGCCCAGAGCAGGCCCGTGCCCACGCCGAGCCACAGCGGCGAAAACACCGAAGCCTGCCGTCCGTCGGACAAACGCAGGCCCAGCGCCACCAGCGGCCGGCTCAGGCGCTCGGCCACGCGCGGGAACAGCAGCGTCGCACCGAACAGCGCGAGCAAGGCCATGGCCGCGTAGCGCCCGTATTCGTTGAGCGTGACGATCCAGCCGCCGCCCACCGCGGCCAGCGTGGCGACCACGGCGAAGGCCAGCGCCATGCCCATGAGCATCGGCAGGCCGTGCGAGCGGAAGGGTCGGTCGGCGCGTGCGAACACGAAGGGCAGCACCGGCAGGATGCAGGGGCTCAGGATCGTGAGCACCCCGCCCAGGTAGGCGATGAAGAGGATGAGCATGGTGTGAAAGATGGGGGGATCGGGTTCAGCGGGCGGGCGCGGCGGCCAAGGCCAGCCGCGCCTCGAGCCCGCCTTCGGGGCGGTTGTGCAGCGTGAGTTCGGCGCCCATCGCCATGGCCAGCTGGTGCGCGATGGCCAGGCCCAGGCCGGTGCCGCCGGTGCTGCGGTTGCGCGAGCTTTCGACGCGGTAGAAGGGCTTGAGCACCGCGTCGAGTTCGTCGGGGGGAATGCCCGGGCCGTTGTCGAGCACGCTCACGACGAGGCGGCCGCCCTCGCCTTCGGTTTGCACGCGCAGCGTCACGTCGTTGCCGAACTTCAGCGCGTTGTCGATCAGGTTCATCAGGATGCGGCGCAGCGCGTTCGGGCGGCTCACGATCGGCGCGCCGGCCCGGCCGTCGAGTCGCACCTGCTGGCCCACGTCTTCGTAGTCGGCCACCATGCTCTCGAACAGCGCGTCGGCATCGATGCGCAGCGGCGGCTCGGTGGCGCCGTGCAGCGTGCGCGCATAGGTCACGCCTTCGCGCACCAGTGCGTTCATGGCGTCCAGGTCCTGGCGGAATTTCGCGCGGTCGTGCGTGTCGTCCATCAGGTCGGTGCGCAGGCGCATCCGCGTGATGGGCGTCTGCAGGTCGTGCGAGATGGCCGCCAGGATTTCGACGCGCTCCGCCATGTAGCCCGCGATGCGCTGCTGCATGGCGTTGAAGGCGCGCGCCGCGTGCGCCACTTCGGTCGGGCCCTCTTCCACCAGCGTGCGGCCCTTCAGGTCAGGCCCAAGCTGGTCGGCCGCCGCGGACAGCTGCGCGAGCGGCCGCGTCACCAGCCGCACCGCGACCCAGGCGCACACGGCCAGCACCAGCAGCTGGCCCACCAGCAGCCACATCACCCAGCCCGACACCGGCATGCCCACGCGCATGGCGTGCACGACCACGGACGAGCCGTCGCCCAGCCGCACCTCGATCTGCAGGCCTTCGGGCGGCCAGGCCACCTCGCCGACCTTGACGACTGGGAACGGGCGCATCGCATCGACGATGGCCGCGGCAAACTGCCGCGAAGCCTCCGAAGCAGGCGCGCTGCCCTGCGCGCTGCCGCCCAGCACGAAGCGGTAGTTGCGCCGTTCCAGCCGGTCGAGCCAGCCGGCGCGCTCCGCCGCGGGGAGCCGGTCGAGGATGGCGACCGAGCTCGCGATGTCGCGCTCGATGCCGATCATCATCAGCTCGCGAAGCGCCATGTTCCGTTCGTAGCGGATCGCCGCGAAGGTGAGCAGCTGCGCGATCGCCAGGCCCACCACGATGATCAGCGTCACGCGGGAGAACAGCGAGCCGGGCAGCAGCCGGCGCCAGCGCGGCGCCGTACCGGTCGGATTCGCAACGGGATTCGCGGAAGTGGACATGGACAGCTTCTTCGGTCAGGCGGCGTGGCGATGCGTCATCAGCGCAGCGGGCTCACACCAGGTGGATGGCAACGTCGATGTTGCCTCGGGTTGCCTTGGAATAGGGGCAGGTCTGGTGCGCGGCCTCGGTGAGGGCCTGCGCCACCTCGCGGTCCAGGCCCGGCAGGCTCACGTTCAGGCGCGCCTGCAGGAAGTATTCGCCGCCCGCCGTGCCCAGGTCGACCTCGGCATCGACGGCCAGGTCGGGCGGCAGCGCGACCTTCATCTTGCCGGCCGCCTTGCCCATCGCGCCGATGAAGCAGGCCGACCAGCCGGCCGCGAACAGCTGCTCGGGGTTGGTGCCGGTGCCGGCGCTGCCGGGCGACGAGAGCTTGATGTCCAGGCGGCCATCGGAGCTGCGCGCCTCGCCGTCGCGGCCTCCCGAGGAGGTGTGGGTCTTGCCGGTGTAGAGGACTTTGTCGATGCGGGTCATGAGGGTTCCTTGGTTGCAGGGTGGTTGGAAAACGCACGGATTGTTGGGCCGACCGCCCCCTGCCGGATCGCCTTCTGTATGCCTGTGTATCTGGCCCGCGAAACCACACACTACGTTTCCACGGCCACCCCCGGCGCGCCGCCGGAACGCTACATTGCGGCTGCGGCGCCGTGCCGCCACCGCCTTCCCTGCCATGACGCCCAAGACCTCCGACCACATCCTCATCGTCGACGACGACCGGGACATCCGCGAACTGCTCACCACCTACCTGGTGAAGAACGGCCTGCGCGTGGTCGCGGTGCCCACCGGGCGCCACATGCGCGCCGCGCTCGAGGCGTCGGGGCCCTTCGACCTGATCATCCTGGACCTGATGCTGCCCGGCGAAGACGGGCTCACGCTGTGCCGCGACCTGCGCACCGGCAAGTACAAGGCCACGCCCATCCTCATGCTGACCGCGCGCAGCGAGGAAGCCGACCGCATCCTGGGCCTGGAGATGGGCGCCGACGACTACCTGGCCAAGCCCTTTTCCGCGCGCGAGCTGCTGGCGCGCATCCGCGCCGTGATGCGCCGCACGCGCATGCTGCCGCCCAACATGGGCACCGTCGAGCCCTCGCAGAAGCTGGGGTTCGGCGAGTGGCAGGTCGACACCGTGGCGCGCCACCTGATCGACGACGCGGGCGTGATGGTGGCGCTCAGCGGCGCCGAGTACCGGCTGCTGCGCGTGTTCCTCGACCACCCGCAGAAGGTGCTCAGCCGCGACCAGCTGCTGAGCCTGACGCAGGGGCGCGAGGCCGAGCTTTTCGAGCGCTCCATCGACCTGCTCGTGAGCCGGCTGCGCCAGCGCCTGCGCGACGATGCGCGCGAGCCCCGCTACATCAAGACCGTGCGCAGCGAAGGCTACGTGCTCGCTTCGGCGGTCGAAGCGAGAGACTGACCGACGCCACGCTCTGGCACTGGGTCGGATGGCGCACCTCGTGCGCGAACCCGCCCGCGAAGAACAGCAGCGCGAACCAGAGCTTCTTGAATCCGCGAGGACGCGTCATGGGAATTTCCTTCGGGCGATGAGTGGATGACGGGCGGATTGTTGGCCGCCTTCTCACCACGCAACGGGCATTGCGTATGCCTGTGTATCCCGGCCCGACATCGACACACCACGTTTCATTGAGGTGCCTTCGCACGCCTGTGTTTGAAATTTAGTGTGGCCGGAACCGGCGCGGATACAGAGGCATACACAAGCCGATCGACAGGTGGATTCCCCGCCGAACAATCGCGCCGTCCCCCTTCGAATCCCAGGAGATTTCCATGACCGCCTCCCCCTCGCTGCCACGCCGCGCGTTCCTCGGCAAGGCCGCACTCGGCCTCGCCGCCACGCAGCTGACATCGATCGTTCCCGCCTTCGCCCAGTCCGCCAGCGCAGGCGGCGCCCGTCGCCTCGAACCCCTCAGGAGCATCGACGCCGGCAGCCTGCGCATCGGCTACTACGAGGCCGGCCCGGCCGACGGCGCGCCGGTGATTCTTCTGCACGGCTGGCCCTACGACATCCACATGTTCGTCGACGTCGCGCCGCAGCTGGCCGCCGCGGGCTTTCGCGTGATCGTGCCGTACCTGCGTGGCTACGGCACCACCCGCTTCCTGTCGGCCGACACGCCGCGCAACGGGCAGCAGTCGGCGGTGGCCGTCGACATCGTCGCGCTGATGGATGCCCTGAAGATCCCCGTCGCCACCGTGGCCGGCTGCGACTGGGGCGCGCGCACCGCGTGCATCATGGCCGCGCTGTGGCCCGAGCGCGTGAAGGCGCTGGTGTCGGTCAGCGGTTATCTCATCGGCAGCCAGGAGGCCGGCAAGGCGCCGCTGCCGCCGCAGGCCGAGCTGCAGTGGTGGTACCAGTACTACTTCGCGACCGAGCGCGGCCGCGCGGGCTACGAGAAGAACCGCCACGACTTCGCCAGACTCATCTGGCAGCTCGCCTCGCCGAAGTGGAACTTCGACGCCGCCACCTTCGAACGCAGCGCCGTCGCCTTCGAGAACCCCGACCACGTGGCGATCACGGTGCACAACTACCGCTGGCGCCTCGGCCTGGCCGAGGGCGAGGCGAAGTACCAGGCGCTGGAGAACCGGCTCGCCCAGGCGCCGGTGATCGGCGTGCCGACCATCACGCTCGAAGGCGACGCCAACGGCGCGCCGCACCCGGAACCCGGCGCGTATGCGAAGAAGTTCTCGGGGCGCTACGAGCACCGGCTGGTCAGCGGCGGCATCGGCCACAACCTGCCGCAGGAAGCGCCCGAGGCGTTCGCGAAGGCGGTGATCGACGTGGCGCGCGGGTAGGCCGCGCAGGCCCCTCAGTCGGCGACGAGCGCCTGCGCCAGCGGCTCGGCGTCGAAGCGCTCGAACCCGCAGTAGCACAGGAAGTGGCGGTTGGCCGCGCGGCCGAACAAGGTCATGCCGAGTTTGGTGGCCAGCTCGTGCCCCATCGCGGTGACGCCGTTGCGCGAGACGACGATCGGCACGCCCATGTGGGCCGACTTCATCACCATCTCGCTCGTCAGGCGGCCCGTGGTGTAGAAGACCTTGTCGCCGCCGTCGACGCCATGCACCGCCATCCATCCGGCGATGGTGTCGATGGCGTTGTGCCGGCCGACGTCCTCCGCGAACACCAGCATCTCGGTGCCGCGGAACAGCGCGCACCCGTGCACCGACCCGGCGTGCCGGTGCACGCTGTTGCGCGATTTCATCTGTTCGAGGATGCGCGCCAGCGTGCCCTGTGCAATGCGCGCCGACTGCGCCGCCGGCAGCCGCACGGCGCCGATCTGCGCCATGGCGTCGCCGAAGACGGTGCCTTGTCCGCAGCCCGTGGTCACGACCCGGTGCGCGGTTTTCTCGGCGAGGTTCGCGATGCCGCGGTGGGTCTTCACGGCGGCCGCCTCCACGCTCCAGTCGACGTCGATGCTCTCGACCTCGTCGGCGCGCCGCACCAGGTCCTGGTTGAGCAGGTAGCCCAGCACCAGCAGCTCGGGCGCGGCGCCCAGGGTCATGAGCGTCACGAGTTCGCGCTTGTCGACGAAGACGGTCAACGGCCGCTCCGCCGGGATGTCGATGTCGCGGCGTTCGCCGTGCTGGTCGACGATCTCGATGCGGCGCAGCAGCGGGCCGCGCGCCGGGTTCAGGCGCGGCGCGCCGGCGCGCCGGGGCAGCGGGACCGCATCGAAAGCCAGCGGTGTCTCGTCTTCTGCGTCGTCTTCACGTGGGGCCATGCGGAATCCTACGCCACCGCTGCGAGCGGAGCGCGAAGGGGTACTGCTCGCGAACGGGCGCGCCATCGGCTATGGTTCGTTCATGCCTTCTTCGGACACTCCCGCGACCGCGCCCACGGGCCGCCCGACGCTCGACGTCGCGGTGGTCATGCGCCGCGAACGCCTGCACGGCCCCTCGAGCCACTGGCAGCCCTGGCGCTGGACGCTCGACAGCGTGCTGCCCGACGAGCCCGGCTTCGGCACCGAACCGCGCCTCCTGCGCGACGACGACGGCGAGCAGCACTGGCTGCACCCCGGCTTCCAGGTCGAGCTGTACCGCGACGAGGCCGAGGGCTACCACCTCAACGCAATCACGCCGACCCCGTGCTGGTTCGTGCTGTGGCGCATGGACGAGGAACCGACGCTTTCCACGGAACCCATTCCGCGCCCGGTCGTGGTCACGCTCAGCTACTACGAGGCCGGGCGCTGGCTCGATGCGCAGGAAACCGTGGAGCAGGTGCCGGCGCCCGCGGAGGTGGTCGACTGGGTGCGCGCCTTCGTCGACGAACACTACGTGGTGGAGCCCAAGCGCCGCCGCCGGCCCGAGAGCTTCCGCTCGCTGGTCGACCGCTTCGGCAACGCCGCGAGCGTGACGACCGAGAAGAAGCGCGGGCGGGGTGCGGGCGATGTCTGAAGGTTTCCTGGGACGCTGGTCGCGCCGCAAGCAGGAAGTGCGCGCGGCCGAGACCGCCGTGGAAGAAAAGACCCTGCCAGCCGTGGAACCCGTTGCGGCGCCTGCGCCAGTGCCCGCACCCACCGCGCTCGCCGAGCCCCCCGCCGCCGAAGGCGAGCAGGACGCCGCGCCGCCGCTGACGCTCGCGGACGTGGACGCACTGGACATCGGGTCCGACTTCAAGCCCTTCCTCACGAAGGAGGTCGCGCCCGAGGTCAAGAACGCGGCCTTCCGCAAGCTCTTTGCCGATCCGCATTTCAATGTGATGGACGGTCTCGACACCTACGTCGACGACTACTCCCAGTCCACCCCCGTGCCCGAGAGCGTGCTGCGCCAGATGGCCAGCGCCAAGTTCCTCAAGCTCTTCGACGAAGACCCCGAAGACGCCGAAGACATTCCCCCTGAAACCCCCGACGCCACCGAGGCGACGGACGTGGCACAGTCCCAGGATCCCGCAACGCTTCCCAGCCCGCCGGTTGCCACGCAGCAACCCGCCAGCCAAGAAACCGATGACCACCACGCTGATTTGCGACTGCAACCAGACGATGCCGCTCGAGCCGAAGACGCTCGGCGCGGCACTGGCTGAAACCCTCCCGCTGCATTCGTCGCTGTGCCGCCGCGAGGCGACCTCCTTCCAGCGCGCCATCCAGTCCGGCGACGACGTCGTGGTCGCCTGCACCCAGGAAAAACGGCTGTTCGGCGAACTCGCCACGCAGACGCCCAACGCCACCTCGCCGATCCGCTTCATCAACATCCGCGAGACGGGCGGCTGGAGCCGCGACGCGAAAAGCGCGATGCCGAAGATCGCGGCGCTGCTGGCCGCCGCCAGCCTGCCCGAGCCCGACCCCGTCTCGACCGTGAGCTACACCAGCCAGGGCCGGCTGCTGATCATCGGCCCGCTCGACGCGGCCGAACGCGCCGCGGCGCTGGTCGGCGACACGCTCGACGTCACCCTGCTCGCGCAGGGCCCCGGTGCAGACGGTGGCGCCCAGGCGCGCCACTGGCCGGTGATCGCCGGGCGCATCGATTCGCTCACCGGCTGGCTCGGCGCCTTCACGCTGCGCTGGACGCGCGACAACGCGATCGACCTCGACCTGTGCACCCGCTGCAATGCCTGCGTGGTCGCCTGCCCCGAGCAGGCCATCGGGCTGGACTACCAGATCGACAACGCGCGCTGCACCTCGCACCGCGACTGCGAACGCGCCTGCAGCGTGGCCGGCGCCATCAACTTCAGTCGCGAGCCGCAGGCGCTCGACGCGGCCTTCGACCTCGTGCTCGACCTCGGCGCCGCGCCGCAGATCGACTGGCACGCGCCGCCGCAAGGCTACTTCCACCTGCCCGGCGGCGTCGCGCAGGCCGAGGGCCTGCAGACGCTGCTGCGCCTGCGCGAGCTGGTGGGCGAATTCGAGAAGCCCAAGTTCTTCGACTACAAGCAGAAGCTGTGCGCGCACAGCCGCAACGAGGTGGTCGGCTGCAACGCCTGCGTCGAGGTGTGCTCGGCCCATGCCGTGAGCAGCGACCCGCAGCGCCAGCGCATCGTGGTCAACCCGAACCTGTGCGTCGGCTGCGGCGCCTGCACCACGGTGTGCCCGACGGGCGCGCTGGGCTACACCTACCCGCGCGCGCCCGACCAGGGCCTGAAGCTGCGCAAGCTGCTCAGCACCTATGCCGCGGCGGGCGGGCGCGATGCCGCGCTGCTGCTGCACAGCCAGGAAGGCGGCCAGGCGCTGCTCGAACAGCTCGGCCGGCAGGCGCAGCTGGGCAAGGCCCAGGGCGTGCCGGCGCGCGTGATGCCGGTCGACCTCTTTCATGCGGCCAGCACCGGCATCGACCTGTGGCTGAGCGCCGTCGCCTTCGGCGCCTCGCAGGTCGCGGTGCTGTGCACCGGCGAAGAGGCGCCGCAGTACCTCGCGGCGCTCAAGCAACAGAGGGACGTCGCGCAGGCGCTGCTGCTGGGTCTGGGCTACACCGGCACGCACTTCCACGTGATCGAGGCCGATTCGCCCGCCGCGCTGGACGCCGCGCTGGCCGGCCTGCGCACGACCACGCAGCGCGTGCCGGCCACGGCGGCGCGCTTCGCCGTCGGCGCCGACAAGCGCGACCGGCTCGAGATGGCGCTGGACCACCTGATGGGCGCGGCCCCGGCCCTGCAGGCACCCGCCGAGACCCCGCTGGCCTTCGCGCTGCCGGCCGGATCGCCGCTGGGCGCCGTCGCGGTCGACAAGGACAAGTGCACGCTGTGCCTGGCCTGCGTCAGCGCCTGCCCGTCGGGCGCGCTGCTGGACAGCCAGAGCGCGCCGCAGCTGCGCTTCATCGAGAAGAACTGCGTGCAATGCGGCCTGTGCGAAACCACCTGCCCCGAGGACGCCGTCTCGCTCGTGCCGCGCCTGCTGGCCGCGCCCGAGCGCAAGCAGCAGGTGCTGCTGAACGAGGCCAAGCCCTGGGCCTGCATCCGCTGCAGCAAGCCCTTCGGCACGCAAAAAGCCATCGAGGCCATGCTCGGCAAGCTGGCCGGGCATGCCATGTTCCAGGGCGAAGCGCTGGAGCGCCTCAAGATGTGCAGCGACTGCCGCGTCATCGACCTGTACAGCGCCACCAACGAAGTGAAGATCGCCCCGCTATGAGCCAGACCTTTCCCGCCACGTCCGCGCTCGACGAGGAGGTGGCCCGGGCCGAGCTCTACGGCCTGCTCGCGCGCCTGTGGTACGCCGCGCCCGATGCCGAATTGCTGGAGGCCTTCCAGGTCGCGCCCACCGAGGCGCCGGCCGCGGGCGCCTTCCTGGAAGAGCCGTGGCGCCAGCTGGTCGGCATCGCGCGCGACACCGACGCGGCCGCCGCGCACGAGGAATACGACGCGCTCTTCGGCGGCATCGGCAAGCCCGAGGTGTTCCTGTTCGGTTCGCACTACCTGAGCGGCTTTCTCAACGACAAGCCGCTCGTGCAGCTGCGCCACGACCTCGACAAGCTGGGCCTGGCGCGCACCGAGACCACCTACGAAACCGAGGACCACATCGCCTGCCTGTTCGAGGTCATGCGCTACCTGATCGCCGGCGAGGACGTGGCGGTGGCCAACCTCACGCAGCAGCAGGCGATGTTCTCCAGACACATCCAGCCCTGGCTGCCCGCCTTGTGCGATGCTGTGTTGCAGCATCCGAAGGCGCGTTTCTATGCGGCGCTCGCCGCCTTCACGCGCGCGTTCGTCGACGTCGAGGCGCAGGCCTTCGACATGCTGGACTGAGAAGGCGTGAACGAACCCGCCATGTCCGCTCATCCCGCCCAGGCGCGCCCCCTCGGCCACGCCGGATTCATTCACACCTTCTGAGGCGAACGAATGCGAGGGGTATTCAGGTTGCTCACACCTTGTTGCTGGTCTAGTATCCACAAGGCCGACCGGGTTTCCCCTCTCTCGTCGCGCCCAGCCACTCCTGGAGTCAATATGCAGGACAGCCAAAACACCGGCATCAAGCCGGCCTCCCGCCGCGGATTCTTCATCGGTGCCGCCACCGCCGGCGCCGCCGCGGTGGCCGTCACGTCGCTGCCAAACATGGCCGAGACACCCGTCGCCGCCGTCGCCCCCTCTTTGCCGCCCCCGCCCGAAAACGGCGGCGGCTATTCCCTGAGCGAACACGTCAAGCGTTACTACGCCACCACGTCAGCCTGAGGAGACCCCGTGCTTCTGACCAGAAAATCCCCAGGCACCGCGAGCTCGCGGACCTCCGACGCGTCGCCCTTCGTTCACAGCCTGCGGCGCGGTCTCGCGAACGCCCTGCCGACCATGGACCGGCGCGCCTTCCTGCGGCGCTCCGGCCTGGGTGTCGGCGTGGGCCTGGCGGCCAGCCAGCTCACGCTGATCCAGAAGGCCAAGGCCGCCGACGGCCGGCCCACGGCCATCGGCGCCGGCAAGATCGAGGTGAAGCGCACCGTGTGCTCGCACTGCTCGGTCGGCTGCGCGTCCGACGCGGTGGTCGAGAACGGCGTGTGGGTGCGCCAGGAGCCGGTGTTCGACTCGCCCATCAACCTGGGCGCCCACTGCGCCAAGGGCGCGGCGCTGCGCGAGCACGGCCACGGCGAGTACCGTCTGCGCTACCCGATGAAGCTCGTGAACGGCAAGTACGAGCGCATCAGCTGGGACACCGCGCTCGACGAAATCACCGCCAAGCTGAAGGAACTCACCAAGGCCAGCGGCCCCGACGCGATCTACTGGATCGGCTCGAGCAAGCACAGCAACGAGCAGGCCTACCTGCTGCGCAAGTTCGTGAGCTTCTTCGGCAGCAACAACTGCGACCACCAGGCGCGCATCTGCCACTCGACCACGGTCGCGGGCGTGGCGAACACATGGGGCTACGGCGCCATGACCAATTCGTACAACGACATGCGCAACGCGAAGATCGCGATGTACATCGGCTCGAACGCGGCCGAGGCGCACCCCGTGAGCATGCTGCACATGCTGCATGCCAAGGAGAACGGCTGCAAGATGATCGTGGTCGACCCGCGCTTCACGCGCACGGCGGCCAAGGCCCACGAGTACGTGCGCATCCGCTCGGGCTCGGACATCGCGTTCCTGTTCGGCATCCTGCACCACATCTTCAAGAACGGCTGGGAAGACAAGCGCTACCTCAACGACCGCGTCTACGGCATGGAAGAAGTGCGCGCGGAAGTCATGAGCAAGTGGACGCCGGACAAGGTCGAGGAGGCCTGCGGCGTGAGCGAGGCGCAGGTGCTGAAGGTCGCGACCATGCTGCACGAGCACCGCCCCGGCACCGTGGTGTGGTGCATGGGCCAGACGCAGCACAGCATCGGCAACGCCATCGTGCGGGCCTCGTGCATCCTGCAGCTGGCGCTGGGCAACGTGGGCACCTCGGGCGGCGGCACCAACATCTTCCGCGGCCACGACAACGTGCAGGGCGCGACCGACGTCGGCCCCAACCCCGATTCGCTGCCGGGCTACTACGGCCTGGTCGAAGGCTCGTGGAAGCACTTCGCCGCCACCTGGGGCGTGGACTTCGAATGGATCAAGGGCCGCTTCGCCTCGCCCGCGATGATGAGCAAGCCCGGCATCACGGTGTCGCGCTGGATCGACGGCGTGCTCGAGAAGAACGAGCTCATCGACCAGGACTCGAACCTGCGCGGCGTCTTCTACTGGGGCCACGCGCCCAACTCGCAGACGCGCGGCCTCGAGATGAAGCGGGCCATGGACAAGCTCGACCTGCTGGTCGTGGTCGACCCGTACCCCTCGGCCACGGCCGCCATGGCCGCGATGCCGGGCCGGCCCGAGGACGCCAACGCGAACCGCGCGGTGTACCTGCTGCCCGCGTGCACGCAGTTCGAGACCAGCGGCTCGGTGACAGCGTCGAACCGCTCGATCCAGTGGCGCGAGAAGGTCATCGAGCCGCTGTGGGAAAGCCGCACCGACCACATGATCATGCAGCAGTTCGCCGATCGCCTGGGCTTCGGCAAGGAGCTCAGCAAGAACTACAAGATGCAGAAGGTCAAGGGCATGGACGAGCCCGTGCCCGACGACATCCTGCGCGAGATCAACAAGTGCTGCTGGGCCGTCGGCTACTCGGGCCAGAGCCCCGAGCGGCTGCAGGCGCACATGCGCAACATGGCCGCCTTCGACGTGCGCACGCTGCGGGCCAAGGGGGCGGTCAAGGACAAGGTCAACGGCTACGACATCTCGGGCGACTACTTCGGCCTGCCCTGGCCCTGCTACGGCACGCCCGAGCTCAAGCACCCCGGCTCGCCGAACCTGTACGACCCGTCCAAGCACGTGATGGACGGCGGCGGCAACTTCCGCGCGAACTTCGGCGTGGAGCGCAACGGCAAGAACCTGCTGGCCGAGGACGGCTCCCACTCGCTGGGCGCCGACATCACCACCGGCTACCCCGAGCTCGACCACCTGCTGCTCAAGAAGCTCGGCTGGTGGGACGAACTCACGGAGGCCGAGAAGCCCAAGGCCGAGGGCAAGAACTGGAAGACCGACAGCTCGGGCGGCATGATCCGCGTGTTCATGAAGAACCACGGCTGCCACCCCTTCGGCAACGCCAAGGCGCGCGCGGTGGTGTGGAACTTCCCCGATGCGATCCCGCAGCACCGCGAGCCGATCTACGGCACGCGCCCCGACCTCGTCGCCAAGTACCCGACGCACGACGACAAGATGGCCTTCTGGCGCATGCCCACGCTCTACAAGACGGTGCAGCAGAAGAACATCGCCGACAAGATCGCCGAGAAGTTCCCCTACATCATGACCTCGGGCCGACTCGTGGAGTACGAGGGCGGCGGCGAGGAAACCCGCTCCAACCCCTGGCTGGCCGAGCTGCAGCAGGAGATGTTCATCGAGATCAACCCGAAGGTGGCGGCCGAGAAGAACATCCGCAACGGCGAGCGCGCCTGGGTGCACACGCCCACGGGCGCCAAGCTCAACGTGCAGGCCCTGGTGACCGAGCGCGTGGGGCCCGACACGGTGTTCATGCCCTTCCACTTCTCGGGCCGCTGGCAGGGCGAAGACCTGCTCGCCTATTACCCGAAGGGCGCGGCGCCCATCGTGCGCGGCGAGGCCATCAACACGGCCACCACCTACGGCTACGACAGCGTCACCATGATGCAAGAGACCAAGACCACGGTCTGCAACATCGAGAAAGCATAAGGAATCACCATGGCAAGAATGAAGTTCGTCTGCGATTCCGAGCGCTGCATCGAGTGCAACGGCTGCGTCACGGCCTGCAAGAACGAGAACGAGGTGCCCTGGGGCGTGAACCGCCGCCGCGTGGTCACGCTCAATGACGGCCTGCCGGGCGAGAAATCGATCTCGGTGGCCTGCATGCACTGCTCCGACGCGCCCTGCATGGCGGTGTGCCCCGTGCAATGCTTCTACCGCACCGACGAAGGCGTGGTGCTGCACGACAAGGACGTGTGCATCGGCTGCGGCTACTGCTCGTACGCCTGCCCTTTCGGCGCGCCGCAGTTCCCGTCGCAGGGCACCTTCGGTGCGCGCGGCAAGATGGACAAGTGCACCTTCTGCGCCGGCGGCCCCGAAGCCAACGGCTCCGAAGCCGAGTTCGAGAAGTACGGCCGCAACCGCCTGGCCGAAGGCAAGCTGCCGGCCTGCGCCGAGATGTGCTCGACCAAGGCCCTGCTGGCCGGCGACGGCGACGTGGTGGCCGACATCTTCCGCACCCGCGTCGTGCACCGCGGCACGGGCGCCGAGGTCTGGGGCTGGGGCACGGCCTACGGCTCGCAACAGGCCGGCACGCCGCCCACCGGAGGCACCAAGTGAAGCGCGCGGTCGTGATGCTCGTCGCGCTCGCCTCGGGCGCGATGCTGCTGGCGGCCTGCAGCGAGAAGCCGCAGACGAACGCCGAGGGCGTCAAGCACGACGCGGTGCCCTGGAGCGGCACGGGCACGCAGGCCAACACCGGCACCGCCTTCACCGCGCCCGGCTGGAAGGTGGGCGACAAGACGGCGTGGGAGCAGCAGATCAAGACGCGCTCCAACGGCCAGAACGAGTACACCCGAGAAAACTGAACCGGAGGCCGCATGAGCGTCACCATTCGCACCAGGCACGCGTTCCACGCGCTGCTGGCGACCGCGCTCCTGGGCTGGGCGGCGGTGGCACCGGCCCAGGAGGCCAACCCGGCCGCGAGCGGCACCGTGACCGCGGCGCCCGCGCCCGCTTCGCCTGCCGCAGCCACGGCCGCAGCACCGAAGGCCGAGGGCGGCATCCGCAGCCAGAACATCTTCGACGTCAAGCCCGAAGCCAGCGCCGACCCCAACTACCTCAACCAGACCAACGGCGAGCGCAACAAGGTGCAGCCCGGCAACAACGCGCCGATGTGGCGCCAGGTGAGCGGCGGCGTCACCGGCTACAGCAGCCTGCCGGTGAGCCAGGCGCCCGAGGCCGGCAACCTGATCCAGCGCTTCGTGCAGTACCCGGGTTCGCGCTTCACCAACGCGGGCGAGGCCTGGCGACAGGTGCGCAACGACTGGATCATTCCGTACGGCGCGGCGCTGCTCTTCGTCACGCTGCTGGCGCTGGCCATCTTCTATTTCACGCGCGGGCCGATCCGCCTGCACGGCACCGAAACCGGCCGCAAGATCGAGCGCTTCACGCCCTTCGAGCGCGCCACGCACTGGTCGAACGCGCTGGCCTTCGTCACGCTCGCGATCTCGGGCATCGTGATGGCCTTCGGCAAGTTCTTCCTGCTGCCGGTGCTGGGCAGCACGCTGTTCGGCTGGCTCGCCTACGTGCTCAAGACCGTGCACAACTTCGTGGGGCCGCTGTTCGTGGTGACCACGCTGTTCATGATCTTCACCTTCATCCGCAGCAACTGGCCGAGCAAGGACGACTTCACCTGGCTGCGGCACGGCGGCGGCCTGTTCGGCGGCAAGGAGCCTGCGTCGCACCGCTTCAACGCCGGCGAGAAGGCGGTGTTCTGGGGCGGCGTGCTGTTCCTGGGCAGCATCGTCATCGCCTCGGGCCTGTTCCTGGACAAGCTGCTGCCCGGCTTCGTCTACACGCGCGGCGAGATGCAGGTCGCGCACATGGTGCACGCGGTGGCCACGCTGCTCATGATGGCGATGATCATGGGCCACATCTACATCGGCACGCTGGGCATGGACGGCGCCTACAAGGCGATGCGCGAAGGCTATGTCGACGAGGCCTGGGCGCGCGAGCACCACAAGCTCTGGTACGACGACATCCAGGCCGGCAAGATCCCCGCGCAGCGCTCGCAACCGGCCGGCGCACCCGAGCCCGCACGGCCGGCGACGGCGCAGCAAGGAACCTCCGCATGAAGCACACGCTGACCCTTCTTCTGTGCGCACTCGCTGCGACCTCAGCTTTCGCCAAGCTCCCCCCGCCCACGCCGGAAGCGCAGGCCAAGGCCGCCGAGGCCGCGGCCCGCACCGCGTGGAGCGCCAAGACCGACGGCTACCTGCTGTGCAAGTCACAGGACCAGGT
The DNA here is from genome assembly GCF_059416405.1 of Variovorax sp. GW821-FHT09D04. Taxonomy (NCBI): domain Bacteria; kingdom Pseudomonadati; phylum Pseudomonadota; class Betaproteobacteria; order Burkholderiales; family Comamonadaceae; genus Variovorax; species Variovorax sp. GW821-FHT09D04. The sequence continues at coordinate 53,921 of NZ_JBWKPA010000006.1, forward strand.
CGCCGCCAAGTACCGCGCGAGCGCGCAGGCCGCCGGCAAGCCGGCACCGGCCGCGGTGGCCACGCCGCCCTGCGTGGACCCGGGGCCTTACGCCGCGGCCCCCAAGGTTGAAACCAAGCCCATCGAGGCATCGGGCGCCCACTCCCCGGCCCCCACGGCCGCGTCGCCGCCGAGTTCGAACCAGACCTCGGCACAGACGAATCCCGCACCCAAGAAGTAAGCCGGCGACGCACCGCGCGTGCGCGGACGCGGCTGAAGAAAAAAGCGACCGCAAATGGCCCGCCGGCAAGGTCCGGCACGGCCGCTCTTGTGCATGGCTGTCGGGTGCCATGCCCGACCACGCCGGCGACCTCCAACTTCTATACTGGCCCCGATGCCCACACCCGAACGAACTGCCTCGACCGATGTGCGTATGCGCGGCTTCACGCAGCGCGCCGAGGTGCCCACCGCCCTCGCCTGGATCGATGCCCACACGCCCTTGCTGCCCGGCGAATCCGTGGCCGTCGACGAGGCCACGGGGCGGGTGCTGCTGCAGGAGGTGATCGCGCCCATCGCGGTGCCCGAGTTCGACCGCGCGGCCATGGACGGCTATGCGCTGCGCGGCGGCGAGACCACGGGGGCCGGTGAATACAACCCGCTCGAATTTCCGATCGCGGGCCACGCCTGGCCCGGCCGCCCCTTCGACGGCGAGGTGCCCGTGGGCGCCGCCATCCGCATCATGACCGGCGCCCCGGTGCCGCACGGGCTCGATGCCGTGGTGCCCGCCGAGTACGCGAGCGAGCAGGACGGGCGCCTGGCCATCACGCGCGCCGTCGCGCCGGGCCAGCACGTGGGCCACGTCGGCGAGGACATCGCGCGCGGCAGCACGGCGCTGGCCGCGGGCCGCCGCCTGCGTCCGCAGGACGCGGGGCTGGCGGCGTCGCTCGGCCTGGCGCAGTTGCAGGTGGTGCGCCGGCCGCGCGTGCGGCTGCTCGTCACCGGCAACGAGGTGCGCGCGCCCGGCACGCCCAAGGGCCCGAGCGAGATCTACGACGCCAACTCCGTGACCTTGCGCGGCCTCGTGGCGCGCGACGGCGGCCTGCTCGAGTCGCACCAGCGCCTGGGCGACGACCCGCAAATCATCGCGCAGGCACTGGACGCGCCCGGCGCCGACGTGGTGCTCATCTCCGGCGGCTCCAGCGTGGGCGCCGAGGACCACGCGCCGCGCCTGCTGGCCGAGCTCGGCGAGCTGGCGATCCACGGCATCGCGATGCGGCCCTCCAGCCCGGCCGGCATGGGGCGCATCGGCGAAACGCTGGTGTTCCTGCTGCCGGGCAACCCCGTCTCCTGCCTGTGCGCCTACGACTTCTTTGCCGGGCGCGCGATCCGCCTGCTCGGCGGCCGGCCCGCCGACTGGCCCTACCCGCGCACGCGCGCCACCGTAGCGCGCAAGATCGTCTCGCAGGTGGGGCGCGTCGACTACGTGCGCGTGAAGATCGGCGCCGACGGCGTGGAGCCGCTCGCGCTCTCGGGCGCCTCGGTGCTGAGCTCGACCACGCGCGCCGACGGCTTCGTGATCGCCCCCGCCGAAAGCGAAGGCTTCGGGCCCGGGACCGACGTCACTGTTCATCTGTACGAGTGCCTGTGAAAGCCCAATCGCAATTTCTCGATGTCGTCACGCGGGACGAGGCCGAGCGCCGCTTCCGCGAACACCTGAGCCTCGCGCCGCTGGGCCGCGAGACCGTTCCCCTGCACGCGGCGCTGGGCCGGGTGCTCGCCGACGACGCGGTGGCCGCCATCGACGTGCCCGGCTTCGACCGCTCCAACGTCGACGGCTTTGCCGTGCAGGCCGCCGACACCTGGGGCGCGATGGAAGAACAGGTCCGCGCGCTGGCCCTCGTGGGCGAGACGCTCGCACCCGGCATCGTGCCGCGGCGCGAAGTGACGCCCGGCCACGCCACGGCGATCGCCACCGGCGGCATGCTGCCGCGCGGCGCCGACGCGGTGGTGATGGTGGAACACACCGACCTCGACGACGGCAACGTGCAGGTGCGCCGCGCAGCCACGGCCGGCGAGAACGTCAGCTACGCCGGCACCGACATCGCACGCGGCGAAACCGTGCTGCGCGCCGGCCAGGTGCTGAGCTCGCGCGAGATCGGCGTGCTCGCCGCGCTGGGCCTGGCCGAGGTCGCCGTGTGGCGCAAGCCGCGCGTGGCCATCTTCTCCACCGGCAACGAGATCGTCGCGCCCGGTGCGCCGCTGCCCACGGGCGCGGTGTACGACTCCAACGCCGCCATCATCGGCGCCGCGGTCGAGGAACTGGGCGGCGAGCCGGTGCGCCTGGGCGTGATCCCCGACGACGAGGCGCTGCTGTCGGCCGCGCTCGCACGCGGGCTGGAATGCGACGCCGTGGTCTTCTCGGGCGGCACGTCCAAGGGCGAAGGCGACCTGTCGTACCGCGTGGTGGCCGCCCTCGGCGACCCGGGCGTGGTGGCGCACGGCGTGGCGCTCAAGCCCGGCAAGCCGGTGTGCCTGGCGGTCACGGGCGGCAAGCCGGTCGTGATCCTGCCGGGCTTTCCGACCTCGGCGGTCTTCACCTTCCATGAGTTCCTCGCGCCCGTGATCCGCGCCTTCGCAGGCCGGCCGCCGCAGCGGCATGCGCACGTGGCGGCCACGCTGCCGATGCGCGTGAACTCCGAGCGCGGCCGCACCGAATATTTGCTGGTGGGCCTGGTGCCCACCGACGACGGCGTGGCCGCCTACCCGATGGGCAAGGGCTCCGGCTCGGTCACCACCTTCAGCAGCGCCGACGGCTTCATCACCATCGGCCAGCACACCGAGATCGTCGATGCCGGCGCCCCCGTGCAGGTTCAGCTGCTGGGCCAGGGGCTGGACGCCGCCGACCTGATCTTCATCGGCAGCCATTGCGTGGGCCTGGACTGGCTGGCCGGCGAGCTGATGCGCCAGGGCATCCGCATCAAGGCCATGAACGTGGGCAGCACGGGCGGGCTGATGGCCGCCCGGCGCGGCGAATGCGACGTGGCCGGCATCCACCTGATGGACCCGGCGACGGGCGTCTACAACCGGCCGCTGCTCACGCCGGGCCTCGAACTGGTGACGGGCTACGGCCGCATGCAGGGCGTCGTCCATCGCCCCGGCGACACGCGCTTCGAGGGCCTGGACGCCGCCGCGGCCATCGCGGCCGCGACCGCACAGCCCGGCTGCACCATGGTCAACCGCAACGCCGGCAGCGGCACGCGCATCCTCATCGACCGCCTGCTCGGCGGCGCGCAACCGCCCGGCTACGGCGTGCAGACCAAGTCGCACAACGCGGTGGCGGTGGCCGTGGCGCAGCAGCGCGCCGACTGGGGCATGGCCATCGACACGGTCGCGCGGCAGTACGGGCTGGGCTTCATTCCCGTGCAGGAGGAACGCTACGACTTCGTGGTGCCCCAGGCACGGCTTGGGCGCGCGCCGGTGCAGGCCTTCATTGCGCTGCTGCAATCGGCCGCGGCGCGCGAGGCGCTGGGCCGGCTGGGCTTTCGCGTCGACGCCGCAGCCTGATGGCCGAACCGCTTCTTTCTTTCACTCTCGAGGACTGACACGATGACGATGGCTTCGCGCAGACGCTTCACCCTTCTCGCCCTCGCCGGCGCGCTGCTCGCCCCGATGGCGCACGCACAGGACAAGTTCATCGTGCTGGCCTCGACCACCTCGACGGAACAGTCGGGCCTGTTCAAGCACCTGCTGCCGCAGTTCACCAAGGCATCGGGCACAGAGGTGCGCGTGGTGGCGGTGGGCACGGGGCAGGCGCTGGACATGGCGCGCCGCGGCGACGCCGACGCGCTGTTCGTGCACGACCAGCCCGCCGAAGAGAAATTCGTCGCCGAAGGCTTCGGCCTGCCGCGTCGCGCGGTCATGTACAACGACTTCGTGCTGATCGGGCCCAAGTCCGACCCGGCCGGCGTGCGCGGCAACGACATCGCGGCGGCGCTCAAGCGGCTGGGCGCCACGGGCGGCGGCTTCGTCTCGCGCGGCGACAAGAGCGGCACGCATGCGGCCGAACTGCGCCAGTGGAAGCTCGCCGGCATCGACCCGGCCGCGGCCAAGCCGGCCGGCTACAAGGAATGCGGCTGCGGCATGGGCCAGGCGCTCAACATCGCGGCGTCGACCAACGCCTACGTGCTGTCCGACCGCGGCACCTGGCTCAACTTCAAGAACCGCGCCGACCTGGGCATCGTGGTCGAGGGCGACAAGCAGCTGTTCAACCAGTACGGCGTGATCGTCGTGAACCCGGCCAGGCACCCGCACGTGAAGAAGGACCTGGCGCAAGGCTTCTCCGACTGGGTCGTGTCGCGCGACGGGCAGGCCGCCATTGCCGCGTACAAGATCGGCGGCGAACAGCTCTTCTTCCCGAACGCGGGCCAGTGAACGGCGCGCCGGTCGATGACGGGGCCAAGCTGCGCAATGCGCACGGCCTCGCGCTGGCGATGAAGGCCGTCCTTCGATGAATACCGTGACCGAAGGCTGGGCGCTGGCCTGGCACCTCATCACCGGCGCCGACCCCGAACTCGTGCGCATCACGGCGCTGTCGCTGCAGGTGAGCGCCACGGCCTGCCTGATCGGCGCGCTGTTCGGCCTGCTGCTGGGTGCCTGGCTCGCGGTGGCACGGTTCCCGGGGCATGCGCTGGCCGTGTGGCTGGTGAACACGCTGCTCGCCCTGCCCGCCGTGGTCGTGGGCCTGCTGGTGTACCTGCTGCTCTCGCGCTCGGGGCCGCTGGGCGAACTGGGCATTCTTTTCACGCCGTCGGCGATGGTGGTGGCGCAGAGCGTGCTCGTCACGCCGCTGATCGCCGCGCTGTCGCGCCGGCTCGTGATGGCGGCGCTGGCCGACGGCGGCGACCAGCTGCGCTCGCTGGGCGCCGGGCCGCTGGCCACCGCCCTGCTGATGCTGGTGCACGACCGGATGGGCGTGGCCACCGTGCTGCTCACGGCCTTCGCGCGGGCCATCGCCGAGGTCGGCGCCGTGATGATCGTCGGCGGCAACATCGCCGGCGTCACGCGCGTGATGACCACCACCATCGCGCTGGAGACCAGCAAGGGCGACCTCGCGCTGGCCCTGGCGCTGGGCATCGTGCTACTGGCGGTGGTCGGCGCGGTCAACGGCGCCATCGGGTTGCTGCAATGGCTGGCCACGCGTCCGCTGAGCACCGCCCCGCCAGCGAAGCCGCGCGCGGTGCGCCGCACGCCCGCCTCGCACACGCCGGCCGCGGTCGGCACGGTGCCACTGATCCGGCTCGAGCGCGCGACGGTGCGCTTCGGCGCGCTGGTCGCGCTGGACGAGGCCTCGCTGACCCTGCACCGGGGCGACCGGCTCGTGCTCGTGGGTGCCAACGGCTCGGGCAAGACCACACTGCTGCGGCTGCTGCACGGCCTGCTGCCCTGCGAAGGGCGCTGCGAGCGCCTGCCGCTGCGGCCCGAGGGCCGCCTGCCGCGCGCGGCCATGCTGTTCCAGCGCCCGTTCCTGCTGAGCCTCTCGGTGTGGCGCAACGTGTGGGTGGGCCTGTGGCTGGCGGGCGTGCCGGCCACCGAGCGCAGCGAGCGCTGCGGCCTGGCGCTGGCGCGCGTGGGCCTGCTCGAACATGCCGAGCGCTCGGCGCGTTCGCTGTCGGGCGGCCAGCAGCAGCGCCTGGGCCTGGCGCGCGCCTGGGCGCTGCAGCCCGACATCCTGTTCCTGGACGAGCCCACGGCCAGCCTGGACCCCGGCGCCAAGAACGAGATCGAGGCCCTCATCGAAGAAGTCGCCCACAGCGGCGTGACGATCGTGATGAGCACGCACAACCTCGGGCAGGCCAAGCGACTGGCCACGCGCGTGGCCTACCTGCACGCGGGGCGCATCGTGGTCGAGCGGCCCGTGGCGAGCTTCTTCGATTCGGACGATCTGCCGCCCGAGGCCGCCCAGTTCCTGCAGGGTGAGCTGGGCTGGTACCTTCAGCCCTAGCGCCGGCGGGCGGGTCGGCGGTTCCGCGCCCCTCGCCTTCGCTTACACGGCATCCCGATCCAGCGAGGCAAAATACCGCGATGGAAATCACTGTCGCGGTCTCGCTGCCGACACGCCTTCCTTCCGGGTCTGGGCGCGGCCACTTCCTTCGCCTGCACAGAGACCTCACCGACCGGCTGCGAACGCACGACCGCCACCCGATAACCGAATACGCAGAGCCCTCATGAAAATCGCCACCTGGAACGTCAACTCCCTCACCGCGCGCCTGCAGCATGTGCTCGACTGGCTCATCGCCAACCCGGTCGATGTGCTGTGCCTGCAGGAGCTCAAGATGACCGACGACAAGTTTCCGCTCGAGGTGCTGAAGTCGGCCGGCTACGAGGCCGCGGTGTTCGGTCAGAAGACCTACAACGGCGTGGCCATCCTCAGCCTGGCGCCGGTGCGCGACGTGGTGAAGAACATCGAGAACTTCGCCGACGAGCAGTCGCGCGTGATCGCCGCCACCATCGAGACGCCCTCGGGCCCGCTGCGCGTGGTGAACGGCTACTTCGTGAACGGCCAGGAGCCGGGCAGCGAGAAGTTCGCCTACAAGATGAAGTGGCTCGACGCGCTGCACGACTACATCGCGCGTGAACTCGCGGCGCACCCGAACCTCGTGCTGCTGGGCGACTTCAACGTCACGCCCGAAGACCGCGACAGCTTCGACCCCGTGGGCCTGAAGGAAACGATCCACCACACGACCGAAGAGCGCGACCACTTCAAGGCGCTGCTCGGCCTGGGCCTGACCGACAGCTTCCGCATGTTCGAGCAGCCCGAAAAAAGCTTCTCGTGGTGGGACTACCGCATGCTGGGCTACCAGAAGAACCGCGGCCTGCGCATCGACCACATCCTCGTGAGCGAGCCGCTGCGGCCGCTGGTGAAAAGCTGCGTCATCGACCGCGTGCCGCGCAAGTGGGAAAAGCCGAGCGACCACGCCCCGGTGGTGCTCGAACTCGGCGCGGGCGCCTGACGGCCATGACGACGCCGATCGCCGCACGCCTTGCCCGTTCTGCCGCGATCGCCGCCGCGGCGCTCGCACTGGCCGCCTGCTCGGTCCTGAAGCCGGGTGGTGGATCGGAAAGCGGCACAGGCAGCACATCGCCCGGCGGCACAACCGCCACCGAAGGCAGCCGCGACGTGCCGACCGTGCGGCTCATCACCGCGCAGACGCCCGCGATCCGCACCTACCGCAAGACCGGCGCGCGCCACATCTACAAGGCCTACGCCAGCCGCATCTACAAGGGCAAGATTCCGCCGCTGGTGTACGCCGTGGTGGTGGTCGAGACGGAGATCGATGCGAACGGCAAGGTCACCAACGTCACCTTCAGCCGCGTGCCCAGCCATGCGCCCGAGGTGCCGCCGATGATCGCGGAACTGGTCAAGGCGACCTCGCCCTTGCCGAGCCCCGGCAAGCTGGGCGGTCACACGTATGTCGACACCTGGCTCTGGGACAAGAGCGGCAATTTCCAGCTGGACTCGCTGACTTTGGGCCAACGCAGCCGGTAATAAAAAAAGGCCCTGGGAGGGCCTTTTCATTCGATACCGAGTTCCTGGATTTTCCGGGTGATGGTGTTGCGCCCGATGCCCAGCTTCTGGGCCGCCTCGATGCGCCGGCCGCGCGTGTTGGCCAGCGCGGTGAGGATGAGCCGCGATTCGAAGCGGCGCGTAAGCACGTCCCACACGTCGGTGCGGCCTGCGGCGAGCAGCGCCTGAGCTTCGGCTTCGAGGCCGCTTTCCCAGGCGCTGGGGCCGGCGGGGGCGCCTGGCACCGCCTCGGGGGCCGCGACCACCGGTGCGGACGCATCGCGCTCGACGGCCAACGGCGCTGCAGCCTGCACGGGCGCCGCCACCTCGGCCACCGCCACATGCACGTCCGCCCCGCTGCCCGCCATCACTTCGGGCGGCAGGTCTTTCGACTCGATCAGCTGCGCGGGCGCCATCACGGTCAGCCAGTGGCAGATGTTCTCGAGCTGGCGCACGTTGCCCGGGAAGTTGAAGGCCGCAAGCCTGGCGAGTGCCGCATCGGAGATGCGCTTGGGCTCGACGCCCAGCTGGCGCGCGCTCTGCTGCAGGAAGTGGCGCGTGAGCGCGGGCACGTCCTCGCCGCGCTCGCGCAGCGCCGGCAGGCGCAGGCGGATCACGTTGAGGCGGTGGAACAGGTCTTCGCGAAAGCCCCCGAGCTTCACGCGCTGCTCGAGGTCCTGGTGGGTGGCCGCGATGACGCGCACATTGGCCTTGACCGAGTTGTGGCCGCCCACGCGGTAGAAGTGGCCGTCGCTGAGCACGCGCAGGAGGCGCGTCTGCAGGTCGAAGGGCATGTCGCCGATTTCGTCGAGGAACAGCGTGCCGCCCTCGGCCTGCTCGAAGCGGCCGCGGCGCATGGTCTGCGCGCCGGTGAAGGCGCCGCGCTCGTGGCCGAAGAGTTCGCTCTCGAGCAGGTCTTTCGGAATGGCGGCGGTGTTGATCGCCACGAAGGGGCCGTTGGCGCGCGGCGAGTGCTTGTGCAGCGCACGCGCCACGAGTTCCTTGCCCGAGCCCGATTCGCCGGTGATGAGCACCGTGACGTTGCTCTGCGACAGCCGGCCGATGGCACGGAACACGTCCTGCATCGCGGGCGCCTGGCCGAGCATCTCGGGCGCGGCCACCATGCGCTCTTCGGACACCTCTTCGCGCTGGCTTTCGTCGACGGCGCGGCGGATGAGTTCCACGGCGCGCGGCAGGTCGAAGGGCTTGGGCAGGTACTCGAAGGCGCCGCCCTGGAAGGCCGAGACCGCGCTGTCCAGGTCGGAGAAGGCGGTCATGATGATGACCGGCAGGCCGGGGTGCTTGGCCTTGATCTTGTCGAGCAGGTCGAGCCCCGAGCCGCCCGGCATGCGGATGTCGCTCACTAGGACCTGCGGGCCCTGCTGCTCGTCGCCTTCGGCCTGTTCGAGCGCGGCCAGCACTTCGCGTGTGTTCGTGAAGCTGCGCGTGGGCAGGTCTTCGCGCAGCAGCGCCTTCTCGAGCACGAAGCGTATCGATTGGTCGTCATCAACTATCCAGATCGGCTTCATGCATCTCCTCTGTTGCCGGGGCTGCGCTAGGGCAGCGGAATCAATATCTTGAAATCGGTTCGGCCCGGGACGCTGTCGCACTCGATCACGCCGTGATGCTGTTGCACAAAAGTTTGCGCAAGCGTCAGTCCCAGCCCGGTCCCACCTTCCCTGCCCGAAACGAGCGGATAGAAGATGCGGTCCTTGATCGTGTCCGGCACACCCGGTCCATTGTCGATGACATGCAATTCCAGTGCCAATCGATACCACTGCTTGTTGAAGATCACCTGGCGGGCCACGCGGGTCTTGAAAGTGATCTGCGCATCGCCCGCCGCGCGGCGCTCGGCCAGGGCCTGCGCCGCGTTGTGCGCGATGTTGAGGGTGGCCTGGATGAGCTGCTCGCGGTCGCCGCGGAACTCGGGAATGGAGACGTCGAAGTCGCGCTCGATGTGCAGGTCGCGCGGAAACTCTGCCAGGATGACCGAGCGCACGCGCTCGCACACCTCGTGGATGTTCACGTCGCCCACCACGTGCGGCCGGCGGTGCGGCGCCAGCAGCCGGTCGACCAGCGTCTGCAGCCGGTCGGCCTCGTGGATGATGACCTGGGTGTATTCGATGAGGTCGCGCGACTCGACCTCCATCTGCAGCAGCTGCGCCGCGCCGCGGATGCCGCCCAGCGGGTTCTTGATCTCGTGCGCGAGGTTGCGGATGAGTTCCTTGTTGGCCTGCGCCTGGTCGATCAGGCGCTCCTCGCGGTCCTGGCGCACCTGCTGCTCCAGCGGCGACATCTCGATGATGAGCTCGCCCTTCTTGTCGCCGTGCGCGAGCGTGACCTGCACGGGCATCAGCTCGTGGTTCACGCGCCGCAAAAAGGCCTCGTAGCGCAGCGTGGCGAAGTCGTTGCTGCTGGCGCCGTCGAGCGCGGTGCGCAGCACCTGCGGCTCATGGAAACAGGCGCCGAACTGCGAGCCCTCGAGCGTGCGCCGCGAGGTACCCAGCGCGTCTTCGAGGCCTGCATTGGCGAACAGCACCGAGCCGTCGCTGTTGACCACCGCGATCAGCGTGGACAAGAGGTCGAAGGCGCGAAAGCGCGGATTGGCGCCAGTCGCCTTCTTGCCGAACACCATGGACTGCGCGCCGCTTACTGCGCCTGCGGCTTGCCGGGCAGGCGGCCGATTTCGCGGCGGATGCCGGCGATGTCGCTCTCGTTGCGCGCGAGTTCGGCCTTCATCTCGGCCACGCGGTCGAGGTACTTCTGGTAGTTGCGGCCTTCGCTGCCCTGCTTCTCGGGCTCGCCGTTGTTGTATTCCTTCTTGAGCTCGGTCTGGCGGGCCTCGGCCTTGCGCAGCTCGGCCTCGAGCACCGAACGCGCCTCGCCGTCGCGGGCGCGCTGGTCGACGCCTTCGACGCGCGGGCTGCCCGCCGGGGCGCGCGCGGCCGAACCGCCCGAGCCCGACGACGACGCACTGCCACCACCGCCGCCCGAGGGCTTCGTGCCCTGCACGACGGTGACGTTGCCGCCTTCCATGATCTTGCAGCCCTTTTGCTGGGCCACGGTCGCGTTGTTGGTGTACTCGTTGCCGCAGCGCCAGACGCGCTCTTGCGCGAGCGCCGCCGTGGCGGTGGCGAACGAGGCGGCGGCCAGGAAAATCAGGGAAGCAGTCTTCATTTGGATCCGGAGAGGGCGCGACAAACGCGCATTTTGATGCAATTCGGGCCCGCTCACGACAGGGTGTTCCGCACCAAGGAAAAAGGACGGCCGGGGCCGTCCTTTTGTCTTACTTGCCCGCCGGGGCGGGCTCGTTGTGGCGCTTTTTACAGCGAGTAGTACATGTCGAACTCGACGGGGTGCGTCGCCATGCGGAAGCGCGTGACTTCCTGCATCTTGAGGTCGATGTACGCGTCGATGTACGAGTCGGTGAACACGCCGCCCTTGGTCAGGAACGCACGGTCCTTGTCCAGGTGCTCCAGGGCCTGGTCCAGGCTGTGGCAGACGGTCGGGATCAGCGCGTCTTCTTCCGGCGGCAGGTGGTACAGGTCCTTGCTGGCGGCTTCGCCCGGATGGATCTTGTTTTCCACGCCGTCCAGGCCGGCCATCAGCAGCGCGGCAAAGCCCAGGTACGGGTTCATCAGCGGATCGGGGAAGCGCGCTTCGACGCGGCGGCCCTTCGGGTTGGCCACGAACGGGATGCGGATCGAGGCCGAGCGGTTCTTGGCCGAGTAGGCCAGCTTCACCGGGGCTTCGAAGCCAGGGACCAGGCGCTTGTAGCTGTTGGTGCCGGGGTTCGTGATGGCATTCAGGGCACGGGCGTGCTTGATGATGCCGCCGATGTAGTGCAGCGCGAAGTCCGAGAGGCCCGCGTAGCCGTCGCCGGCGAACAGGTTCTTGCCGTCCTTCCAGACCGACTGGTGCACGTGCATGCCGGAGCCGTTGTCGCCGACGATGGGCTTGGGCATGAAGGTGGCGGTCTTGCCGTAGGCGTGGGCCACGTTGTGGATCACGTACTTCTGCAGCTGGACCCAGTCGGCGCGCTGCACCAGCGTGCTGAAGCGGGTGCCGATTTCGAGCTGGCCGGCGTTGGCCACTTCGTGGTGATGCACTTCGACCGGGATGCCCAGCGATTCGAGCACAAGGCTCATTTCCGAGCGCATGTCCTGGAAGCTGTCGACCGGGGGCACCGGGAAGTAGCCGCCCTTGACTGCGGGACGGTGGCCGCTGTTGCCGTGCTCGAACTCCTTGTCGGTGTTCCACGAGGCTTCTTCGGACTCGATCTTCACGAAGCAGCCCGACATGTCGTTCTTCCAGCGCACGCCGTCAAACACGAAGAATTCGGGTTCCGGTCCGAAGTAGGCGGTGTCGCCCAGGCCGGAAGCCTTCATGTACGCCTCGGCGCGCTTGGCGAGCGAACGCGGGTCGCGCTCGTAGGCCTTGCCGTCTGCCGGGTCGATCACGTCGCAGGTCAGGATCAGCGTCGTTTCTTCGAAGAAGGGGTCGATGTTGGCGGTGTTCGGGTCGGGCATGAGCTGCATGTCCGAGGCTTCGATGCCCTTCCAACCGGCGATGGACGAACCGTCGAACGCGTGGCCCGAGGTGAATTTGTCTTCATCGAAGTGCGACACGGGCACGGTCACGTGCTGCTCTTTGCCGCGGGTGTCGGTGAAGCGCAAGTCGACGAACTTGACCTCGTTTTCCTTGACGAGCTTGAGTACATCGGCGACGGTCTTTGCCATCAGTTTCTCCTGAGTTGGATGGTGGTTAGGAATACAGGGACGGGAGGATGCAGTTTCTGTGCCATTGTCACCCCGCCGGATGAGGCCCGGGTGACGGCCCAGGGGCTGCCGGAAAAGGAAAAAATCACCAAATTGGTGCAATGCAGATTAACGCACCAATTCGAGGCCTAGCTTCGCATCAAAGGTGTGCAGACCTTCGATCAGCTGGCCATAGGCGGCATCGAGCTTCGCAGGGTCGCCCTTGACGCCCAGCTCGATGTGGCGCCCGTACTGCGGGTGATCCACGCTGGGGAGGCTGAACACCTTGATGCCGGCATGGGCCTGCTCGATGGCCTGCATCAGCGGCGTGAGGGTGGCTTCCATCGCACCGAAAACGATCACGGACTTCTCGGCGATGGCGTTGCGGGTGAACAGATCGGCATAGCGGCTGTCGAGCACCGACTCGATCATCGGCCAGGCCATGACCGGAAAGCCCGGCACGAAATGCACGTGCTCGACGCTGAAGCCCGGGATCTTGTTGTACGGGTTGCGGATGATCGACGCGCCCTGCGGAAACACGCCCATGTTCAGGCGGTGGATGTTGTCGGGCCGGTCGGGTTCGTAGGGCACGCCCTGCTCCAGGGCCGTGTCCTGCATGCGCTCGCGGATCAGCGCCTCGGCCTCGGGGTGCAGCGCCAGCGGCACGCGCAGGGCCTGGGCGGCGCACTGACGGGTGTGGTCGTCGGGCGTGGCGCCGATGCCGCCGGTCGAGAACACGATGTCGCCCGAGGCGAAGGCGCGCATCAGGGCCGCGGTGATCCGCGTGGGCTCGTCGCCCACGTACTCGGCCCAGCCCAGCTGCAGGCCGCGCGCGGCCAGCAGCTCGATGACCTTGGCCATGTGCTTGTCGGCCCGCTTGCCGGAAAGGATCTCGTCGCCGACGACGATGAGACCGAATGCGCGTGTCATGGAGAACTCCATTGAGAAAGAGCGGCCTTGTTGGCCTCGGTGGCTTCGGCCGCCTCGAGCGCCTGCTGCTGCGCGTCGCCGCTGCCGGCCGCGGGCTGCTGCGCCGCGCGCTGGGCGCGCAGCTGGGTCAGGGCGTCCAGGCAGTAGTGCGCGAACCAGAGCGCGGAGAAAGCGAAGACCAGCGTGTAGATCCAGATGGCGATCGGCACCAGCACGAAGAAGGCGGCGGCGAACAGCAGGCCCGAGGCCCAGACGATGCTCGGCGCGGCGCCCAGGTAACCGCACAGCACGCCGATGCACAGCAGCGGCAACCGGTGGGCGCGCAGCAGCGCGACGCGCTCTTCGGGGCTGGCGTGCTCGGCCAGCGCGTCGAAGCTCATCACCCGGTAGGTCAGCCAGCCCCAGATCAGCGGCGGCAGGATCAACACCAGCGGCGGAATGAGCCACAGCGGCATCGACACCACCAGCGCGATCAGCGCCAGCACCGTGGCGCCGAGCGAGCGCAGCACGCTGCCGAAGAAGGAGGCGCCCTTCTTCTGTTCGAGCGTGGGAAAGCGCCGTTCGGCCACGAGCTTGGTGAGCGCCGGCGCCATGAAGCCGGCCACGATGAGCAGCGACAGCACCACGATCAGCGGCGTGACGCCGAACACCACCACCAGCGGCGCCAGCGCGGCCGTGACGTCGCTGGAGAACAGGCGCCCGATCCAGGCCCAGAAGCTGGACAGCAGCGGCCAGGCGTCGAGGGCCTCGCGCGTCCAGGCGACGGCCGCGTCCCAGTAGAAGTAACCGAGCCCCGCGGCCAGCAGCACCATGAGCGCCAATGGCAGGAGCGACAGCACGATCACGCGCGGGAGCATGCAATAGGCCACCGCGCGCCAGAAGGAGTCGAGGAGCAGGCGCATGAGGTTCGAGGATAGCGCAAGGCCCCGGCCCGCCCGCCGCCGGGCCTGCGGGCGGATCAGGCGCGGCCGAACAGCCGCTTCAGCCCCAGCCACTGCTGCGACCAGAAGCCCTGGCCGTAGTCGCGCGGGCGGCCGTCGGCGCCGGGCTCGACCTGGTCGCGGATGCCGGTCGGGTCGTAGCGGTTCTCGAAGTTGGCGGTGCGAAAGAGCATGTCCCACCAGGGCAGCAGCACGCCGAAGTTGTGGCCGCCGAGCGTGCTCCGGCCGTGCGACTCATGCCCCAGCCCGATGCTGTGGTGCAGCCGGTGAAAGCGCGGGCTGACCCACAGCCGCTCGCCGATGGCGCCGAAGCTCAGCCGCAGGTTGGCGTGCTGCAGGCTCTCGCTGAGCTGGGTGAAGGCCACGACGGCGATGAACTGGCCCGGCGCCACGCCGATCAGCTGCGCCACGATGACGATGAGCGTGTCGTGGATGACGTCGTCCAGCAGGTGGTTGCGGTCGTCGCTCCACATCGTCATCTGGCGCTGCGAGTGGTGCAGCGAATGCAGGCTCCACCACCAGTTGAACTGGTGCTGGCCGCGGTGGATCCAGTAGCCGACGAAGTCGAGCACCACGAGGTAGATGGCAAAAGCCACCCACGGCACGTCGGTCACGCCGGGCCAGGCCTCGTCCAGGTGGAAGGTGCCCCACCCCGCCATGCGCAGGCTGCCGAGCAGGTCGTCGAACAGCGGCTGCAGCGTGAAGAACAGCGCCAGCCGGAACAGGCCCAGCCGGTGGATCAGCGTGTAGAGCACGTCGATGCGGATGGCACGGCGGTCGGTCACGGGCTCGACCGCGCGCCAGCGCTGCAGCGGGCCGATCACGGCCAGCAGCACGAGGATCTGGATCACGCCGACCAGCAGCCAGCCGGTGGCGTCGAAGGCGTCCTCGGCCCAGCCGCCCAGGCCGATGGCGTACACCAGCGGCTGCACGGCGGTCTCGAAGAGCCAGCCCTGCATGGCGGAAAAAACGTCGGTCAACCAGTCGATCACGGCGAAAACTCAGGAATCAAGGATGGGAGGCGATCCAGGCGCGGTAGTCCGGGTGCTGGCGCAGCGTGCGAAAGCAGAAGCCCTTGGCCTTCAGGCCGACGATGAGCGGCTCCAGGTTGGCGGGCGCCCACGGGTCCTTGCGCGACCAGATGCCCAGGTGCGCCAGCAGGATGTCGCCGGGGCGGATGCCTGCCAGCGCCTGGGCCAGCAGCTTCTGGTTGCTGAACGCCTCGCTGGGCAGCTCGTCGCCCAGGAAGCCGGCGGGCGACCAACCCACGTGCGCGTAGCCGCAGTCCTTCGCGGCCGCCAGCAGCGCGGGCGAGGTCTTGCCGCCCGGCGCGCGGTACAGCGGCAGCGGCTTCTTGCCGGTGATGGCGGCCAGCCGGTCGGACGACTTGCGGATGTCGGCGCAGTACTGGGCCGCACTCCAGACCGACTCCTTGCCGGTCTGCGGGCCGGCCGACGGCTTGATGCGAAAGCTGGGCGGCGTGCCCTTGACGTCGCCGCGCCAGTAGGCGTGGTCGTAGGTGTGCGAGCCGAACTCGTGGCCTTCGGCCGCCCTCGCCTTCCACCACGGCGCCCAGTGGTCGTCCAGGCTGTCGCCGTCGGTCTGGGTGCGCTCTGCAGCGGCGAAGAAGGTGACGCGCACGTCCTGGCGCTTGAGCACGTCGGCCACCAGCGGGGCGATGCCCATGTGGCCGGTGTCCAGCGTCAGGTAGACCGGCTTGTCGCAGGCCGCAGCTTCTTGCGCCCCGGTCGCCGGCACGGTGGCGCAGGCCAGTGTCGCGACGGCGAGGGCCACCCCGACGGTGCGCAAGCCGCGCACGCGCTCAGATGCGCTTGGCATGGTCGAGGGTCCAGACGCCGTGCGGCGAGCGGCCGACGTTGATCTGCCGCACGACCTTCTGGCTCGCGAGATCGACCACCGTGAGCTTCTTGGCCCAGCGCGAGGTCACGTACAGCGTCTTGCCGTCGGCCGACACGTCCATGCAGTCGGGGCCGCCGGGCACGTTGTAGGTGGCGACGACCTTCAGCGTGGTCAGGTCGATGCGGCTGATGGTGTTGGCGACCCGGTTGCTCACGAACACGGTCTTGCCGTCGCCCGCCGAGCGGAAGGCGTGGGCGCCCTTGCCGGTAGGAATCTTGCCGACCAGCTTGGGCTGGGCGCCGGCCACGTCGAACACCTGCACGCCGTCGCTGCCGGTGAGGCCCACGAGCAGCGTCTTGTCGTTGTGGGCGCCGAAGATGTCGGCCGGCATGGCACCGGTGGCCATGCGCCAGCGCACGGTCTGCGTCGGCAGGTCGACCGCGATCAGCTCGTCGCTGTCCTGCATGGTGACGTAGGCCACCGTGCTGGTGTTGTCGATCCAGATGTGGCTGGGCGTCTTGCCGGTGGCGATGCGCTTGGCCAGCTTCAGGTCCTTGCCGTCCCAGCGGTACACGTCGACGTGGTTCAGGCGGTTGGCCGCCGTGACGAACCACTTCATGTCGCGCGAGAACTGCAGCTGGTACGGATCGATGATGCCGTACACCACGCGCTGCACCTCGGCCGTGCGCGGGTCCAGGAAGGTGAGCGAATCGCCCGCCGAATTGGCCACGATGACCGACTTCTCGTCGGGCGTCATGTAGATGTGGTGCGGCTCCTTGCCGGTGGGAATGCGCTGCTTCTCGGTCCAGTCGACCGGGTTGATCACGCTCACGCTGGCGTCCAGCGAATTGAGCACGAAAACCGGTGGAGGGGCCGGCGGCGCCGCCGCGGCGGGGAGGGTCACCAAGGCTGTCAGGCACAGGCATGACAGCAGGAAGGCCGCGATGCGGCCGTTCGGGCGGGCAGGGAGTCGCAAGGGAAGGTTCCGGGAGAGGGTTAACAATCTTAACGGTCGAACCCGACGAAAAGCTGACCGCGGGCGCCCCCTCACCCGCTGTTTAGCCCGGCGCCTTGACCTATGTCACGCGGCGCGAGGCACGGGCGCCCGCAACTGGGCCACCTGCTCGGCCGTGAGCCAGCGCCATTGCCCCGGCGCCAGGTCCTCCGGCAGCGCCAGGCCGCCGATGCGCGAGCGATGCAGGCCCTCGACCCGGTTGCCGACCGCGGCCAGCATGCGCTTGACCTGGTGGTACTTGCCCTCGGTGAGGGTGAGCCGCAAGTGCAGCGGGCTGTCGGACTCGCAAGCCGCAGCGCGCACGGGCTTCGGATCGTCGTCGAGCACCACGCCGGCCAGCAGCTTGGCGATCTGCGCCTCGTCGATCGGGTGCTTGGCCGTCACCTCGTAGACCTTGGGCACGTGGTGCTTGGGCGAGCCCATCTTGTGGATGAACTGGCCGTCGTCGGTCAGGAGCAGCAGGCCGGTCGTGTCCTGGTCGAGCCGGCCGATGGCCTGCACGCCCTGCACCGCGCCCTTGTTGGGCCGCAGCCGCAGCGGCGACGGCAGCAGCGTGTAGATGCTCGGGTAGGTCGAGGGCTTCTGCGAGCACTCGGTGCCGGCCGGCTTGTGCAGCATCAGGTAGGCCTTCTCGTGGCAGGCCCACTCGGTGCCCTGCACGGTGAACAGCAGGCCTTCGGGGTCGAGGTCGGCGAAGGGGTCGGTCACGACCGCGCCGGCGACGCTCACGTGGCCTTGCTGGACCAGGCCCGCGCACACGCGGCGGGTGCCGAAGCCCTGGGTATAGAGGATGTCTTGCAGGTGCATGAAAAATGAAAAAAGCGGCCGTGCCGACAGGGGCACGACCGCCTTCGAGTGTGCCGCAGGTTCAGTAGCCTGCTGCGAGGCCCGTGTTGCGACGGGGATCGTTGGCGCCGTAGAAACGGTTGGCGCCCACCGCCTTGCCGCCCAGCGAGGGCGCGCCGACGATGATCGCCGCCAGGTGGTTGGCCGGCTGCGGCACGCCCAGGTTGTGGCCCATGTCGGTCAGGATCTTGCGGGTGTCGGGGCTGATCGCGAAGGTCTCGACGTTGGTCACATCGGGCAACCACTGCTGGTGGAAGCGCGGCGCATCGACGGCTTCCTGCACGTTCATGCCGTAGTCGACCACGTTCAGGATGGTGTGCAGCACGGCCGTGATGATGCGGCTGCCGCCCGGCGTGCCGACCACGAACACCGGCTTGCCGTCCTTCGACACGATGGTCGGGCTCATCGAGCTCAGCGGGCGCTTGCCCGGGGCGATGGCGTTGGCCTCGCCCTGCACCAGGCCGTACATGTTGGGCACGCCGATCTTCGAGGTGAAGTCGTCCATCTCGTTGTTCAGCAGCACGCCGGTCTTGTCGGCCGTGACCTTGGCGCCGAACCAGTCGTTCAGCGTGTAGGTGACCGACACCGCGTTGCCCCACTTGTCGGTGATCGAGTAGTGGGTGGTGTTGCTGCCTTCATGCGGCGCCACGCCGGGCTTGATGTCCTTGGACACGCCGGCCTTCTTCGGATCGATGGCGGCGCGGATCTTGGCGGCGTAGCCCTTGTCGAGCAGGCGATCGAGCGGGTTCTTCACGAAGTCGGGGTCGCCCAGGTAGCTGTTGCGGTCCACGTAGGCGTGGCGCATGGCTTCGATCTGGTAGTGCACCGACTCCGCCGAACGGAAGCCCAGGTCCTTGAGCGGATAGCCCTCCAGGATGTTGAGCATCTCGCAGATGATCACGCCGCCCGAGCTCGGCGGGGGCGCCGACACCACGCGGTAGCCGCGGTAGTCGCACTCGACCGGCGCGAGTTCGCGCGTCTTGTACTGGTCGAGGTCGGCCTGCGTGATGATGCCCTTGCCGGCCTGGCTCGACGCCACGATCGCCTTGCCGACCCAGCCCTTGTAGAAGCCGTCGGTGCCCTTGGCGCTGATTTCCTTCAGCGTCTTGGCCAGGTCTTTCTGCACCAGCTTCTGGCCGACCGCGAAGGGCTCGCCCTTGTTCAGGAAGATGGCGCCGGAGACCGGGTCTTTCTTGAAGTCGTTGGTGGCAGTGAGCAGCATGTCGATGTCGCCCTGCTCCAGCGCGAAGCCCTTGTCGGCCAGCTGGACCGACGGGGCGATGAGGTCAGCGCGCTTCATCGTGCCGTACTTCTCGCGCGCGTACTCCATGCCCGAGACCGAGCCCGGCACGCCGACGGCGAGGTGGCCATGGGTGCTCAGGCCCTTGACGACGTTGCCGTCCTTGTCGAGGTACATGTTGGCCGTGGCGGCCAGCGGGGCCTTCTCGCGGAAGTCCAGGAAGGTCTTGCGGCCGTCGGCCAGCTGCACGGTCATGAAGCCGCCGCCGCCGAGGTTGCCGGCGGCCGGGTACACCACCGCCAGCGCATAGCCCACGGCCACGGCCGCATCGACCGCGTTGCCGCCGCGCTTGAGCACGTCGACGCCGACCTTGCTGGCCAGGTGCTGCGCGCTCACGACCATGCCGTGTTCGGCCGCCACCGGCGCCTGCGACGCGGCCTGTGCGCCGCCGGCCGCCGCCAGGGTGAGCGCGGCCGCGACGGCGGCGCGCAGGGTGGGGGTCCACTTGAAGTGCTGCATGGAAAAGTCTCCTCTGTGCGTTGGATGAAGAATGAGGGAGGGGTGAATGGAGTGGGCCTTCAGGCCGTGAGCAGCGCCTTGCGCCGCAGGCTCTGCAGCGCCTGCGCCACCTGCTCCTGCGCGAAGGCGTGCAGCGCCGACGGGTCGATCAGCGGCTGGTCGTCCTTAAGGAAGCGCAGGCGTTCGGCGCGCACCTCGTCGAGCAGGAAGGCGGCCAGCGCCTCGTGCGTGTGCGCCCCGTCGAGCAGCGGCAGCAGGCTGCGTTCGAGCACCGTGAGCGACACCGGTTCGTGCCACTGGTTGCAGAGCACGGCCGTCGCCTGCGATGCGGGCACACCGGCCAGCGCGCGGCGCACCGGGGCCAGCACCTGCGGCAGCGCGGACACCGAAGCAGCCGCCGACACCGGCGTGCGGCGGATGCGCAGCGCGCCGAGGATCAGCAGCTCTTCGAGCATGGCCAGCACGATGGGTTCGACGGCCGCGCGCGGCTCGCCGGTGAGCGTCACCACCGCGGCCAGCAGCGCCTCGGTCGACATCGAGCACGGATAGCTCGCATCGAGCGCCTGCGCCACCGCCTTGTGCGCGGGCAGCCGCAACGTGACCTTCAGGTCGCGCAGCGCGGTGCAGGGCTGCTCGCGGGCGTCGATGGTGAGTGCATCACCGCCATCGACGCGGAAGACGCCGGCGAATTCCAGCGCGCGCAGGCGGGGGACTTCGAGGCGGTAGCGGATGTTGGCGGCGTTGCCCTGCTTCACCAGCAGCGTCTGGCGGAAGGTGCGGTTGACGAGGAAGTCGAGGTACTGCTCCATCATCACCTGGCTGCCGCCGCACTCGCGCAGCAGCGGGTCGCGCACCTTCTCGCCGTAGTTCTGCACGAACATGGTCGAGGGCTCGGCGTCGCACAGGTAGGCCAGCCCGCGCGCTTCGGCACGCGCGACGAACTCCTTGAAATAGCAGGGCTCGTTGCAGGGCTCGAGGAACTCGTGCAGCAGGTAGTAGTTGCCGGAGTTGCGCACGATCGGCATCGTCTCTTCGAGCGTCTTGCGCAGCACGCTGTCGGGCCGGGCCGACTGCTCGAGGAACTCGAGCATGCCGCGCGCGTACGACAGCTTTTCTTCGGGCGTGTCGCGCGGGCCGCCGCGCAGGATCATCGCGTCGCGCACGATCTCGCGCGCCTTCCAGCCCGGGTACACGTTGTAGCTCAGGTAGGCCACGCCGCCCGGCGCCAGGTTCTCGGCGCACACGCGCAGGATGGCGTCCTGCACCGGCCCCGGCACCCAGCTGTAGACGCCGTGGCAGACGATGTAGTCGAACAGGCCGAACGAGGCGTCGATGTCGGCGATGTTGAAGGCCTTGAGCTCGATGTTCGACAGCCCCGCCTGGTCGAGCGCCGCGGCGCCCTGCGCCACCTGCACGCGCGACAGGTCGACACCGACCGCGTGGGCTTGCGGATGGCGCGCCGCGAACGGGATCAGGTTGCCGCCGGCGGCGCAACCCAGCTCGAGCACGCGCGCCTTGTGCGGCGGCGGCGCCTCGAGCCCGAACAGGAAGGCCAGGGCTTCCAGGTGCTCCACGGCGGACTGGGGAAACGGGTGCGAGTCGTAGGGCACCGCATCGTAGTAACTGGTGAGCGTGGAAGTCAGAGAGTCCGGCACGAACGTCCTTTGGGGATCGGAAGGGGCTGCAGCAGTGCTCGCAGACTATAGCCCCGTGCCCTCGCAAAAAGAAGCCGGCGCGGGCCGACCCGCCCTGCCCTGGCCGCGGACTTCGGCGCCTGCACGACCTCTTTAGAATGGCCCGATGAACTGGCGCATCACACTGTTTCCCCTGGCTTTGGTCATTGCCGGCTGCTCGACGCCGCCCAACCAGATCGTTCCCTTCCGCGACGGTGTGCTGCGTGCCATGACCTACACCCAGGCCTCGGACTACTGCAGCGCCAAGAGCCAGGAGCCGAAGTGGCTCGGCAAGGCACCGGCCGAATCCGGCGTGCTGTTCCAGTGCCAGTGAGTCACTGCACCACCCACCTCATCACGCAGGGCTGACGCCCGGCCGCACCGCTCAGGCGTCGATGTCGATGAGCGCCAACCCGCTCTCGCGATCTCAGGTCTTGCGCAGGTAGCCCGGCGACTCGACCATTTCATGGCGAGGCGTGTTCTTCCGTTCAAGGCGTCATCGGGGGGAGTTCTGTCTGCAGTCCTCAGCGGTGCCCCGGCAGTCGTCCTGGCGCGAGGGCGCACCGGGGTCGTCCACGCGGGGCTTGTCCTCGCCGGCCGGCTTCGCGTCCGCCGGTGGCTTTTTCACCATGCCGGGGTCGCGGTCGGGCGGCGCGGGCTTCACCAGCCGCGGATGGCCATGGGGCGGCGGCTTCACGAGGAGCTCGGGGTCGGGGCCAGGTTGCGCTTGCGGCTTGACCGGCGGTGGCTTGTCGGCCGACTGCGCGGCAGCCGGCCCGGCAACGAGCGCCGCGACGCCCAGGACCCCGATGGCGAGGCTTCCGGCAAACATCGATTTCGTTGAATTGCGCATGGCGTTCACCCATGGCCCGAAGGTTTCACCGGGGCGCTCCCGGCGGTGTAGGCCTCTTTCGCCAATGGCCGCAAGTCGGCGTCGCGGTGCCTGCGATGCTGGCGCAGCCGCCGGGCGATGGCCGCAGGGATGGCGCGCGCTCAGCCCGCCAGGCTGACGCGCACCACGCACGCCGGCGGCACCAGAATCTCGTCGCAGTTCGGCCCGGCCCCGCCGCGGTCGATCACCACGAAGCTGGCCGGCTGCTGCGTGACCACCAGCGGGTGGTGCCAGACGCCGCGCGCGTAGTTCACGCCCTGCCGCCCGTCGGTGACGAAGGCGCGGATGTCTTCCACGCGCACCGTGTCGCCCGCCGGCGCCACCACCACGAGAAAGCGGCTGCCGTCCATCGGCACGAAGGCCTGGCTGCCCAGCGGGTGGCGCTCCAGCATGCCCACCTGCAGCGGCATCGCGTAGGGCTGCGTTTCGAAGATGTTCACCAGCACGCGGCTGTCGCCGGGGCCCGGGTCCACGCGCGCCAGGTCGTGAAAGCGCGTGGTCATGCCCGCGTTGATCGGCATCGACCGGGCGTGCGCGCTCTCGATGACGTCGCCGAACGCGGCGAAGGCCTCGCGCGTCAGCGGCTGCGCAACGAGCGCGAGCGCTGCGGGCGTGCCCGGCGCCGGAGGCAGGAAGGTGGGACTGGCAATCGTCAACAGAAACTCCTCGGCTTTTTGGTCCAACTGGTATTACCAGTATCCTTGCGGTGCAGCCAGGCCGTCAATCTCCCGGCGTCAGGGAAATCGCTAGTGTCCAATGGCGCATGAGGCCTTAACGTCTCGGTCGCGTTAAATCATACCGGTAATACCAGTTAATCCACCCCATCGACGCCTTCGAGGACCGCCATGTCAACCACCACCCTTCATGCGCCGCTGCAGCCGGCCACCACCTCTGCTGCAGCGGAGAACGCGCTCTACAAGAAAGTGGCATGGCGACTCATGCCGTTCCTGATGCTCTGCTACGTGGCCGCCTACCTGGACCGCGTGAACGTCGGCTTCGCCAAGCTGAACATGCTCAGCGACCTGCAGTTCAGCGAAGCCATGTACGGGCTGGGCGCGGGGCTGTTCTTCATCGGCTACTTCTTCTTCGAGGTGCCGAGCAACCTGCTGATGCACCGCATCGGCGCCAAGGCCACCATCTCGCGGATCATGATCACGTGGAGCCTGATCTCGGCCGCGATGATGTTCGTGACCACGCCCACGCAGTTCTACGTGCTGCGCTTCCTGCTCGGAGCGGCCGAGGCCGGCTTCTACCCGGGGATGATCCTGTACCTCACCTACTGGTTTCCCTCGCATCGGCGCGCCAAGATGGTGGCGGTGTTCATGTGCGCGATTCCGGTGTCGGGCGTGCTGGGCGGGCCGCTGTCGGGCCTGATCATGGACGCCATGCACGGCATGGGCGGACTGCGCGGCTGGCAGTGGCTGTTCCTCATCGAGGCACTGCCTTCGCTGGTGATCGGCCTGCTGGTCATCGTGTACCTGGACAACAGCATCCAGGGCGCACGCTGGCTCACCGCGGAAGAAAAGGCCGTGCTCGCACGCAACATCGCCGCCGAGAACGCCACCAAGGGCGGCACCAGCCACATGACGCTGCGCGCGCTGTTCGCCGACCGCCGCATCGTGAAGATGGCGCTGATCTGTTTCTGCACGGTGATGGGCCAGTACGGCCTGACCTTCTGGCTGCCCACGCTGGTGCGCCAGTCGGGCGTGTCGGGCGCGCTGAACATCGGGCTGCTCACGGCCATTCCCTTTGCCGTGGCCATCGTCTCGATGCTGCTGGTGAGCCGCAGTTCCGACCGCATGCGCGAACGCCGCTGGCATTTGATCGTGCCCTTCTGCTGCGGCGCGCTGGGCCTCACGCTGAGCGCGATCTTCAGCAACAACGTGTACCTCTCGCTGGCCGCATTGGCCCTGGCCGCGGGCGGCAGCCTAGCGACGTCACCGCTGTTCTGGAGCCTGCCGACCGCCATCCTGTCGAGCGCGGGCGCAGCAGCCGGCATTGCGCTCATCAACTCCTTCGCCAACCTGGCGGGCTTCGTGAGCCCCTACATGATCGGTCTGATCAAGGACGCCACGAAGAGCACCGACATCGCCCTGTTCGTTCTGGCCGGCGTGCTGCTGTTCGGCGCCTTCCTCACCTGGACGGTGCCGGCCAAGCTGGTCAACAAGTAGGGAAGGCCCCGGGGTGCGGCCACAGTAAGATTTCCAGCTCCCGCCACTGCCGCACTTCGCACCGAAAACCACCCATGCTCGCCTCCCCCGCCGTCGCCGCCACCGCCGCCCGCCTGATCCAGCAGCGGATCGCGGACGGCACCTATGCGGCCGGCGGGCTGCTGCCCTCGCAGCGCGACCTCGCCGAGCAGCTCGGCATCAGCCGCACCTCGCTGCGCGAGGCGCTGTCGACGCTGCAGGGCACGGGCCTGGTCATTCCGCGTCCCGGCAAGGGCATGTACGTGGCCGAAGACGGCGGACAGCAGGCGCCGGCGGCCTCCCCGGCCTGGAAGTTCGCCACCTCGCATTCGCTGCAGGACGTGTACCAGCTGCGCTTCGCGGTCGAGAACTTCACCGCGCGGCTAGCCTGCCTGGTCATCGAGGCGGACGACCTGGCGGCGCTGCGCGCCAATGCACAGGCCATGCGCGCATGCATCGACGCCGGCGACTTCACGCAGGCCACGCAGCTCGATTTCGATTTCCACATGCAGATCATCGGCATCGCAGGCAACCAGGCCATCGCCGAGATCCTGCGCAACAGCGCCGAGGTGATGCAGGAGAGCCAGCGCCTGCCCTTCTACAAGCGCGGCGCGCGCCATGCCACCTACGACGAGCACATGGCGATCATCGAGGCGCTCGCGCAAGGCAACCCGGCACTGGCGCAGCAGGCGATGACGCAGCACATCGTGCAGGCCGCGCAGCGCGCGGGGGTGCACTTTCCGACGGGACTCGAGGCGGCGTCGGCGGCCTGACGCTTCAGGTCCACGTGTCGACGACGATGCGCAACACCTCGACGCGCTCGGGCAGCTCGATCAGGAACTCCGCATCGCGCGGCAGGTGATGCACCCCATTCGGGTCGCCGCCGGTGAACGCGCTCATCGCGGCCACGTCGGGCCAGTAGGAGGTCGTGACGAACTCGGTCTCGGTGGCGCGGTCTTCGCGGAACAGCTGCACCGCGAGCGCCGTCTTGCGCAATGGCGGAATGCCTTCAGCCAGCAGGTAGCGTTCGTAGGCCTCCGCGCGGCCCCGCGTGACGCGGCCGCGCCAGATGCGCGCGATGGTGGCGACGCTCATACCGGCACGCCTTCGATCGTCCGGGCTGATGCAGACAGTGAACCCGGTAGGTGTCGCCCCAAAAAATCGCACAGCGGCGGCAGCACCTCGGCCAGGTGCGTCTCGAGCAGCCAGTGGCCCCCGTCGTCGAACGCGTGGAACTGGGCGTCGGGCAGGTCCCGCAGGTAGGCACGGCCGGCCTCGATCGGCATGTAGCCGTCCTGCGGCCCCCACAGGATCAACGTGGGCGGGCGGTACGTGCGCAGGTAGTCCTGGTAGCGCGGGAACCACCGCAGGTTCTCCTTCAGCCCCTTCATGAGACCGAGCGCAATGCCGCGCCGCACGGGCGTGTCCATCAACGGCCAGTGAAGGCGCCAGAGATCGGGCGCGAGCCGCGGGGCCACGCGCGACGACACCTCTCCGATGAACTCGTCGCGAAAGCCCTCTTCGCTCACGGCGCGCTCCAGCACCGCGAGATGGGCCTCGCTCGGGTCGTTCCAGTACGCCCGGATCGCCGCGTACTTCGGCCCCAGCGTGTCTTCGTAGATGTCGCCGTTCTGGATGATCAGCGCCGTCACCCGCCCGGCCCGCCGCATCGCATGGCGCAGGCCGATCTGCGAACCGTAGTCGTGCAGGTACAGCGCGTAACGGCGCAGCGCGAGCGCGGCGGTGAAGCGGTCGAGGAAGTGCGCGTAGCCGTCGAAATCGAACACGAAGTTCTCCTCGGGCGTGCCGCTGTAGCCGAAGCCCGGGAAATCGGGCGCCACCACGCGCCAGCGGTCCGCCAGCGCCGGCATCAGCGCGCGGTACTGGAACGAAGAACACGGATAGCCGTGCAGCAACAGCAGCACCGGGGCCCCCACCGGACCGGCCGCGCGGTAGAAGACCTCGACGCCATCGATCTGCACCGTGCGGTGCGTGACGGCGGTCGTGCCGGCCGCGTCGTTCTTGCGGGGGTTCGCATTGGCCATCTCGGCTCCTTGAGACATGCAAAGAAACAGAGGTGTCTTTGTCGCCCCCGGCGCGGGGCCCGCATGTGGGAAAGGGCCGACCCTGGGTGTCGTCCAGGCCGCGCGCGTCCTGCGGCGGGCACGCTGCAGGGCGACATAGGCAACCTGGCCAACCCGTCGGCCGATCGGCCTTGGCAGCCCCGGCCGGACGGTCGCCCCGCGCCTGAACATGAAACTTTGGCTCACTGGCCGTCAAACCGCAGTCCAAAGCTTTCACTGCAGCGCGGTGCGCAGGACAATGGGGCGTTGATGGTGGTCGGGGCGCCGCCTCCGATCCTGTCGGCATCGCACTTTCAGGACTACACACGTCGCGTCATGGAACAACGGCTGGAATGGGCCCTGGCGGCCTGCTCACGCATCCTTCGACCCGTGGTGAAGCTCGCCCTCGCGATGGGGGTCAAGCACCCCCACCTGGAGGAGTTGCTGCGCGACCTGCTGATCGAGGAGGCGCAGCACTCCTGGCGCAGCCAGGGCGTTCCCAAACCCAACCTGAGCCAGCTGTCCGTCACCACCGGCCTGAACCGCAAGGCCGTGACCGCCAAGGTCCGCTCCACCGTCGACCCCCTGCCCCACACCGAACTGTCGGCCGCGGCCAAGACGTTCACGCTGTGGCTGCAGATGCTGACCGAAGACGCCTCGTTCCGGCGCCTGCCCGTCACCTCGGGCCACACGGCGCCCTCGTTCGAGGCGGTCGCCCGCCTGAGCAGCCGCGGCAACGTCCACCACCGCACCATCCTCGACGAGCTGATCCGGCTGAACATGGTGACCGAAAACGAGGGCATGGCCGAACTCACCGCCGACGGCTTCGTGCCCGTGCAGGACCTGCAATCGATGCTGGCCTTCCTGGGCGACAACGGCCGGGACCACCTGCTGGCGGCCGTCGCCAACACGCTGGGCGAACAGCCCCGCATGCTCGAACGCGCGGTGTACGCGCGCGGGTTGTCGCTGAACGATTGCGAACAGATCCACCGCCTGGTGCGCGACCGCTGGTCCGCCCTGCACCACGAGCTCGCGCAGGAAATGGCACGGGCGGTCAGCCGCGCGCCGGCCAGCGCCGAAGGACGAATCCGTGTCGGCATCTACACGTACTACGAGGACGAGGGCACGCCGCCCCCGCCCGCGTCCTCTGAAAGCGAGCGCCCCTCATGAGCACGATCCAAACACCCCGCCGCCTCCTGCTGGGCCTGTTCTGCGCCGGCCTCATGGCCCTGTTGATGTCCTGCGGAGGCGGCGGTGGTGCCTCGACCGGGAACCTGGGCCTGGGCACCGGCACCGCGATCGGCGGTGACAGCCCTGGCGGCGCGGGCACGGGCACAGGCGGGGATGGGACCGGGTCCGGCTCGGGCAACGCTGGCACGGGCGGCTCCGGCGACACCGCCAGCAACGGCAACACCGACGGCTCCGGTGTCGGCTCGGGCGGCACCGGCGTGACCGCGGACGCCGCCGGCATCGGCGCCGCGGACGGCCTGGGCAGCATCATCCTGAACGGCCTGCGCTACACAACGGACACGGCCACCATCACCGTCGAGGACGCCACCGAACTCCAGATCGGCATGAGCGCGCGGGTCGCCGGCAAGGTCGACCCCGACTTCACCCGCGGCATCGCGACGCAGGTCGTGTCGGCGGCCGAACTGCGCGGTGCCGTCTCGCGCATCGACGTGGGCGCCGGCAGCTTCGTCGTCATGGGCATCAACGTGACCATCGATGCGGCCACGGTCTGGGCCGACGCGAACGGGCTTGCCAATGTGGCCGACGGCAGCCTCGTCCAGGTGTGGGGCCTGCCCGGCGCGCCGGGCACGCTGCGCGCCACCCGCGTGCAGACCGCACCCACGCTGACCGCCCCGCTGGTCACGGGCGCCATCCAGAACCTCAACACGACGAACCAGACCTTCACGCTCGGCCAGCTGACGGTCAGCTATGGCGGCGCCAGCTTCACGGGCATCGACGCCTCGTTGCTGGCCAACGGGGTCATCGTGCGCGCCCGCGGCACGACCGCGCCGGTCGGCAACGCGTTCACGGCGACCCAGGTGCAGGGGTGGTACGCGATACCGACGAGCAACGGCATCGCACTGCAGCTCGCGGGAGACATCACCGATTTCGTCTCGCGCGGCGCCTTCAAGGTGCTGGGCACGCCGGTGGACGCCACCAATGCGCAGATCACGGGCGGCCCCGTCGGTTCGCTCGGCAACGGCGTGAAGGTCGAGGTCGACGGTTTCATGTCCGGCGGGGTGCTGGTCGTCAAGAAGCTGCGCATCCGCCATGTGCCCGGCACGGGCGGGCCGGCCTCGTTCACGCTCATCGGGGCCATCGGCGGCTACCAGTCTTCGGCCAATTTCAGGGTGCAGGGCCAGCCGGTGGACGCCAGCGGACCGGGTACCACCTTCGAGAACGGTACCGCCGCGAACCTGGCCAACGGCCAGCGCGTGACCGTCGTGGGAGACCGGGTGGTCGACGGCGTTCTCATCGCGCAGCGGGTGACATTCAACCCCTGACCTGAAGCGGCGGCGCAGCGCCCCGCCGCCCGGTCGCATCGCCCGCCCCTTCCGGCGGCAGGCGACGCCGGGCTTTCGCACTTCTCCAGTTCCAGTTCGACACCGTCGCAGCGCGGCGGGCGTCGGCCTGCGCGCACGCGGGCCAGATAGCACCTTCGGCCATCTATCTCCAAACCCGTGGCGAAAGTACGAAAAAGGGACTAAAGTGAAAAAATCACATTTCTTACATTGGTGGCTTCCGTGTCTGTTCCCGCGAGTTCAGTGCGACCGTTGCTCCCCGTTGGCATCACAGGCCCACGCCTGACGGATGCCTCCCTGTGCGGGGCTGCGCATCGGGTGCCTGTTCGTCGCCGGACCAGCCGGCACCGCTGACACTGCGAGGAGTACCGCATGCCGCTCGTCCTTCTTCTTCGGCTCATGAACAAGCGTTTTCCGGTCATGCTCACGGCGGACGCGGACATCCGGCATGCCTCGGTGCTGGTCGCCACCGGACTCATCGAAGCCGAGTTCCATGTCGACAACTTCGGCTACCAGCGGTACGAAAGCGCCCAGGTCTTTGCCATCACGGACGAGGGGCACGCGGAGATCGCCACGCTCTGCGGCAACGGCGCTTCGGTGCATGAAGAACGCCCCCAATGGAGCGTCATGCCGCTCGATTACCTGCGCAGGATCGGCAACTCGACCTTTCCCCTGCACACCGAGGACCCGTCGGAGATCAACTCCGTGGCGGTCCTGGAAGCCGCCGGCATGGTGGAAGCCACCCTCCCCCCGATCTGCCGCGCCCGGCAGAAGCTGCGCCAGGCCACCGTCCTGCGGGTCACGCCCCTGGGACGGACGGCGCTGGTGCCACGGCGGGGCTGAATCCGGGTTCGGGTCGAACGCCCGGCGTGCCAGCCCTGGCGCGCCGGGATCGGTGCGTCCGGCGCGCACGAACACCGCCCCTCGCGTTCCCCTTGCCCCACACCTCCATGAATCGGGTACCCGTTTGCCCTGCGGCGCCCCCCGGCCGAGGGGAAGCGCCTCGTACAGCGATGAAAAAAGCCTGCCCACGACACAATTGAAACCAAGCGCAACAGACGTCACAGATCGCCCACAAGGTTCCTTTCGAGTACCAAAGAAGTAATGTGAAACCTTCACATACACCGCGTTATTGGCACGAAGAAATGAACGCCAGGCTGTTACCACCGAACGTCGGCCCCTGCCGTGCATGAAACAGTTCATGCGAAGGATGTCTTGCCATGCGCGCCCCCGTCTCCGCCCCGAGCCTCGACAGCAGCCTGTCGACGGATGCGCTCATGGCCGCCCGCATGCGGCTGGTGCTGTCGATCTCCGCGGTGCTGGCCATGGCGGTCGATGCGGGGCCCACGCGGCAACCGGTGGCCAGCGCGGTCTGGCTGGCCTTTTGCGGATACCTCCTGCACAGCGTGCTGGTGCACGCCTGCACGCAGGGCGGCTGGCGCCATGTCCAGGGCAAGGCGGTCCACTGGTCCGACGTGATGTGGTTCACGCTGATCGTCTTCGTGACGGGCGGCGTGCACAGCCTGTTCTTCCTGTTCTATTTCTTCGCCATCCTGACCTCCTCGTTCCGCTGGGGCTTCGAGGAAGGCGCCCGCGTGACGATCGTCTCGGTCGCGTCGTTCGCCGCCTGCGGGCTCGGCACGAGCACGGGCGACGACGCGCCGCAGCTGCTGATGCGTACGACCTTCCTGCTGGCGCTGGGGCACATGATCGTGCACTGGGGCGGCTCCAAGCTCATCCTGCAGCGGCGCCTGGCCCTGCTGGGTGACATCAGCCAGCTGTCGAACCCGCGCTTCGGCGCGGGCCGCACCATCGCCCGCACGATGGAAAAGACGCTGGCCTTCTTCAAGGCCAGCCATTGCATCCTCATGACGCGGGACACCGCCACCGGCAACTGGACCCTGCGCACGCTGCGCAAGGACGACACCTGCGAGCACGTCGGTGTCGAGACGCTCGGCGGCATCGCCGAGTCGCCGCTGATGGCACTGGAGCATCCGCACACCGTGCTGAGCAACCGCCTGCCCTGGCCCCTGAACCACTTCTTCGCGCGCAGCCACATGCACGGCCCCGGTGCGATCGGCTGGCGCCCCGAGGGCCGCGACGGCGCCAAGCGCAGTGCCGCCGTGGCCGCCATGCTCGAGGCCCGCGCGTTCATCAGCGCCGCGCTGCCGCTGCGCCTGGGCGAGGGGCGCGTGTTCATCTCCTCGCGCAACGGCCACTTCAGCAAGTCCGACGCGCTGTTCCTCGCGCACCTCATGGAACAGATCTTCCCGGTCATCGAGACCATCGAGGTGCTCGACCGCATGGCCTCGGAAGCGGCCGCGACCGAGCGCCTGAAGATCTCGCTGGACCTGCACGACACGGCCGTGCAGCCCTACATCGGGCTGCGCATGGGCCTGTGTGCCCTGCGCAAGAAGGCCGCCGCGGACAACCCGCTGCTCGAGGACCTGGACAAGCTCGCCGAGGTGGCGAGCGGCGTGATCGCCGACCTGCGGCGCTTCGCGGGCGCGGTCAAGGACGGCCCGGACAATTCGTGCGGCCTCGTGCTGCACCAGCTGTACAGCCAAGCCGCCCGCATCCAGGGGCTCTACGGCATCGAGATTTCGGTGAACGTCGAAGGCCACGTGCGCCTGGACGACCGCATGACCGCGGAGGTTCTGCAGATGGTGGGCGAAGGCCTGAACAACATCTGCAAGCACACGCAGGCCCGCCGCGGCAGCGTGCGCATCGGCTGCCGCAATGGCTGCCTGCACCTGCGCATCGAGAACGAAGGCGGCGAAGAGAACTTCGCGCCCTTCCGGCCACGCTCCCTCAGCGACCGCGCAGCGGCGCTCGGAGGCCGCGCGCAGGTCAGCCGGTGCCGGGGCGGCGGCACCGAGGTGCTGATCGAAATTCCCATCTGAGCCCAAAAAGCACGACAACAGTCCGAGGAGCCCCTCATGCAAACCGAAGCCCATCCCATCGGCGTCCTGCTGGTGGACGATCACCAGACCATGCTGTGGGGCCTGTCCCGGCTGATCGACGGCGAACAGCCGCGCATGAAGGTCGTCGCCACCGCCAGCTGCTGCGAAGAAGCCGTGGCGCACACGCAGAGCCTGGCCCCCGACGTCATCGTGCTCGACCTCGACCTGGACGGCCATTGCGCCCTGGACATCCTGCCGCAGCTGCTGTCGAACGAGGTCTCGCGCGTGGTCGTGCTGACCGGCGAACGCGAGCAGCGCACCCTGGACCTCGCGGTGCTGCGCGGCGCGCGCGGCGTGATGCGCAAGGACGCCTCGGCCGAGCAGGTGCTCGATGCGATCGAACGCGTGCACCACGGCGAACTCTGCGTCGACGCCCCGACCATGGGCCGCGTGCTCTCGGAACTCACCTCGGTGAAGAAGCCGCCGAAAGCCGACCCCGAGTCCGTCAGGCAGGCCAGCCTGACCCAGAAGGAGCGCGACATCGTCCGCACCGTGGTGCACGGCAGCGGCGCCTCCAACAAGACGCTGGCCGGGCAGGCCTTCGTCACCGAACACACGCTGCGCAACCACCTCACGTCGATCTACCAGAAGCTCGGCGTGACGAACCGGCTCGAGCTCTACATCTACGCCGTCAAGCACCACCTCGACGCCATGGCGCACTGACAGCGCCCTGCCCGCCCCGTCCTTCGGGGCGCCCACTGCGGGCCGCTCAGCGTCGGCATGCCCCTCCGGGACCCGCCATTTCCCCGCTTTTCCGATCCCCGCCTGCTGCGATCAACTGACGTGCGGGAGCGCACCGCACTGGCAGAGGAGGAAAAGATTCGACACCGCATTTCGTGCCACCTCAAAGAAATTGAATTTCAATTGAATTGAAAAATCATGATCAAACGAGAGAATAAATTCCAAAAATAAAAATCGGATCGCAGACAATTTGGTTAATAGAAGATTTCATTCAATTCAAATATCACCGGAATTTCAATAATCAAGTTATTTCCTTGGTTTCAATTGGTTTTTTGAATATTTTATTTCACCAAACACCAAATACCCATTCAAAAATGAATTTCATATTTGATTAATTTCATTATCTTCAAAATTTCCTCGCATAAATAAACCCATTCCACTTTTCAACCAGCATTGCTCACTTGTCGAACAATGCGTCGTTTTTCACGATCCGCCTCAAAAACATAGAAATTAGGTATATCGAACGTCATGGTTCAGGTAGTTCCATTTTGAAACACTCATGTCTTTCCACAAACAGGAGCAAAAGACCCGCGCAACCGTCCCGTCAAGTTCATAGGATTGCGCAAGCCTCGGGCTGAATTGAATTTCAATTAAAACTCACAGAAAACATTCAATTCGGCACTTGCCTTTCATTTTTCTATTGAAAATGTATGAGACCCCAACCTGCTTTGCCGCCGATGGGGAAAGTGGCCCCGGAGCGCTCGACGGACGACCTTTGCGTCTCCCCGCCCACGCTCGCAACGACCGGCCTGCGTCGCTCACGCCAACCGGGGCAGGCACATGCTTGATCACCGGCTCATCAGCTCTGGCGAGAAGGCCTCCGTCGGCGTCTGCGCGCCCGCCGCGAGGCTGTGGCCGGACTTCCTGATCGGCCAGGAGAAATCGCCGGTGCGCGTGCTGCTCGTCGACGACGACGAGTACATGCGCCGGGTGATCGCCCAGGAGTTGCTGTCGGACCTGCGCATCCAGCTCGAAGGCCAGGCCGACAGCGTTCGCGAGGGGCGCCGGCTGCTGACCACGCACACCTTCGACGTGCTGATGCTCGAGCTGCAGCTGGGCGACGAGATGGGCTTCGAGCTGATCACCGAGGCACGCCGCCTGCACCGCAGCAGCGAGGTCATCGTGATCTCCTCGCTCGAGGACGACGCCCACGTGCTGCGCGCCTTCGAACTGGGTGCCATGGGGTACCTCCTGAAGAACGCCTGGTTGCAAAGCTTCGCCGATGCCGTGCTGCACGTGGTGAACGGCGGGGCCGCGATCACGCCCCGGCTCACGCGGCGCCTGCTGCACCGCCTGGACTACCACCCCCGCGAGCCGGTCGCCGACAAGGCGCCGTCGCCGCCGAGACCGCCATCGCGCGACATGACACTGACGCCGCGAGAGAGCGAGGTCCTGCGTTGCGTGGCCTCGGGTTACGTCTCGGCGGAGATCGGCGCCAAGCTCGGCATCACCGGCCAGACCGTCAATGTGCACATCAAGAGCATCTACAAGAAGCTGCATGTGCATTCGCGCGCCCAGGCGGTGAACTTCGCCGTTCATACGGGCCTGATCTGAAGGGCAACGACCCCATGACCTCGATCGATTGCCCCTTCCCCGCCGGATCGCGCCCTCGCCGCGCGCTCAACAAGCGGCCCTTCGTCCAGGCCATGCTTGTCGCGGCCTGGGCCACGCAGGTCATGTGCGCCGACCTGGCGATCGCAACGGAATCGACGTCGGCCGCTGTTGCTGCGCACGAGAACCCGGATGGCGGCGTTGCGGACGGCGAAGTCGCAAACGAAGCGGCCGTGGCGACGGCCTCTCCCGACGATCCGGCGGCCACAACAGGAAGCGGTGACCCGGAGCGCCCCGGCTCCGCGGTCTACAGCCCGTTCGCGAGCCCGCCACACGGCAATGAACGCCCTCCCGCTTTCGCTGCAGCGTCCCAAAAAAGCAATGGTGGCCATGCGGAAATGGCGCTGATCGCCCTGATTTCGGCCGGTGTCGCCGCGGCCGCTGTTTTTTTTTGGCTCTGGCGCGCGTAGTCAGGTTCTCGTCAGTTAATTTGTATGTGAGAAAGTTGCATTCCTGAAGATGGCCTCTCATAATTAGCACCTTCGTTTTCGAAGACAACCAATCGACCACCGGTTGCCGTCCGCTTACAAGCGGCAACGACTTTCGGCGCGCCGACCTAGATTCTTTTTGACAGGATCCATGGTGGGGGTATCGCATGAATAAGTGTCGAATCAAGGTCCGCATGAAAAGCGGGCTTCATCTCCATGCCGGCATCGCGCCTGACCGGCATCGCGCAATGGATGTTTTCAGCACCGCCCCGCTGCGGTGCCTGAGCGGCCGACGACGACCCTAGCCGCTCCCCAGGCGTGACCGCCACCGGGTCACGCGCTGCATCACTTCCTCGAAAAACCCGCGGCTGGCAATTCCAGGCGCGCGGTCACTCCTGAGCCACGCTACATGAGCCTTTTCGCCATGTAGGCGGGACCGGGGCTGCATTGAAAGTCGTTCGTCTTGAGGAGAATAGAAATGGCCACGCTGATCAGGTCCGATCTCGAATTCATTCTTCAACAAATTCTCATTGCGGAAGCACAAGCAGCGGGAGCGGACCCCGCCAGCCTGGTCCCGAACGCCTTTGCGCCTTTCGGCCTCCGGACGGTCGACGGGTCGTACAACAACCTGATGCCGGGCCAGAGCGACTACGGCTCCGCAGACAACCCGTTCCCGCAGCTGGTGCCTCAGACCTACAGCAACGAGCAGGACGACGCCTTCGCAGGGATCACCAACACGGACTACGGCAGCGCCGGGAACGTGGTCGATGCCGACCCGCGGCTGATCAGCAACCTGGTCGCCGACATGACCAGCAACAACCCCGCGGCGGTGAGCGCCTTCGTGGCCGCGGGCCTCGGAACGCTCGACGCAGCCGGCGTCCTGTACGACCTCCAGGGCGTCGTCATTCCCCCCGGCACGCTGCTGGAGATTCCGAACACCAGCCCCGACGAAGGCCTCTCGGCGCCCTTCAATTCATGGTTCACCTTCTTCGGCCAGTTCTTCGACCACGGCCTCGACCTGGTCAACAAGAGCAGCACCGAGATGATCTTCATGCCGCTGCAGCCGGACGACCCCTTGTTCGACACGACCCCCGGCGCCCCCAATTTCATGATCCTGTCGCGCGCCACGCGCGATGCGAACGGCGACCAGACCAACCAGACCACGCCCTTCGTCGACCAGAACCAGACCTACACCTCGCATCCCTCGCACCAGGTGTTCCTGCGCGAGTACGTGCTCGACGCCAACGGCCGTCCGGTGGCCACGGGCAGCCTGCTCGATGGCGCCGACGGCGGCCTTGCCAACTGGGCCCAGGTCAAGGCGCAGGCGCTGATGCTCGGCATCCAGCTCGACGACGCCGACGTGCTGGACCTGCCCCTGCTGGCGACGGACCAGTTCGGCAAGTTCATTCCCGATCCCGTGACCGGCTTCGCGCAGATCGTGCTGCGAGCCGCCGACGTCGGCGGGCCGCTGGACCCGGACGGCAACGGGCTCGCCTCGGGCACGCCCGGCGCGCCCATCGATGCCAGCGTGGGCGTTCGCACCGGCCATGCTTTCCTGAACGACATCGCGCATGCCGCGGCGCCCGTGTTCGTGGGCGGCGTGCTGGCGCCCGACAGCGACTCGGCCATCGGCCTCTCGGAACCCGGCACCTATGACAACGAGCTGCTGGACCGCCACTTCATCACCGGCGACGGCCGCGGCAACGAGAACATCGCCCTGACCTCCGTCCACCACGTCTTCCACTCCGAGCACAACCGGCAGGCCGAAGAGATCAAGGCCACCGTCCTGGCCACCGGCGACGCTGCGTTCATCGCCTCATGGCAGCTGCCCGACGGCTCATGGAACGGCGAGCGCATCTTCCAGGCCGCGCGCTTCGCGACGGAGATGCAGTACCAGCACCTGGTGTTCGAAGAGTTCGCGCGCAAGATGCAGCCGGCCGTCGACGAGTTCCTGGCCGAAACCAACTACCAGACGACGATCAATCCGGCGATCGTCGCCGAGTTCGCACACGCGGTCTTCCGCGTCGGCCACACGATGCTGACCGAGACCGTGGACCGGCTGGACCCCAATTTCCTGTCGAGCGATCTCGCGCTGGTCGATGCCTTCCTCAACCCGATCGGGTTCAACAACGACGGCGCCCTGACGCCGGAGCAGGCGGCCGGCGCCATCGTGCGCGGCATGACCCGGCAGGTGGGCAACGAGATCGACGAGTTCGTCACCGACGCGGTGCGCAACCAGCTCCTGGGCCTGCCGCTGGACCTCGCCGCCATCAACATCGCACGCGGCCGGGACACCGGCATTCCCACGCTCAACGAAGCGCGCCGGGAGTTCTACACCTCGACCGCGGACCCGCAGCTCAAGCCCTATACGAGCTGGGTCGACCTCACGCAGCACCTCAAGCACGAGGCCTCCGTCATCAACTTCATTGCGGCGTACGGCACGCATGGCGCGCTGACCGCCGCGGACGTCGACACGATGGCCGAGAAGCGGGCCGTGGCGGCCGCACTCGTCTTCGGCGGCACCGTGGTTCTCAACGCCGGCACGGCCGCGGAGCGCAGCTTCGTTGCAGACGAAGCCGACAGGCTCGCCTTCCTGAACAGCACGGGCATCTACGCGATGGTCGGCGGTGTCACCACCACGGGCGTGGACGACATCGACCTGTGGATCGGCGGCCTGGCCGAAGAGCAGATGCCCTTCGGCGGCCTGCTGGGCTCGACCTTCAACTTCGTCTTCGAGTCGCAGATGGAGGCGCTGCAGAACGGCGACCGCTTCTACTACCTCTCGCGTCTGGCCGGCCTCAACTTCCTCACCGAACTGGAGAACAACACCTTCGCCAAGCTGGTGATGCTCAACACCGACGCCACGCACCTGCCGGCCGACATCTTCTCGACCCCGGGCCTGATCCTCGAGGTCGACCCGCTGCGCCAGTTCACCGGCATCGGCGTGGACGGCCACGGCGACCCGACCGAGGGCGGCACCGAACTCACCCCGCTGGTGATCCGTGACGATCCCACGACCGCGGCCGTGGAGACCACCTACCTGCGCTACACGGGCGACGAACACGTGGTGCTCGGCGGCTCCGCCGGCAACGACACCCTGATCGCCAGCATCGGCGACGACACCATCTACGGCGACGGCGGCAACGACCGCATCGAGTCCGGCGACGGCAACGACCAGGTCGAGGGCGGCGCGGGCGACGACATCATCACGGACCGCGGCGGCGACGACGTGCTCAAGGGCAACGAGGGCAACGACGTCATCCACGGCGGCAACGGCGCGAACCTCATCATCGGCGGGGACGGCAGCGACTTCATCATCACCGGCGAGGACGTTTCCGAAGTCTTTGCCGGCCAGGGCAACGACTTCGTCCTGGGCAGCAAGGGCAACCTGCCGACATTCGGCAACGAGGGCCACGACTGGATCGAGCTGGGAACCCAGGACGGCACCACCGGCGACAGTTTCGATCCGCTCGTGCAAGACAGCGTCATCGGCAACGACGTCCTGATCTCCGGCGGCGGCTTCGACGAGCTGATCGGCGAAGGCGGTGACGACATCTTCACCGGCTCCGACGGCGAAGACCACTTCGACGGCGGCTCCGGCTTCGACTGGGCCAGCTACAAGTTCGACAAGTACGGCGTGACCGCCGACATGATCGTCAACGACTTCGTGGTGCCCCCGGTGGTCAACTCGAACGCCGCGATGATGGACCGCTTCGCCTTCACCGAAGGCCTGTCGGGATCGGCTTTCGCCGACTTCCTGCGCGGCGACGACGCCGACGCCGTCGAGATCCTGCAGGCCGGCTGGACCGGCAGCGTGCTCACCAACATCGCGCTGATCGACGGCCTGCAAGGCCTGCTGCCCGCGGGCATGACCTCGTTCGGCGAAGGCAACATCATCCTGGGCGGCGACGGCAGCGACCTCATCGAAGGGCGCGGCGGCAACGACATCATCGACGGCGACGCCTGGCTCAACGTGCGCATCGCCGTCTCGGGCGTGCCCGGCCTCACCAGCGTCGACAGCCTGAAGGAGCTGGTGCCGCGCATGCTCTCGGGCGAGATCAACCCGGGCCAGCTCAGCATCGTGCGCGAGATCCTGATGTCCGACAGCGCCGACTACGACACCGCGATGTTCTCCGGGCTGCGCGCCAACTACACCGTCACCACCGGCGCCGATGGCCGCACCACCGTCACCGACAACGTCGGCACCGACGGCACCGACATCCTGCGCAACATCGAGCGGCTGCAGTTTTCCGACACCGTCCAGCTGCTGTCCGGCAGCAACAACGCGCCGGGCGGCTCGGTCACGATCAGCGACGACACGCCGCAGATCAACCAGCTCCTGAGCGTGTCGGCCGCCCTCACCGATGCAGACAATCCTGGCGGCACCGTCACCGGGCCGATCAGCTACACATGGCAGTACGAGGCCGACCCGACGCGCGCACCGGGCGTGTTCCGCGACATCATCGACCTGGGCGGCGGCCAGCCCGCCACGGTGAACGGCACGACCTTCCGGGTCACCGCACCCTTCGACGGCCTGGCCATCCGGGTGCGGGCCGTGTACCGCGATGCCGACGGCGTGCTGGAAACCGTGTACTCCACGCCCACCGCGGCGGTCACCGGCGTGGCGGCCGTCGTGCCGCCGGCGCCGCCGCCCTCCTCCGCGCTGGTCGACAGCGCGGGCGTGCGCTTCCTGCAGTCCGACCTGCAGTTCATCCTGGAGCAGATCAAGATCTCGGAGCGGCACGCGAGCGGCGAGGCGCTGACCGACATCCTGGACAACGCGCGCGCACCGCTGGGCCTGCGCACGGTGGACGGCTCCTACAACAACCTGGTGCAGGGCCAGTCCGGCTTCGGCGCCGCGGACCAGGTGTTCCCGCGCCTGGTCGATCCGGTGTTCCGCAACGACCAGGACGGTGACAGCATCAACCTCGGCCCGGGGGGCACGCTCACCAACACGGACTACGGCCCCAGCGGCAATGTGGTGGACGCCGACCCGCGCATCATCAGCAACCTGATCGTCGACATGACGAGCAACAACCCGGCGGCGGTGAGCGCATTCGTCGACGCGGGCCTGGGCACGCTGGTGGACGGTGTCCTGTACGACCTGGACGGCGTGGCGATTCCCGTCGGCACCCTGCTGGTCATTCCGAACACCGCGCCGGACGAGGGCCTGTCGGCACCGTTCAACGCCTTCATGACCTTCTTCGGCCAGTTCTTCGACCACGGCCTGGACCTCGTGGCCAAGGGCGGCAACGGCACCATCTTCGTCCCGCTGCAGCCCGACGATCCGCTCTATGTGTCGGGCAGCAACAGCAACTTCCTGGTGCTGACGCGCGCCACCCAGGTTGCCGGACCCGGCGCCGACGGCGTCATGGGCACCGCGGACGACACCACGCACGAGGCCACGAACCTCACGACGCCTTTCATCGACCAGAACCAGACCTACACGTCGCACCCCTCGCACCAGGTCTTCCTGCGCGCCTATGAGCTCAACGCCGACGGCAAGCCGGTCGCCACCGGGCGGCTGATCACCAACCGCGACCTCGGTGCCGACGGCCTCTTCGGCACGGCCGACGACATCGAGCTGGGCGGCATGGCCACCTGGGCGGTGGTCAAGGCGCAGGCGCGCGACCTGCTGGGCATCGCGCTGGACAATGCCGACGCGCTCAACCTGCCGCTGCTGGCGGCCGACGAGTACGGCAACTTCATTCCCGACCCGGTGACCGGCTTCGCGCAGATCGTGCTGCAGGCCGGCGGCAGGCTGGCCTCGGGCTCGCCGGGCGCGCCGATCGATGCAAGCCTGGCCGTGCGCACGGGCCACGTGTTCCTGGCCGACATCGCCCACACCGCCAACCCGGTGAACAGCCAGGGCGTCGCGCTGACGGCCGATGCCGACGACCAGATCGGCGGCACACCGGCCGCGGGCTTCTACGACGACGAACTGCTCGATGCGCACTACATCGCCGGCGACGGCCGGGTCAACGAGAACATCGCGCTGACCAGCATTCACCATGTGTTCCACGCCGAGCACAACCGGCTGGTCGAACACACCAAGGCGGTGATCATGGCGTCGGGCGACGCGGCCTTCATTGCCGAATGGCACCTGCCCGATGGCTCGTGGGACGGCGAGCGCCTGTTCCAGGCGGCCCGCTTCGGCACCGAGATGCAGTACCAGCACCTGGTGTTCGAAGAGTTCGCGCGCAAGGTGCAGCCGCAGATCGACATCTTCTTTGCCGCCACCCAGGTCTACGACACCGAGATCGATCCGTCGATCGTCGCCGAGTTCGCCCACACGGTGTACCGCTTCGGCCACTCGATGCTGACGGAGACGGTGGACCGCTTCGACGCCGACTTCAACGTGATCGGCGGCACGGCCGACCCCACCCAGCAGCTCGGGCTGATCGAGGCCTTCCTCAATCCGCTCGCGTTCGCCGCCAGCGGCATCACGGCGGATGAAGCGGCCGGCGCGCTCGCGCGCGGCCTCACGCGGCAACAGGGCAACGAGATCGACGAGTTCGTGACCGAGGCCCTGCGCAACAACCTGCTCGGCCTGCCGCTCGACCTGGCGACGATCAACATCGTGCGCGGGCGCGACACCGGCGTGCCGACACTCAACGCCGCGCGGCGCGACTTCTACAGCGTGACCGGCGACAGCCAGCTCAAGCCCTACGCGAACTGGGTCGACTTCATGCAGCACATCAAGCATGAGGCCTCGGTGGTCAACTTCATTGCGGCCTATGGCGTGCACGCCAGCCTGGCCGCCGCCGACACCCTGATCGAGAAGCGCGCGGCGGCGGTGGCGCTGGTCTATGGCGGCATCGGTGCGCCGGAGGACCGGCTCGACTTCCTGTACGGACGCAATGCCTACGCCGACGAGGCCGGCATCACGACCACCGGCGTCGACGACATCGACCTGTGGATCGGCGGCCTGGCCGAAAAGCAGATGCCGTTCGGCGGCCTGCTGGGTTCGACCTTCAATTTCGTCTTCGAGGAGCAGATGGAGAAGCTGCAGGACGGCGACCGCTTCTACTACCTGGAGCGCACGCAGGGCCTGAACTTCCTCACCGAGCTGGAGAACAACTCCTTCGCCCGGCTGGTGATGGCCAACACCGATGTCGAGCACCTGCCTGGCGACATCTTCACGACGCCGGGGTTCACGCTGGAGGTGGACCCGTCCCGGCAGTTCACGGGTCTGGGGCTCGACGGGCGCGACGATCCGACGGCCGAAGGCAGCCTGACGCCACTGGTGCTGCGCAACAACCCCGGCACCGAAGCGGCCGATCCGAACTACCTGCAGTACAGCGGTGAGGACCACGTCGTTCTGGGCGGTACCGCGGGCAACGACACCATCATTTCCAGCATCGGCGACGACACGCTCTGGGGCGACGCCGGCAATGACCGGCTCGAAGGCGGGGACGGCAACGACTTCGTCTTCGGCGGGGCCGGCGACGACATCATGACGGACCTGGGTGGCGACGACAACATGCAGGGCGGCGACGGCAACGACGCCATCCACGGCGGCAACGGCATCAACCTGATCCTGGGTGGCCACGGCAACGACTTCATCGTCACCGGTGAAGACCCATCCGAGGCGTTCGGCGGCACGGGCAACGACTTCATCCTCGGCGCCCGCGGCAACGAGTTCGTGTTCGGCAACGAAGGCGACGACTGGATCGAGAAAGGCATGGCCGACGGCAGCGCCGGCGAGAACTTCGACGCCTTCGCCCGCGACCAGGTGGTGGGCCACGACGTCTTCATCGGCAACTCGATCTCCGACCGGATGGACGGCGAAGGCGGCGACGACATCATGTTCGGCAACGGCGGGCAGGTGGACCGCTACGAAGGCGGCTCCGGCTTCGACTGGGCCGGGTTCAAGGACGACGCCTTCGGCGTCACGGCCGACCTGTTCCTTCGTGCCTTCGACGAGACGCCCGTGCCGATCTCGAACGCGACCGTGCTGGCGCGGTTCACTTCGGTCGAGGGCATGTCGGGCTCGGCGCATGCCGACGTCCTGCGCGGCGACGACAACGATGCGGCCGCGATGGCGCTGTCGGGCACCACGGGCAGCGTGCTGACCCACATCGAACTCATCGACGGCCTGCAGGGCCTCCTGGACCAGGTGCTCGGTGTCGGCATGGAAATGGGCGGACCGGTGACTTCGTTCGCCGGCAACATCATCCTGGGCGGCGGCGGCAGCGACCTGCTGGAGGGCCGCGGCGGCAACGACATCATCGACGGCGATGCCTGGCTGAACGTGCGCATCAGCGTGCGGGAGAACGCCGACGGAACCGGCGCCGAGATCGCGAGCTATGACACCATGACCGACCTCGAGCTGCAGGGGCGCGTCTTCGACGGCACCTACAACCCGGGTCAACTCACCATTGCCCGCGAGATCCTGATGTCGGATGCGCCTGACTTCGACACGGCCGTCTTCTCGGACGTCTTCGGCAACTACGAGATCACCTTCCTCGAAAACGATGTCTGGCGCATCAGCCATGTCGTGGACGGCGTGGCCGGCGCCGACGGCATCGACGTGGTGCGCAACATCGAGCGCCTGCAGTTCTCCGATGGCGCGGCGTTCATTGCGGAAGAAGGCTTCAACCTCGATCCCGAAGGCCAGCTGACCCTCAGCGACACCACGCCCACCCTGGGCGCGACCCTCACCGTGTCGGCCCTGGGCGTGACCGACCCGGACAACGTCAGCGCGACCAACCCCGACGGTGCGATCACCGGCCCCATCGCCTACTTCTGGCAGGCCGAGGTCCGCCCCGGCATCTTCGAGGACATCCTGATCGAGAACGCCGGCGGCGAAGTGGCGCGGGCCACGGGCACGAGCTTCACGCCGCGGACCTTCGAGCTCGGCCTGGCGCTGCGCGTGCGGGCGGTCTACAAGGATGCCAACGACGTGCTGGAGAACGTGTACTCCGCCACGACCGCGCCGCTGGCCCTCAACGCCGCGGCCACCGGGCAGCCAACCATCAGCGACACCACGCCGACCGAAGGCCAGTTGCTGACGGCATCGACCCTCGGCATCAGCGACGTGGACGGGCTGACGGGCGCCGTCTTCAGCTACCAGTGGGAACAGGCCGTCAACACGGGCGTCGGCGGCGGCGCCGCCGGGTTCACGCCCATCGCGGGCGCCACCCTGGCGACCTTCACACCGGGCGCCGACCAGGTCAACCGCGAACTGCGCCTGACGGTGAGCTTCACGGACGATGCGGGCGCGCTCGAGACGGTGCGCTCCGCGGCCACCGTGGTCACGGGCGACTTCATCGCGGCCAACAACGCCGCCCAGGTCCTCACGGGCACTGAAGGCCAGGACGTGATCTTCGGCGGCGGCGGCGCGGACGCCATCAACGGCCTCGGCCAGGACGACCTCATCGACGGCGGCGCGGGCAGCGACAGCATCGCCGGCGGCGGCGGCAACGACACCATCAACTACACGATGGGCGAAGGCACGGACACCGTCGACGGCGGCGCGGGGCTGGACACCCTGAACGTCATCGGAACGGCGGCGGCCGACGCGCTCGCGGTGAGCTACAACGGCACCGCGCTCACGGTGGTGGCCGGCGGCACGGTGAGCAATGTCGAATCGGTCACGGCCGACCTGCTGGCCGGCGTGGACACGCTGACCTACACCAGCGCCGCCGCCATCTCGGTGAACCTCACGGCCGGAACGGCCTCGGGCTTCACCTCGATCGCCGGCATCGAGAACGTGACGACAGGCGGCGGCGCCGACGTGCTCGTGGG
Organism: Variovorax sp. GW821-FHT09D04; assembly: GCF_059416405.1. Classification (NCBI taxonomy): domain Bacteria; kingdom Pseudomonadati; phylum Pseudomonadota; class Betaproteobacteria; order Burkholderiales; family Comamonadaceae; genus Variovorax; species Variovorax sp. GW821-FHT09D04. The sequence continues at coordinate 98,413 of NZ_JBWKPA010000006.1, forward strand.
CAATGCGCTGGCCAACGTGCTCAACGGCGGCGGCGGCGACGACCGCTTCGTCGCGACGGTGAACGACGGCAACGACAGCTACGTTGGCGGCGGCGGCACCGATACGCTGGACCTGTCCGCGGTTTCCGCGGGCGTGACCATCACCCCGACGACCGCCACGGGCGCGCAGACGGGCACCGATGCGCTGTCTTCCATCGAGAACTTCATCGGCAGCCAGGGCGCCGACAGCATCGTCGTCAACGGCGGTGCGAACGTGATCGACGGCCAGGGCGGCAACGATGTCATCGACGCCGGCGGCGGCAACGACACCGTGACCGGTGGCGAGGGCAACGACACGCTCACCGGCGGCGCCGGCAACGACACGGTCGACGGCGGCGCGGGAGACGACCTCTTCCACTACCTCGTCGGCGACGGCGCCGACACGATCAACGGCGGCGCGGGTGCCAACGACCGGCTGAACATCGCCGGCACGGCGCTGGGCCAGACGCTCGCGGTGGTGCTGACGGGAACGGCGATCGCGTCCCTGGCGGGCGGCACCGTCACCGGCATCGAGGCGGTCACGGCCGACCTCCAGGGCGGCGTCGATACCCTGAGCTACGGCGCCACGACCACGGCCGTCACCGTGAACCTGGCCACCGGCACGGCCACGGGCTTCGAATCGGTGGCGAACATCGAGAACGTGACCGGTGGTGCCGGCAACGACACGCTGACCGGCAACACCGGTGCCAACGCGCTGAACGGCGGCGGCGGCGACGACCGCTTCGTCGCGACGATCGGCGACGGCAACGACAGCTATGTCGGCGGGGCCGGCGTGGACACCTACGACCTGTCGGCCACCACGGCCGGCGCGACGGTGACGGTCAACCTCGCCACGAGCGCGCAGATCGGCACCGACACGCTCAACACGATGGAGAACATCATCGGCAGCCAGGGCAACGACATCATCGTCGTCAATGGCGGCGCGAACTTCATCGACGGCCAGGGCGGCAACGACACCATCAGTGCCGGCGCCGGCGACGACATCGTGCTGGGTGGCTCGGGCAACGACACCATCAACGGCCAGGCGGGCGACGACAGGCTCACGGGCGGGCTGGACAGCGACACGGTGGACGGCGATGCGGGCGCAGACACCTTCATCGCCACGGTGGGCGACGGCAACGACGGCTACGCCGGCGGCGCCGGCAACGACACCTACGACCTGTCCGCCACCTCGGCCGGTGCGACGGTCACGCCGACCTCCGCCACCAGCGCCGAGACCGGCACCGACACGCTGAGCTCGGTGGAGAACGTGATCGGCAGCCAGGGCAACGACAACATCAGCTTCGCGCCCGTGGCGCTCCTGAATTCCGCGAACGTGGTGGATGGCGGTGGCGGCAACGACACCCTCAGCACCGGGGCGGGCGCGGACCGGCTGACCGGCGGCACGGGCAACGACACCATGGACGGCGGAACGGGAGACGACGTCTTCGTGTTCGCGCCGGGGTTCGGCAACGACACGATCCTCGGCTTCGATGCCAGCGGGAACCTGCTCAACGGGCAGGACCGGCTGAACATCTCCGCGATGGGGATCAACGCCGGCAACTTTGCCGCCAACGTGTCCATCACCGACCTGGGCGCCGACACGCTGGTCGAGTTCGACGGCCTGGAAAGCATCCTGCTGATGGGCGTGAACGGGGTGGGAACGAACACCATCACGCAGGCCGATTTCGTGCTGTCGGCATGAGCACCGCCGACGTTTCAACGACCTTGACCACGGAGAACGACATGGACGAGAAAAACAACGCAAGCCCGCAGCAGGCCCCTCGTTCCATCTCCGACCCGCGCGAGGTGGCGACGTTGATCATGTCGCGCATCGGCATGGTCAACGCGAAGAAGGACGAGCTGAGCGTCGCCATCCAGGGCCTGTGCGACGCGACCCAACAACTGTCGCGCGCCTACTCGGCGCAGATGGTGACCATCGACCGGCTGGTGCGGCGGGTGAAGTCGCTGGAAGCCGCGGCGCAGGCCGCGGCCCAGGACCCGCAGGTCAACTGAGCAACGCCCCACAGAACCACAGGAGACGCACATGAAAACCCTGTGGATGGAACTGCGACCGCTGCTGCTGTACATCGCGGCGTTCTCCTTCTTCATCAACCTGCTGTTCCTGGTGCCCGCGTTCTTCACCCTGCAGGTGTTCGACCGGGTCATCTCGACCAGCAGCCATGAAACGCTGCTGGTGCTGCTCGCCGGGACCGGCGTGGCGCTGTTCATCCTGCTGCTGCTGGACTACCTGCGAACCCGGCTGCAGAACGTGGTGGGCATCATGGTGGACGAGCGACTCTCCCCACCGGTGGTGAACGCCATCGTGGAGCGCGCCGCACGCGCCCCGAGCGGCGTGAGGACAGAAGGAATCCGCGACGTGGCCGCGCTTCGCGCCGTGTTTTCCGCCAATGGCCTGATCGCGGTGTTCGATGCGCCCTGGGTGTTCGTGTACGTGTTCGTGATCTGGATGTTCCACCCCGCGCTCGGCGTGGGCGCTGCGTTCTCCGCGCTCCTCATGCTCGGCCTGGCCTGGCTCAACGACCGCATCAGCCGCCGGTCGCTCGAAACCCTGCAGAACGAAGGGCGACGCGCCGCGCAATACGTCGAGAGTTCCTTGCGCAACGCCGAAGTGCTGCAGGCCCTGGGAATGACACAGCGCCTGCTGGTGCGCTGGCGGGCGCTGCAGGACCAGATCGCCGCCATGCAGACCAGCGCCAGCCGCAGCACCGTGGCGTTCACCGCCGGGACCAAGGCCGCGCGCCAGGCCATCCAGATTCTCATGCTGGCCCTGGGCGCGTACCTGGTGCTGAGCCAGCAGGCTTCCGCCGGCGTGATGATCGCCACCAGCATCCTGCTGGGCCGCGCGGTGCAGCCGGTGGAGCAGCTCGTGGGCAGCTGGCGCACGCTGATCGAGGCGCGGGCGGCCTACGGGCGCCTGCAGGAACTGTCGAAGGACTTCGAGCGCACCGAGCCGCATGTCGCCATGCCACGCCCCGAAGGACGCCTGAGCGCGGAGAACATCTCGTACCGCGCGGCCGGCTCGGAGACCCTGGTGCTCTCGAACATCGTCTTCGCCCTGGCGCCGGGCGAGGCCCTGGCCATCGTCGGCCCGAGCGCGGCCGGCAAGTCGACCCTCGCGCGCGTGCTCACGGGCGTGTGGCGCCCCAGCAGCGGCAAGGTCCGCCTGGACGGTGCCGACGTGTCGTACTGGCCGCGCGAAGATCTGGGCCCCTACATCGGCTACGTGCCCCAGGACGTCGAGCTCTTCGACGGCAGCGTGGCGGACAACATCGCGCGCCTGGACAAGGTGGACTCCGAAGCGGTGGTTGCCGCCGCCGTGCGCGCCAATGCGCACGAGATGATCCTGACCCTCCCGAAGGGCTACGACACGCCGGTGGGCGAACACGGCTCGCGGCTGTCTCCGGGCCAGCGCCAGCGCATCGCGCTCGCCCGTGCGCTGTACGGCAACCCGCAGCTGGTGATCCTGGACGAGCCGAACTCCAACCTAGACGGCGCGGGAGAAGTCGCACTCGCCCAGGCGATGAGCGGCCTGCGCCAGGCGGGCGTGACCTCGGTCGTCGTCACCCACCGCCCCTCGCTGATCGCCCACGTGGACAAGATCCTGGTGCTCGCCGCGGGCCGCATCCAGCAGTTCGGCCCGGCGAGCGAGGTGATGCGCGACATGCAGCGCCAGGCCCAGGCGATCGTGGACCAGAAGGCCGCCTGAGCGCCGCGCCGCCGTTGCGAACAAGGACCCCGCACCATGAGCACCGCCACACTCCCGATGCCCCCCGTTGCCGCCCCACGCAGCAGCCGGGAACATGCACGACGCCTCGCGCGAAGCGGATGCTGGGTCATCCTCGGCGCGATCCTGCCCCTGGGCCTGTGGATGGGCCTCGCCCCGCTCTCGATGGCGGTGGTGGCCCCCGCGTTCGTCAAGGTGGACCTCAACCGCCGTCCGGTGCAGCACCTGGAAGGCGGCACCGTGCGGGAAGTCATGGTGCGCGACGGCCAGCATGTGAACGCCGGCGATCCGATCCTGGTCCTGGGCGACGTGCGCGTGGACGCCGACCGCAATCGCCTGAGCTATCGCGTCCATCTGGAGCGTGCCATGCTGGTGCGCCTGGAGGCCGAGCAGTCCGTCGCCAAGACGCTCGCCTTCCCCGAAGACCTGCTGCGCGCGGCCCGGCAGGACGATCGCATCGGTCAGGCCCTGCTCAAGGAAACGGCGTTGTTCCAGGCCCAGCGCCATTCGCTGGACAGCGCGGCCTCGCTCATGAGAACGCAGCGCGATCGCGTGCAGCAGGAAATCGTCGCCGTGCACGCGCAGATCGCGCAGGCGCAGAACTCGCTCGTCCTGCAGCGGCAGGACCTGGAGGCCAACCGCGGCCTGATCCAGGAAGGCTTCATTTCGTCGAGCCGGATCTCCCAGCTCGAATCGGTGGTGATGGAGTACGCGGCCAAGCTCGAAGAGCGGCGCACGGAACTGGCGCGCGCCGCCCAGCGCCTGGTGGAGATCGACCTGAAGATCCAGTCGATCCGCAACGACTACGTGAAGGCCGCGAGCGACCAGCTCAAGGCCACCACCCAGCGCCTGGGCGAGATCGAGCAGGAGCAGCGCAAGTCGAACGACGCGGCGCAGCGGCAGGTCGTCGTGGCCCCGGCCAGCGGCGAAGTGATCGACCTGAAGTTCACCTCGCCCGGCGCGGTGGTCGGGCCCGGGGAGGCGATCGCGGACATCGTGCCCAGCGACGCCCAGCTGATGATCGAGGCGCGCATCCGTCCGGAAGACATCAGCAACGTGCACCTCAACCAGCGCGCGCGGGTGAAGTTCACCGCCTTCAAGTACCGCAACACCTCGATGGTCACGGGCAAGGTGACCTATGTCGCCGGCGACCGGTTGATCGAGCGCCAGACCAACCTGCCCTACTACAGCGTGATGATCCTGGCCGACGCCGAGTCGCTCAGGGCCATCGGCGACTTCAAGCTCCAGGCGGGCATGCCCGCCGAGGTCTACATCGCGGGCGTCTCGCAGACCGCGCTGCAGTACGTCATCGAGCCCATCACCTCCACCATCCGCCGATCGGGACGGCAGATGTAGCGGGGCTGTTCTCTGTCAACGAGGGGAATACATCATGCGCAAGGATTCCAACCACCACGACCCCGTGACGCCTGTCGCCCACAGCAAGAGACGCACGTTCCTGAAGGCCTCGCTGGCAGCCACGGCCGCCCCCCTGGTCCTGACACCGGGCAAGACCCGCGCACAACCCACGCCCCTGCCGCCCAGCCCGCCGACGACACCGTGGGTCGAGGACCTGCCCAACCAGGTCACGCCGCTCACACCGCTGGCCACGCTGACCCCGGCCCCGACGATCAACGCGAACATCGCAGGCGGCGAGTGCGGGCGTGCACCGCACCAGCGCTACGCGGAACTGACCGTGCCCGGCAAGGCCGGCACGCCGCTGCTGTACCAGCTGACGGCCAAGGAGAACCCGGCCTGGCTGTTCAACGGCAACAACCCCTACTACCCCCCGCAGCCCATCTGGGGCTACGAAGGCAACACGCCGGGGGTGACCACGCCGGGCCCCACGATCCACGCGCGCTACGGGCAGTCGGTCATCTGCCGCATCCGCAACCAGCTGCCGCAGAACCACACGGGATTCGGCTCGCCCGAGATCAGCACGCACCTGCACAACATGCACACGCCGTCGGAGAGCGACGGCTTCGCGAGCGACTTCTACAGCGCCGTCCAGGGCGGCGTGACGCTGACCGCGCCGGGGACCTTCAACGACCACTTCTACCCCAACCTCTACGCCGGCTTCGACGAGTTCGGCGGCCTCGGCGATTCGCGCGAAGCCCTGGGCTCGCTCTTCTATCACGACCACACGGAAGGCGTGACCGCACCGAACGTGCTCAAGGGCATGTTCGGGCGCTACATGGTCTTCGACACGCTCGACACCGGCGACGAGACCACGGGGCTGCGGCTGCCCAGCGGCGCGTACGACTACCCCCTGAGCTTCTCGGACAAGCGGTTCGACTCGGGCGGCCGGCTGACCTTCGACGAGCTCAACCCCGAGGGCGTGCTGGGCGACAAGATCGTGGTCAACGGCAAGATCGAGCCGGTGCTGCGCGTGGCACGCCGCAAGTACCGGCTGCGGCTGCTGAACGTCGGGCCGTCGCGCTTCTACGAGTTCGTGCTGCAGAACACGGGCGGCACCATCGTGTACCCGTACACGCAGATCGCCAGCGACGGCAACCTGCTGCCGGCACCGATCCTGAACCAGCTGAGGGTGCGGATCGCCCCGGCCGAGCGCGCGGACATCGTGGTGGACTTCTCGCGATTCCCGCTGAACACCACGCTCTACCTCGTCAACCAGCTCACGCAGGTCGATACCCGCCGGCCCGGCCCGGTGCAGTCGCCGGGCACGCGCGTGCTCAAGTTCATCGTCGATCGCCAGCCCCCGACGCCCGACCTGAGCGTGGTGCCGAGCGTGCTGCGCCCGCTGCGCGACCTGCCCAGTGCCAGCGAACTCGCGGCCCTGCCGGTTCGCACCTGGGTGTTCCAGCGCAACAGCGGCATGTGGAACGTCAACGGGCTGTTCTTCGATTCGCTTACGGCCAGAGCCAGGGTCACCAGGGGCACCGCCGAGATCTGGGAGTTCATCAATCCCGACAACGGCTGGCAGCACCCGATCCACGTGCACTTCGAAGAGGGACGGATTCTCAGCAAGAGCGTCAACGGCGTGAGCCTGACCATTCCCGTGAACGAGCGCGGACGCAAGGACGTCTTCGTCGTCGGCGAACTCATGACCGTGAGGGTGCTCGTGCGCTTTCGCGATTTCTCGGGCAAGTACCTGATGCACTGCCACAACCTCACCCACGAGGACCACGCAATGATGGTTCGCTTCGACATCGTGTGAAGAACGCCGATGACTTTCAGGAGATTCTCATGAACCACCGCAGACACTTGATCGCCGGACTGGGCGTCGCGTCCTTGTACGCGTTCGGCCTGCCCGCCTCCGCCGAGGCGCCGGCAACGGCTGCACGCCCGGGGCGTCGCATGCCGAACGTCGAACTGAAAACCCACACCGGGGCGAAGGTGAACTTCTACGACGACCTGGTCCGGGGAAAGATCGTCGCCATCAACATGATGTATGCAGACTGCGAAGGCATCTGTCCGCTCATGACCAACAACCTCCTGCGCGTGCAGGAGCGCCTGGCCCAGCGGGTGGGCCGGGACATCTTCATGTACTCGATCACCATCCGCCCGGAGATCGACACCGTGGAGCACCTGGCCGACTACGCCGAGATGCACAGCGTGAACCCGGGCTGGCTTTTCCTGACCGGGAGCCGGAGCAACATCGACCTCGTGCGCTTTGCCCTGGGCTTCTACGACCCGGACCCGAAGGTCGACAAGGAGATCAATCGCCACACCGGCATGGTGCGCATCGGCAACGACGTCTATGACCGCTGGTCGATGGCGCCGGCGCTGGCGGCGCCCGAGCAGATCGTGGCCGCCATCCTGCATGTCGATCGCAGCCCGGCCGCGGTTCGCCGCGCGGGCGGCGCCATCTTGCAGGCCGACCCTCGGAGCACGGTCTGAACCAGCGCCTGCGCCGACCCCCACCCGGTGGACAGGGCTCTCGGGCCCCCGCCACCGGGAAGCGTCTCGTCCCGGCATGGGGCGCCGTGCTCGCAGCGAGCTTCGCGTGGCCCGTCCATGGCCAGAGCCTGGTCGAGATCTACACGTCGGCGCGCGGCTACGATGCCACCTACCAGGGCGCGCGGGCCCAGTACGAGGCCACGCTGGCGCGGGCGGCGCAGTCCAGGGCCGGCATCCTGCCCACCGTCGGCCTGTCGGCCGGCGCCTCGCACACCCGGCAGGACCTCTCGACGGAAGGCAGCGCGACGACGCGCGGGTTCAACACCCAGAGCGTCGGCATCAACGCCACGCAGCCGCTGTATCGCCCCGCCAACTGGGCCGCCTACGAGCAGGGCCAGCGGCAGGCCGAGGTGGCGCAGATGGTGCTCACCATCGCCGAGCAGGACCTCATCGTGCGCGTGAGCCAGGCCTACTTCGACGTGCTCGCCAGCCAGGACAGCCTGGCCCTGGTGCGCGCGCAGAAGGTCGCCGTGGCCGAGCAGCTCGCATCGGCCAAGCGCAACTTCGAGGTCGGCACCACCACCATCACCGACGCGCGCGAAGCGCAGGCCCGCTACGACCTGGTGATCGCGCAGGAGATCGCCGCCGAGAACGACCTGCAGGTGAAGAAGATCGTGCTCGACCAGCTCGTCGGCAGCACCGGCAGCGTGCCCGTGCCGCTGGCGGCGCCCGTGATGCTGCCTCCGCTCGCGCCCGCCGACATCGAGGTCTGGACCTCGCACGCGGATGCCGGCCACCCTGCGATCCAGCAGGCCCGGCTGGGCCTGGACGTGGCCGGGCTCGAGGTGCAGAAGGCGCAGGCCGGCCACCTGCCCACGCTCGATGCGACCCTGGGCTACAACGTCACGAACAACCCCCAGGGCACCAACACCACGCCGGGCCGCTCGCGGGTCAAGGCCCTCACCGTGGGCGTCTCCCTCAACCTGCCCTTGTTTGCAGGCTACGCGATCGAGAACCGCGTCAGGGAAACGCTGGCGCTCGAAGACCAGTCGCGCTCGCTGCTCGAGGCCACGCGCCGCGGCGTCGCGCAGGCCACCCGCGCCACCTACCTGGGGCTGGTGTCGGCCGCCGGCCAGGTGAAGGCGCTCGAAGCCGCCGAGGTCTCCAGCCAGATCGCGCTGGAGGCCAATCGCATGGGCTACCAGGTGGGCGTGCGCATCAACATCGACGTGCTCAACGCGCAGAGCCAGCTCTTCCAGACCAAGCGCGACCTGGCGGTGGCGCGCTATTCGGTGCTGCTCGGCAATCTCAAGCTGCGGCAGGCCAACGGCACGCTGGTGCCCGAGGACCTGAACGCCATCGATGCCGCGCTTGCAACCCACGGCCGCACTCCGGTCGACAGCGCGGCGCCCGTCTCCGTGTCCAGGAGAACGCCGGCTCGCCAATGACGAGGCATGCCATGGCACGTACCGACAGCACCAGCGACTGCTCGCGGCCATGACGGCGCTGAACATGCAGGTGACGCCATGCGACTGCTTCTGCTTCAGGATCGCGCGCGGGTCGACGACGGCCTGTTCACGCACTTGCGCAAGAACGGGTTCCTGATCGACAGCGTCGAGCGGCTCGGCGACATCGACATGCTGGAGAACGAGTCCTACGACGTGCTGCTCGTCAGCTCGCAGTTGCCCGACGGATCGGGACTCGACTGGGTCCGGTTGTTGCGGGTGCAGCACATCACCACGCCGGTCCTGATGCTGATGGTGGGAGCGCCCGGCCCGGCCGCGCAGGCCGAGGTCCTCGACGCGGGCGCGGACGACTTCGTGGTGATGCCGTGCCGCCCCGAGCTGGTGGCCGAGCGGGTGCGGGCACTGCGTTGCCGGGCCGCGGGCCTGGCAACACCGCGCGTGCGGTGCGGCGACGTCGAGTTCGACCTGGGCAGCCGGACGACGGTCCGCTGCGGCATGCCTGTCGCGCTGACCGAGCGGGAATGGAACCTGGTGGAGGCGCTCGCGCTGCGCTTCGATCACACGGTCCCCAAGGCCCAGGTGGAATTGCTGGTGCAGGGGATTCACGGCGCACCGACGAGCAACGCCCTGGAAGTGCATCTGTCCAACGTGCGGCGCAAGCTCGGGCGACAGATCATCCGCACGATTCGCGGGGTCGGCTACCGCCTGAACACCTGAGCCCGTCGTCTTCAGACTCGTAAGCGTGCCGCACACAAGATAGCAACCTTAAGACGTGCGACTGGCCAGAATCGCACCACTCGCAGAGCCCCATCACTCACCGATGGCGCCACCACTGTCGCAGCGTCCCCCCGGGGCATGAATGGCGACACCTTCTCACGCAGGTACCACCGAACCATGTTCAAGCCCTCTCCCGCTCTCGTTTTCGCCAATTTCATGCAGCTGCCGACCATCGTGCCGAAAGCGGTGTGGCGCGCGCTGCGCGTGGTGAGCATCGCCTCGGCCCTGGCCCTGGCCGTCATGCTGGCGCTGCGGCCCGCCATCGCGATGCCCTTGTTCTGGGGGCTGATCGTGCCGTCGCTCCCGCTCGTGTTCATGCTGGCACCCGGGCTGTGGCGCAACGTCTGCCCGTTGGCCGCCATCAACCAGATCCCCCGCAGGCTCGGCATCACGCGCGCACTCACGAGCCGCCGCCTGTCGCAGGGCGCGGCATTTCCGATCGGCATCGGCCTGCTGATCTGCGCGGTCGTCGCGCGCAAGCTGCTGTTCAACGGCAACGGCATGGCCACCGCCGGCCTGCTGGCGGCAGCCATGGGGGCGGCGCTCATCGGCGGCTTGCTGTTCAAGGGCAAGAGCGGCTGGTGCAGCAGCATCTGCCCCCTGCTGCCGGTGCAGCGGCTGTACGGCCAGACGCCGTTCATCCGCATCGCCAACACGCATTGCGAACCGTGCGTGGGCTGCGCCAAGAACTGCTACGACCTCAACCCCGGCGCGGCCTACCTGGCCGACCAGTACGACCCGAACCCGGCGTACCGCAACTTCCGCAGCTTCTTCGCGGGCGTCTTTCCGGGCCTGATCCTCGGCTACTACCTCGTGCCTTCGCCCGCCGAGATCGGCCCGGTCTCCACGGTCATGCAGATGCTGGTCTACATGGCGGCCAGCCTGACGCTCTTCAACCTGATCGAATTGCTGGGCAGCAAGACGCGCAACCTGTCGCCGGTGCTCTTCGCGGCGGCCGCGTTCTCGCTGTACTACTGGTTCACCGCCCCGCTGGTCGTCAGCACCTTGAGCAGCCTGAGCGGCATGGCCATCGCCCCCGAAGTCGTCGCCACGCTGCGCGGCCTGACGATCATCGCGAGCCTGACGTGGATCGCGCGGTCGCTGCATGTCGAGCGCCTGTTCCTTCGCCGTGAACTGCGCAAGGGTGTCCGGGACGGTTCCCGGCTGGCGCCGATCGTCATCGAGACGATGCGGCTGCACCGCGGCCCGAACGACGCCGCGCGCAAGGCGCCGGTTGCGGCCCCGCAGCCTGCCGAACTCTGCATCGACCCCACCGGCATGAAGACCCCCATCCGCAAGGGCCAGACCCTGCTCGAGGCGCTCGAGGACTGCGGCGCCCCCATCAACGCCGGCTGTCGTTCCGGCGTGTGCGGCGCCGACCCGATCGCCGTCGTGGCGGGCGGCGAACGGCTCGCCCCCATCGGCAGCGACGAACGGGCGACGCTGGCCCGGCTCGGCTGCGCCGACGGCACGCGCCTGGCCTGCATGGCGCGCATCCGCAATGCCGGGCCCATCCGCATCGACCTGAAGCGGGAGGCGACCCCGGCGGCGCGCGACACACGCAAGCCCGAAGTCGTGCCCTTCGATGCGTCGATCCGCCGTGTCGTGATCGTGGGCAACGGCGTGGCCGGCCTGACCGCGGCCGACCATGTGCGGCGCCGCCACCCCGACTGCGAGATCCATCTCATCGGCCGCGAGAACCACAACGCCTACAACCGGATGGCCATCGCCAAGCTGATCAGCATGCCGACGGGTGTCCAGGGCCTGCACCTGCTGCCCGAGCAGTGGTATGCCGAACACCGTGTCACCGCGTGGCTCAACACGCATGTGTCGGGCGTCGACACGCAGCGTCGCGAGCTCACGCTGGCGACCCGGGAGACGCTGGGCTACGACAGGCTCATCCTGTGCTCGGGCAGCTCGGCATGGGTCCCGCCGCTCGACGGCTACGGCATCGAAGGCAGCTTTGTGCTGCGCGATGCCGACGACGCGATGGCGATCCGCGACTACATGCAGCGCTTCCACGGCACCTGCGCGGTCGTGCTGGGCGCCGGCTTGCTCGGCCTGGAAGCGGCGCAGGCGCTGGCGCAGCTCGGGGCGCAGGTCCAGGTGCTGTCGAACAGCGGCCAGATCCTGGACCGGCAGATCGACACCCCGGCCAGCGCCTTGCTGGAAGCGCACCTGGCAACCCAGGGCATCCATGTCATGACCGGTGCCGACGCCGCGCGGCTGGAGCCGGGCAGCGAGGGCCGCGTGGCGCGGCTCGTGCTCAAGGACGGACGCCAGCTCCCCGCCGACGTGGTCGTGGTGTGCACCGGCGTGCGCGCCAACGTCGACATCGCGCAGTCGGCCGGCCTGGCGCTCGGCCGCGGCATCATCGTCGACGCACAGATGCGCACCAGCGCCGCCCATGTCTACGCCGCGGGCGATGTGGCCGAGTTCGAGGGCCACTCGATCCCCCTGTGGGCCGTGGCTGCCGAGCAGGGAGAGATCGCGGCCGTCAATGCGCTGGGCGGCAAGCGCGTCTATCGCGGCCATGTGCCCGTGACCGCGCTGAAGGTCTCGGGCATCGACGTCCGCTCCGCGGGCTCCGTGCACGCCGCGCGGCCCGGCGAATTCGAGTTGACGCAGTCCGAGCCTGCGCAGGGCATCTATCGCAAGCTGGTGGTCGCCGAGGGCCGGCTTGTCGGCGCGGTGCTGGTCGGATCGCCGGACGAGGCGGACGAGGTCATTCCGGCCGTGCGCGAGCACGCGCCGGTCTCCGCGATGACCGCCTTGCTGGAGCGTGGGGACTGGCAGCAGCATTCGGTGGCATTGGCGGCCTAGCCTGTGCGGCGGGTCGCCCGTCCCGGCGGCCGGCTTCATCTCCCAGCCTGGACGGCGGCCGTCGTCGGTGGCGGTGTCGGATGGCGGACATCCGCGACGTCGATCACAAACCGCCGCTTCGGCGGTAGCTCCCGGGCGCGCTGCCCGTCCAGCACTTGAACGCGCGCTGGAAGGCGGAGCTGTTGGCAAACCCGAGTTCGTCGGCCAGCTCCGCCAGCGGCACGGCGCTCGTGCTCAGCCGCATGATGGCCGTGTCGCGGCGCAGCTCGTCCTTCAGCGCCTGGAACGAGGTGCCCTCCAGCGCCAGCCGCCGCTGCAGCGTGGAGACCGTGACATGCAGCGCGGCGGCCGTCGCCACGAGGTCCGGCCATGCGGGCTGCGCGTGCTGCAGGTGGCTGCGCACGCGCGCACCGATTCCCTCGTCGGTGCGCCTGGGCACGATCATGTGGGCCTGCGCATCGGCCAGGAAGACATGCAGCGCGGCTTCGTCGCGGCGCACCACGTCCTTCAGGCGTGCCGCGTCGAACCAGAACGCCGACAGCTCGCAATCGAACTGCTGCGGCGCCGGAAAGATCTTGCCGTAGCCGCCGGCATGCGCGGGTGGCCCGAACGCGAAGTCGAAGCGCACCACGGGCAGCTGGCCGCCCACGATCCACGCCATGAGGCGCCATGCGGTGCGCAGCAGCACCTCCTGCAGGAACACCGTCGGCGTGGCGGACGGTTCGGTGAAGCGCACCACCACGCCGGCGAGGTCGGCCCGGCACACCAGCTCCAGCACCACGTCGTCCTGCAGCAGGCGAAAGGTGCGCGCCGCGCGGCGAAGCGCCACCTGCAACGTGGGCGCGCCAAGCGCCGAGCGCGCAATCAGCGCAAAGCTCCCGCGCCGCAGCGGGCGGCTCAGCAGCCCGATGAAGTCGTCGTCCAGCCGCTCGGTCAGCACGCGGAACAGCCTCGCGTACTGCTGCGTCGTCACGCGCGCATCCGACTGCCCGAGCAGGCCGGGCGCGATGCCGGCCTCGACCAGGAAAGGCTCGAGCGGCTGGCCGCGCGCATGCACCCCGGACAGGATGCCGTGCACGAAGCCGATGGAAACCGTTTGGGGAGGATGAAGCATCGAAGGCGGGCCGCGTCGCGTGGATGTTGCCGGGCCGACTGTGCACCGGCGCGTGCCTGTCGTGCAAGCGCCGCGTCGCCTGATCGCGTGCCACGCAGATTGCGATGTTCTGCCATCCGAACAACGCAAAACGGCATCGTGCGAATGGCGATCGGTTCCTAACATGGGCCACGCAGGCAAGGGTCTGCGAAACCCAGACCAAGAACCAACGAGAGACAAACGCCATGTACATGACCCAGTCGCTGCACCGCGCCCTGCAGCAGAGTCCCGACAAGGTGGCCGTGCGTTTTGCCGGCCGCACACGCACCTTCCGCGCGTTCGTGGAGCGCGTCGCCCGCCTCGCGGGCGCCCTGCAGCAGCTGGGCATGAAGCCCGGCGACCGCGTGGCGATGCTGGCGCTCAATTCCGACCGCTACCTCGAATACCAGATGGCCGTACCCTGGGGCGGCGGCGTGCTCAACCCCTGCAACATTCGCTGGTCGGCCGCCGAGATTCTCTATTCGCTCGAAGACTCGGGCTCGACCCTGCTGCTGGTCGACGAGGCCTTCCGCCCGATGGTCGAGAAGATGCGCAGCGAATCCAGGAGCTTGCGCGAAGTGATCTATTGCAGCAGCGGCGAGCACGACGGCGAGCTGCCGCCCGGCATGCACGGCTACGAGGCGCTCCTGGCCGCGGCCTCGCCCGTTCCCGACGCGGTCCGCCGCGACGAAGACCTGGCCGGCATCTTCTACACCGGCGGCACCACGGGCTTTCCCAAGGGCGTGATGCTCAGCCACGCCAACCTGTGCAGCTCGGCCATGGCGATGCAGGCCGAGGGCCTGGCGCCGAGCGGCGGCAACTACCTGCATGCCGCACCGATGTTCCACCTGGGCGACATGGGCCTGGCCATGCCGCACTGGCCCGCCGGCAACACGCACACGATCATCCCGATGTTCACGCCGCAGGGCGTGCTCGATGCCATCGAGCGCGACCGCGTGACCAACACGCTGCTGGTGCCCACCATGATCCAGATGCTGGTCGACCACCCCGCGATGAAAGAGCCGCGCGACCTCGCCAGCCTGCAGTGCATCTTCTACGGCGCCTCGCCGATGCAGGAAGCCGTGCTGGAACGCGCGATGGCCGCCCTGCCCCACGTGGACTTCGTGCAGGGCTACGGCATGACCGAGCTGGCCCCGCTGGCCACGATCAACCCGCCCAGTTCGTACACGGCCGAGGGCCACCGTCTGGGGCGGCACCGCTCCGCAGGGCGCGCAAGCATCTGCATGGAAGTGCGCATCGTCGACCCCGCCGGCCTCGAGGTGCCGCGCGGCACGGTGGGCGAAGTCACGGTGCGCGGCCCCAACGTGATGCAGGGCTACTGGGGCAAGCCGGAACAGACGGCCGCCGCCGTGCGCGACGGCTGGATGCACACCGGCGACGGCGCCTGGATGGACGACGGCGGCTACATCTTCGTGGT
This sequence comes from Variovorax sp. GW821-FHT09D04, assembly GCF_059416405.1. NCBI lineage: Bacteria > Pseudomonadati > Pseudomonadota > Betaproteobacteria > Burkholderiales > Comamonadaceae > Variovorax > Variovorax sp. GW821-FHT09D04. The sequence continues at coordinate 113,673 of NZ_JBWKPA010000006.1, forward strand.
CGACCGCATCAAGGACATGATCATCAGCGGCGGCGAGAACGTCTACTCGGCCGAGGTCGAGAACGCCGTCACGCAGCACCCCGCCGTTGCGGCCTGCGCGGTGATCGGCATCCCCAGCGACGAATGGGGCGAGAGCGTGCACGCGGTGCTGGTCCTCAAGCCGGGACAGCGCGCCGAAGCCGCGGACATCGTCGCCCACTGCAAGACGCTGATCGCTGGCTACAAGTGCCCGCGCAGCGTGGCCTTCGTCGACACGCTGCCGATGTCGGGCGCCGGCAAGGTGCTCAAGACCCAGCTGCGCGAGCCCTTCTGGCAAGGCCGCCAGCGCAACGTCGCATGAGCGCGTCGCCGTCTTTCTTTTCTCTCAAACCTCAGGAAATTCCCATGAGCCGCGATGTCTTCGTCACCGGGGTCGGCATGATCCCCTTCACCAAACCGGGCGCCAGCGCGCCCTACCAGGCCATGGCCGCCGACGCCACGCGCCGTGCACTGGCCGATGCCGGCATCGGCTACGAGCTGGTGCAGCAGGCCTACGTCGGCTATGTGTACGCCGACTCGACCGCCGGCCAGAGCGCGCTCTATGAAGTCGGCATGACCGGCATTCCGGTCGTCAACGTCAACAACAACTGCTCCACCGGCTCGACCGCGCTGTTCCTGGCGCGCCAGGCCGTGGCCAGCGGCGCGGCCGACTGCGTGCTGGCACTCGGCTTCGAACAGATGAGCCCCGGCGCGCTGGGCTCGGTGTTCAAGGACAAGCCCAGCCCCTTCGCGCGCTTCGACACGGCCACCGACGACCTGGTCGGCGAGAGCGACATTCCCCTGGCGCTGCGCTACTTCGGTGGCGCGGGCCTGGCGCACATGCAGCAGTACGGCACGCAGCTTTCGACCTTCGCGAAGATCCGCGCCAAGGCCAGCCGCCATGCCGCGAACAACCCGGTGGCGCTGTTCCGCAACGTCGTCACCGAAGACGAAGTGCTCGCGACGCCCGTGATGTGGCCCGGCGTGATGACGCGGCTGATGGCCTGCCCGCCCACCTGCGGCGCGGCGGCCGCCATCGTCTGCTCGGACGCGTTCGCGCAGCGCCACGGACTCGATCGCAGCGTGCGCATCAAGGCGCAGGCCATGACCACCGACCGCGCCATCACCTTCGAGGCGCGCGACATGCGCGAGGTGGTCGGTTTCAGCATGGCGCAGGAGGCTGCGCAGAAGGTGTACGAGGCCGCAGGCGTCGGCCCGCAGGACATCGACGTGGTCGAGCTGCACGACTGCTTTGCGCACAACGAACTCATCAGCTACGAAGCGCTCGGCCTGTGCCCCGTCGGCGGTGCGGAAAAGTTCGTGGTCGATGGCGACAACACCTACGGCGGCAAGGTCGTCACCAACCCCTCGGGCGGCCTGTTGTCGAAGGGTCACCCGCTGGGCGCCACCGGCCTTGCGCAATGCACCGAGCTGGTCCAGCAGCTGCGCGGCACGGCCGACAAGCGACAGGTGGAAGGTGCGCGGCTTGCGCTGCAGCACAACCTGGGCCTCGGCGGCGCCTGCGTGGTCACGCTGTACGAACGCATCTGAACCCCACGACAACCCAAGGAGACCCTCTCATGATCGACAAGAAATGGATCGGCCACGCGCTGCCCGCGTCGGTGCTGCCCATCGAGCGCAGCCGGCTGCAGTTCTTCGCCAAGGCCATCGGCGAGACCGACCCGGTCTACACCGATGCCGCTGCCGCGCGCGATGCCGGCTACCCCGACCTGCCCGCACCGCCCACCTTCCTGTTCGCCGCCGAACTGGACTCGGGCGCTTCGGACCAGCTGCTCACCGACCTGCAGATTCCGTTGTCGAAGCTGCTGCACGGCGAGCAGAGCTTCAGCTACCACCGCCCCGCCTGCGTGGGTGACACGGTGACGGTGCGGTCCACCGTCAGCGACATCTACGACAAGAAGAACGGCGCGCTCGAGTTCGTGGTGAAGACCTCGCGCGCCACCAACCAGCGCGACGAACTCGTGGCCGAGCTGCGCACGGTCATCGTCTGCCGCCACTGAAGGAACACCCCATGACCTCCCCCACTTTCGATTCCGTGCAGGTCGGCGACGAACTCCGGGCCGTGCAGTTGCCGGCCGTGAACCGCACCGCGCTCGCGCTCTTCGCGGGCGCCTCGGGCGACCACAACCCGATCCACATCGACACCGACATGGCACGCCGCTCGGGCATGCCCGACGTGTTCGCGCAGGGCATGCTGGGCATGGCCTGGCTGGGCCGCGTGCTCACGCAGTGGGCGCCGCAAAGCCGGCTGCGCCACTTCGAGGCGCGTTTCCAGGGCATCACGCACCTGGGCAACGCCATGCGCTGCAGCGGCCGCATCGTCGAGAAGACCGAGCGCAACGGCGAACGCGGCGTTCGCATCGAACTGCAGAGCACCAACCAGTTCGGCCAGACCAAGATCGTCGGCGAAGCCTTCGTCGCGCTGCTCTGACAACCCAACATCCCGGAAAGAACACCATGACAAACAAACTCGAAGGCAAGGTCGCCCTCATCACCGGTTCGGGCCGCGGCATCGGCCGCTCGATCGCACTGAAGCTCGCCAGCGAAGGCGCCCGCATCGTCGTCAACGACCTCGACGCCGAACCCGCGCAAGAGGCCGTGCAGGCCATCCGCGAGGCCGGCGGCCAGGCCGTGGCCTGCGTCGGCAACGTCAACGCGACCGACTTCGCCGAGCGCTTCGTCGGCACGGCGGTGAGCGAATTCAAGGGCCTGGACATCATCGTCAACAACGCCGGCTACACCTGGGACAACGTGATCCAGAAGATGACCGACGAGCAGTGGTACGCGATGCTCGACTGCCACCTGACGGCGCCGTTTCGCATCCTGCGCGCGGCGCAGCCGGTGATCCGCGCGCTCGGCAAGGCGGAGACCGAAGCCGGACAGCGCGTGGTGCGCAAGGTCGTCAACATCTCGTCGATGGCGGGCCTGTTCGGCAACCCGGGCCAGACCAACTACGCGGCGGCCAAGGCCGGCATCACCGGCATGACGCAGACGCTGGCCAAGGAATGGGGCCGCATGAACGTCACGGTCAACTGCGTGGCCTACGGCCTCATCAAGACCCGCCTGACCGGCAACGCCGCCGATGGCGGCACCGCCAACATCGACGGGCGCGACATCAAGGTGGGCGTGAACCCCGACCTCATGGCCGCGATGGAACGCGGCATTCCGCTGGGCCGTGGCGGCACGCCCGAAGAAGCGGCGGGTGCGGTCTACCTGCTGTGCATTCCCGAGTCCGACTACGTGAGCGGCCAGACGCTGGTGTGCAGCGGCGGCCTCACGGGGTTCTGAGCGATGACCGCCGCTGTCCGGTGCGAGGTGCATGAAGGCATCGCGACGCTCACGCTCGACCGGCCCGATGCCCTCAACGCCCTGGCACCGCCGCTGCTCGAAGCCTTGCTGGCGGCGCTGCGCGACAGCGCGGCCGACGCGCGCGTGCGCGCCATCGTGCTGACCGGCGCGGGCCGCGCCTTTTCCGGCGGGGGCGACATCGGCTACTTCGGCGACGTGCTCGCCGGCGGGCCGGCCCATGCGCAGGAAGAAATCGGGCGCGGCATGCAGGAGGTGGGCAACCCCATCACGCAGGCCATCGCCGACTGCGCGGTGCCGGTGGTGGCCGCCGTCAACGGCCCCTGCGTGGGCGCGGGCGTGGGCATTGCGCTGGCGGCCGACGTCGTGCTCGCGGCGCGCTCGGCCTACTTCCTGGTGCCCCAGGTGCCGCAACTGGGGGCCGTGCCTGACCTGGGCGCGACCTGGTCGCTGCCCCGCCTGCTCGGGCGCAGCCGCGCGCTCGGCATGGCGCTGCTCGGCGAACGCATCGACGCGGCGAAGGCCGAGCAATGGGGCCTCGTCTGGCGCTGCGTCGACGATGCCGTGCTGCTCGAAGAAGCCCGCGCGATCGCCAGGCGACTGGGCAATGCGTCGACCGCCGCCCTGCGTGATACGCGGCAGCTGATCGACGCGGCGAGCGACAACACGCTCGCGCAGCAATTGAGCGACGAATGCACGGCCCAGCGCCGGCACGTGGCCGGTGAATTTTTCAACGACGCCTGCGCGCGCTTCCTGGCCCGCGCAAAGGCCGATCGATCGACCCACTGACTGACCGACCTCGAAGAACACCATGCTTCCACAGCTGTATCGCCATCGATGGATGGACGAAGACACCGACGCGTTCCGCGAACAGGTGCGCCGCTACATCGCGAGCGAACTCTCGCCGCACCTGGACGGCTGGCGCCGCCAAGGCTTCATTCCGCGCGAGGCCTGGCGCCCGTTCGGACAGATGGGCTTCCTGCTGCCCGAACTCGACGAAGCCTACGGCGGCGCCGGCGCCTCGCTAGCCTGCCAGATGGTGGTGCAGGACGAGCTGGCCAAGGCCGAGTTCCCCGCCAACACCGGCGTGCACAACCTGGCGGCGCACTACATCCTCGACTACGGCACCGAGGCACAGAAGCAACGCTGGCTGCCGAAACTCGCCAGCGGCGAGCTGCTGGCCGGCATCGCGCTCACCGAGCCCGGCTGCGGCTCGGACCTGAAGGCGCTGCGCACGCGCGCGCGGCGCGACGGCGACCACTACGTGATCGACGGCGCCAAGACCTTCATCACCAACGGCTTCACGGGCAACCTGCTGGTGGTGGCGGTGCGCACCGGCGAGGCGGGCAGCCGCGGAGTGTCGCTGATCGTCCTGGAAACCGACGGCCTGCCGGGCTTTCGCGTGGGACGCCGGCTCGAGAAGCTGGGCCAGCATGCGTCGGACACGGCCGAGCTTTTCTTCGACGGCGTGCGCGTGCCGGCCGACCACCTGCTGGGCGGCAAGGAAGGCGACGGCTTCGTGCAGCTCATGAGCCAGCTTTCCTACGAGCGCCTGTTCCTGTGCGTGCCGGCCGCCGCGGTGATCGAACGCGCGGTGGAACTCACGCTCGAATACACGCAGCAGCGCAAGGCCTTCGGGCAAGCCGTGTTCGATTTCCAGAACACGCGCTTCAAGCTCGCGGAGTGCGCGACCATCGCGCACGTCGTGCGCACCTTCGTCAACGACTGCATCCAGCGCATGGTCGACGGCACGCTCGACCAGGAGGCCGCCTACATGGCCAAGCTGTGGTGCACCGAGCAGCAGGGCAAGGTCCTGGACGAATGCCTGCAGCTGTTCGGCGGCTACGGCTACATGGTCGAGTACCCGATCGCACGCATGTACGCCGACGCGCGCGTGCAGCGCATCTACGGCGGCACCAGCGAGATCATGAAGGACCTGATTGCGCGAAAGCTCGGCGCGTGAGCGCGCCGCAGCGCAGGTGCGCGCGGCCACGGGGCGACAACGCGCCGTCGCCGGTCGGCATGCAGCCCGCATCCGGCTGAGCCAGAGGGTATTCCCCGAGCCGGTGTCGGCGAATCTGTCGGCTGGTTGACGGAATCGATGGCCGCTGTTTCCTAGCATGGAGACGCAGTCCCACCCCCCATGGCAATGGGGGACGCGCCCAGAGGCGCGGGGCCTGCGCGACCCATTCCCAAGGAGACACTTCCGTGAACAGGACATTGCTGCGGCCAGCACTCACCGCGCTGGCCCTTCTCGCCCTCGCCGGCACGGCCACGGCGCAAGACGGCGCCGCCTACCCGAGCAAGACGGTGACCATCGTCGTGCCCACGCCGCCCGCCGGCGGCACCGACCTCATCGCGCGGCTGTTCGCAGATGTGCTGGGCAAGGCCTTCAAGCAGAGCGTGATCGTCGACAACCGCGCCGGTGCCAACGGCATCCTGGGCGTCGACTTCGTCGCCAAGGGGCCGGCCGACGGCACGCGCGTGCTGTTCACCTACGCCGCCACGATGGTGATCAACCCGGCGCTCTACAAGAAGCTGCCCTACGAGCCGCTCAAGGACTTCGCGCCCGTCGCGCAGGTGGGCCGCGGCGGCAACCTGCTGCTGGTGCGCAAGGACCTGCCGCCGAACACGCTCAAGGACTTCGTCGCCCATGCCAAGGCCCACCCCGACAAGCTGAACTACTGCTCGTGGGGCAACGGCTCGGGCGGCCACCTCACGATGGAAAGCCTGAAGAAGCAGGCCGGCATCTCGCTGCTGCACGTGCCCTACAAGGGCAGCAGCCCCTGCGTGCAGGACCTCATGGGCGGCCAGGTGGACGCCGGCTTCGCCGACATCTCCTCCACCATCGAGGTGGTGAAGGCCGGCCGGGTCAAGGCCCTGGCCTACAGCGGCCCCGATCGCCTGCCGATGCTGCCCGACGTGCCCACGATGACGCAGGCCGGGTTCCCGTTCAAGAACTACACCTGGTACGGCTTCTTCGTACCGGCCAAGACGCCGCCCGCCATCGTCAAGCGCCTGAACGAAGAGATCTACCGCGCCCTGCAGGACCCGGCCGTGATCCAGCGCCTGCGCGAACTCAACTTCACCGACCTGCCGCGCCCCACGCCGGAGCAGTTCAAGGAGGTCCTGCGCCAGGACCTGCAGGACTGGAGCGCCCTGGTCAAGTCCATCGGCGTCACGCTGGACTGACGCCCGATCCATCACGACGCCGGGGCCCTGCCCCGCGCGTCCCGGAGACCCCATGACACAAGAAAAATCCAACCCGTCCGCGACCCTCGGCGGCTTCAACACCCTGCCCGGCCAGGGCAGCCACCTGCCCTTCGACGCGCCGCCCAGCGCCAGCATCGCGGGGCGCAAGCTGTCGGAGTCCACGCACGAGCGGCGCAAGGCGGTGCCGCACCTGCGCGACGACGCACCGAACGTGCTGATCGTGATGCTCGACGACGCCGGCTTCGCGCACCCCGACACCTTCGGCGGCGAGATCCACACGCCCACGCTGACGCGGCTGGCCGGCAGCGGCATCACCTACAACGCCTTCCACAACTGCGGCGTGTGCTCGCCCACGCGCGCCTCGCTGCTGACGGGGCGCAACGCGCACCGCGTGGGCTACGGCCACATCTCCGAATACGCCACCGACTGGGACGGCTACGTGGGCGTCATTCCCAAGAGCGCCGGCACCCTGGCCGAGGTGCTCGGGGCCTGGGGCTACAACACGGCCGCGTTCGGCAAGTGGCACAACACGCCGGCCAACCTGACCACGCAGATGGGCCCCTTCGATCGCTGGCCCACCGGCCACGGCTTCAACCACTTCTACGGTTTCCTGGGCGGCGAGAGCTCGCAGTACGAGCCGCGCCTGGTCGAGAACACCACGCTCATCGAACCGCCGCGCGACGAGGGCTACCACCTGAGCGAGGACATGGCCGACAAGGCCTGCGGCTGGCTGCGCCGCCACCGCGCCATCACGCCCGACAAGCCCTTCCTGATGTACTGGGCGCCCGGCGCGGTGCACGGCCCGCACCACGTCTTCAAGGAATGGACCGACAAGTACAAGGGTAAGTTCGACGACGGCTGGGACGCCTACCGCGAACGCGCCTTCGCGCGCCAGAAGGAGATGGGCTGGATTCCCGAGACCGCCGAACTCACGCCCCGGCCCGAGACGCTCGCCAGCTGGGACAGCATTCCCGAGGCCGAGCGCCCGTTCCAGCGCCGGCTGATGGAGGTCTACGCGGGCTTCCTCGAGCACACCGATGCGCAGATCGGCAAGGTCGTCGACGAGCTGGAGCAGCTCGGGCTGCGCGACAACACGCTGGTGTTCTTCGTGTTCAGCGACAACGGCGGCAGCGCCGAAGGACAGAACGGCACCGTGGTCGAGCTGCTGGCGCAGAACCGCATCTCCACCAAGATCTCGCAGCACCTCGAACTGCTGGAAGGCCTGGGCGGCCTCGACGCGCTGGGCGGACGCAAGACCGACAACATGTACCACGCCGGTTGGGCCTGGGCCGGCTCCACGCCGTTCCAGAGCACCAAGCTCATCGCCGCGCACTTCGGCGGCACGCGCACGCCGCTGGTCGTGTCGTGGCCGCGCGGCATCCGGCCCGACACCACGCCGCGCTCGCAGTTCCACCACGTCAACGACATCGCGCCCACGCTCTACGACATCTTGGGCATCACGCCGCCGGTCGAGCTCAACGGCGTGCGGCAGGATTCGCTGGACGGCATCTCGATGGCCTACACCTTCGCCCATCCGCAGGCCGAGGGCCGCAAGGGCGTGCAGTACTTCGAGGTGGCGGGCAGCCGCATGGTGCACCACGACGGCTGGACCGCGGGCGTCTTCGGCCCGCGCATTCCCTGGGTCGCGGGCGCCGCGCCCGGGCTGGCCACCTGGGACCCGGACAACGACGTCTGGGAGCTGTACCACGTCGCGAAGGACTACGCGCAAGCGCACGACCTGGCGCAGGCGCAGCCGGCCAAGCTGGCGCAGATGAAGGAGATGTTCGCCGTGCAGGCGGGCATCAACCACGTCTATCCGCTGGGCGCGATCTACCACCTGACGCTGAAGCCGCAGCACCGCATCGCGCCCCGGCATACCTCGTGGCACTTCAGCGGCGACATCACGCGCATTCCGGAGAACTGCGCGCCCAACATCAAGACGCGCAGCCACACGGCCACCGTCGATGCCACGCTGGGCGAGCGCGCGAGCGGCGTGCTGTTCGCGCTGGGCGGCTTCAACGGCGGCATCTGCCTGTACCTGGACGACGGCCACCCGGCCTACGAATACAACATGCTCGGCATGTACCGCTTCAAGGCGCGCTCGCCCGAACGCATTGCCGCCGGACGCCGCGCGATCGACGTCGAGTTCACGATGAGCGACGGCACGGCGCCCCAGCGGCCCGCGCGCGCCGTGCTGCGCGTCGATGGCCTGCAAGTGGCGGCCTGCGACATCGGCGTCACGGTGACGGCCATCTTCTCGGCCTGCGAGACCTTCGACGTCGGCTGCGACCTGGGCTCGCCGGTGGCGGCCGAGTACTTCGACCGCGCGCCGTTCGGCTTCGACGGGCAGATCCACGACGTCTGGCTGCGCTATGCGGAGGTCCAGTCGTGAGCACGTTGATCACCGAAGCAGACGCCTACGCCATCGGCATCGAGGCCTACACCTATGCCTATCCGATGGTGGTGATGGAGCTGACGCGCCGCGTGGCCACCAACGTCGCCCAGCCCGACGGCGCGCGCGTGCGCGGGCCGATGAACCGCTTCGTGCACGTGCCCACCTACCCCGACGCCGGCTTCAAGGACGTGGTGCGTCCCAACGCCGACACGCTGTACTCCAACATCTGGTACGACGTCGGCGACGAGCCGCTGGTGCTGACGCTGCCGGACATGGGCGAGCGCTACCACGTCATTCCGTTCTACGACCTGTGGACCGACGTGTTCGCCACGCTGGGCACGCGCACCAACGGCAACAGCGGCGGCCACTTCGCGCTCGTCGGACCGCGCTGGAAAGGCGCGCTGCCCGAGGGCTTGCGCGCCATCGTGAGCCCCACGGACGTGGGCTGGATCGTCGGGCGCATCCAGACCAACGGCGCGGCCGACTATGCCCACGTGCACACGCTGCAAGCGGGCTTCAAGGCCGTGCCGCTGTCCGCTTGGGGCAAGCCCCATGACCTACCCGCCGGCCGCGTCGACCCGGCGGTGGACATGCGCCCGCCCGTCGAACAGGTGGCCGCGCTCGGCGCCGGCGACTTCTTCGCGCTCTTCGCCGAACTGCTCCAGCGCAACCCGCCGCATGCCACCGACGGTGCGCTGCTGCTGCGCATGGAGCGCATCGGCCTCGTCCCCGGCCGCGGCTTCGCACTGGCCGAAGCACCCGATGTGGTGCAACGAGCCCTCGAGCGCGCCGCGCCCGATGCCTACCGGCGCATGCTCGAGCGCGCGCCGGCGATGCGCATGGTGCGCAACGGCTGGAGCCTCGGCAGCAATGTGGGCGTCTACGGCAACGACTACCTGGCGCGCGCCTTCGTCGCCTACGCGGGGCTTGGCGCCCTGCCGCGCGAAGAGGCGATGTACCCGCGCTCGGTCTGCGACAGCGAGGGCCAGCCGCTGTCGGGCACTGCGCGCTATGTGCTGCACTTCGACGCGCACGAGCTGCCGCCGGCCGATGCGTTCTGGTCACTGACGCTGTACGGCCCCGACCAGTTCTTCGTCGACAACGCACTCGACCGCTACGCCATCGGCGACCGCGACGCGCTCGCCTTCAACGCCGATGGCTCGCTGGACCTGTACATCCAGCACGCGTCGCCGGGCCCGGACAAGGCCCCGAACTGGCTGCCCGCGCCCGCCGGCCCCTTCAGCATGAACCTGCGCCTGTACGTGCCGCAGGCGCCGGTGCTCGACGGGCGCTGGGCACCGCCTGCGCTGAAGCGCCTGCCCTGACCGAACCGACCGCATCGTCTCCCACCCGAAAGGCACTCACTTCATGACCCGTTCCCGCTTCCGCGCGCTGCGCGCGCCCGGCCTGTGCATCGTCGGGCTCCACCTGGCGGCCGGTGCCGCCCTGGCGCAGGCCGACTACCCGAGCAAGCCGATCCGCATCATCGTCCAGTACCAGGCCGGCGGCTCGGCCGACGCGCTCGCGCGGCTGGTGGGCGACGGGCTCGCCAAGCGGCTGAAGCAGCCGGTGCTGGTGGAGAACCGCAGCGGCGCAGGCGGCATCATCGGCACCGACTACGTGGCCAAGAGCGCGCCCGACGGCTACACCGTGCTGCTGTCGGTGCCGGGCCCGATCGCCGCGAACCTGGCGCTGTACAAGAAGCTGCCCTACGACCCGCGCACCGACCTGCGCCACGTGTCGGACATCGCGAGCACGCGCACGATCATGGTCGTGCACCCCTCGGTGCCGGCCCAGGATTTCAAGGGCCTCGTCGAGGCCGTGCGCAAGGCGCCCGGCAAGTACGCGATGGGCTCCTGGGGCCCCGGCGTGCAGCCGCACCAGATGCAGGTCTTCATGGACAAGACCTACGGCACCCAGACGCTGCACGTGGCCTACAAGGGCGAGAGCCCGATGGCGGTCGACCTGCTCAGCGGCGTGATCCAGATGACCGTGGGTTCCATCAGCACCTTCCAGCCCTACGTCGCGGCCGGCAAGCTGCGCGCCATCGCCGTGCCGGGCGCGCAGCGCGCCAAGGCCGCCCCCACGGTGCCCACCTTCGCCGAGCAGGGCTACAAGGACGACATGTTCATGCTCATGGCGCCGACCTCGCTGCTGGTGCCGGCCAAGACGCCCGATGCCATCGTCGAGAAGCTCAGCCGCGAAGTCGCCGCGGTGGTGAAGCAGCCCGAAGTGCAGCGCCGCATCGAGGACATGGGCGCCGAGCCCATCGGCAACACGCCGACCGAAGCCTCGGCGGCGTACAAGGCGTTCCTGCCCGTGTCGCTGAAGCTCACGCGGGCCACGGGCGTCACGCTGGACTGATTGCGCCGCCGGCCGAGACCCGTGCATCACCCGCCTCCCGATTTCGAACCCCGGGTGTACACCCCGCAGCGCATCGCCGCGATCGTCGCCACGCTGGCCTCGGACGGCATCCCCGCCGCACAGGCCCTGGCCGGCAGCGAGCTCGACGAGGCCGCGCTGCGCGAGCCCGGCACGCGTGTGTCGTATGCGCAGACGGTCACCGTGCTGCGCAATGCGCTCGCGCTGGCACGCAACCCCACGGTGGCGCTGCGCGCCGGCGCGCGCATGCACCTCACGGCCTACGGCATGTGGGGCTATGCATTGCAGAGCAGCCCCACCTTCAGCGCGTTGATCGAGTTCGCCATCACCTACCGCCGCGCCATCGGGCCGCTGGCCGACATGCACCACGACCCCGCGCGCGCGCCGGGCACCTGCAGCTTCGAGGTGCTGGTGTCGCCCGACCCGCGCGACCCGCTCTACCGCTTTGCGCTGGCCTTCACCTTCGCGGCCCACCTGACGCTGGCGCGCGACCTCTACGGCGATGGCTTCGGCTTCACGGGCCTGCGCCTGGCCTGCCCCGCTCCCGAGCACGGCGCGGGCGTCTGGGAGGCGTGGTTCCAGTGCCCCGTGCAGTTCGGCCAGCCTGACAACGCGCTGCAGTTCGACGAGGCCTGGTGCACGCGCGCGCCGCGCCTGCACGATCCGCTCACGCACGCCATGGCCAGCGAGAGCTGCCAGCAGTTCGTGGCCGGGCTGGCGCATGCCGGCGGCATCGCCGCGGCGGTGCGCCGCACGCTGGTGGAGCAGATGCCGTGGCGCTTTCCGAGCATCGAGTCGATGGCCCGCACGCTCGCGCTGGAGCCGCGCACGCTGCGGCGGCGGCTCGCGACGCACGGCACCACGTACCGGTCGATCCTCAACGAGGTGCGCCTGCGGCTGGCCATCGAGTACCTGCGCAAGACCCGCATGACCACCGAGGAGATCGCGGAGCGCCTGGGCTACAGCGAGGCCGCGAACTTCCGGCATGCCTTCGTGCGCTGGACCGGCACCAGCCCGCACGCCTACCGCCTGAGTTGCGCGCCGTGCTGAGGCCTCAGTCTTCCGCGGCGATGCGGTGCAGCCGGGGCAGGTCGACCACGGTGACCAGGCGGTAGCCCTCGTTGCAGCCGAGCACGCCCTCGTCCTTGAACTGCGCCAGTTCCTTGCCGACGGTCTGGCGCGACACGCCCAGCATGTTCGCCAGGTCGGTCTGCGACACGCGCAGCTCGGTGTCGCACGGCGCGCCGCTCGCGTCCCCGTAGCGATACACCATGTTGAGCAGCGTGATCGCCGTGCGCCGGCGCACCGAGCCCAGCACCTGGTCCTGCAGGATCTCGGCGCTCATGCGATAGCGCCGCAGCATGGTCTGGGCGATGCTGCGCCACAGCACCGGCTCCGCATCGAGGATGCGCCGCATCGCGGCACCGGGGATGTGGATGATGTGCGAATCGGCGCGCGCATCGAAGGCGAAGATGGGCTGCATGTCGTCGATGAGATGCACCATGCGCGTGATCTGGCCGGCCCCGAGCACCGAGAGGATGTACTTGTCGCCGGCCGCGTTGGTGGCCGCGATCTCGATCGAGCCCGACACGATCACGAACACCTCCCGCTGGTGGTTGCCGCGACTCACGAGCGGCGTGCGGCGCCGGTAGTGCCTGGCGCGCGCGGCGTTCGCCAACTCGCGCAGCCGGTCTTTCGGCCAATCGAGAAACACCGCGCACGTGCTCAGCCCGTGCTCGATCTCTTCCCTTGTGCTCTGCGATACGGGTTGCGGGTATTCCATGGGATGACTCAGCAAAAACTGTTGCCTGGTTGACGGATTCGAAGAGCAGCGATTCCTATCATAGGACTGGCCAATCAAAGAACAACGAGGAACTCCCTAAGTGAGACATGCACGTTCCCTGCCTGCACGCCTGCCGCTGTTTTGCAGCACCGCGGCGCGTTCGTTGATCCGGCTTCTCGCGTCGCGCATGCGACGCGATGCGCGAACGACGAGACCCCTGCGCAGCATGCGCGGCTCGCGCGACGCGATGCGAATGCCGTGATGCGCGGCCGCACGCCCTGCGTGCGCGGCTAGAGGCCGCCCCCCTTTTTCCCGAAGTCCCCGAAGGGCATCCGCCCTTCGGAACACCCGAGCCCTGGAACGCAGCGATGCGCACCAGCGGACTCGTTCATCCCTGAAGAAGCAAGCAAAGCAAGACCTGCCATGAAACATCACTCCCTCGCCGCACTGGCCCTTCTCGCGATTGCCGGTACTGCATCGGCGCAATCGTCCGTCACGGTGTTCGGCATCGTCGACGTCGGCATCAGCCGCTACACGTCCAAGAGCACGTACCACAGCCCCAACCCCTTCGCGCTGCAACCGGCGAACGCCGCGGGCGGCAGTGCCAAGACGAGCCAGACCGCGCTGTCGAACTCGGGCTATGCGGGCAGCCGCGTCGGCTTTCGCGGCACGGAAGACCTCGGTGGCGGCCTGGCGGCGAGCTTCTGGCTGGAGTCGGGCATCACCAACGACGACGGCGCCAAGGGCATCACCAACTTCAACCGCCGCTCGACGATGAGCCTGTCGGGCCCGTTCGGCGAACTGCGCCTGGGCCGCGACTACGCCGCGACCTTCTGGAACGACACCGTCTTCGATCCCTTCGGCACCAACGGCGTGGGCACCAACCTCATCGCCAACATCAACAGCCGCATCGCCGCCATCGCCGGCCCCGGCTCCGTGGTGGCCGCGACCGACAACTACATCCGCACCGGCAACTCGATCGGCTACTTCCTGCCGCCGAACCTGGGCGGCGTCTACGGCCAGCTGCAGTACACGCTGCACGAGAACACCCAGCGCAGCGACCAGCCCGGCACGCCATCGGCCAAGGGCCGCTACGTGGGCGGCCGCCTGGGCTATGCCAGCGGGCCGCTCGACATGGCCATCGCCTACGGCCAGAGCACGGCCGCCGACAGCACCACGCTCAACGCGCTGGGCATCGCGACCGCCACGCAGGAGCGCAAGATCAACGCGCTGAACCTGGGCGCGTCGTACAACTTCGGCCCCGCCAAGCTGTTCGCCGAGGTGTCGCGCGTGCAGGACAAGAACGAGACGGGCACGCTGCAGAACCTGCCGGGCCTGGCGGCTCCGTTCATGAACACCGCCACGCGCAAGGACAAGTACAACGGCTACATGCTGGGCGTGACCGTGCCGGTGGGCCCAGGCCTCATCCGCGCGTCGTACGCGTCGGTGAAGTACAAGAACGGCGCGCCGGCCGCGACCGACCTGAACAGCCTGCTGTGGGGCCTGAACGGCAACCGCGACACCACGGCCAACCAGATCTCGCTGGGCTACGTGCACAACCTGTCCAAGCGCACCGCGCTGTACGCCTCGGTGTCGCGCATCCGCATCAAGGACGGCTGGAACAACCCCGGCGTGATGGGCGCCATCACCGGCGGCTCGGCCGCCTACCTCACGGGCGGCACCGCGCAGGCTGCAGGCTGGGCGCCGCGCTCGTCGATGGGCTACGACTTCGGCATCCGCCACGCGTTCTGAGCGCATGCGAGAAGAGGTACCCATGGCTTTGAAACACCTGTCGCCGCTGCTCATCGCGGCCCTGCTCGCGGGCGGATGCGCCACGCCGCCCGCGCCGACCACCTCGGCGGCCGACGTCGGCGAAACACGCCCGGGGTCGGGCTATCTCAAGGGCTACCTGGCCTCGGCCGAGATGCCCGACAGCCTGGCGCTGCTGCCGCCGCCGCCCGAGGCCAACTCGGCCGCGCTGGCGGCCGACGTCGCCGCGTTCCGCAGCCTCACCGCGCTGCAGGGTTCGCCGCGCGGCGCGCTCGCGGTGCGCGATGCCAACCTGCGCTTTCCGGAGGCGGCCTCCACCTTCTCCTGCGCGCTGGGCGTGCGCATCTCCGAGCAGCAGACGCCGCACCTGAACATGCTGCTGCGGCGCACGCTGGCCGATGCCGGCGGCGCCACCTACAAGGCCAAGGAGAAGTACCAGCGCACGCGGCCCTTCGTGGCACTGAAGGCCGCCAGCTGCACGCCGAAGGAAGAAGCGCACCTGGCCAAGGACGGCTCCTACCCCTCCGGGCACTCGGCGCTGGGCTGGGCCTGGGCGCTGGTGCTGACGGAGCTCGCGCCGGAGCGCACGGACGCGCTGCTGCAGCGCGGCCGCGCCTTCGCGCAAAGCCGCGGCATCTGCGGCGTGCACTGGCGCAGCGACATCGAAGCAGGACGCCTGATCGGCGCGGCCACCGTGGGCCGGCTGCACGCCAACCCGGTGTTCACGGCGCAGATGAGCGCGGCGAAGAACGAGATCGCGCAGGCACGCAGCCGGCCGGACAGCGCTCCGCCCGCGGCCGACTGCGCGGCCGAGGCGAACGCGATCGCGGGCTCCGCGGCGCTGACGCCCTGAGCACGCGCCCCCTCGACCACCTCGCCCACGGCCAGCGTGTCTGCGGGTTGTCGAGGGGAACGCGGCGTGTGCGAAGCGGGTAGCCTCGCCAACTCCAACCACTCCAAGGAGACCTCGCATGCGCCATCGTTCCGTTCTGTCATGGGGTGCCGCGGCCTCGGCGGTCGCGCTCCTCGCTGCATGCGGCGCCATGTCTTCGGGCAAGGACGCCAACCCGATGAGCTTCTTCATCACGAGTGCCAACCCTGGCAAGGGCGGCGACCTCGGCGGCCTGGCCGGCGCGGACCGCCAGTGCCAGGCGCTGGCCGCCAGCGCCGGTGCGGGCGGCAAGACCTGGCGTGCCTACCTGAGCGCCGCCGAAGCGGGCGGCCAGCCGGCCGTCAACGCACGCGACCGCATCGGCGCCGGGCCGTGGCGCAATGCCAAGGGCGTGGTCGTGGCCACCAGCGTGGCCGACCTGCACAGCGCGAACGCCAAGCTCGGCAAGGACACCTCGCTGACCGAAAAGGGCGAGGTGGTCTCGGGCTTCGGTGACCCGGTCAACCGGCACGACATCCTCACCGGCTCGCGCCCCGACGGCACGCTCGCACCGGCCGCCGCCGGCAAGGACACCACCTGCGGCAACTGGACGCGCAGCGTCGACGGCTCGGCCATCGTCGGCCACCACGACAAGAAGGGCACCAACCCCGACCCGGTCGCCAACGCCTCGTGGAACGCCTCGCACGGCACGCGGGGCTGCAGCGTCGACCAGCTCAAGCAAAGCGGCAGTGCCGGCCTGATGTACTGCTTCGCCGTGAACTGAGCCCGCAGGGCAGCGCCCCGGCCCGTGTGTCGATCCACGGGCGGGCGCGCTGCGATTTGCCACAGACGACCCTTCGGAGGACTTCATGATCCAAGCCACCCAGCCCCTTCGTGCAGCGCCGCGGCGCCTGCTTCTTTGCCTGGGTGCCGCGGCACTCGGCCTGGGCGCCTTCGGGGCAAGCCCCGCGTGGGCACAGACGGCCTGGCCCAGCAAATCGGTCACGCTGCTGATCGGCTTCCCGCCCGGCGGGCAGACCGACTTCGCCGGCCGCGTGTTGACGAACGGCATGCAGGGCGCGCTCGGCCAGCCCGTGGTCATCGACAACAAGGCCGGCGTGAACGGCAACATCGCGTCCGTTGAACTGATGAAGGCGCCGCCGGACGGCCACAAGCTGCTGGTGGGCAACGGCTCGATGACGATCATGCCGCACGTGTACACCAAGCTCGGCATCGTCGACCCGCAAAAGATGACCCCCATCGGCATCATGCTGCAGTCGCCGCTGGTCCTGGTGGTGCCCGCCACCTCGCCGATCAAGACCTACGCGCAGTTCGCCGAAGAGGTGAAGTCGCGTGCCAAGAGCGGCAAGGGCATCGACTACGGAACGGGGGGCGCAGGCTCGCTGATTCACGTCACCATGGAACTGCTGCGCGAGCGCCTGGGCAACCCGGCGATGAACCATGTGCCCTACAAGGGCAGCAGCCCGGCCATGGTCGACCTGATGGCCGGCCGCCTCGACGCCATGTTCGACGCCACCTCCGTCGTCGCGCCGTTCGTGAAGTCGGGTCAGCTGCGGCCCCTGCTGGTGACCAGCGACAAGCGTTCGCCGATGCTGCCGAATGTGCCCACCGCCGCGGAAAGCGGCATCAAGGACTTCAGCATCATCTCCTTCATCGGCCTGTACGGGCCGCCCGGGTTGAGCCCCGAGGTCGTGAAGAAGGCCAACAGCGCCATGAACGCGGCCCTGAAGGAGCCGACCGTCGTCAAGAGCATCGTCGATCGCGGGGACGAGCCCGGCGGCGGCTCGCCCGAGCAGCTCGGCGCGATGACCCGCGACCAGTACAAGATGTGGGGCGCCGTCGTGAAAGCGAACAACATCACGGCCGACTGAGCTTCGGCCCCGCGCCGCGCATCAAGCGCTGAGCACTTCGCGCAGGTGCTCGACGAACGCGCGCGCCGCATCGGGCAGGCGCCGCCCCGCCATGCTCTGCACCTCGAAATGCCGCTCGTTCATCTCGCGGTCGCGCAAGGCACGCGCCACGATCGTGCCGTTCTCGAGCTGCTGGCGCAGCGCGAGCTCGCCGCAGAAGGTCACGGCCTGGCCGTGCGCCGCGTAGTGCACCAGCGGGTAGAGGTGATCGCTGGTCAATGCCGCCTCGAGCGGCAGGCGCTGGCGGGCGCAGCTGATGTTGAGCAGCTGGCGCAGCGTCGACGTGGGCGCCGGCAGCGCGAGCGGGTAATGGACCACCTGCGCCAGCGACACCTGCCGCCGCTCGGCCAGCGGATGCGAAGGCGCCATGACCGCGCACACGGGCGAGGGGTGCCGGATCTCGACGTCCAGGCCGTGCTCCGAGCCCAGGCTCACCGTCACGCCGAGGTCGACCAGGCCTTCGCGCACGCGGCGCGCCACTTCGCGCTGCACGCACATGTCGAGCGAGAAGCGGATGCCGGGACAGCGCGCCTGGAACGCCGCCACCAGGGCCGGCAGGAACTCGTAGGCAAAGCCCTCGGTCGCGGCCACGCGCACCTCGCCCTTGCGCAGGCCGCGCAGCGCGAGGATGTCGTCCGTCACGCGCTCGATGTCGAGCCAGGCCCGGCGCGCGTGCGCCGCCAGCAGCTCGCCGGCTGAATTGAGCGCCATGCCGCGGGCGCGGCGCTCGAACAGGAGGGTGTCGAGCTCGCGCTCGATGCGGCCGATCTGGCGGCTCACGGCCGACGGCGCCACGTTCAGCCGCACGGCCGCCTCGGTGACCGAGCCGACGCGCGCCACCTCCAGGAAGTAGCGCATCGACTCCTCCTGGAGCACGCGCTGGTTGATCGGGCGTTCGGTGCGCGCCCCGGTGCGGGCGGAGGCGGGAGGCTTGGAAGTGGGAGATTTCATCGACGTGGTCTGCGTTGCGACAGCAGCAACGCAACCTTCCAATCATTGTGCTTGCTACACCGCAGGGCGTGCCCCAGCATTTCCCCTCCCCCTCTTCTCTTCGCTCTACGGAAGGACCCTGTCAATGAACGCTCCCCGTTCGCAAGCGCCGCAGCGGCGCTGGTGCTGTGCCGTCCTCGCGGGCCTGGCCGCCTGCCTCGGCACGGCCCTGCCCGCGATGGCACAGGCGCAGGCTCAATTGGCCTACCCGACGCGCCCCGTCACGCTGGTGGTGCCGTACCCGCCCGGCGGCAGCGCGGACACGGTGGGGCGCCTGGTCGGCCAGCGCCTGTCGGAGGAACTGGGGCAGCCGGTGCTCATCGACAACCGCCCCGGTGCCGGCACGGCGGTCGGCGCCGCGTTCGTGGCCAAGGCATCGCCCGACGGCTACACCCTGCTGCTCGGCTCGGGCTCGACCCTCACGATGAACCCGGCCATCCGCCCGAACCTGCCCTACGACGCCCTGGGCAGCTTCGAGCCGGTCGCGATCGTCGCGCGCATTCCGCTGATCCTGCTGGCCAACAAGAACGTGCCCATCGGCAACGTCAAGGAGTTCGCCAGCGCGGTGCGCGCGGCGCCCGACAAGTACTCGTACGCATCCTTCGGCACGGGCACCTCCTCGCACTTCACCGGCGAGATCATCCTGCAGGCGGTGGGCGCGAAGATCATGCACGTGCCCTACCGGGGCAGCGCACCGGCCATGACGGACCTGATCGGCGGCCAGGTGCCGTTCTCGGTGGACACCGTCACCGCCGCCATTCCGCAGCTCAAGGGCGGCAAGGTCAAGGCGATCGCCGTGACCACCCGTCAGCGCTCCTCGCAGCTGCCGCAGGTTCCGACCTTCGCCGAGGCGGGCTACCCCGAGGTCGATGCCGACACCTGGATCATGGTCGTCGCGCCGAAGGGCACCCCCGCGCCGGTGCGCGAGCGGCTGGAGAAGACACTCGCCAAGATCGTCGCCACGCCC
This sequence comes from Variovorax sp. GW821-FHT09D04, assembly GCF_059416405.1. Taxonomy (NCBI): domain Bacteria; kingdom Pseudomonadati; phylum Pseudomonadota; class Betaproteobacteria; order Burkholderiales; family Comamonadaceae; genus Variovorax; species Variovorax sp. GW821-FHT09D04. Next base: position 133,320 of record NZ_JBWKPA010000006.1, read on the forward strand.
CAGGCCCAGGCGGCCCTGCAGGCCCAGGGCGCGGAGCCGGCCTTCGCCGGCGCCGCCGCCTCGCTCGCGCAGATCGAACGCGAACTGCCGCTCATGCGCGCCGTCGCCCGGCGCGCCAACATCCAGGCCGACTGAGTGCGGCACATTCCGAAAGCCATGACCCAAACTTCTTCCTCCTCCGATCTCGTCGAACTCTCCGCCGTGGAACTGCGTCGGCTGATCGGCACCCGCGCCCTTTCGCCGGTCGAACTGCTCGAAGCCTGCATCGCGCGCATCGAACAGCTCAACCCCTTCGTCAACGCCGTGACCGCCACCTGCTACGAGCGCGCCCGCGCCGAAGCCCGCGCCGCGGAGCGGGCCGTGAAGAGCGGCGAGCCGCTGGGCCTGCTGCACGGCCTGCCGCTGGGCGTGAAGGACCTCGAGCCGACGGCGGGACTGCTGTCCACCATGGGAACCCCCGCCCTGCGCAACCATGTGCCGTCGAACGACATCGAGCTGGTGCGCCGCTTGCGTGCCGCCGGGGCGATCGTGGTGGGCAAGACCAACGTGCCCGAGATGGGCGCCGGCGCCAACAGCCGCAATCCGGTCTGGGGGGCCACGGGCAATCCCTTCGACCCCAACCTCAACGCCGGCGGTTCGTCGGGCGGTTCGGCCGCGGCGCTGGCGTTGGACATGCTGCCGGTGTGCACCGGCTCCGACACCGGCGGCTCGCTGCGCATCCCGGCCGCCAAGTGCGGCGTGGTGGGCCTGCGGCCGTCGCCGGGCATCGTGCCCAGCGTGCGCAAGAGCCTGGGCTGGTCGCCGATCTCGGTGGTCGGTCCGATGGGGCGCGATGTGGCCGACGCCTGCCTCCAGCTCGCGGCCACGGCGGGCCCGCATCCGGGCGATCCCCTGAGCTATCCGCTGGATGCGTCGGCCTTTGCGCGGCCGACGCCGCTGGACCTGTCGCGCCTGCGCGTGGCCTGGACCACCGACTTCGGCCTGTGCGATGTCGACCCGTCGATCCGCCGGACGATGCACGACCGCATGGCCGCCATGCGCGGACTCTTTGCGGCCTGCGACGAGGTGCACTTCGACCTGGGCGAAGTGCACCGCTGCTTCGACGTGCTGCGCGCGGAGGCCTTCGTCGCCGGCATGCGCGAGGCCTACGAACGCGCCCCCGAGAGCCTGGGCCCGAACCCGCGCAGCAACTACGAGATGGGCGCGCGCATGAGCCTGCCGGACGCGGCCTGGGCGCAGACGGAACAGACGCGCATCCTCCAGCGCTTCCAGAAGGTGTTCGAGAACTACGACCTCGTGCTCTCGCCCACGACACCGGTGTCGCCCTTTGCCTGGACGCAGTCGCATGCGCTGCAGATCGACGGCCGCCCGCAGGAGAACTACTACCGCTGGCTCGCACTGACCTACGTCGTGACGCTGACCACCCACCCTGCAATCAGCCTGCCGTGCGGCACCGACGAGCGCGGCATGCCCTTCGGCCTGCAGGTGGTGGGGCGCTTTCGCGGCGACCTCGCGCTGCTGTCGGCCGCGCAGGCGATGGAACAGGCCTTCGCGCCCGACCCGCGGCTGCGCCGGCCGCGGCCCGATCTCGCACGCCTTCGCAAGGCCGAGCCCGCCCTCGACTCGATCGTGACCGCGCCGCCCGACGACCGGCACGCCAGCGCGCCCACCGACGGCGCCCCGGCACCGGTGGTCTGAGGTCCGCGCCGCGTCAGGCGCTTCGCTTCAGCAAGGTGGCCAGAAGCGCCAGGGCCCCGGTCAGCTCGTCGAAGCCGGGGCCGCCCAGGCAGATTCGCAGGCCGCTCGCCTTGTCCTTCGGGTTCGCCATCAGGGTCTGCGGCGGGGTGAGCTTCACGCCGGCTTGCGCCGCCGCGGCCACGACGCCTTCGGCAACATCGCGCCGCATCGGCAGCCAGACGTTGTAGGCATCGGGATGCCAGACCAGTTCGCGGGCACCGAGCAGCGAGACGGCCAGCCTGGAACGCCGCCGGGCCTCGTGGCGCAGATCGCGCTGGACCGAGGCGACCACGCCGGTGGCCAGCCATTCATCGACCACTGCGCAGGAGAACGCCGACGGCGCCATGGGCACGTCCTGCAGCAGCTCCTGCGCCGGGCCGCACAGGTCGGTCGGCAGTGCCAGCACGCCGACCTGCAATCCCGGGCCGAGCGACTTGGAGAGCCCGTTCACGTGCAACGCGATGTCGGGTGCCAATGTGGCCAGCTGGGGCAAGCCGTCGGAGGCCGCCGCATACACGCCGTCTTCGATGATCCAGGCGCCCGCGCGGCGGCACACCGCCACGATGGCCCGCCGTCGCTTCGCGCTCATCGTGGCCGTCGTCGGGTTGTGCAGCGTCGGGGTGAGATAGACCGCCGTGCCTCCGGCGGGCGCCACGCCGTCGAGCGCCTGTGCGAGCGCCTGCGGCACCATCCCTTCCGCGTCCATCTCGACGCCCTGGATGCGACACCCCTTGCGCCGGGCCAGCGCGAGGGCGCCGGGATAGGTGATCCGTTCGGTCAGCAGCACGCCTTGCCGCCCGCACACCAGATCGAAGGCCAGCGACAGCGCCTGGCGTGCGCTGCTGGTCAGCACCAGCTGCGACGGATCGACGGCCAGGCCGATCGTTTCGAGCCAGCGAGCGAGAACGCGGCGATGTTCCAGGTGCCCACCGGGTGGCGCGTACAGGTTGAAGTGATCCGCGTCGATCTTGCGCGCGATGCCCGTCAGCGTGCGCGCCAGCACGCGCGCACCGAGCGCAGCCGGCGGCGCATTCGACGACAGATCGATCTGCCGGTCGCCGTGCGCCTGGTGGATCGCCACGAAGGTTCCCCGGCCCTTGACGCTGCGCGTGAGGCCCCTGCGCTCCAGGATGGCATAGGCCTTCGTCACGGTGCCCAGGCCGATCTGCAGCGTCTTCGCCAGGTCCCGATGGGCAGGCAGGCGATCGCCGCCCGCGAGCCGCCCCTCGACGATGTCGTCGGCCAGGGCCAGCACCACCCGCTCGGTGGCATTCGTGCCGTTGCTTGCCAGACGGGGCGTCCAGGAGGATCGAAGGAGCACGTGCGCGGCCTTGCAAATAAAAGTGTCACGTGACACTTTTTGAATATTTCAATAGTGTAACTTTCACTCCTCGGCCTCCGGAAGGCAGGCCGCCGAAGACACCCTTGGTTTTGGAGCACCCGCATGGCCGTCAGCCAGATCGCACTCGTCTACGGGACGTACCTCATCGCCACCGCCAGTCCGGGGCCGAGCAACATGGCCATCATGGGCACCGCGATGCGTGACGGCCGCCGCCCTGCGCTCGCGCTTGCGGCCGGCGTTGTCACGGGCTCGCTCTTCTGGGCGATCCTGGCGGCGACCGGTGTTTCCGCGGTCCTGACCGCGTATGCGCGGGCGCTTGTCGTGCTCAAGATCGCCGGCGGCCTCTACCTGCTGTACCTGGCTTTTCGCGCGGGCCGGTCCGCCATGCGACCCGGCACCGACGCGGTGAAGAACAGCGCGGAACGCGGCGCATTGCGCTACCGCACCCTCTACCGCCAGGGCGTGCTCATGCACATCGGCAACCCGAAGGCGATCATGTCGTGGATCGCGATCATCTCGCTCGGCGTGCGCCAGGACGCACCCGCCGGCGGGTTGCCGGCCATCGTAGGCGGTTGCGTGTGCCTCGGCATCATGGTGTTCGGCGGCTACGCGATCGTCTTCTCCACCGCCTCGATGATTGCGCTGTATGCGCGGCTGCGGCGCTGGATCGAAGGCGTGCTCTCGGCGGTGTTCGCGGCCGCGGGGCTCAAGCTGCTGGTCTCGCAGAATTGAATCCAATGAATCCCGGCGAAAGACCGAACGCATGAGCATCACCGTCCACATGGTCGACGTCTTCGGCGCCGGCCCGCTCTCGGGCAATCCGCTGGCGGTCGTCACCGGCGCCGACGCCCTCGCCACGCACGACATGCAGCAGCTGACGCGCTGGTTCAACCTCTCGGAAACCGCGTTTGTCTTCGCACCCACGCACCCGGAGGCGGACTACCGCGTGAGGATCTTCACCCTGGACCGGGAGATGCCCTTTGCAGGCCACCCCACGCTCGGCAGCTGCCACGCCTGGCTGTCAGGCCCGGGCGCGCCCCGGCAACAAGCCACGGTGATCACGCAGGAGTGCGGCGCAGGGCTGGTCCAGATTCGGCGCGACCAGGGACGGCTCGCGTTCGCCGCGCCGCCGCTGATCCGCTCGGGCGCGCCGACCCCGGTCGAACTCGACGATGCACGGCGGCTGCTGGGCATCGAAGCCGACGACATCGAGGACGCGGCCTGGATCGACAACGGCCCCGGCTGGCTGGGAATCCGGCTGGCGTCGGCCGAGAAGGTGCTGTCTCTGGAGCCGGCCCGACGCTGGCCCACCCGCATCGACGTCGGCGTGGTCGGCCCTCATGCCGAGGGCGGCGATGCAGCCTTCGAAGTGCGCGCCTTCTTCACCGACCATCTGGGCGCCATCGTCGAAGACCCCGTCACGGGCAGCCTCAATGCCTCGCTCGCGCAGTGGCTCTTCGCCACGGGCGTGGCACAAGACGACTATGTCGCCGCGCAGGGCACACGCCTGGGCCGGCAGGGCCGCATCCACCTGACCCGCGACGACGCCGGCCAGGTCTGGGTCGGCGGCGACACGCGCACGCACGTCAAGGGCGAACTGGACGGCCTCTGATCCGTTCACGCAAGGCCTGCACAGACTTCACTCTGACTTCACCTGCGTTGCGCACACTACGTTTCGACAGCGGTTCGGCGCTGGTAGAGGCAAGGGGAAGAAAAAAATAGCTCAGGGAAACGCCTCGATGCCGACCGCTGTCACCTTTCATCGCCCATCGAGAAAGGTGCAGGCGCACTCATTGCAAGAAAGGGCCACGGGCCAAGGATTACCATCGGCCGGGCGCACGCCGCGCCTCCCACGCCCATGACCGTCGCCACCGCCCCCGTGCCCCCCGCCATCGCCCAAGAAATGCCCGCACCCGACGGCCCGCTGTCGCGCGCGAGGCCGGGGCGTGAACGCATCATGGCGGCCATCCGCACGGCGGCGGTGACCGAGTTCAGCCTGCACGGCCTGAAGGGCACCTCCACCCAGGCCATCGCCGCGCGCGCCGGCCTCACCAAGCCCCAGCTGCACTACTACATCGCCGGCAAGGAAGAGCTCTACGAAGAGCTGCTGATGCAGGTGCTGCATGCCTGGAAGGTGGTGTTCTCGTTCGAGGACGCCAGCGACCCGGCCACGGTGCTGGGCGACTACATCCGCAAGAAGCTCGACCATGCGTTCGACAACCCCGAGATCTCGCGCATCTTCACGCGCGAGGTGCTCGACGGCGGACGCAACCTCGACCGCTACTGGCCCAACGCGCAGGCGTGGACGCAGAAGAAGGTCGACATCATCAACGGCTGGATCGCGCGCGGGCAGATGCGCCCGCTCGATGCGCGCCTGCTGCTGATGCACATCTGGGCCATGACCCAGAGCTACGCCGACTACGCGATCCAGACGCGCGTGATGCTCGGCCTGCCGCCCGAGGCGCCGATCGACCGCGAACCGATCGCGCGCGAACTGGTGGCGTTCGTCCTGGGCGGCTGCGGCATCAAGGCCTGAGTTCCGCACCGCCCTCGCTCAGCCCACGCGCGCCTCCCAGACCTGGCCCGTCGGGTCGGCCAATGCAAGCCGCATCATCTCGATGAAGCGGCGCAAGCGCGCCGGCTGGAAGCGCGTGTGCGGGTAGGTCAGGTAGACGGGCAGCGGCGCCACATGCCATTGCGGCACGAGCTGCACCAGCCGTCCGGCGGCGATGTCCTCGTTCAGAAGCCAGGCCGAACCCAGGCAGGCGCCCAGTCCCATGCGCGCCGCGCTTTGCAGCGCATAGAGGCTGTCGGTGCTCATGCGTGGACGGATCGGCACGCGCGCGATCTCGCCGGTCGGCCGGTGCGTGAGCAGCACCTCGTTGCGATAGAAGGTGCGCAGCGCAAGCCACGGCAGCTCGGCCAGTTCCGCCGCGTGCGCGGGCGGTGAGCGGCCCTCCAGCAGCGAGGGCGCGGCGACCACCACGCGCGGGACCTCCGAGACCTTGACCGCCACGGCCATCGCGTCGGTCATCTCGCCGACCTGGATCGCGCAGTCGACGCCTTCGGCGATGAAGTCGGGCCGGCGGTCGTTCAGCAGCCATTCGACGGACACGCGCGGATAGGCGCGCAGGTACTCGGCCAGCGGACCGACCAGCAGCAGCTGGCCCAGCGCATGCGGCGCGACCACGCGCAGCGTGCCCTCGGGCTCGTCGCCCACGCCGCGCAGATCGGCTTCGAAGGCGTGCCAGTCGGCGATCAGCTCCCGGGCCCGCTCGTAGCAGCGCTCGCCGTCTTCCGTGAGCTTCATGGCGTGCGTGGAGCGACGCAGCAGCCGCACGCCCAGCGAGCGCTCCAGCGCCTGCAGGCGACGGCTCACGGTGGGCTGGGTCGCGCCCATCTGGAGCGCGGCGGCCGACAGGCTGCCGGCCTCGACGATGTGAAGAAAGGTCTGCATCAGCTCGATGCGGTCGACAGCAGGGGACGTGGACATGGCCTTATTTATGCGTTTGGCGTATGGGCATTGTGCGATCCACGGGACTACCAAGCCAAGCCCCCAGCGGGCACATTCCAACCCTTGCTTCGATAATCGAGGGTTAACACCATGTCTTCCATTCAAACCACGCATGCACCGGCCTCCGCGCCGGGGCACGGCCTGCCGGCCTCGCTGATCCTGCTGCTGGCCGCCGGCGCGGGCCTGTCGGTGGCCTCGCTCTACTACGCCCAGCCGATGCTCGGGGTACTGGGCGCCGACATCGGCGCCTCCACCCGTGCGGTGGGCTTCATTCCCACGCTCACGCAGCTGGGCTATGCGCTGGGCATCCTGCTGCTGGCGCCGCTGGGCGACCGCTTCGACCGGCGCCGCATCGTGCTGATCAAGGCAGGGGCGCTGTGCGCCGCGCTGCTGGTGGCCGGCGCGGCACCGTCGATCGGCGTGCTGCTCGCGGCCAGCCTCGCGATCGGGCTGGCGGCCACGATGGCCCAGGACCTCGTGCCCGCCGCCGCCACGCTGGCGCCCGACGCCACGCGCGGCAAGACGGTCGGCACGGTGATGACGGGGCTGCTGCTGGGCATCCTGCTGTCGCGCGTGGTGAGCGGCTTCGTGGCCGAGCACTTCGGCTGGCGCGCGATGTTCATCGCGGCCGCGGCCAGCATCGCGCTCATCGGCGCCGCGGCCTGGCGCGGGCTGCCGCGCTTTCGGCCGACCACGCACCTGGCCTACGGCGCCCTGCTCGGCTCGTTGGGCACGCTGTGGTCGCGCCACGGCACGCTGCGCCGCGCGGCGCTGGCCCAGGCGCTGCTGGCCGTGGGATTCAGCGCCTTCTGGTCGACGCTGGCCGTGATGCTGCACGGCGCGCCCTTCCACCTGGGCAGCGCGGCGGCAGGCGCCTTCGGCCTGGCCGGCGCGGCGGGCGCGCTGGCGGCACCGCTGGCCGGGCGGCTGGCCGACCGGCGCGGACCGGAGCTGGTGACGCGCCTGGGCGCGGGGCTGGCGCTGGTGTCGTTCGCGGCCATGGGGCTGGCACCGCTGATGGCGCCGCATGCGCAGCTGTGGCTGCTGGCGTTGGCCGCGATCGGCTTCGACCTGGGCATGCAGGCGGCGCTCATCGCCCACCAGACGATCGTCTACGGCATCGAGCCCGGTGCGCGCAGCCGGCTCAACGCCGTGCTGTTCACCAGCATGTTCATCGGCATGGCGACCGGCTCGGCGCTGGGCGCGCTGGTGCTCGCCGCGTGGGGCTGGGCCGGCGTGACGGCGCTGGCGACCGCCACGGCCACCGCCGCGCTGGCGGTGCGGCTCTGGCCGCGCCAGGCAACGTAGTCGCATCAGTCGCGGGCAGACGCCCGCCTCCCCAGTCCGGTGCACCCGGACTGGCACGTCGCTTGCATAACCTGACCAGTTGCTCTGATTGATTGGTCAAATTCATGCACGTCCGCGTTGCCTGCCGTCTGTCGATGGAAACCAGCGCCCCCGCAGGCCCGGCGGAGGCGCGTTTCGCATGACCGCGCCCGCGCTGCTGGACAACGCACGGCTGCCGCGCTGGCTGCTGCCCGCCGACTGGCCGCAGCGCCACGGTGTGCCCGAACTCGCACGCATCGGCATCGAAGCCGGCCGCGTCCGCTCGGTGCAGCCCGCGAGGGACATCACGCCGGGCGCCGGCTGGGACCTCGCCGGCACGCTCGCCCTCCCCGCCTTCGTCGACGCGCACACGCACCTGGACAAGGCATTCACGCTGGCGCGCATGCAAAAGGTGCAGCCCGGCCTGCTCGGCGCGATCGACGCGATGCTGGCCGACCGCGTGCACTGGACGCCCGCCGACGTGCGCGAACGTGCATCGCGCGGCCTGCAATGGGCCTGGGCATGCGGCACCGCCCATGTGCGCACGCACGTCGACTGGTGGGAGCCCGACGCGCTGCCCACGGCCTGGCCCGTCATGGCCGAGCTGGCGCAGGAATGGGCCGGCCGGGTGCGGCTGGAGCAGGTCGCCCTCATCAAGCTGCCCCTGTTCGAAGACGCGTCGCAGGCACTGCGCCTGGCGCGGCAGGTGAAGGCCACCGGACCGCACGCGCTGCTCGGCGGCTTCGTGCACTCCACCAACTGGAGCGAGAACGCGCTGCGCAACCTGCTGCTGGCGGCGCAGGCCTGCGAGCTCGACATCGACCTGCACGTGGACGAGGAACTCGACGCCTCGGCCGTGGGCCTGCAGACCACCGCGCGCCTGCTGCGCGAGATCGGCTACGAAGGCCGCGTGGTCTGCGGCCACCTCTGCGCGCTGGCGGCCCAGCCCGAGGCGCAGGCCTTCGCCACGCTGGACGCCGTGGCGCGCGCGCCCATCACCGTGGTGTCGCTGCCCGCCACCAACCTGCTGCTGCAGGACGCCGTCACCGGGCGCACGCCGCGCCAGCGCGGCATCACGCTGGTCAAGGAAGCGCATGCGCGCGGCATTCCGCTGCTGTTCGCGAGCGACAACGTGCAGGACCCGTTCTGCCGCCTCGGCAGCTTCGATCCGGTCGAGGCACTGGGCACGGCCGCGCTGGTGGCACAGCTCGACGACCCCTTCGACACCTGGTCGCAGGCGCTGTGCCGCAGCGACTGGCTGGAACGCACGCCCGCCACGACGGCGCCCACGCTGGTCGGCGCGAAAGCCGACCTGGTGCTGTTCACGCAGGCCGACCGCCACGGCTGGCCCTCGCGCAGCGCCACCCGCGTGGTGCTGCGCGACGGCCGCGTGACGCACGGCGATGCATCGCCTTTCTTCCCTGAATAAAGAACACGCAAGGACCCCCATGCTCCACGGCTACATTCCGCCCCACCGCTTCCTGCCCTACCTGAGCTGGACCGAAATCGCCGCGCTGCCCGACCGCGAGAACACCGTCATCGTGCTGCCGTGCGGCGCGATCGAGCAGCACGGCCCGCACCTGCCGTGCTCGGTCGACAGCGTGATCGCCTCGGGCGTGATGGGCAAGGCGCTGGAGAAGCTGCCGGCCGAAGTGCGCGCCTTTGCCCTGCCGCCGATCACCTACGGCAAGTCGGAAGAGCACCTGCACTTTCCCGGCACGGTGACGCTCACGGGCACCACGCTGCTGTCGACCGTGATCGAGATCGGCGAATCGGTGTATCGCTCGGGCTTTCGCAAGCTGCTGTTCGCCAACGGGCACGGCGGCCAGCCGCAGGTGCTGGAGATGGCGGCGCGCGAACTGCGCCTGCGCCATGGCGACTTCGTGATCGTGCCGCACGGCGTGTCGCGCCTGCCCAGCGCGGCGAGCCGGCAGGTGAGCGAGCAGGAGAAGAAGCTCGCGATGCACGCGGGCCATTCGGAAACCGCGCTGATGCTCGCGCTGGCGCCCGACACCGTGCACATGGAACGCGCGGTGGCCAACTTTCCGCCGCCCTTCCCGATCAAGCTGCTGTCGGCCGACGGCCGCCCGGCCTGCGCCTGGACCGCGCGCGACTTCGGCCCCAGCGGCGTGATCGGCGACCCGACCAGCGCCACGCGCGAACAGGGCCTCGAAATCCTGGACACGCTCGCAGGCAGCTGGGCGCAGGCACTGACCGAGCTTCATGCGCTGCGCTGGGTCGTGCGCGAGGAAGCCACCTGGGAGCGCGGCCACCAGCAGGGCTTCATCCAGCAGTCGTTCGAGCCCGCCTGAGGCGTGCCGCGCGCGCTGCGTACATCGGTTCTTTTTTTCTTCCCCGTTCTTCCACTCCTGCCTTCGAGAGGTTCCCACCATGCGCTCCTTCGCTCTTTCCCTGGCCGGCGCCGCCGCGCTCTCGCTCCTCGCGGCCGTCGCACCCGCACAGGCCCAGGACAAGTTCACCTACATGACCAACTGGTATGCGCAGGCCGAGCACGGCGGCTTCTACCAGGCGGTGGCGCAGGGCATCTACAAGAAGCACGGCCTGGACGTGACGATCCGCATGGGCGGCCCGCAGGTCAACATCACGCAGATGATGGCCGCGGGCCAGGCCGACTGCATCATGGGATCGAGCGACATCCAGATGATGCAGGTGCGCGAAGGCGGCGTGCCGGTGGTCAACGTGGCGGCCTTCTTCCAGAAGGACCCGCAGGTGCTGATCGCGCACGACGACGTCAAGAAGTTCGAGGACCTCAAGGGCAAGACGCTGCTCATCGGCGCGCAGGCCAACCGCGGCTACTGGCCGTGGCTCAAGGCCCGCTTCGGCCTGAAGGACGAACAGACGCGTCCCTACACCTTCAACATCCAGCCCTTCGTGGCCGACCCGAACACCGCGCAGCAGGGCTATCTGACCTCCGAGCCCTACGCCATCCAGAAGGCCGGCGTGAAGAGCACGGTGCTCATGTTCAGCGACCACGGCTACCCCTCCTACGCGGTCACCGTGTCGTGCATGGACAAGACGGTGAAGGAGCGCAGCAAGCAGGTCGCCGCCTTCGTGAAGGCCTCGGCCGAGGGCTGGAAGAGCTACCTGGCCGACCCGGCACCGGCCAACGCGCTGATCAAGAAGGACAACCCCAACATGACCGACGACCAGCTCGCCTACAGCGTGGCCAAGCTCAAGGAGATGGGCATGGTCACCGGCGGCGATGCGGCCAAGCTCGGCATCGGCGTGATCACCGATGCGCGCGCCAAAGCGAGCTACGACTTTCTCGTGGCCTCCAAGCTGCTCGATCCGGCCAAGGTCGACTTGGCCAAAACCTACACGACCGAGTTCGTGAAGGACGCCAAGGTCTTGCCCTGAACCTCGCCGGCCATGAACCGCATCGAACCCCACACCCTCGCACCGCCGACCACGCCTGCCGTGCCGGCGGTGGAAGTGCTCTCGGCCGAGAAGACCTACCCCAACGGCACGCAGGCGCTGCTGCCGGTGGACCTGTCGATCGCCGAAGGCGAGTTCGTCACGCTGCTGGGCCCCTCGGGCTGCGGCAAGAGCACGCTGCTGAAGATGGTGGCGGGCATGCTCGAACCCAGCGACGGGCGCCTGCTGGTGTGGCGCAAGCCCGTGGCGCAGTTGCACGACTGCCCGCACAAGATGTCGTTCGTGTTCCAGTCGCCCACGCTGATGCCGTGGGCCAGCGTGCAGACCAATGTGCGGCTGCCGCTGGACCTGGCCGGCGTGCCGCGCAAGGAGGCCGACGCGCGGGTGACGGAATCGCTCGCACTCGTGGGGCTGGAGAAGTTCGCCAGTGCGCTGCCGCGCGCGCTGTCGGGCGGCATGCAGATGCGCGTGTCGATCGCGCGCGGCCTGGTCACGCAGCCGGACCTGCTGCTGATGGACGAGCCCTTCGGCGCACTCGACGAGATCACGCGCCACAAGCTCGACGCCGACCTGCTCGAACTGTGGCGCAAGAAGAAGCTCACGGTGATCTTCGTGACGCACTCGATCCACGAGGCGGTGTTCCTCTCGAGCCGCGTGGTGATGATGGCCGCGCGGCCGGGTCGCGTGGTCGAGCAGTTCCAGATCGACGAGCCCTACCCGCGCCAGGCCGACTTCATGGTCACGCCCGCGTTCGCGCGCCACGCGAAGCAGTTGCAGGACAGCCTGCTGCGCGCCAGCACCACAGAAGAAGAGGAGGCCGCGCCATGAAGACGGCGACGAAACCCGCGGCGCCCCTGCTGAGCCAGCCGCGCGTGCAGCGCGTGCTCTACCCGGTGCTCATCGGCGTGGTGCTGGTCGCGCTGTGGCAATGGATGGTGGTCGCCATGGAACTGCCGCCCTACCTCGTGCCCTCGCCCTGGCTGATGGTGCAGACGCTGGTGACCGACTGGGCGCCGCTGGGCAGCGCGCTCCTGGTCACGCTGAAGATCACGGTGCTGTCCTTCGCGCTGGCCACGGTGGCGGGTGTGCTGATCTCGTTCCTGTTCGTGCAGAGCAAGCGCATCGAGACCGCCCTCTTTCCGTACGCGGTGCTGCTGCAGGTCACGCCCATCGTGGCCGTGGCGCCGCTGATCATCATCTGGGTGAAGAACCCGGTCGCGGCCATGACGGTGTGCGCGGCGCTGGTGGCGCTGTTTCCCATCATCAGCAACACCACGCTGGGCCTGCGCAGCATCGACCCCGACCTGCAGAGCTACTTCAAGCTGAACCGCGCCACGCGCTGGCAGCAGCTGGTGCGCCTGCGCATTCCGAGCGCGCTGCCCTATTTCTTCGGCGGGCTGCGCATCTCCAGCGGCCTGGCGCTGATCGGCGCGGTGGTGGCGGAGTTCGTGGCCGGCACCGGCGGCTCGGGCGCGGGGCTGGCCTACCAGATCCTGCAGGCGGGCTTCCAGCTGAACATTCCGCGCATGTTCGCGGCCCTGCTGCTCATCTCCCTCACCGGTGTCGCGCTCTTCGTGCTGATGGCCTGGCTCACCAAGGTGGCGCTGGGCTCGTGGCATGCGAGCGAACTTTCCCAGGATTGAAATCGACCATGAATGCTCCCGCTTCCGCCATCGAACAACTGCTGCTCGAACTCCCCGACCTCGACTGGATCACCGACGAAGGCCGCGTCACGCGCCTCTCACAGGACTTCTCCTGGTTCAGCCCGGTGCTCACCCGCCAGCTGAAGGACAAGCGCGCCGACGTGGTGGTGCGCCCGCGCACCGAAGAAGACATCCGCGCGGTGGTGGGCGCCTGCGCGCGCCGCGGCGTGCCCATCACCATTCGTGGCAGCGGCACCGGCAACTACGGCCAGACCACGCCGCTCGCCGGCGGCGTGGTGCTCGACATGACGGGCTACAACGCCTGCCTGTGGGTGCAGCCCGGCGTGGCGCGCGCGCAGGCCGGCATCCGCCTGGGCGAACTCGAGAAGCAGACAAGACCCACCGGCCAGGAGATGCGCTGCGTGCCCTCGACCTACCGCAGCGCGACGCTGGGCGGCCTGTTCGGTGGTGGCTTCGGCGGCGTGGGCTCGATCAACTACGGGCCGCTGGGCGCGCCCGGCAATGTGCTGGGCATTCGCGCGATGACCATCGAGGCCGAGCCGCAGGTGATCGAACTGCGCGGCGCCGAAGCGATGCGCATGCACCACCTGTGGGGCACCAACGGCCTCGTGCTGGAGCTGGAGATCGCACTGGCGCCCGCGCATCCGTGGCTCGAGACGCTGGTGACCTTCGACGACTTCGAGAACGCGCTGAACTTCGCGGACAAGCTCGCGCATGCGCCGGGCATCGTGAAGCGCGGCGTCACCTTCTTCGCGGCGCCCATCGCCGACCACCTCGCGCAGCTGGCGACGCACCTGCCGAAGGGCTGCCACACGGTGCTGTCGCTGGTGGCCGAGCAGAGCGAGCCGGCCATGATGCTTTTGGTGCAGGCGCACGGTGGCACCGTGAGCTACCGCAAGACGGCCGCCGAAGTGCAGAAGAGCAACCGCACGCTGATGGAGTTCACCTGGAACCACACGACGCTGCACGCGCTGAAGATCGACCCGACGCTGACCTACCTGCAAAGCGGGTTCATCCCCGGCCGGCATGTCGAGCAGGTCATCGAGATGGAAAAACTGCTGGGCGGCGAGGTCATGATGCACGTCGAGTTCCTGCGCAACGCGGCGGGGCTCCTCACCTGCAGCGGGCTGCAACTCGTGCGCTTCAGTACCGAGGATCGCCTGAACGAGATCATCGACATCCACCGTGCGCACCAGGTGCACATCAACAACCCGCACGTGAACATCGTGGAAGACGGCAAGGCCGGCGGCCCGCTGCCGCCGGAAGTCATCGAGGTGAAGCAGCGCTTCGATCCGATGGGCTTGCTGAACCCGGGCAAGCTGCGCGACTGGCCGGTGAAGGCGACGACAGCGAACTGAAGACGACCTCAGCGAGCGTCCGTCAGCCCTTGCGCGCCGCGCTGCTTCGCTGCGCCGGCGCCAGTGCCTTGAGCGCCTGCACGAACTCCTCGAGGAGTGGGGAGCGGTAGGTATTCGGACGTGAGAAAAGCGAGATGCGCCTCGGAATCGACAGCGCGTCAACGGGAATCACCTTGACACCACGCGCCTGGGGCAGTGCGAGCACGGAGATCGGGACGATGCCCATCAGATCGGTCGCTGCAAGCACCGGCAGCGACCAGGACGCATTGAAGTGCACCTCGATCGCGCCTTGCGGCGGCGTCGCGCCCGCGCAGCGAAATACCTCGTCCAGCTTCGCGCGTGCAGCCGAGTGAACGGACGGCAGCACCCAGGGGAATTTCGACAGATCGCCCATCGTGAGACGGCGACGCGCGAAGACCGGATGCCCCACGCGCGCCACGGCGACGAGCGCATCGGTCAGCAGATCCTCATGCACCAGGCCGTGCGGCATGGATTCATAGGTCGGAATCACGGCGACATCGAGCAGGCCCTGGCGCGTCCAGTCGATCAACTCGTCCGAGGACGCCACTTCCAGGCGCACATGCATGCCCGGGCGACGGGGCTGCAGCGCCGCAAGCGCCGGTGAAAGCACGGCATCCAGAACCGCCAGCGTCGCGCCCACACGGATGAGCCCGGCGCGTCCTGCGCGGACGTCGCCCGCATGACGAAGCGCCTCGTCGTGCTCTGACTTCATGCGTTGCGCACGTTCGCGGAACGCGACGCCGAAGGGCGTGAGTGTCATGCCATGGCCCGAGCGCTCGAAGAGACCGAGCCCCATCTCGTCCTCCAGCCGGCGGATCGCCTTGGACAGCGCCGCGGCCGTCACCGTCAGGCTGGTTGCAGCACGGGCCAGCTGCCCATGGCGCGCCACTTCCAGGAAGTAGTCGAGGTCGCGTGCCGAGAAGGACATGAATAAAAGTCAACGAAGATTTCCCAATTGGAAACACCCGAATCCTAGCCGTTCCTAGACTGCAGTCGCAATGAGTCCCTCCATGAACCCACCCAACATCGTTCTCATCCTTGCCGACAACCTCGGCTGGGGCGAGCTCGGCTGCTACGGCGGCGGGGCGCTGCGGGGCGCGCCCACGCCACGCATCGACGCGCTCGCCAGCCAAGGCCTTCTGCTGCAGAACTTCAATGTCGAGAGCGATTGCGTGCCGACGCGCTCCGCGCTGATGAGCGGGCGGCATCCGATCCGCACGGGCTGCCTGCAATCGGTGCCGCCCGGCCTGCCTCAGGGCCTGGCACGCCGCGAGATCACCCTGGCGCAGTTGCTCTCGGCACAGGGCTATGCGACTGCGCACTACGGCAAATGGCACCTGGGCGATGTGGAAGGCCGCTTCCCGAGCGACCGGGGATTCGACGAGTGGTACGGCATTCCGCGCACCACGGACGAGAGCCAGTTCACGGCCAGTGTCGGCTACGACCCGAGCGTGGCGGACATCCCGTACATCATGCAGGGCCGTGCCGGTGCGCCTTCGCAGAACGTCGAGGAATACAACCTGGATTCGCGCCGGCGCATCGACGAGACGCTGACGAACCGGTCTCTGGAATTCATCCAGCGCAACCACGCGGCACAGAAGCCGTTCTTCCTTTATCTGCCGCTCACGCACCTGCATTTCCCCACCCTGCCTCACCGCGATTTCGCGGGCCGCACCGGCCATGGCGACTTCGCCGATTCCATGGTCGAGATGGATCACCGCGTGGGCCAGGTCATCGACGAGATCGAGCGCCTCGGCATTTCAGAAGACACCCTCTTCATCTTCGCGAGCGACAACGGCCCCGAGTTCCGCGCTCCGTACCGCGGCACGGCCGGCCCCTGGCGCGGCACCTATCACACGGCCATGGAAGGCAGCCTGCGCGTGCCGTGCATCGTGCGCTGGCCGGGCAAGATCGCCGCAGGCCGGGTGAGCAACGAGATCGTGCACGTCACCGACCTCTTCTCCACGCTGGCACGCGCGGGTGGCGCCCGCATTCCCGAGGACAGGCCGATCGATGGCATGGACCAGATGCCCTTCTTCCTCGGCGAACAGAAATCCTTGCGCGAGGGCTTTCTCTTCCATATCAAGAACGAACTGCGCGCAGTGAAATGGCGCGACTGGAAGCTGCATTTCTACTGGGAGCCCGAGGTGAACGAAGGCAAGGGCAAGCTCGAGTCGCCCTATCTCTTCAACATCACGCGCGACCCCAAGGAGGAGTCGGATGTGCTCGTCTACAACACGTGGGTCCTGGGGCCAATCCAGCGGATGGTCCGCGCCTTCCATCAGAGTGCGGCAGCACATCCTCACACGGCGCCGGGCGCGCCAGACTGAGGCCGCGGAATCCCTGACGCGCTCGAGCATCTCTCCACCGTCCCAGAAGGCTCACCCCATGTCCAAGCATCCAGGCGGCCGCCGAGGCCTCTTTCTGATCTTCTGCGCGCTCACGGCGCTGGCGTCTTCTGCGGCGCTCGCGCAAGAGAAGTACCCCTCTCGAGCGATCACCTGGGTCGTCGGCTACCCACCCGGGGGCAGCGTCGATGTCGTCACGCGCCTTGTCGCCCGCAAGCTGGAAGCGACGCTCGGCCAGCCCATCGTGGTCGACAACAAGCCCGGCGCCACGGGCTCGCTCGCGCTGCGATACGTGGCAACCCAGCCCGCCGACGGCTATACCCTGGTGACGGTTCCCGGCCCGGTGCTCACGAGCATCCCGATGCCGCAGATCGGCAAGGAGATGAGCGCCATCGCCATGCTCGCCAAAGGCTCCACCGTTCTCGTAGGACCGGCACGGCCCGACGCACCCAAGGACCTCAAGGCCCTGCTCTCAGACGCATCCGCCCACCCGGACAAGTACAGCTACGGCTCTTCCGGCAACGGCACCGGCCAACACCTGACCGGAGAACTCATCCAGGCACTGACAGGCGTGACGATGACGCATGTGCCCTACAAGGGCGGCAACCAGGCGGTGACCGACGTGATCGGTGGACAGCTCCCCCTGGCCGTGCTGGGCATCACACCCGTGCTCCCGCACATCAAGTCCGGCAAGCTCAAGGCGTATGGGGTCTCCACGGCGACCCGCTCCGCCTCCTTGCCCGAGGTGCCGACACTCAGGGAAGCCGGCATCGCCAACTTCGAAGCAAGCCAGTGGTTCGTCCTCGCTGCGCGCACGGGCCTCCCGGCAGACCGAAGCGATCGCCTCAACGAAGCGGTGGCACAAGCCCTGAAGGACCCGGAGGTCATGAAAGGCTTCGAGAACGTCGGCATGTTTCCCGAAGCCAGCAGCGCGAAGCAGACCGCCGACTACATCCACACCGACATGCGGCGCTGGGCAGACCTTGTGAAGAAGAACAAGATCGCGATTGACTAGCTAGCGTGTGGAGTGAACCCCATCGACGGGATCGCGGGGGTCGTCCAAACGAAGCCGTCTGGCCAATGAAAAAGGGCGTTCACTGAATTTCAGTGAACGCCCTGGGTCGTTGTGTGGTGGAGCTGGGGGGATTTGAACCCCCGTCCGCAAGCCTTCATCGCGCAGTTCTACATGTGTAGTGATCTGATTTGAGTCTCGCTTCCGGAGTCGCGCAGTCACACGCTAAACCGGACGCCAGCACCCTATTTTCTCGCCCCGACCCAAGGTACCCGGATCGGAGCCAGCCCATGTAATTATCCTTGCAGCCGGGAGGTCAGGATTGCTCCAGACCCCCTTGCCCAGCCCATCGGCCAACTGTTGCAAGGCTCACTGGCAATTAAGCAGCGAGTGCGAAACGTTCGTCGTTTGCAGTTAGTTTGTTTGAATCTGTTTTACGAGCGCATTCAGCTCGACATGCCCCGCTGCGACTCCGAACCCACGTCGAAACCAGTGCAGCCCCAAGCGACTCATTTTAGGCGCTATTGAGTAACTTCAAGAGCTCCAGGGGCGAAGAGATTGAGGCATCGGCTTTCCACAGCGCCGCATCGGCCTGCGAACCCATGTAGCCGTAGGTGGCCGCCACGGTTCCCATGCCCGCGGCGCGGCCCGCGATGATGTCGCGCTCGTCGTCTCCCACGTAGATGCAGGCCTCGGGCGCCACGCCGAGACGGCGCGCCGCCTCGTGCAGCGGTTCGGGGTGCGGCTTGGCGAACGGCGTGGTGTCGCCGCTCACGATCGCGCCCGCGCTCGCGAAGAGCGGCATCGCAGCCGTCAGCGGTTCGGTGAAGCGGGCCGACTTGTTGGTGACCACGCCCCAGCGCAAGCCGCGCTCGCGGATCGCCTCGATCAGCGGCACGACGCCCTCGAACACCAGCGTGTTGAGCAGCATGCGGCGCTCGTAGGCGACGTAGAACTCCTCGCGCAGCGCGTCGAACTCGGGCGCATCGGGTGTGATGCCGAATGCGATGCCGAGCATGCCGCGCGCGCCGGCGCCAGCCATCGGGCGGTAGCGCTCCAGTGGGTAGGGCTCCAGGCCGCGGTCGGTGCGCATCTTGTCGGCGGCTGCGCCGAGGTCGGGCGCGCTGTCGATCAGCGTGCCGTCGAGGTCGAACAGGATGGCCTGTGTGGTCGTGCTCCCGATCTTCATCATCCCTGCGCCTCCGGCAGCGCCGGCTTCTGGGTCGCGAAGAGGTAGTTGACGCTGGTGTCGGCACTGAGCCAGTAGCGGCGGGTCAGCGGGTTGTATTCCATGCCGCGGGTGTGGCGCAGGTCCAGGCTGGCAGCGCGGCAGTAGCCGGCCAGTTCGCTGGGACGGATCAGCTTGGGGTACTCGTGCGTGCCGCGCGGCAGCATGCCCAGGACGTACTCGGCGCCCACGATCGCCAGCATGAAGGACTTCAGGTTGCGGTTGATGGTCGAGAAGAACACCCAGCCGCCCGGCTTCACCAGGGTGGCGCAGGCCTGGATCACCGATGCCGGATCGGGCACGTGCTCCAGCATTTCCATGCAGGTGACCACATCGAAGCTGCCGGGCTGCTCGGCTGCCAGCGCCTCGGCACTGACTTCGCGGTACTTGACGCCGCGCGTCCCGGCTTCGAGGGCGTGCAGTTGAGCGACCTTGAGCGCCTTGGTCGCGAGGTCGACGCCCAGCACGTCGGCGCCCTTGCGCGCCATCGAATCGGCCAGGATGCCGCCGCCGCAGCCGATATCGACCACGCGCTGGCCCGAAATAGGCGCAATACCGTCAATCCATTCCAGCCGCAATGGATTGATTTCGTGCAGCGGGCGGAATTCGCTCTCCAAATCCCACCACCGGTGTGCGAGCTCCGAAAACTTGGCCAGTTCGGCCGGGTCTGCATTCACGTTTTCTGTCATGGGCCAATTATGAAGCGAGCAAAGCCCGGCTCGAACGCAATGGGCTTGCCTCAGGCACGGCCGCAAATACGGCAGGCATAAAAAAACCCCGCCGAGGCGGGGTTTTCATTCGTCGATGGAATCGATCGATCAGTTGGCGCGGGTGCCAACCACTTCGATTTCCACGCGACGGTTCTTGGCGCGGCCTTCCTTGGTGCGGTTGTCAGCCACAGGCTGCTTCTCGCCCTTGCCTTCGGTGTAGACGCGGTTGCGTTCGATGCCCTTCGAGACCAGGAAGGCCTTGACGGCTTCGGCGCGACGCACCGACAGACGCTGGTTGTAGGCGTCGGTACCGATGGAGTCGGTGTGACCCACAGCGATGATGACTTCGAGGTTCACGCCACGGATCTTCTCGACCAGGTCGGTCAGCTTGGCGCGACCTTCGGGCTTCAGCACCGACTTGTCGAAGTCGAAGAAGGCGTCAGCAGCGAAGGTGACCTTCGAAGCAGCGACTTGTGCGGCAGGCGGAGCGACCGGAGCGCCAGGCGTGGGAGCCACAGCAGCCGGAGCAGCCGGAACCAGAGCGCCGTCGCAACCGGCGGCAGCCGTTGCGGGCGTCCAGTTGGCATCGCGCCAGCACAGTTCGTTCGTGCCGTTCTTCCAGACCAGTTCGCCGGTGCCGTTTTGCCAGTTGTCGATCGTAGGACCGCCGTTCGCAGCGGTGACACGGGTCTGCGCGCCGGCGGCAGTGGCGAGCGCAGCGACTGCAAACATCATCGCCACTTTATTCAGTTTCTTCATGGTTCTCCTCTTGGGGAAAAAGCCGCAGCCGCGCTGCGAATCAAGGACGCTTTAAGTGACCACCACCCAAAACGTTGAGACGATTGTGCCATAGGGTCTTTGGCAAACAGGCCGCTGGACGCCCCTGAAGCGTAGGACGGAGGCGGAATAGAGCCCTTGTGTTGCGGCGGTGCGACACCCCTCACAGCGTAAAATTTCGCCTTCCTGCCGCCAGCCTCTTGCTCATGACCTCCTTCGCCAAAGAAACCCTGCCCATCAGTCTCGAAGAGGAAATGCGCAGCAGCTACCTCGATTACGCCATGAGCGTGATCGTCGGCCGGGCGCTTCCCGACGCCCGCGACGGCCTCAAGCCGGTGCACCGGCGCGTGCTGTACGCGATGCACGAGCTCAACAACGACTGGAACCGGCCGTACAAGAAGTCGGCCCGTATCGTCGGCGACGTGATCGGTAAGTACCACCCGCACGGCGACCAGTCGGTTTACGACACCATCGTCCGGCTGGCCCAGGACTTCTCGATGCGCCATATGCTGGTCGACGGCCAGGGCAACTTCGGGTCGGTCGACGGCGACAACGCCGCCGCAATGCGTTATACGGAAATCCGGCTGGCCAAAATTGCGCATGAAATGCTGGCCGATATCGACAAGGAAACTGTCGACTTTCAGGACAATTACGACGGCTCCGAAAAAGAACCGAAAGTTTTACCCAGCCAGCTGCCGAATTTGCTGGTCAATGGCTCCGGCGGTATTGCGGTCGGCATGGCCACCAATATCCCGCCGCACAACCTGAATGAAGTGGTGGATGCCTGCCTGTATCTGCTGCGCAATCCGCAGGCGAGCATCGACGAGTTGATGGAAATCGTGCCGGCGCCCGACTTCCCCACCGCCGGCATCATCTACGGCATCAACGGCGTGAAGGACGGCTACCGCACCGGCCGCGGCAAGGTCGTGATGCGCGCCAAGTGCCACTTCGAGGAGATCGACCGTGGCCAGCGCCAGGCGATCATCGTCGACGAGCTCCCCTACCAGGTCAACAAGAAGACGCTGCAGGAGCGCATGGCCGAGCTGGTGCACGAGAAGAAGATCGAAGGCATCAGCCACATCCAGGACGAGTCCGACAAGTCGGGCATGCGCCTGGTGATCGAGCTCAAGCGCGGCGAAGTGCCCGAGGTGGTACTCAACAACCTCTACAAGCAGACCCAGCTGCAGGACACCTTCGGCATCAACATGGTGGCGCTGGTCGACGGCCAGCCCAAGCTGTGCAACCTGAAGGACCTGATCGAGGTCTTCCTGCAGCACCGCCGCGAAGTGGTCACGCGCCGCACCGTCTTCACGCTGCGCAAGGCCCGCGAACGCGGCCACGTGCTCGAAGGCCTGGCGGTGGCGCTGGCCAACATCGACGAGTTCATCCGCATCATCCGCGAGTCGCCCACCCCGCCGGTCGCCAAGGCCGAGCTGATGACCCGCAGCTGGGACAGCAAGCTGGTGCGCGAGATGCTCACCCGTTCGCGTGCCGATGGCGGCGTGATCAACGCCGACGACTACCGCCCCGAAGGCCTCGAGCGCGAGTACGGCATGGGCGGCGACGGCCTGTACCGCCTGTCGGAAACGCAAGCGCAGGAAATCCTGCAGATGCGCCTGCAGCGCCTGACCGGCCTCGAGCAGGACAAGATTGTCGCCGAGTACAAGGACGTCATGGCCGAGATCGACGACCTGCTCGACATCCTGGCCAAGCCCGAGCGCGTCTCGATCATCATTGGCGACGAACTCGGCGAGATCAAGCAGGAGTTCGGCCAGTCGAAGATCGGCGCCCGCCGCAGCCTGGTCGAGCACAGTGCCTACGACCTCTCGACCGAAGACCTGATCACGCCGACCGACATGGTCGTCACGCTCTCGCACAGCGGCTACATCAAGAGCCAGCCGCTGGGCGAGTACCGCGCGCAAAAGCGCGGCGGGCGCGGCAAGCAGGCCACGTCCACCAAGGACGACGACTGGATCGACCAGCTCTTCATCGCCAACACGCACGACTACATCCTGTGCTTCTCCAACCGCGGCCGGCTGTACTGGCTCAAGGTGTGGGAAGTGCCGGCAGGTTCGCGCGGCTCGCGCGGACGCCCCATCGTCAACATGTTCCCGCTGCAGGAAGGCGAGAAGATCAACGTCGCCCTCGCCCTCACCGGCGAGAAGCGCAACTTCCCGGCCGACCAGTACGTGTTCATGGCGACCTCGATGGGCACGGTCAAGAAGACGGCGCTCGACGAATTCAGCAACCCGCGCAAAGGCGGCATCATTGCCGTGAACCTCGATGAAGGCGACTACCTCATCGGCGCGGCGCTCACCGACGGCAAGCACGACGTGATGCTCTTCAGCGACAACGGCAAGGCCGTGCGCTTCGACGAGGAAGACGTCCGCCCGCTGGGCCGCAACGCCCGCGGCGTGCGCGGCATGTCGCTGGAGCCCGGCCAAGGCGTGATCGCCATGTTGGTGGCCGAAGACGAACAGCAGAGCGTGCTCACCGCCACCGAAAATGGTTACGGAAAACGCACAAGCATTACCGAATACACGCGTCATGGCCGCGGAACCAAAGGCATGATCGCGATTCAACAGAGTGAGCGCAACGGCAAGGTCGTTGCCGCCACGCTCGTTCATGCGGACGATGAGATCATGCTCATCACCGACAAGGGTGTGCTCGTGCGCACCCGTGTGGCCGAGATTCGCGAACTGGGTCGGGCGACGCAAGGCGTCACGCTGATCGGGCTCGACGAAGGCGCCAAACTCAGCGGGCTTCAACGCATCGTCGAAAACGACGCGAACGGCGAAGGTGAGCCGGACGCAGACGACACTTCCACATCTTCAACGGAGAATCCTCAGTGAAAAAACAACTCAAGCTCGCACTCCTGACCGCTGCCCTCGCCGGCTCGTCCATGGCCGCCATGGCCCAGGACAAGGCCACGCTAATCAAGCAGTTCATCGAGATCCAGCGCCCCGGCATCGAGTCGCTGGCACGCGGCCTGATCGAGCAGTCGAGCGCCCCCATCGCGCAAGCCGGTTCGCAGTACCTGCAGACCCAGGTGCCCGAAGCCAAGCGCGAATCCGCCGCCAAGGCCGCTGACGCCGAGCTGAAGAAGTACTTCGACGACGCCTACCCGCTGGTGCGCGACAAGGCCGTGCAGATCGCCCCTGGCGCCCTCACGCCCATCCTCGAGCAGAACTTCAGCGAAGACGAACTCAAGCAGCTGCTGGCCTGGATCAACTCGCCCCTGAGCAAGAAGTACCAGGAACTGAACCCGAAGATGCAGACCGCTCTGAC
Source organism: Variovorax sp. GW821-FHT09D04 (assembly GCF_059416405.1). Lineage (NCBI taxonomy): Bacteria > Pseudomonadati > Pseudomonadota > Betaproteobacteria > Burkholderiales > Comamonadaceae > Variovorax > Variovorax sp. GW821-FHT09D04. The sequence continues at coordinate 157,041 of NZ_JBWKPA010000006.1, forward strand.
GGAAAAGCTGGTGACCGAAACCCGCGCCACCATCGAACCCAAGATGCGCGCACTCGACACCAACGTCGCCAAGGCCCTCGGTGCTCCGACCGACGGTGCAGCAGCTCCCGCCAAGGCGCCCGCCGCCAAGGCTCCCGCCAAGAAGTAAAGCAACGTGACCCAGCAGCAGACGCCGGCCGGCAAGCGCCCCTACAACTTTTCGGCCGGTCCGGCTGCCATGCCGGAGGCGGTGCTGCAACGCGCCGCTTCCGAGATGCTCGATTGGCAGGGCAGCGGCATGAGCGTGATGGAGATGAGCCATCGCGGCAAGGAATTCGGTGCCATCTGCACCCAGGCCGAAGCCGACATCCGCACGCTGCTGGCCATCCCCTCGCACTTTCACATCCTGTTCATGCAGGGTGGCGGCCTCGGCGAGAACGCCATCGTGCCGCTGAACCTGTCACGCGGCGGCGTTGCCGACTTCGTCGTCACCGGCAGCTGGAGCGCCAAGTCGCACAAGGAAGCGCAGCGCTACTGCACCGCCCGCGTGGCGGCCAGCAACGCTGACAACCAGCACACGAAGCTGCCCGATCCCGCCAGCTGGCAGCTGTCCGCCGACGCCTCGTACGTGCACGTGTGCAGCAACGAGACCATCAACGGCATCGAGTTCCAGCAACTGCCCGACCTGGCCGCGCTCGGCAGCAAGGCGCCGCTGGTCATCGATTTTTCTTCCCACGTCGCTTCGCGCAGCGTCGACTGGACCCGCGTCGGCCTGGCCTTCGGCGGCGCCCAGAAGAACCTCGGCCCCGCCGGCCTGACCATCGTGGTCGTGCGCGACGACCTGCTGGGCCACGCGCTCGAGATCTGCCCGAGCGCGTTTAACTACAAGACCGTGGCCGACAACCACTCCATGTACAACACCCCGCCGACCTGGGGCATCTACATGGCAGGGCTCACGTTCCAATGGCTGCTGCAGCAGACCGAGGGCGCGCTCACCGGCGTTGCCGCCATGGAGCAGCGCAATGTCGAGAAGGCGAAGCTGCTGTACGACTTCATCGACGGCTCCGACTTCTACGCCAACCGCATCGATGCCAACTGCCGTTCGCGCATGAACGTGCCGTTCTTCCTGGCCGACGAGGGGCGCAACGAAGCCTTCCTGGCCGGCGCGCGCGAAGCCGGGCTGCTGCAGCTCAAGGGCCACAAGTCGGTCGGTGGCATGCGCGCGAGCATCTACAACGCCATGCCGCTGGCAGGGGTGCAGGCCTTGGTGGCCTACATGAGAGAATTCGAGCGATCGCATGCGTAGGCGCATGCCCTGTTGCTCGCACCGATGACCGCCTCTGCCCCCACACCACCCACCACCCCCGACAATTCCGAAAGCCTGGCCGGTCTGCGCGTGCAGATCGACTCCCTCGACCAACGGCTGCTGAGCCTGCTCAATGAGCGCGCCCATGTGGCCGAGCTGGTCGGCGAGGTCAAGAAGCGCGAAGGCACGCCCTTCTTCCGCCCCGACCGCGTCGCCGCGGTCATCGACAAGATGCAGAAAAGCAATGGCGGTCCGCTCAAGGACCTCCATGTCGCGGCCATCTGGCGCGAGATCATGTCGGCCTGCCTGGCACTCGAATCGCCCCAGCGCGTGGCCGTGCTCGGCCCCGAAGGCACCTTCTGCGAACAGGCCGCCATCGAGTACTTCGGCGGCGCCGCCGACCTGATCTACTGCGCCAGCTTCGACGAGGTGTTCCACGCCACCGCCGCAGGCAGCGCCCAGTACGGCGTGGTCGGCGTCGAGAACTCGACCGAGGGCGTGGTCACACGCTCGCTCGACCTGTTCCTGCACTCGCCCACCCATGTCGTCGGCGAGGTCAGCCTGCTGGTGCGCCACCACCTGATGCGCAGCAGCAATTCGCTCGAAGGCGTCGAGGCCGTGCTGGCCCACCCGCAGGCGCTGGCGCAGTGCCAGACCTGGCTGTCCAAGCACCTGCCCAACGCCGAGCGGCGCGCCGTGTCGAGCAACGCCGAAGGCGCGCGCCTCGCGGCCACCAACCCGGCCTGGGCCGCACTGGCCGGCGAACGCGCCGCCACCCGCTTCGGCCTGCACATCGTGGCGCATGCCATCCAGGACGATTCGTACAACCGCACCCGCTTCTCCGTGATCTGCCTGCCGCAGACGCTGGCCATGCCGCCGGCCTCGGGCAAGGACTGCACGAGCCTGATCGTCTCGGTGCCCAACCGCCCCGGCGCGGTGCACGACCTGCTGGTGCCCCTGAAGGCCAACAACGTCTCGATGACGCGCTTCGAGTCGCGCCCCGCACGCACCGGCCAGTGGGAGTACTACTTCTACATCGACCTCGACGGCCACCCCTCGCAGCCCAACGTGGCGGCGGCGCTGGCCGAACTGCGCGGCCTCTGCGCCTTCTACAAGGTGCTCGGCGCCTACCCGATCAAAGCCTGAGCCGAACGGACCGACGCGATGTTCGAGCAACTGGGATTGATCGGCTGCGGCCTCATGGGCGGCTCCTTTGCGCTCGCGCTCAAGCGCGCGAAGCTGGTGAAACGCGTGGTGGGCTACAGCAAGTCGCCCTCCACCACCGAACGGGCGCGCCAGCTCGGCGTGATCGACGTGGCGGCGCCCTCGGCGCTGCTGGCGGTGTCGGGCGCCGACATCGTGCTGCTGGCCGTGCCGGTGGCCGCCTCGGAAGCCACCTTCAAGGCCATCCGCCACGGCATCTCGGCCGACACGCTGGTGATGGACGTGGGCTCGACCAAGGGCGACGTGATCGAGGCCGCGCGCAACGGCCTGCAAAAGCAGTTCGCGAACTTCGTGCCGGCGCATCCGATCGCCGGCAAGGAAGTCTCCGGCATCGAGCATGCCGAAGCCTCGCTCTTCACCGGCCGCCAGGTCGTGCTGACCCCCGTCAAGACCACGCTGCGCTCCAACGTGCAGCGCGCCTCGCAGGTGTGGAGCGGCATCGGCGCCAACGTCGTCACCATGACGCATGAGGAGCACGACGCCGCCTTCGCCGCCGTGAGCCACCTGCCGCACCTGCTGGCCTTTGCCTACACCAACGCGCTCATCGGCCAGCCGCAGGGCGACCGCTTCCTGAGCCTGGCGGGGCCGGGCTTTCGCGACTTCTCGCGCATCGCCGCCAGCGACCCCGTCATGTGGCGCGACGTGCTGCTCGCCAACCGCGAGCAGGTGCTGCAGCAGTCGCAGGCCTTCCGCAAGGCGCTCGACGACCTCGAGACGCTGATGACCGCCGGCGACCTGCAGGGCCTGGAGCAATCCATCGCCGCCGCCAGCAAGGCGCGCGCCGCCTGGCGGCCGAATTCGAGCACGGACGCTCTGGCCCAGCAGGACAGCTGACATGTTCTCGACCGCCTTCCTCGACCTCCCGCCCCTCGCGGGCGCCGCCGGCACGGTCCGGCTGCCGGGCTCCAAGAGCATCTCCAACCGCGTGCTGCTGCTGGCGGCGCTCGCCAGCGGCACCACCACGATCCACGACCTGCTCGATTCCGACGACACGCGCGTGATGCTCGACGCCCTGCGCGCGCTGGGCTGCGGCATCGAGCCGGCCGGCGCCTCGCTGCGCATCACGGGCCTGGGCGGCCAGCTGCCGCCGTCGCTGGGCGCGACGCTGCTGCCGCTGTTCCTGGGCAACGCCGGCACGGCCATGCGTCCGCTGACGGCGGCGCTGTCACTGCTCGGCGGCGAATTCGAACTCAGCGGCGTGCCGCGCATGCACGAGCGCCCGATCGGCGACCTGGTCGACGCCCTCACGCAACTCGGCTGCCGCATCGACTACCTCGGCAACCCCGGCTACCCGCCGCTGCGCATCCACCCGGTGTCGCACGGCGAGCTGGCGCTGGGCGCACCGATCCGCGTGCGCGGCGACGTGTCGAGCCAGTTCCTGACCGCCCTGCTGCTGGCGCTGCCGCTCGCGGCGGCCGACGACATCGTGATCGAAGTGGTCGGCGAGCTGATCTCCAAGCCCTACATCGAGATCACGCTGAACCTGCTGGCACGCTTTGGCATCAAGGTGCAGCGCGACGGCTGGGAGCGCTTCACCATCCCCGCCGGCAGCCGCTACAGCTCGCCGGGCGAGATCCACGTCGAGGCGGACGCGTCCTCTGCTAGCTATTTCATAGCACTCGGGGCCATCGCAACGGGCGTTTCGGGGCAGAACGGCATCCGCATCGAAGGTGTCGGCGCGGCCTCGATCCAGGGCGACATCCGCTTCATCGACGCCGCCCAACAGATGGGCGCGCGGGTCGACAGCGGCCCGAACTGGCTCGAAATCCGCCGCGGCGCCTGGCCCTTGAAGGCCATCGACCTCGACGCGAACCACATCCCCGACGCCGCGATGACACTGGCCGTCATGGCGCTGTACGCCGACGGCCCCAGCACGCTGCGCAACATCGCAAGCTGGCGCGTGAAGGAAACCGACCGCATCGACGCCATGGCGAACGAGCTGCAAAAGCTCGGCGCGACGGTCGAGGCCGGGCCCGATTTCATCCGCGTCCACCCCCTCCCCGCCGCCGGCTGGCGGCCCGCCAGCATCCGCACCTACGACGACCACCGGGTCGCCATGTGCTTCTCGCTCGCGGCCTTCAATCCGGCCGGCGTGCCGGTGCGCATCCTCGAGCCGCACTGCGTCGCCAAGACCTTCCCCGACTACTTCGAGACCCTGTTCTCGGTGGCCGAGGCTGCCGAGGTGCCCGTGATCTGCATCGACGGCCCAACCGCCTCGGGCAAGGGCACGCTGGCCGCCGAGGTGGGGCGCCTGCTGGGCTACCACTACCTCGACTCGGGATCGCTCTACCGCGTGACCGGGCTCGCCGCCCGCCGCGCCGGCCTGGAGGCCACGGCCGCGAACGAAGCGCAGATCGCCGCCCTCGCCGCCGCCCTGCCCCTGCAGTTCACCGAGGGCAAGGTGCTGCTGGCCGGCGAAGACGTGAGCGACGACATCCGCACCGAAGCCGCCGGCATGGACGCCTCGCGCGTCTCCGCGCTGCCCGCCGTGCGCGAGGCGCTGCAAGACCTGCAGCACCGCTTTCGCCGCCTGCCCGGCCTGGTGGCCGACGGGCGCGACATGGGCACCGTGATCTTCCCCGACGCAGCGCTCAAGGTGTTCCTCACGGCGGGAGCCGCCCAGCGCGCCGAACGGCGGCATAAGCAGTTGATTTCAAAGGGTATTTCGACTACACTCGACAGTCTTCGCTCCGACTTGGAAGCACGTGACGCCCGGGACTCTTCCCGCAGCGTCGCCCCTCTGAAGCCGGCGCAGGATGCTCGCCACCTCGACAACTCCCAGCTGTCCATCGAACGCTCGATCGACACGGTGTTGAACTGGTGGCAAGAAATTCAACCGTTCAAGTCCGCTTGAGCGGATTGAAGTGCAGCCTTTCAAGTCCGCTTGAAAGGCTTGCGTCTCCCGGGTGTTCCGGGTGGCGCCTACCGCTCCAGCAGGCTCCTTCCGCGCGACAGCGCACCGGCCTGCTGGTTGTTCAACCAACCGGGCTCACGCCCACAACCTAACCGCCGTCTACAGACCCACAGCAGCCGCACGCAATTTCGCAAGAGCGCCTGCCAACCCTGCCTGACGGAAGGAACCATAAATGTCTGAATCTTTTGCCGACCTATTCGAAGAGTCCCTGAAGCGTTCCGAAATGCGCAGCGGCGAGGTCATCACCGCCGAAGTCGTGCGTGTCGAACACAACCACGTCGTCGTCAACGCCGGTCTGAAGTCCGAAGCGTATGTGCCGATCGAAGAGTTCAAGAACGACAAGGGCGAACTCGAAGTCCAGGCCGGCGATTTCGTTTCCGTTGCCATCGGCAGCGTTGAAAACGGCTACGGCGACACCATCCTCTCGCGCGACACCGCCAAGCGTCTGGCTTCGTGGCTCGCCCTCGAGAAGGCCCTGGAATCGGGCGACTTCGTCACCGGCACCACCAGCGGCAAGGTCAAGGGCGGTCTCACCGTCCTGGTCAACGGCATCCGCGCGTTCCTGCCGGGTTCGCTGATCGACACGCGTCCGATCAAGGACCTGACCCCGTACGAGAACAAGACCCTCGAATTCAAGGTCATCAAGCTCGATCGCAAGCGCAACAACGTCGTGCTGTCGCGCCGTGCCGTGGTCGAAGCCAGCATGGGCGAAGAACGCGCCAAGCTGATGGAAACCCTGAAGGAAGGCGCAGTCGTGCGCGGCGTGGTCAAGAACATCACCGAATACGGTGCGTTCGTGGACCTCGGCGGCATCGACGGCCTGCTGCACATCACCGACATGGCATGGCGCCGTGTCCGCCACCCGAGCGAAGTCGTTCAGGCCGGCCAGGAAATCACCGCCAAGATCCTCAAGTTCGACACCGAAAAGAACCGTGTCTCGCTGGGTCTCAAGCAAATGGGTGACGACCCGTGGATGGGCGTTTCGCGCCGCTACCCGCAATCGACCCGCCTGTTCGGCAAGGTCACGAACATTGCCGACTACGGCGCGTTCGTCGAACTCGAACCCGGCATCGAAGGCCTGGTGCACGTCTCCGAAATGGACTGGACCAACAAGAACATCGCTCCGAACAAGATCGTCTCGCTGGGCGACGAAGTCGAAGTCATGGTCCTGGAAATCGACGAAGACAAGCGCCGCATCAGCCTGGGCATGAAGCAGTGCAAGGCCAACCCGTGGCAAGAGTTCGCTCAGAACACGAAGCGTGGCGACCGCGTCAAGGGCCCGATCAAGTCGATCACCGACTTCGGCGTGTTCGTGGGTCTGGCTGCCGGCATCGACGGCCTGGTTCACCTCTCGGACCTCTCGTGGAACGAAACCGGCGAAACCGCCGTTCGCAACTACAAGAAGGGCCAGGAAGTCGAAGCGATCGTGCTGGCTGTCGACGTCGACCGCGAACGCATCTCGCTGGGCATCAAGCAGCTCGACAGCGATCCGTTCACCACGTTCACCACCGTGAACGACAAGGGCCAGATCGTGACCGGCAAGGTCAAGACCGTGGACGCCCGCGGCGCTGAAATCGACCTCGGCGAAGACATCATCGGCTACCTGCGTGCTTCGGAAATCTCGCGCGACCGCGTCGAAGATGCCCGCAACGTGCTCAAGGAAGGCGACGAAGTCACGGCCATCGTGGTGAATGTGGATCGCAAGACCCGCAACATCCAGCTGTCGATCAAGCAGAAGGACATGGTTGACGAACAAGGCGCCATGGCCAGCCTGAGCCAGCAGTCGGCACGCGAAAACGCGGGCACGACCAGCCTGGGCGCCCTGCTGCGCGCCAAGCTCGACAACAGCGACAACAAGTAAGCTGAGTCCGAAGACAGAGGCAGGCCCCCGGGGCCGCTCTGTCTTTTTTTTCGTCCACGTTTTTCGTTTATGTTTGGCCTATGACCCGCTCAGACCTCGTCGAAGAACTCGCAGCCCGTTTCGCGCAGCTCACGCACCGCGATGCCGAATACGCCGTCAAGACCATCCTGGACGCCATGAGCGACGCGCTGGTGCGCGGCCATCGCATCGAGATCCGTGGCTTCGGCAGCTTCTCGGTCAACCGCCGTCCGCCGCGCATCGGCCGCAACCCGCGTTCGGGCGAGAGCGTGCAGATTCCCGAGAAGCGCGTGCCGCACTTCAAGCCGGGCAAGGCGCTGCGCGAAGCCGTCGACGCGAAGACCGCCGAGCTCGATGCAGGCAAGGAAGCCGCCGGCCGCAAGGCCTGATGCAAATGAATGCAAACGTAGAATGCTCCCGGCAACGGGAACAGCTATGAAGTACCTCCTGTGGCTGCTCAAGGCAGCCATTTTTTTTACGCTCTTCGCCTTCGCGCTGAACAACCAGCACGACGCGACCGTCTACTTCTTCTTCGGAACCCACTGGCGCGCGCCGCTGGTGCTCGTCGTGCTCGCGGCCTTTGCCGGCGGGCTCGTGGTCGGCGCGCTGGGGATGCTGCCCGGCTGGTGGAAACACCGCGCCGCCGCGGCGCAAGTGCCTGCGACCACCGAAGCCCCCTCGCCCGCACCGCTGGCCACTGCGACCGCCTCCGCGGCAACGCCGTCCATCTCCGCCACCGACCTTCCCGCCGTACGTCAACATGGACTTTGATCCCAGCTGGCTGCTGATCGGCCTGCCCGTCGCCTTCGTGCTGGGCTGGCTCGCATCGCGCTTCGACATCCGCCAGCTCAAGCTCGAGAACCGGCAGGCACCCAAGGCCTACTTTCGCGGCCTGAACTTCCTGCTCAACGAGCAGCAGGACCAGGCCATCGACGCCTTCATCGAGGCCGTGCAGAACGACCCCGACACGCAGGAGCTGCACTTCGCGCTCGGCAACCTGTTCCGCCGCCGCGGCGAGTACCAGCGCGCCGTGCGCGTGCATGAGCACCTGCTGGGCCGCGGCGACCTGAGCCGTGCCGACCGCGAACGCGCGCAGCACGCGCTGGCGCAAGACTTCCTGCGCGCCGGCCTGCTCGACCGCGCCGAAGCGGCGCTGCAGAAGCTCGAAGGCACGCGCTACGAGAACGAGGCCCGGCTCGCGCTGCTGGCCATCTACGAACGCTCGCGCGAATGGGCGCAGGCCGCCGACGTGGCACAGAAGCTCGACGAGTCCGACCAGGCCAGCTACAGCACGCGCCGCGCCCACCACCTGTGCGAGCAGGCCAACGAACGCGTCGCGGCCGGCGACCTGCAGGGCGCCGGCGACCTGCTCACGCAGGCCCGCGCCCTGGCGCCGCAGGCACCGCGCCCGGCCATCGACACCGCCACCTTGCAGCTGCGCAACGGCGAAGCCGCCGCGGCCTTCGACACGCTCGAAGGGCTCAGCGACACGGCGCCGCTGGCGCTGCCGCTGTACGCCGCGTCGCTGCAGAAGGCCGCCGTGGCCGCGCAGCGCGAAGGCGAGGCGCTGGCGCTGCTGCAGCGGCGCTATGCCGAGTCGCCGTCGATCGACGTGCTCGAGGCGCTGATCGCGCTCGGCGGCACACCCGACGCCACGCCATCGGACACGCCCACCGAAGCCCCCACGCCGCGCGACAGCTACATCGCCCACCTCGCGCACCAGCCCTCGCTCGTCGCGGCTTCGCGCTGGCTCGCCGGCGAGCGCTTCGAGCACGAGCAGTTCCATCCGCAGGTGCAACGCGCGCTCGACCAGGCGACCCGTCCGCTCATGCGCTACCGCTGCGCGGCCTGCGGCTTCGAGGCGCACCAGTACTTCTGGCACTGCCCCGGCTGCCAGGCTTGGGACAGCTATCCGCCGCGGCGCGTGGAAGAACTCTGACCACGGTTCGGAACAATCGTCACACGGGGCCCTGGGCCCCGTTTTCACGTCAACTGGTGCGCGCGCCCTCTCGTTGAGCCGAAGCCGATATTCCTGTCGGCATAGCCATACCAACGATTGAAAGAGGGAGTTTTCACCATGTTCAAGAAAGTCATCGCCACGCTCGCCATGTGCTTCGCGGCCGTCTCGTTTGCCGCCGTCGACGCCAACAAGGGCAGCGCCGCCGACCTCGACGGCCTCAAGGGCGTCGGCCCGTCGCTGTCCAAGCGCATCCTCGACGCGCGCAAGGAAGGCGAGTTCAAGGACTGGCCCGACCTCATGCAGCGCGTGAAGGGCGTGAAGGAGAAGAGCGCGGCCAAGCTGTCGGCCGAGGGCCTGACGGTCAACGGCCAGAGCTTCAACGGCGCGGCGGCACCGGCCAAGGCAAGCAAGGCCGCCAAGGTGGCCGAGGCGAAACCCGCCAAGCAGTGACCTCGCCCTGAACCGAAGAAACCGCCCTCGAGGCGGTTTTTTCATGCCCGCAGCTGGTGCCGCATCGACGCCACATGGCAGGGAAATGCCTCAGCGAATGGCCCGGAATTTGCACGTATGCTTTTCTTTCATTCAGCTTTGACTACATTCCGGAGCGCGTCCATGAATCACAAGTTCGGCATTGCCCTGGCGGGCCTCACCCTTGGCGCCGCCGCCTTCGCGCAAACCAAGTGGGACCTGCCCACCGCCTACCCCGCGACCAACTACCACACCGAGAACATCACGCAGTTCGCCAAAGACGTGGACGCGGCCACCGGCGGCAAGCTGAAGATCACGGTGCACGCCAACGCGTCGCTGTTCAAGGCGCCCGAAATCAAGCGCGCCGTGCAAAGCGGCCAGGCCCAGGCCGGCGAGATCCTGCTGGCCAACTACGCCAACGAGAACCCGATCTACGCGCTGGACGGCGTGCCTTTCCTGGCGACGACCTATCCCGAGGCCCGCAAGCTCTACGACGCCTCCAAGCCCGCGATGGACAAGCTGCTGGCTGCGCAAGGCATCAAGGTGCTGTTCGTGGTGCCATGGGCGCCCCAAGGCATCTACACCAAGAAGGAGATCGGCTCGGTGGCCGACCTGCGTGGCATCAAGTGGCGTGCCTACAGCCCGGCCACGGCCAAGATCGCCGAGCTCATCGGCGCGCAGCCGGTGCAGATCCAGCAGGCCGAACTGAGCGCCGCCATGGCCACGGGTGTGATCGAGAGCTACATGAGCTCGGGCTCCACCGGCTACGACACCAAGACCTTCGAGCACATCAAGAACTTCTACGACACGCAGGCCTGGATTCCGAAGAACGCGATCCTCGTGAACGCCAAGGCCTTCGATGCACTCGACGCCGCCGGCAAGGCCGCCGTCACCAAGGCTGCCGCCGATGCAGAAGCACGCGGCTGGAAGGTCGCGCAGGAGAAGAACGACGAGTACAAGCGCCTCTTGGCCGAGCGCGGCATGAAGATCCACAAGCCCTCGCCCAAGCTGGACACCGACATGCGCCAGGTCGGCGGCATCATGCAGGCCGACTGGCTCAAGGCGGCCGGTGCCGACGGCGCGGCGATCGTCGACGCCTACAAGAAGAAGTAAGCCGTGAGGCGCTTCCTCGACCGCCTGTACAACGGTGCCGGCGCGCTCGGCGCGTTCTGCGTTTTCCTGATCTTCGTGCTGATGATCGTGGCCGGCGTGGGCCGGCAGATGAACTGGCACGTGAGCGGGCTCAACGACGCGGTGGCCTGGCTGTGCGCGGCGGCGGCCTTCTTCGCGATGGCGCATGCGTTCCGGCACGGCGACTTCGTGCGCGTCACGCTGCTGCTCGATGCCGTGCCGCCCAAGGTGCGCCGCGTGCTCGACGTGGCCTGCCTGCTGGTCGCCGCCGTGTCGGTGGCCTACCTGACCTACTGGGCCACCAGCTTCACGTACGAAAGCTACGAGTTCAAGGAGATGGCCACGGGCCTGCTCGTGATCCCGATCTGGATTCCGCAATCGAGCTTCGTGATCGGCTGCTGGCTGCTCCTGATCGCCATGGTCGACGAACTCGTCGGCGTGGTGCGCGGCGAGAAGCCCAGCTACCAGCGCGCCGTCGAAGAGCGCCATGCTGCGGGCGACTTCTCCTCCGACGTCTGAACGACAACAACAAAGACACCGATGCTCGAAACCCTTCTGATGGGCGCGCTGCTGCTCGGCATCATGCTGTTGCTGCTCGCCGGCGGCGTCTGGATCGCCATGACCCTGGCCATCGTCGGCTGGGTCGGCCAGGCCTTCTTCACCAACACCCTGCCCGGCAAGAACCTGTTCTCGGCCTTCTGGGAAAGCAACGCGAGCTGGGAGTTGGCGGCGCTGCCGCTGTTCATCTGGATGGGCGAGATCCTGTTCCGCACCAAGCTCAGCGAAGAGATGTTCGAAGGCTTGAGGCCGTGGCTCAACCGCGTGCCCGGCCGGCTCATGCACACCACCATCCTCGGCTGCGGCGTGTTCGGCTCGGTCTCGGGCTCCTCGGCCGCCACCTGCGCGACCATCGCCAAGGTGGCGCTGCCCGAGCTCAAGCGCCGCGGCTACAACGAGAAGCTGGCCATCGGCTCGCTGGCCACGGCCGGCACGCTGGGCATCCTGATTCCGCCCTCGATCACCATGGTGGTGTACGCGGTGGCGGCCGACGCGTCGATCATCCGCATCTTCCTGGCGGGCTTCCTACCGGGCTTTTTGTTGATGCTGCTGTTCTCGGGCTACATCGGCTGGTGGAGCCTGCGCCACCCCGACCAGGTGCCGCCGGCCGATCCACCGACCACCTTCATGGAGAAGATCAGGCTCTCAGGCAACCTCATCCCGTGCGCGCTGCTGATCGTGTTCATCGTCTGGGTGCTGGTGGCCGGCTGGGCCACGGCCACCGAGTGCGCGGCCTTCGGCGTGCTGGGCTCGCTGGCCATCGCGGCCTACGGCAAGAGCCTGACCTGGCAGAACTTCAAGGACGGGATCATGGGTGCCACGCGCACCAGCTGCATGATCATGTTCATCCTGGCCGGGGCTGCGTTCCTGACCAAGACCATGGCCTTCACCGGCATCCCGCGTGAGCTGGCCGAATGGGTCGACAGCATGCACCTGTCGCCCTATGCGCTCATCGGTGCGCTGGTGGTGGTGTACCTGGTGCTGGGCACGGCGCTGGACGGCATCTCGATGATCGTGCTGACCAGCGCGGTGGTGCTGCCGATGATCCAGAAGGCGGGCTTCGACCTGGTCTGGTTCGGCATCTTCGTGGTGCTGCTGGTCGAGATCGCCGAGGTCACGCCGCCGGTGGGCTTCAACCTGTTCGTGCTGCAGAACATGACAGGCAAGGACAGCAACGTGATCGCCAGGGCGGCGATTCCGTTCTTCTTCTGCCTCGTGCTGTGCATCGCGCTGATCACGTTGTTCCCGGGTATCGTCACGATCCTGCCCGACCTGGTGATGGGCAAGGAGAAATGACAGTGCGACGACGACAAGGGAACGGATGCCTCCTCTGCTGCCGGTTCTAGCGATCTGCGTGGGCGCCTCGTGCGGCGCCCTCGCCCGCTGGGGCCTGGGCCTCTGGCTCAACACCGGCGGCCCCGTGCCCTACGGCACGCTGGCCGCCAACCTCGTCGGCGGCTACCTCGTCGGCGTGGCCGTGGCCGTCTTCCAGGCGCTGCCGCAGCTCGACCCGGTGTGGCGGCTGCTGCTCATCACCGGCTTCCTCGGCGGGCTCACGACCTTCTCGAGCTTCTCGGCCGAAGTGGTCGCGCTGCTGCTCGGTGGACGACCGCTGCTGGCGCTGGGCACCGGCCTGCTGCACCTGTGCGGCTCGCTGGTGCTGACCTGGCTGGGCATCCGCAGCGTGCAGCTCGTGCTGGCTTCGTGACAGCGAAAAAACTGCCCGTGCTCCTGCGGTTATAGACAGGGGCTCTCCAGAGGGTCGGTCGATAGAATCGACCCCCGATGCCCCTCGCCCTTCTCGTCGCACTCCCCTTTCTTGCCAGCGTGCTGGCCGCGTTGATGCCGTCCAACGCGCGCAACCGGGAGTCGACCCTCGCAGGGCTCGTCGCATTGGGCTGCGCGATCCAGGTCGCCTGGCTCTTTCCGCAGATCGCGCACGGCAACGTGCTGCGCCAGGAGATCGAGTGGCTGCCCGCCCTCGGCCTGAACCTCGTGTTCCGCCTCGACGGCTTCGCGTGGCTGTTCTGCATGCTGGTGCTGGGCATCGGCGCGCTGGTGGTGCTCTATGCGCGCTACTACATGTCGGCCTCCGACCCGGTGCCGCGCTTCTTCTCGTTCTTCCTCGCGTTCATGGGCGCGATGATGGGCGTGGTGCTCTCGGGCAACCTGATCCAGATGGTGCTGTTCTGGGAACTCACCAGCCTGTTCTCCTTCCTGCTCATCGGCTACTGGCACCACCGGCGCGACGCGCGGCGCGGTGCGCGCATGGCGCTCACTGTCACCGGCGCGGGCGGGCTGTGCCTCTTGGCCGGCGTGCTCGTGCTGGGCCGCATCGTCGGCAGCTACGAGCTCGACATCGTGCTGGCCTCGGGCGACATCATCCGCGCGCACGCGCTGTACCCGGTGGCGCTGGTGCTGATCCTGCTCGGCGCGTTCACCAAGAGTGCGCAGTTCCCGTTCCACTTCTGGCTGCCGCGCGCCATGGCCGCGCCCACGCCGGTGTCGGCCTACCTGCACTCGGCCACCATGGTGAAGCTGGGCGTGTTCCTGATGGCGCGGCTGTGGCCCGTGCTCTCGGGCACCGAGCAGTGGTTCTGGATGGTGGGCGGCGCGGGCGCGATCACGCTGCTGCTGGGCGGTTTCGCGGCCATGTTCCAGCGCGACCTGAAGGCGCTGCTGGCCTACTCGACCATCTCGCACCTGGGCCTCATCACGCTGCTGCTGGGCCTGAACAGCCCGCTGGCGGCGGTGGCCGCGGTCTTCCACGTGATGAACCACGCGACCTTCAAGGCCTCGCTGTTCATGGCGGCCGGCATCATCGACCACGAGACCGGCACGCGCGACATCCGCAAACTCAGCGGCCTGATGCGCCTCATGCCCATCACGGGCACGCTGGCCATCATCGCGAGCGCCTCGATGGCCGGCGTGCCGCTGCTCAACGGCTTTCTCTCGAAGGAGATGTTCTTCGCCGAGACCGTCTTCATCCAGGCCACGCCCTGGATCGACTTCAGCCTGCCGGTCATCGCCACCCTCGCGGGCATCTTCAGCGTGGCGTACTCGGCGCGCTTCGTGTTCGACGTGTTCTTCGGCCCGCCCTGCGGCCCCGACGTGCCCAAGCCCCCGCACGAGCCGCCGCACTGGATGCGCGTGCCGGTCGAGCTGCTGGTGCTGGTGTGCCTGGTGGTGGGCGTGGCTCCGGCCTGGTCGGTCGGCCCGATGCTCGCGGCCGCGGCCACGCCGGTGGTCGGCGGCACGCTGCCCGTCTACAGCCTGGCCGTGTGGCACGGCTTCAACCTGCCGCTGATGATGAGCTTCGTCGCGCTCGCGGGCGGCGCCGTGCTCTACCTGCTGCTGCGCCGTCCGCTGGGCAGCGGGCGCCTGGAGCACACGCCGCTGCTGCACCGCTTCGACGGGCAGCTCATCTTCGAACACCTGATCGCGCTGCTGAGCGAAGCCGGCCGCCGCAGCCGCCGCCTCTTCGGCACGCGCCGCCTGCAGTGGCAGCTGCTGTGGCTGGTGGTGGTGGCCGTGGCGGGCGCCGCGGCCTCGCTGTGGACCACGCCGGCCGAGCGCGGCACGCGCGAGCTGCTGCCGTTCTCGCCGATGTTCGCGATGACCTGGCTCATCGGCTGCACCTGCGCCGTGGCCGCCGCCTGGCAGGCCAAGTTCCACCGGCTCGCGGCGCTGATGCTGGCCGCGGGCGCCGGGCTGGTCTCGTGCGTCACCTACATCTGGTTCTCGGCGCCCGATCTGGCGCTCACGCAGCTGGTGGTCGAGGCCGTGACCACGGTGCTCATCCTGCTGGGCCTGCGCTGGCTGCCGATGCGCAGCAAGGACGTGGTGCAGCCCGCGCGCATGCGACTGCGGCCCTGGGGTCGGCGCGGGCGCGACCTGCTGGTGGCCACCATCGCCGGCTGCGGCATGGCGGCACTGGCCTGGGCGATGATGACGCGCACCTTCCCGCAGAGCATCTCGCCCTTCTTCCTCGAACGCGCGCTCACCGAAGGCGGCGGCACCAACGTGGTCAACGTGATGCTGGTCGACTTCCGCGGCTTCGACACCTTCGGCGAGATCACGGTGCTGGGCATCGTGGCGCTCACCGTGTATGCGCTGCTGCGGCGCTTCCGCCCGGCCATCGAATCGATGGCGCTGCCCATTCAGCAACGCCTGCAGGTCGACGACGGCAGCAGCGACCTGCTGAATCCGCGCCGCGCCACCGACTCCGCCATCGGCTACCTGATGGTGCCGGCCGTGCTGGTGCGCCTGGTGCTGCCGGTGGCCGTGCTGGTGTCGGTGTACTTCTTCATGCGCGGCCACAACGCGCCCGGCGGCGGCTTCGTCGCGGGGCTGGTGATGTCGGTCGCGCTGGTGCTGCAGTTCATCGTCTCGGGCACCGAGTGGGTGGAAGAGCACCTGCGCATCTACCCGCGCCGCTGGATCGCCATCGGCCTGCTGTTCGCGCTGGCCACCGGCGGCGGCGCGATCGTGTTCGGCTACCCGTTCCTCACCACGCACACCGCGCACGTGCACGTGCCGCTGCTGGGCGACATGCACGTGCCCAGTGCCCTCTTCTTCGACATCGGCGTGTTCGCGCTGGTGCTCGGCGCCACCATGCTGATCCTGACCGCGCTGGCTCACCAGTCCATCCGAAGCCACCGCTGGGCCGACGAACAAGAAGAGAAAGAAGCGCAGGCCCGCGCGGCCGCCGAAGCCGAAGAGGCTGCCGCCGCCACCGGAGGGGCCCGCTGATGGAAATCGTGCTGGCCATCGCCATCGGCGTGCTCACGGGGTCGGGCGTGTACCTGCTGCTGCGCCCGCGCACCTTCCAGGTCATCATGGGCCTGACGCTCATCTCGTACGCGGTCAACCTGTTCATCTTCAGCATGGGCCGGCTCAAGGTCGACAGCGAGCCGGTGCTGGTCGAAGGCTTCAAGGCCACGCTGGCCAACACGGCCGACCCGATGCCGCAGGCGCTGGTGCTCACGGCCATCGTGATCGGCTTCGCGATGACCGCCCTGTTCCTCGTCGTCATGCTCGCCTCGCGCGGCCTGTCGGGCACCGACCACGTGGACGGTGAAGAGCGGGAGGCGGTCGAATGAACGACGTGTTCCACCTGCTCGACCGCTTCCTCGAGTTCAGCATGCCGCACCTGGTGGCGGTGCCCATCCTCGTGCCCATGCTCACGGCGGCGCTGATGCTGCTGATGAACGAGAACCACCGGCGCACGAAATCGTTCCTCAGCGTGGTCTCGGGCCTGATCGGCCTGCTGGCCGCGCTGGCGCTGCTGCGCTGGGTGAACGCGGCCGACACCGGCGGCGGCCCGGGCTCCATCGGCGTGTACCTGCCGGGCAACTGGCGCGCGCCCTTCGGCATCACGCTGGTGGCCGACCGGCTCTCGACCATGATGGTCGCGCTCACGGGCGTGGTCGCCTTCGCGGCCTCGATCTATTCGACCTCGCGCTGGGACCGCGCGGGCGTGCACTTTCATCCGCTGCTGCAGCTGCAGCTCATGGGCCTGAACGGCGCCTTCCTCACGGGCGACCTGTTCAACCTGTTCGTGTTCTTCGAGGTGATGCTGGCCGCCTCGTACGGCCTGCTGCTGCACGGCTCTGGCCGGCTGCGCGTGCGCGCCGGGCTGCACTACATTGCGATCAACCTCGCGGCCTCGTCGCTGTTCCTGATCGGCGCGGCCATCCTGTACGGCGTGACCGGCACGCTCAACATGGCCGATCTGGGCGCGCGCATCGCCGAGCTCGCGCCAGGCGACCGCGGCCTGGTGCACGCGGCCGCGGCCATCCTGGCCACCGCGTTCTTCGCCAAGGCGGGCGCGTGGCCGCTGAACTTCTGGCTGGTGCCGGCCTACAGCGCGGCCGTGTCGCCGGTGGGCGCGGTGTTTGCGCTGCTCACCAAGCTCGGCGTGTACACCGTGCTGCGCCTGTGGACCGTGCTGTTCGCGCCCGACACCGGCGCCTCGGCCGCCTTCGGGCAGGCCGCGCTGGTGGGCGTGGGGCTGGCGACGCTGTTCGTCGGCGCCATCGGCATCGTCGGCACGCAGCGGCTGTCGAACCTCGCGGGCTTCAGCGTGCTGGTGTCGGCGGGCACGCTGCTGGCCGCCGTCGGGCTGGGCGATCCGGCCGTGTGGGCGGGCGCGCTGTACTACATGCTGAGCTCCACGCTCGCGGTGGCGGCCTTCTTCCTGCTGATCGACATGATCGAGCGCTGGCGCAACGCGGGCATGAGCGTCGCGCCGCACGAGGCGGCGGGCAACGCACCCTTCCTGGCCGAAGACCTGCGCGCGCTTGACGACGTGAACCTCGACGACGATGCCCAGGCGCTCTACGGCCGCGCCATTCCGGCGGGCGTGGCCTTCCTGGGCCTGAGCTTCATGCTGTGCACGCTGCTGCTGGCAGGCCTGCCGCCGCTGTCGGGCTTTGTCGGCAAGTTCGCGATGCTCTCGGGCCTGCTCGACGGCAGGGCCGTGGCCTCGGCCGGCTGGACCTTCCTGGGCCTGCTGATCGTCTCGGGCTTTCTCTCGCTGATCGCCCTGAGCCGCACCGGCATCCGCCACTTCTGGACCCAGCACCACCCCACCATGCCCTCGCTGCCCGCGCTCGAGGTGCTGCCGGTGGCCGCCCTGCTCGCGGCCTGCGTGGCGCTCACGGTCTGGGCCGAGCCCGTGATGCAGCACGCGCAAGCCACCGCCGGCGGCCTGCGCACGCCCACTGCGTACCGCGAGGCCGTGCTCGGTGCCAAGCAGAAGCCCAACCCGGTGCCCGCGAAGGCGGAGGCGAAGCCATGAAGCGCCTGATGCCGTCCCCGCCGCTGTCGTTCGCGCTGTTCGTCATCTGGCTGCTGCTCAACCAGTCGCTCGAGGCGGCCACGCTGCTGTCGGCCGCGCTGCTCGCCATTGCGGTGCCGCTGATCACCAAGGGCCTGCGCCCCGCCACCGTGCGCATGCGCCGGCCCGGCGTGGCGCTGCGGCTGTCGTTCCTCGTCACCTTCGACATGCTGAAGTCGGCGTACGACGTGGCGCGGCTGCTGCTCACGCGCCGCACCGCCGACATCTCGGCGCGCTTCGTGCAGATTCCGCTGGACATGCGCGACCCCAACGGCCTCGCCGTGCTCGCGATGATCATGTGCCTCACGCCCGGCACGGCCTGGGGCGAGGTGTCGTTCGACCGCACCACGCTGCTGATCCACGTGTTCGACCTCGAGGACGAAGCGGCCTTCATCGCCCTGATCAAGACCCGCTACGAACGTCCGCTGATGGAGATTTTCGAATCATGACGCCTGTTCTCTTCTGGGCCCTGAAGGCCGCGCTCTTCCTGCTGGCCGTGGCGATGCTGTGCGCGCTCTTTCGCCTGCTGGCCGGCCCGTCCGCGCAGGACCGCGTGATGGCGCTGGACTGCCTGTACATCAACGGCATGCTGATGATGCTGGTGCTGGGCATCAACTACGCGAGCAGCGTGTACTTCGAGGCGGCGATGCTGGTGGCGCTGTTCGGCTTCGTGGGTTCGACCTCGATCGCCAAGTTCCTGCTGCGCGGGGAGGTCATCGAATGAGCGGCACTGCCCTGCCCCTGTGGGCCGAGATCATTACGGCCATATTCGCGGTGCTCGGCGCGGCCTTCGCGGCCATCGGCTCCTTCGGCCTGGTGCGCCTGCCCACCTTCTTCCGCCGCATCCATGCGCCCACGCTGGGCGCCACGGTGGGCGCCTGGTGCCTGACGGTGGCCACCATCGCCTACTTCTCGGTGCAGGGCTTCAGCCTGTTCCTGCACGCGGTGCTGATCGTGCTGTTCATCGTGCTGACGGCACCGATCACCACCATCTTCCTGATGCGCGCCGCCCTCTTCCGCGAACGGCAGAAGGGCAACACGAAGGTGCCGCCTTCCTCCGAGTCGCGCTGAAGCGGCTTCTTCCCATCAGTTGGGCGCCATGCGCACGCCCTTGTCGAGGAACTCGTTGGTGAACAGCATCGCCGGGTCGTAGGCCTTGTCGATGCCGATCAGCGAGGACACCAGCTCATAGTCGGCCTTCACACGCGCACCGTCGAAGGCACCGAGCGCCACCTTGGTGGTGGTGTCGTCGCGCATCAGCTGCTTGATGCGATTCCACTGGTCGCGCTGGTTGTCGGGCGTGAGGCCGCTCACGCTGGCCTGCAGCGCCTGCAGGCAGGGCTCGAAGCTCTTCACGCACGCGTCGTAGGCACGCTGCGTCACGGCCACGAACTTCTTCACCTGGCCGGAGTTCTTCGCGAGGTACGGGCCGTTCACGATCAGCGAGTTGCCGTACACGTTCACGCCCGCGTCGCGCCACGGCTGAAAGCCCAGGTCGGCGCCGAACTCGCGCGCCTTCAGGTCGTGCTCGTTGTAGAAGTCGCTGATGATGTCGACCGACTTGCTCTTCAGCGCCGCCACCTTGGCCTGCGGGCTCACGTTGACGAAGGTCACGCTGGCCGGGTCGAGCCCCATCTTCTTGGCGAAGGCCGGCCACATGAGGCGCGCGGCGTCGCCGGGCGGGTTGCCGATCTTGCGGCCCGCGAAGTCCTTGGGCCCGTTGATGCCCGACGACTTGAGCCAGTAGAAGCCCTGCGGGCTGTTGGCGTAGATGACCATCACGGCCTTCACGTCGGCGCCCTTGCCCTTGGCCTGGATCGTGGTGGGCAGGTCGGAAATGCCCAGGTCGCTGCCGCCGGTGCCCACGCGCTGCGCCGACACGGCCGAACCCTTGCCGGCCTCGATGTTCAGGTCGATGCCCGCTTCGGTGTACCAGCCCTTGGCCTTCGCGAAATAGATCGGCGCATGATCGGCCGTGGGTGTCCAGTTGAGCATCAGGCTCATGGCATCGGCCGCGAACGCGGCAGGGGCCGAGGCCATGAGCAAGGCGGTGGCGCCGGCGGCCGACAACAGCTTTTTCATGCGGAACACTCCAAAAGAAGGTAAAAACAGGTCCTGAAATTCATATTACCAACTGTTTGGTTGACAGGCAATCCAGATCATCCAGACTGCGTTGCCCCTGCCGGGAGAATCAAAAACACCATGACCGCCACCAAGCCCGCCCGCACCGCCGTCGCCACGAAACGCGAGCGCGATCCCGTCGCCGCCAAGCAGGCGCTCATATCTGCCGCGGTGGCCGAGTTCGCCACCAAGGGCTTCGCGGGCGCGCGCGTCGACGAGATCGCCGCCAACGCCGGCGTCAACAAGCAGCTCGTGTACCACTACTTCGACAGCAAGCAGGGGCTGTACCTGGTCGCGCTCGAGTCGGTCTATGCCGAGATCCGCGAGAAGGAACAGAAGCTCACGCTCGACGAACTCGAGCCGCTCGAAGCCATGAAGCAGCTGGTGGCCTTCTCGTTCGACTACCTGGCCGAGCACCCCGAGTTCATCGCGCTGCTGGCCGACGAGAACCGCAACCACGGCGCGCACCTGCGCGAGTCGGAGCGGCTGCAGAAGATGCACTCGCCCTTCATCGAGATGCTCGAGGCCACGCTCGAGCGCGGCGTGGCGGCGGGCGTGTTCCGGCCCGACTTCGACGCGATCAACCTCTACATCTCGATCGCCGGCATCTCGTATTTCTTCTTCTCCAACAACCACACGCTGTCGGCCATCTTCGGCAAGCCGCTCGATGCACGCGGCGCGCTGCTGCAGCGCCGCCGGCACGTGATCGAGTTCGCGCTCAATGCCTTGCGGCCCGACAAGGCCGCCGCATGAAAATTATCAACTAGTTGGTTGACTCGGGTCGTGGCGACTCCTATGATTCGCCGCATTGCTTCCTAGACCCAGGAATTGAGATGACGGCACCTGATGGCGCTCTGGCGCCCCCCGCACCTGCGCCCTTGTCGGGCGAGCGCCCCGAATGGCAGCGCTGGGCCCTCGTGGTCGCGGTGCATCTCGCGGGCATCGCGCTGTGGGAGCTGGCGGTGCGGATCTTCGCGATCCAGCCCTTCATCCTGCCGGCGCCCTCGAAGGTGCTGGCCACGCTGGCCAACCCGAACTACAGCTGGCTCAAGAACACCGGCGTCACCGCGCTCGAAGTGTTCGGCGGCTACGCGCTGGGGCTGGTGCTCGGCATTCTTTGCGCGCTGCTCTTCATCACCAGCAAGCGGCTGATGCTGCTGGTGTTCCCGCTGCTGGTCACGCTCAACATGATTCCGAAGGTGGCGATGGGGCCGCTGGTGATCGTGTGGTTCAGCTACGGCATCGGGCCGAACATCCTCATCACGTTCAGCCTGTGCTTCTTCCCGATCCTGCTGACCACCATCCGCGGGCTGAACGAGACCGAGCCCGAGCTGCTCGACCTCGTGCGCGCGCTCAAGGGTTCGCGCTGGCAGCTGTTTCGCTACATCCAGCTGCCGGGCTCGCTGCCGTACGTGTTCTCGGGCATGAAGGTCGCCACCATCCTCGCCGTGGCGGGCGCGGTGGTGGGCGAGTTCATCGCCTCGGAACGCGGCCTGGGCTATCTGATGATCCAGGTCCAGGCCTCGCTGGACACGCCCGCGGTCTTCATGGCCGTGCTGCTCATCACGGGCCTGGGCGTGCTGCTCTATCTGCTGGTGCTTCTGCTGGAGCGCCTCTTCATCACCCAGGACGCAAGAATCCAATGACCTCCACGCCTGTCCTCGACGACCTGCCCTTTCCCGAGCGCTTCGAGAGCGAAGCCGCGCTTGAAGACTACCTGGCCACGCCCTCGCGCGACCTCGTGCGCGACATGGCCCGCCTCGACGGCGACCTGATGATCCTCGGCGTAGGCGGCAAGATGGGCCCGACGCTGGCCCGCCTCGCCAAGAACGCGATGCCCGGTCGCCGCGTGATCGCCGTCGCCCGCTTCAGCGAAGCCGGCGTGCGCGAAGCGCTCGAAGCACACGGCATCGAGACCATCGCCTGCGACCTGCTCGACCGCGCCGCCATCGCCGCGCTGCCGCCGTGCGCCAACGTGGTCTTCATGGCCGGGCGCAAGTTCGGCGCCGACGCCGACAACCCGCTGACCTGGGCCATGAACGCGCACGTGCCGGCGCTGGTGGCCGAGCACTTCCATGCCTCGCGCATCGTCGCCTTCTCGACCGCCTGCGTGTACCCCTTCGTGCCCGTGACCAGCCAGGGCGCGAGCGAGAGCGACGCGCCCAACCCGCCCGGCGAGTACGCCAACTCGTGCGTGGGCCGCGAGCGCATGTTCGAGTACTTCTCGCAGCGCCACGACACGCCCGGGCGGCTGTTCCGCCTGAGCTACGCCATCGACCTGCGCTACGGCGTGCTGGCCGACGTGGCGCTCAAGGTGTGGCGCGGCGAGCCGGTCGACGTGACCATGGGCCACGTCAACGTGATCTGGCAGGGCGACGCGAACGCGCAGGCGCTGCGCTGCCTCGCGGCGGCCACGGTGCCGACCTCGCCGCTGAACGTGAGCGGGCCCGAGACGACGTCGATCCGCTGGCTTGCTGAAGAATTCGCGCGCCAGTTCGGCAAGCCCGTGACGATCAGCGGACAAGAGGCGCCCACTGCCTGGCTCATGAACACCGGCGAGGCCGAGCGCCTGTTCGGCTACCCGCGCGTGCCGCTGGCGCAGCAGATCCGCTGGGTGGCTGACTGGATCTCGCGCGAACAGCGCCAGTACGGCAAGCCCACGAAGTTCGAATCGCGCGACGGCAAGTACTGAGCCCATGACCATGCCCGCCGTCGAAGCCCTGTCGTCGATCACGCCCGGCATCGCCCCGATGCTCGACGCGCTGGTTGCCGCGAGCGGCTGGAACCAGACCGCGCTCGACTGGCGGCTGTTCGAGCGGCTAGGCACGCTGCATGGCGTGCGTGACGAGGCGGGCCAGCTCATCGCCAGCGGCGCGGTGCTGCCGATGGAAGGCGTCGCCTGGATCAGCATGATCCTCGTGATACCCACCGCGCGCGGACAAGGCCTGGGCCGCGCGGTGTTCGCGCGCTGCCTCGACCAGGTGAAGACCGCCGGCCTTGTCGCGATGCTCGACGCCACGCCGCAGGGCGAGCCGCTCTATGCGAGCTTCGGCTTCACGCCGCTGTGGCGGCTCACGCGCTGGCAGCGCGAGGCCGCGCCCGCCACCGCATCGCTCAGCGCCGACAAACCCGCCCTCGACAACCTCGCCGCACTCGACGCGCAGGCGCTGGGCTTCGCGCGCCCCGCTGTGCTCGCCGACCTGCTCGGGCGCGCAGACAGCCGCTGCGTGCGCAACGGCCTGGGCTTCGGCCTCGTGCGTGCGGGCCGCACCGCGCACCACATCGGGCCGCTGCTGTCGTCCGATGAGGCCACGGCCGCCGCGCTGCTGACACAGGCCGCACGCGGCCTCGACGGCCGCATCTACGTCGACGTGCCCGACGACCGCAAGACCATGACCGCCGCGCTACGCGCCGCCGGCTTCACACCGCAGCGCAGCTTCGCACGCATGGCGCTGGCCACGCGCGAGGGCACGCAGCCGCCCACCGGACACCCCGCCTTCATTCACGCCATCGCCGGCCCCGAGTTCGCCTGAGGACCTTCGCCCATGCCACTGAACCGCTCCGACCTTCCCGCCGACGTGCTTGCGCTGCTGTCGCAAGGCACCGTCATCCCGGCGCACCCGCTCGCGCTCGACGCCGATCGTCAGTTCGATCGCCAGCGTCAGCGCGCGCTCACGCGCTACTACGTCGATGCCGGCGTCGGCGGCCTCGCGGTGGGCGTGCACACCACGCAGTTCGCGATCCGCGAGCGCGGCCTGTACGCCACCGTGCTCGAAGCTGCGATGCAGGACCGCCTGGCCTGGAACGACCGCCCGATGGCGATGATCGCGGGCCTGTGCGGCCCGGCCGCGCAGGCGCGGGCCGAGGCGCGCACCGCCGTCTCCCTGGGCTATCACGCGGGGCTGCTGAGCCTCGCGGCGCTGGCCGGCGCGTCGGAAGACGCGCTCATCGCCCACTGCGAGGCGGTGGCGCAGGAGATCCCGCTGATCGGCTTCTACCTGCAGACCGTGGTCGGCGGCCCGATCCTCTCGAGCGACTTCTGGCGCCGCTTCGCGCTCATTCCGAACGCGCTGGCGATCAAGGTCGCGCCCTTCAACCGCTACCGCAGCATCGACGTGGTGCGCGGGCTGGTCGATGCGCGCGCCGAGGAGCGCGTGTTCCTCTACACCGGCAACGACGACCACATCGTGCTCGATCTGGCGCTGCCCTTTGCCGCGATGCGCGACGGCGCGCCCGTGCAGGTGCGCTTTCGCGGCGGCCTGCTGGGCCACTGGTCGGTGTGGACGTCAAGCGCGGTGCACCAGCTGCAGCAGATCAAGGCCGAGCTGGCCGCCAGCGGCGGCGCGCTGAGCCCCGCCCTGCTCGCGCTCGATTCGCGCGTGACCGACTGCAACGCCGCCTTCTTCGACGTGGCGAACAACTTCCACGGCTGCATCGCGGGCTGCCACGAGGTGCTACGGCGCCAGGGCCTGCTCGAAGGCATCTGGTGCCTCGATCCGGAAGAAGGCCTGGGCCGGGGGCAGTCAGCAGAGATCGACCGCGTCTACCGCCAGCACGGTGACCTGGCCGACGACGCCTTCGTGCGCGACAACCTGGCACGGTGGCTGGCATGAGCGCCGTTCTGGCCCCCGTACAAGATGTGCCGCTGATCCGCATGCGGCAGCTGCGCAAGGTCTACCGCAAGCGCAACGAAGAATTCCTCGCCGTCTCCGACGTCACGATGGACGTGCATGCGGGCGACATGATCTCGCTGGTCGGCCCCTCGGGCTGCGGCAAGTCGACGCTGCTGAAAATTCTCTCGGGCCTGCACGGCCACGACGGCGGCACGCTCGAGATCGGCGGCCCCGGTGGGGCGGGCTTCAACCCGGGCCGCGACGTCGGCATGGTGTTCCAGCAGCCGTTGCTGCTGAAGTGGCGCACCATCCTGGAGAACGTGCTGCTGCCCGCCGACATCCTCGGGCTGGAACGCAAGGCCGCCAAGGCACGCGCGCACGAACTGCTCGACATGGTCGGCCTCACGGGCTTCGCCGACAAGCTGCCCTACGAACTCTCGGGCGGCATGCAGCAGCGCGCCGCCATCGCACGTGCGCTCATCCACGATCCGAAGCTGGTGCTCATGGACGAGCCTTTCGGCGCGCTCGATGCGCTCACGCGCGAGAAGATGAACCTGGAGATGCTGCGCATCTGGGAGCGCAGCCGCAAGACCTTCATCGTGGTCACGCACAGCATCCAGGAAGCCGTGTTCCTGGGCTCGCACTGCGCCGTGCTCACGGCCGGGCCGGCACGCATGGCCGACTTCTTCCGCATCGACCTGCCCGAGCCGCGCAAGCTGCACGTGAAGACCAGCCCCGAGTTCGGCGAGTACGTGCGCCGCATCTACGACCTGCTGGGCGTGGACTGAGCCTCGCCCCGCAATTCAGTTCAGCTGGGTTGCAGCTGCTGGATTTCCTTGGCGCGCGCCACTTCCACTTCGCGCGGCAAGGTCACCGCGTTCTTCACGGCCAGAATTTCCGCCATCACACTCACCGCGATCTCCGGCGGCGTCTTGCTGCCGATGAAGATACCGATGGGCCCGCGCAGGCGCGCCAGCGATGCGGCCGTCTGGTCGAAGTGCTCGATCATGCGGTCGCGCCGCGCATCGGCGTTGCGGCGCGAACCGATGGCGCCCACGTAGAAGGCCTCGCTCTGCAATGCCTCGAGCAGCGCGAGGTCGTCGAGCTTGGGGTCGTGCGTGAGCGCGACCACACAGCTGCGGCGGTCGGGCTTGAAGGCCAGCACGGCGTCGTCGGGCATCTCGGTGGTGATCGTCACGCCGGACAGCGTCCACGCGGTGCGGTACTCGGCGCGCGGGTCGCACAGCGTCACGGCGAAGCCGCTGAACTTGGCCATGGTCGCGAGGTACTCGGCGAGCTGGCCGGCGCCGATCAGGAGCATGCGGTACTCGGGGCCGAAGGTGTTGGTGAGCTCGGTGTCGTTCACCGTGAGCTCGTCGGGCGCGGTCGCCTCGGCCAGCCGCACCGCGCCGGTGGCCAGCGTCACCGTGCGGCGCATGAGCTTGCCGCGTTCGAGTTCGGCGACCAGCGTGTCGAGCGCGTCGGCATCGGGCGCGTATTCGAGCAGCAGTT
The DNA here is from genome assembly GCF_059416405.1 of Variovorax sp. GW821-FHT09D04. Lineage (NCBI taxonomy): Bacteria > Pseudomonadati > Pseudomonadota > Betaproteobacteria > Burkholderiales > Comamonadaceae > Variovorax > Variovorax sp. GW821-FHT09D04. The sequence continues at coordinate 183,547 of NZ_JBWKPA010000006.1, forward strand.
CGAGCGTGCCGCCGCAGGGCAGCCCGAAGCGGTGCGCCTCGTCGGCCGTGATGCCGTACTTGACGAGCGCGGGCGGCGCGCCCAGCGGCACGTCTTCGCCCTTGCCGTGGGCGTGGCTGTAGCGCGCGATGAGGTCGTCCTCGATGCAGCCGCCCGAGACCGAGCCGACCACGGCGCCGTCCTCGGCCAGCGCCATGATCGAGCCCACGGGCCGCGGCGACGAGCCCCAGGTGCGCACCACGGTGGTCAGCAGCGCGCGCTTGCCGGCACGCCGCCAGTCGCGCAGCGTGCGCAGCACCATGACGTCGAGGTTTTCCATGGCAGGACCTTGTGCGTCAGGCGGCGTCGCCCGGGGTGGCGGCGTCCTCGCCGTCCTTCTTGCCGAAGCCCATCTTCTTCATGAGGCCCGACATCACGCCGGCCTTCTCGGCGGGCGCCTCGGCCGCCGCTTCCGCGGGCGGTGCAGGCGGCGGGCCGTAGCGGCTTTGCATCTCGGCCTCGAAGCGCTTGAAGAAATCGTCGGCGGTGGACTTGGCCGCGCCGTCGATCAGGCGCTGGCCGAGCTGGGCGATCTTGCCGCCGACCTGGGCCTGCACGGTGTAGTCGAGTTCGCAGCCGGCGGGTGCCGTGGCCACGGGGGCGGTTTCGGCAGCAGGTGCGCCCTCTGCGATGGGTGCGCTGTCGGCCACGGCCACCGGCTTGAGCGACACGCTCGACGAGCCCTTGGCAAACCCCGCCACGCCGCCCTGCCCCTCGAAAGTGAGCTTGTAGCCGTCGGGCGCGACGATGTCCGACAGCATCACCTTGCCGCTGAACTTGGCCGACACCGGGCCGATCTTCACGGCCAGCGCCACGCTGTAGGTGTTGTCGCCCGTGAGCTCGAACTTGTCGCAGCCGGGGATGCACTTCTTGAGCGTCTCGGGGTCGTTGAGCGCGTCCCAGGCCTGTTGTTGGGTGACGCCGAGGCGGCGGTTTCCGAGCATTTCCATGGTGGGTTTCCTTTGTTCCTTCCTGAGATCCGCGCTATCGGCTGGCGCGCATCAGCGCGGCCAGGCTGGCGGCCAGCTGTTCGAGTGCATTCAGATTGTGGACCGCCAGCATCGCGTCCGCATGGCGGTGCAGCACGGCGGCCCCACGCGCCAGAGGGGCGTAGCCCTCGAAGCGCAGCAGCGGGTTGAGCCACAGCAGCCGGCGCGAATGGCGCTTCAGCCACTGCAGCTCGGTCTCGAGCAAGGCGGGCTCGCCCGTGTCGAGGCCGTCGCTGATCACCAGCACCAGCGTGCGGCGGCCGATGAGCCGGCGCGCATGCGACTGGCGCAGCTCGGCCAGCGAGCCGCCCAGCCGCGTGCCGCCCGCGAAGTCGTCGATGGCCAGGCTGGCGGCCTCCAGCATGGCGTCGGTGTCGGCCAGCCGGAAGGCCGGCGTGAGGTCGGTCAGCCGCGTGCCGAAGGCGAACACGTCGCGCCGGCCGGCGCGCCGCGTGGCGGCATGCAGAAAGGCCAGCAGCAGGCGCGCGTAACGCTCCATCGAGCCCGACACGTCGACCAGCACCAGCAGCGGCAAGGGCTGCTCGCGCCGCGACAGCCGGGGCAGGCGCAGGATCTCGCCACCAGTGCGGGCCGCCTCGTGCAGCACGCCGGGCCAGTGCATGCGGGCGTGCGCGCTGCCCGCATCGCCGGCCGGGCGCAGGCGGCGCGTGGGCAGCCGGGGCACCGGCAGCGTGATGTCGCGCGCCAGCCGCTCGACCAGCCGGTACTCGGCCGCGCCCAGCGCGTTGAAGTCGGCATGCTGCAGCCGCTGGCGGTCGCTGGCCGTCATGGCGGCGTCGAACTTGATCTCCTCGTCGGGCTTCGTCGGCGCCGCGGGCTTCACGGCGTCGCGCGGTGGACTCAGCGCCTCGCGCACGCGCGGCCGCCGCTTGGAAGGCTCCGCCTTGCCTTCGGCGCTGGGCAGCATCTGGGCGAGCAGCTTGTTGGCCAGCTCGGGGTCGCGAAACCACGCGTCGAAGAGTTCGCGGAACACCAGCCGGTCTTGTTCGCGGCTGACCATCACGGCTTCCATGGCAGCGCCCAGGTCGAGCTTGTCTTCGACGCCGACCAGCGTGGCCGCCTCGGTGGCGAGCGCGATGCGCATGGCGTCGGTGCGCACGCCGGCGCGGCGCAATGCGCGGCCGAAGGCGGCGATGTTGCCCGCCAGCTTGCCGCTGCGCACGTCGCCGAGTTGCTGGATGCCGGCCATGTAGATGCCTCGGCCGCGCTCAGCTCGCGAGCGGTTCCTCGGGCCTCAGCAGGTCGGAGGCCAGCTCGTGCGTCAGAGCCGCCACGTCGTCGCGCTGCTTGAAGAGGATGCCGGCGGTGTCGACGACCACTTCGGGGTCGAGCTCGACGGTGTCGAGCGCGATGAGCGCCCGCGCCCACTCCACGCTTTCGGCGATGCCGGGCGCGCGCTGGAAGGCGTTGACGAACGGCGCCGAGCGCAGCCGCGCGACGAAAGCCGCCACCTGCGCCGACAGCGCCTCGCCGGCCTGCGGCACCTGCGCGCGCACGATGGCGAGTTCGCGCTCGCGCTCCGGGTAGTCGAGCCAGTGGTAGAGGCAGCGCCGCTTCACGGCGTCGTTGAGTTCGCGCGTGCGGTTGCTGGTGAGCAAGGTGACCGGCGGCACCACGGCGCGCACGGTGCCCAGCTCGGGAATGCTGACCTGGTACTCGCCCAGGTACTCGAGCAGGAAGGCTTCGAAGGGCTCGTCGGCGCGGTCGACCTCGTCGATCAGCAGCACCGAGCCAGGGGCTGGCGTCTGCAGCGCCTGCAGCAGCGGGCGGCGGATCAGGTAATGCGGCTGGTAGACCTCGGCCTCCACGTCGCGTGCCGCCCCGGTGGCTTCGGCCGCGCGCATGTGCAGCAGCTGCGCGGCGTAGTTCCATTCATAGAGCGCCTCGCGCTGCTCCATGCCGTCGTAGCACTGCAGGCGCAGCAGCTCGCGGTTCAGGGCCGTCGACAGCGCCTTGGCCAGCTCGGTCTTGCCGACGCCGGGCTCGCCCTCGAGCAGCAGCGGGCGCTGCAGCTTGAGCGCGAGGAACACTGCGGTGGCCAGGCGGCGGTCGGCAAAGTAGCCGGCCTGCCGCAAGCCGTCGGAAAGGGCGTCGATGGTCGGGAAGATCATGGGCAAGCGTAGCGGAAGACGCGAGGGTGTCGCGCCTTCCGGTGGGCGGCGGCGCTGGGCTGCTTCAGCCGAGTGCTTTGGTCACGGCGCGCTGCGTCAGCACGCTGATCAGGTTCGCGCGGTAGGCGGCCGAGGCATGCAGGTCGCTGTTGAGGTCGCTCGCGTCGATCTTCACGGCCGCGGCAGCCGCGGCGGTGAAGCTCTTGTTGAGCGCGTCCTCGAGCCCGGCATGGCGGAACACGCCGTTGCCCGCGCCGGTGACGGCCACGCGCACGCCGCTGTCGTACTGCGCCAGGAAGATGCCGACCAGCGGGAAGTTCGAGGCCTTCTGGCGCAGCTTCTCGTACACCGCGCGCTTCGGAATCGGGAAGCGGATGGCGACGATCAGCTCGTCTTCTTCGAGCGCCGTGGTGAACAGCCCCTGGAAGAAGTCGTCGGCCGCAATCTCGCGCTTCGAGGTGACGATGGTCGCGCCCGAGGCCAGCACCGCGCTCGGGTAGCACGCCGCCGGGTCGTTGTTGGCCACCGAGCCGCCGACGGTGCCCATCGCGCGCACCTGCCGGTCGCCGATGCGCGACGCGAGATCGGCGAGCGCCGGGTACGCGGCCTTCACGTCGGCATTGTTCGCCACGTCGAGGTGGCGCGACATGGCGCCGAGGGTGATCGCACCGCCATCCTTCTTGATGCCGGTCAGTTCCTTGATGCCGCCGAGGTCGACGAGCTGCTCGGGCGCCGAGAGCCGCAGCTTCATCGAGGCCAGCAGGGTCTGTCCACCGGCCAGTGGCTTGCCGCCCGCGGCGATGAGCCGGGCCGCGTCCGCCACGCTGGCGGGCCGTTCGAGTGTGAAGGCATACATGGGGTGATTCCTTCTCTGTTATTTCTTGTGTCGTTCAGGGCTTGGCGGCGGCCTGCATCGCTTCCCAGACGCGGCTGGACGAAGCGGGCATGTCGAAATCCTTGACGCCCAGCGGCGCCAGCGCGTCGAGCACGGCGTTGATGACGGCCGGCGGCGACCCGATGGCGCCCGCCTCGCCGCAGCCCTTGGTGCCCAGCGGGTTGTGGGTGCAGGGGGTGCAGACGGTGTCGAGCTTGAACTGCGGGAAGTCGCCGGCGCGCGGCATGGCGTAGTCCATGAAGCTGCCGGTGAGCAGCTGGCCGGTTTCGTTGTCGTACACGCAGTTCTCGAGCAGCGCCTGGCCGATGCCCTGCACCAGCCCGCCGTGCACCTGGCCCTCGACGATCATCGGGTTGATGATGGTGCCGAAGTCGTCCACCGCGGTGAAGCGGTCGACCTTGACTTCGCCAGTCTCTTTGTCGATCTCGACCTCGCAGATGTAGGTGCCGCCCGGGAAGGTGAAGTTGGTCGGGTCGTAGAAGGCGGTTTCGTTCAGGCCCGGCTCGAGCTTGTCGAGCGGGTAGTTGTGCGGCACGTAGGCCGTGAGCGCCACCTGGCCGAACGGGATCTTCTTGTCGGTGCCCTTGACCGTGAACTCGCCGTTGGCGAACTCGATGTCGGCGTCGCTCGCCTCCATGAGGTGCGCGGCGATCTTCTTGGCCTTGGTCTCGATCTTGTCGAGCGCCTTCATGATGGCCGCGCCGCCCACCGAGATGGAGCGCGAACCGTAGGTGCCCATGCCGAAGGGCACGCGGCCGGTGTCGCCGTGCACCACGTCGACGTTCTCGACCGGAATGCCCAGGCGCGCGGCCACGACCTGCGCGAAGGTGGTTTCATGGCCCTGGCCGTGGCTGTGCGAACCGGTGAACACCGTCACGCTGCCGGTCGGGTGCACGCGGATCTCGCCGCATTCGAACAGGCCCGCGCGCGCACCGAGTGCCCCCGCGATGTTCGACGGCGCGATGCCGCAGGCCTCGATGTAGCTCGAATAACCCATGCCGCGCAGCTTGCCCTTGGCCTCGGTCGCCGCCTTGCGCGCGGCGTAGCCGTCGACCTCGGCCAGCACCCGCGCCTTGTCCATGCAGGCATGGAAGTCGCCGGTGTCGTACTGCAGCGCCACGGGCGTCTGGTACGGGAAGCTGGTGATGAAGTTGCGCTTGCGGATCTCGTCCTGGCCCAGGTTCATTTCCCAGGCGCAGCGCGACACCAGGCGCTCCAGCAGGTAGGTGGCCTCGGGCCGCCCGGCCCCACGGTACGCATCAACCGGCGAGGTGTTGGTGAACCAGGCATCGACCTCGACGTAGATCTGCGGCGTGGTGTACTGGCCCGCCAGCAGCGTGGCGTACAGGATGGTCGGCACCGCGGTCGAGAAGGTCGACAGGTAGGCGCCCAGGTTGGCGTCGGTGTGCACGCGCATGGCCAGGAACTTGCCGTCCTTGTCCATCGCCATCTCGGCGTGGCTCACATGGTCGCGGCCGTGCGCGTCGGACAGGAAGCACTCCGAGCGCTCCGCCGTCCACTTGATGTTGCGGTTGAGCTGCTTGGCCGCCCAGGTCAGGCACACGTCTTCGGCGTACAGGAAGATCTTGGAGCCGAAGCCGCCGCCCACGTCGGGCGCGATCACGCGCACCTTGTGCTCGGGCAGGCCCAGCACGAAGGCCGTCATCAGCAGGCGCTCGACGTGCGGGTTCTGGTTCGACACGTAGAGCGTGTAGTCGTCGGTGCCACGGGCGTAGCTGCCGATGGCCACGCGCGGCTCGATCGGGTTGGGCACGAGCCGGTTGTTGACCAGGTCGAGCTTGGTGACGTGCGCGGCGGTGGCAAACACCGCATCGACCGCCGCCTTGTCGCCCAGCGCCCACTTGTAGCACTGGTTGTCGGGCGCCTCGTCGTGCAGGGTGACGCCGCTGGCCTTCTTGGCCGCGTCGGCCACGCTCACCAGCGCGGGCAGCACGTCGTAGTCGACCACCACGGCCTCGGCCGCGTTCTTGGCCTGCTCGACCGTCTCGGCCACCACCATGGCGACGTGGTCGCCCACGTAGCGCACCTTGTTGATCGCCAGGATCGGGTGCATCGGCTCCTTCATGGGGGTGCCGTCGGGGTTGTTGATGAGCCAGCCGCAGGGCAGCCCGCCCATCTTTCCTTCGATGTCCTTGCCGCTGAAGATGCCGACCACGCCGGGCATCTTCGAGGCCTCGGCGATGTCGACGGACTTGATGACGGCATGCGCGTGCGGTGAGCGCACGAAGACCGCATGGCTCTGGTTGGCCAGCGTGATGTCGTCGGTGTAGTTGCCCGCGCCGGTCAGGAAGCGATAGTCTTCCTTGCGCCGCAATGCCTCGCCGATGTGCGGCAGGTTGGAGAAGTCGGAAGCGCCCATGTCGCTCTCCTCAGGCCGTGACCGTGGTTTGCTGGGTCGGCACCGGATTGCCCGATGCCATGGCCTCGCCGCCCATCTTCACGGCCTTGACGATGTTCTGGTAGCCCGTGCACCGGCACAGGTTGCCCTCGAGCAGCTCGCGGATTTCCGATTCGCTCGACTTGGGGTGGTGGGTGCACAGGTCGATGGCGCTCATGACCATGCCCGGGGTGCAGAAACCGCACTGCAGGCCGTGGCATTCCTTGAAGGCCGCCTGCATGGGGTGCATGGTGCCGTCGGCGGCGGCCACGCCCTCGATGGTGGTGACGTCGGCGCCGGCAGCCTGCGCGACCAGGATGTTGCACGACTTGACCGCGCGGCCGTTCAGGTGGACCGTGCAGGCGCCGCACTGGGCGGTGTCGCAGCCGACGTGGGTGCCGGTGAGGTGGAGGTGCTCGCGGATCGCGTGCACAAGGAAGGTGTTGGGTGGGGCGTCGACCGTGACCGGCCGGCCGTTGACCTTGAAAGCGACCTGCATGTGGCTGTCTCCGTGAAAGGTGATGGCTGGTTCAGCGAGGCATCTTGGATGCCGCCCTTTCGCACTATCCTAGGCAAAAACCCTTGACACTTGCACAGAGCGCGGGAAATTCTCAAAATGAAACAGCTTGCCAACCGGCCGGCCCGCAAAAGCAGCCCTCCCCGCGCGAAGAAGAACTTTCACGATGATGTCCGCTTCCGCCGTCCCCCCTCCTGCTGAGCGCTCGCTGGCCATTGCGCAGGCGCGCCGCGAGCTGATCGACGGCGACGGCCCCCGCCCGCGCGGCAGCGTGCGGGTCGACCCGGGCATCACCCGCTCCTGGCAGCGCTGCCTGGAGGCCGGCCGCCGGCCCCAGCAACGCGTGAGCTTCGAGCCCGTGAGCCGCACCGCCAGCCGCGAGGTCACGGAATGCAACCGGGCCCTGGTCACGGCGGCACGTCCGGTGATCGAACGGCTCTCGCGCGCCATCGCCGACACCCGCTATTTCGCCATCCTGACCGACGCCCGCGGCATCGTGGTCGACGTGGGTACCTTGCCCGACGGCACCGACCCCGCCGCCCGCTATGCACGCGACATCGGGCGCATCGGCGTCGACCTGTCGGAAAGCGCCATCGGCACCAGCGCCATCGGCACAGCGCTGGCCGAGCAGGAATCGGTGTGGCTGCACCGGGGTGAACACTTCTTTGACGACACCAGTGTGTACAGCTGCGCCGGCGCCCCGCTCTTCGGCCCCCGGGGCGACTGCATCGGCATGCTCGACCTCACGGGCGTGCAGGTGGTCGAGCGGCCCGAGCTGCGCCACCTGGCCACCCTGTCGGCGCGCAGCATCGAGAACCTGCTGGTGCAGCGCGAGCCCTGCGAGCTGCTGCTGCGCCTGCTCTGGCCCGGCTGCCCGAGCAGCGAGACCACCGAGGGCCTGCTGTGCATCGACGCCGCGGGCCACGTCACGGGCGCCAACGCGGCGGCCCGACAGATGCTGCACCAGCCGCTGGTCTGCCATGCCGGCGGCCTGCATTTCAACGACCTGTTCGCGCTGCCGCTGCACATGATGTTCGACGCCGCCCGGCGCGGCGACGCCATGCTCGAGGTGCCGCTGTGGTCGGGCCTGCGGGTGCAGGTGCGGGCCCAGCGCGGCGGCAGCGAGCATGGCGGCGTGCCCGGTGCCGCGACCGACGGCCGCCCCCGCCTGCGCGACGTGGAGACCGCCCTGATCCGCAAGGCGGTGACCGACGCGCGCGGCAACGTGGCCGAGGCGGCGCGCACGCTGGGCATCAGCCGCGCCACGGTCTACCGCAAGCTCTGGCGCGGCCGACCAGCGGGCGACTGACCCCACCCTTTCAGGCGCCCACGGGCACGCGGTCGAGAAAACCCGTCACCACGCGCAGCTTGCCTGCATCGACCTGCGCGAAGTCGGTGCCCTGGATCAGGTCGTCGGCACCGCTCGGGCCCAGGGTCCACGAGAAGCGCAGGTTGTCGCCGTGCGCCTCGGCCTTGCCCAGCAGGTGGAAGCGGAAGCCCGGGTAGCGCTGGTGCACCGCGCCGACCAGCGCGCTGATCTGCTCGTGGCCGCTGGCCTGCGCCATCGGGTCGACATAGCGGGCGTCGGCGGTCCAGCCGGCGTCGATGAGCGCGGCGCGGCGCGCGGCGTCGGTCTCGTTCCAGACGGCGATGTAGCCCGTGGCGATGGCATGGGCGTCGTGGGCGGCGGTGTTCATGGCGACTGTTCCTTTCGAGGGTTCGACCCGCAACAGCGCGGGGTGAAGGAATGGTCGCGGGGCACGCGCCGCGCGTCGATGACGTGGCAGGTTATGCGGGCACGTCCATCGCCGCGTTCGCATCGAGCGGAAACACCGGCCGGCGCACCTGGCTGAACGGGAACAGGCTGTAGTCGGAACTGGTCACGCCCGGGCTGTCGCACTCCACCAGCGCCGCCGACAGCGGCTCGAAGACCGGCCGGCAGTACATGCGCGACTTCAGCAGCAGGAAGCGCTCTTGGCGCGGGTCGAGCCCGGCGCACTCGAACACGCCGATGTCCCACGGCTCCTGCGTGCGCTCGGTGACGACGATGCGCGCCGCGCCGATGTCGAACAGCACGGTGCGCCCCATGCTGCTGCGCTGGCCGGTGTAGGTGGGGCCGGTGATCACGTACTCGCCGTCGCTGACCGTTCGCACGACGCCCGTCAATTGCACCGGCGTCTTCTTCAGGCCGATGCCTTCCAGCGACACCTTGTTGCCCAGCGCCACCGTCACTTCGGCGCCCTCGCCCGCCGCAACCAGCGCGGCCACCGCCGCGGGATCGCACAGCGGCCCGACGCCGATGCCGTCCAGGCCCTGCGCCAGCGCTTCCTGCAGCACGTCCATGGTGTCGCAGCTGCCGCCCGACATGCAGTTGTCGCCGTGGTCGAGCAGCAGCACCGGGCGCGTCGCGCCGCCCGCGATGAGTTTCGCGCGCGCGACCGACGCGGCCAGCGGCTCGCTGCGGTAGATGAAGGCCTCGCGCTCGGCCCACATCTGCGCCGCGATGCGGTCGGCCGTGGCCTGCGCGCGCGCGGGCGATTGGGCATCGACCGCGATCACGCTCATGCACGGTGCCGTGATGTCCGACAGCGAGAAGCCCGCCAGGATCGATACCGCCAGCGACTCGGATTCCTCCGCCGCGCGCGCCGCCTCGATGGCCCGCTGCATCGCACCGGTGAACGAGGCGCTGCGCAGCGTGTGCGCCATGAGCGGCAGCTGGCGCCAGCGCATGTGCGGCTGGCTGCGCCCGGCCAGCAGGTCGAACAGCAGGCGGCCGGCGTGCTCGCCGGTCTCGTACATGTCGACGTGCGGGTAGGTCTTGAAGCCGACGATGACGTCGGCGTTGTCCACCATCGCGGGCGTCACGTTGGCGTGCAGGTCCAGCGCCACGCCGATGGGCACGCCGGGCGCGGCGGCGCGCAGGCGCACCAGCAGGTCGCCTTCGCCGTCGGTGCTGTTCTGCGCCACCATCGCGCCGTGCAGGTCGAGCAGGATCGCATCACAGCCCGGCGCCGCATCGACGATGCATTGCGTGAGCGTGGTGTAGGCCTGCGCATCGACCGGCCCGCTCGGGTTGGCCGAAGCCGACACCGGCGTGACGAGCTGCGCGCCCGCCGCTTCGGCCAGGTCGATGAAGGCCGACATCGCGGTGCGCATGCCCTTGTTGTCGGTGTAGGCCTGCGCCCCGAAGGTCGGGCCGTCGGGCCCGAAGGCCGCGAGCGGCGTGGGCACGGGCGAGAAGGTGTTGGTCTCGTGGTTGAGACGCGCGATCAGGACTTTCATTGGGCAAACTTTCCGGCGCTGCCCAGCATGGTGATGTCACCGAAGCTGGAGCCGTTGCGGTTGTCGGGACGGAACGCGACCGTGAAGCCATTCAGGTTCATGGGCGGCGAGTTCTCGATGCTGCGGCGCAGCGATTCGGTGGTGATCGGCCCCTTCACGCGCTGCAGCGATTCCGCAAAGGCCTTGGCCGTGATGTAGCCCTCCAGCCCCAGGTAGGAGCCTTCGCCTTCGCTGCCCGCGGCCTTCCTCGCGCGCTGGTATTCGTCGACGATGGGAAAGCGTGTCTTCCAGAACGGCGGCACCACCTGCGACAGCACGATGCCGCGGCTCTTGTCGCCGAGTTCCTTGTACAGAAGGAACGAGCTCGCCACCGAGTTCGTGTAGATCTGCGGATGGATGGGCGCAGCCACCAGCGAGCGGATGATGTTGATCGCAGGCGTGCCGGCCGCGATGACGTACACCGCCTGCGCCCCGCTCGCGATGACCTGCTGTGCGATGGCGGGATGGTCCTTTTCCTTCGGATCGAAGCGCAGCGACAGCAGGGCCGGCTGCCTGTTCTTCTCGAGCGCGGCCAGCGCGTCCTTCTCGATGCCCTTGCCGTAAGCGTCGTCGCTGGAGACGATGGCGATGCGCGTCACGCCGATGGTCGTCAGGTGGTTCATCACGCGCGAGACCTCGTCGGCATACGACTCCCGCACGTGATAGATCGGCACCTTCGGCCCGCGCAGCACCGCCGCGCCGGTCAGCCCGCCGAAGATGAAGCTGTCGTACTTCGCCGCCACCGGCACCATGGCCGCGCCGATGCCCGTGCCCATGGTTCCAAACAGGCAGACGACGCGGTCCGTGCCGAGCAGCTTCTCGGCATTGGCCGCGGCCTTCTCGGGGATGTAGGCGTCGTCGTAGGTGATCATCTTGACGGGCCTGCCACCGACGCCGCCCGCCTTGTTCAACTGGTCGAGGAACAGCGTCTGGCCTTCCATGAACGCGAGGCTGTTCGGCGTGAACGGGCCGGTGAGCACCGCGGACTGGCCGACCAGGATCGGTTCTCCAGCCGCCAGGGCCGCCGTCGACGCCGCGACCAGGCCCATCGCCAGCACGCAGTGCAGGCCGATGCGGCGAAGCGCCGCCTTCACGCGGCCACTCCCGCGCTCTGCAGCATCGCCTGCAGCAGCACGTTGCAGCCGGCTTCGAGGTGGTCGGGCTGCGCGTCTTCGATCTCGTTGTGGCTGATGCCGTCCAGGCAGGGCACGAAGATCATCGCCGCGGGGCACACGCGCGCGAGATACACGGCGTCGTGGCCGGCGCCGCTGATCACGTTCATCCACGTCATGCCCTGGTCCTGCGCGGCCTCGCGCACGGCCGACACCAGCGCGGGCGTGAACGGCTGCGGCGGGAAGTACACGACCTGCTCGGCCGTCGCCTCGACCTTGCCTTTGGTGGCGATGCGCTGCACGGCTTCTTTCAGCGCCGCGTCCATGGCCGACAGCACCACGTCGTCGGCCGCGCGCAGGTCGACGCTGAGCTTCACCCGACCCGGGATCACGTTGCGCGAGTTCGGGTAGTTGTCGATCCAGCCGACCGTGCCGCGCCCGTGCGGCGCGTGCGCGAGCGCGATGCGGTTCACCTCGACCACGAGTTCGGCGGCGGCCAGCAGCGCATCCTTGCGCAGCTCCATCGGCGTGGGGCCGGCATGGGCTTCCATGCCCTGCACCACCACGTCGTACCAGCGCTGGCCCAGCGCGCCCTCGACCACACCGATGACGCGTTCGTTGGCTTCGAGCACCGGGCCCTGTTCGATGTGCGCCTCGAAGTAGGCGCCGACCGGCGACGCCACCGCCGAGGCGGGCACGGCGCCCGCATAGCCGATGGCCGACAGCGCCTCGGCCACGCTCACGCCCTCGGTGTCGCGCTGCGCAAGCGCATGTTCCAGCGTGAAGGCGCCGGCGAACACGCCCGAGCCCATCATCACGGGCACGAAGCGCGAACCCTCCTCGTTGGTCCACACCGCGACCTCGACCGGTGCTTCGGTGGCGATGCCGGCGTCGTTCAGGCTGCGGATCACTTCGAGCCCCGCGAGCACGCCGTAGTTGCCGTCGAACTTGCCGCCCGTGGGCTGCGTGTCGATGTGGCTGCCGGTGGTGATGGGTGGCAGCGCGTTGTTGCGGCCCGCGCGGCGCGCGAAGATGTTGCCGATGGCGTCCACGCGCACCTCGCAGCCAGCCTCGCGCGCCCAGCGCGTGAAGAGGTCGCGGCCCTGGCGGTCCAGGTCGGTGAGCGCGATGCGGCACACGCCGCCCTTCTCGGTGGCGCCGAGCTGCGCGAGCTGCATCAGCGAGTCCCAGAGGCGCCGGCCGTTCACGCGCAGGGCGCGCACGTCCGTTGCAGCGGAAAGTTCGTTCGTTGTGTTCATGATTTTTGTGACGAATGAGTGGCGGTTCAGGCGAGACCGACGCCGAGGTATCTGTCTTTCACGTCGTGGTCGGCCATGAAGGCGGCGTTGTCGGCCTCGTGCACGATCACGCCCTGCTCCACGATGTAGTGGCGGTCGGCCAGCTGCACGCAGACCTCGAGGTTCTGCTCGACCAGCAGGATGGCCACGCCCGCGGCCTTGATGGTCTTGAGCTGCGCGACGATCTCTTCCACGATCACCGGCGCCAGGCCTTCCACCGGCTCGTCGAGGATCAGCAGGCGCGGGTGGTTCATGAGCGCGCGGCCGATGGCCAGCATCTGCTGCTCGCCGCCCGAGAGCTGCCCGCCGCCGTTGCGCCGGCGCTCCTTCAGGCGCGGAAAGATGCGGTAGATGTCGGCCAGCTGCCAGGGCGAATCGCGCCGCAGGCCGAGCAGCAGGTTCTCTTCCACCGTGAGCAGCTTGAAGATGCCGCGGTGCTCGGGCACGAGGCACACGCCGCGCGTGGCGATGCGGTGCGGCGGCTGGCCCGCGATGTCCGCGCCCTGGAAGCGCACGCGCCCTTTCGTGGGCGTGACGGCGCCGGCAATGCTCTTGAGCGTGGTCGACTTGCCCGCGCCGTTGCGGCCCAGCAGCGTGACCAGTTCGGCCTCGCCCACCGTGAGCGACACGCCCTGCAGCACATGGCTCTTGCCGTAGTGCGCGTGCAGGCCTTCGACTTCGAGGATGTTGCTCATGCCTTGCCTCCCGTGATCATGTTGCCCAGGTACGCCGTGCGCACGCGCGCGTCCGAACGGATGTCGCCCGGCAGCCCCTCGGCCAGCACGCGGCCCAGCTGCATGACGGTCACGGTGTCGGAGATGTCCATCACGATGTTCATGTTGTGCTCGATCAGCACCACGGTGTGCGCGTCGCGCAGGCCGCGGATGAGATGCTTCATGTCGTCGAGGTCGTCGATGCCCATGCCCGAGGTCGGCTCGTCCAGGAAGATGGCCTTGGGCTTCGCAGCCAGCGCCATGCCCACTTCGAGGCGGCGCTGCTGGCCGTGCGAGAGCACGCTGGCGGGCGTGTCGGCCAGCCGTTCGAGGCCGACGCGCGCGAGCACCTCGGCCACCGTGTCGGCGCAGGCGCGCTCGCCGATGGGGGCGCGCCAGCAGTTCATGGCCTGGCGCGGCGCGATGCCCTGCGCCGCCACGCGCAGGTTCTCGCGCACCGACAGGCTGGGGAACAGGCTCGTGACCTGGAACGAGCGCGCCATGCCGCGCTGCACGCGCTGGTGGTCGGGCTCGCGCGTCACGTCGTGGCCGTCGAACAGGATGCGCCCGCCCGTGGTGGTTCCGGTGCCCGTGAGCATGTGGAACAGCGTGGTCTTGCCCGCGCCGTTGGGCCCGATCACCGAGTGCACGGTGTTGCGCTTGATCTTCAGGTCGACCCCGCCGAGCGCGGCGAACTTGCCGTAGTGCTTGGTGACACCGATGGCTTCGATGAGGATGTCGCTCATGCCTGTTCTCCTTGCACGGCCGGCGCTTTGGCTGCGGCCGCCGTCTTGCGGAACACCCGTCGCCAGGCGCTTTCGCCCAGGCCCCAGAGGCCGCGTTGCATGCCGATGCTCACGCCGATCAGCAGCAGGCCCAGCAGCAGCAGCCAGCGCGGCCACAGCGTGGAGAGCCAGTCGGCCAGCAGCACGTAGAAGGCCGAGCCCAGCACCGAGGCAAACAGGTTGCCGGTACCGCCGATCACGGTGATGACCAGGATCATCTCGCTCGTGTGGTACTCGGCGTTCGACAGCGGCGCGATGCCGGTCATCATCGCGTGCAGGCCGCCGGCCAGGCCGGTGACGGCGCCCGAGATCACGAAGGCCAGCAGCTTGAAGCGCTTCAGGTCGTAGCCCACGGCAGCGGCGCGGTCCTCGTTGTCGCGGATGGCCAGCAGCGTGCGGCCGAAGACCGAGTCGGTCACCTTGAGCAGCAGCGCGAACGCGGCCAGGAAGATCACCGCCACGAAGGCGTAGTACTTCCACGGCGTGTCCATGAAGGCCGGGCGCGGCACGTCGAGCAGGCCGTTGTCGCCGCCCGTGAGCCCCGAGGCCGTGTAGGCGATGAAATAGAACATTTGCGCAAAGGCCAGCGTGAGCATCACGAAGTAGGTGCCGCGCTGGCGGATGGCGACCCAGCCGACCACCGCCGCGCCCAGCGCGCCCATGCCGATGGCGGCGAGCAGCGCGAGCGGCATCGGCAGTTGCAGCCGCGTGAGCAGGATCGCGATGGTGTAGCTGCCCAGCCCGAAGAAGATGCCCTGGCCGAACGAGAGCAGCCCCGTGTAGCCCAGCAGCAGGTTGCAGCCCAGGGCCGCGAGCGCGTAGATGAGCACTTCGCTCGCAAGCGAGCCCGAGCGCATGAACAGCGGCAACGCGAGCGCGACGATCAGCGCCAGCAGGAAGGTGTATTTCTTTGGCATGGCGCGTTCATCCTCTGCGGCCGAGCAGGCCATGCGGGCGCAGCAGCAGCACGGCGCCCATCGCGATGTAGATCATCAGGCTCGCCCCCGGCGGCCAGATGGTGCTCATGAGGCTTTGCACGATGCCGATCAGCACGCCGCCGACCAGCGCCCCGCTGAAGCTGCCGAGCCCGCCGATCACCACGACCACGAAGGCCACGCCCAGCGCCTCGACGCCCATGAAGGGCTCGGCCCCGCGGATGGGCGCGGCCAGCACGCCGGCCAGCGCCGCCGTGGCCGCGCCGAGCGCGAACACCAGGCTGAACACGCGGAACACGTTGATGCCCAGCAGCGAGACCATCTCGGTCGATTCGCTGCCCGCACGCACCGCGCTGCCCAGGCGCGTGCCTTCGAGCACCCACCACAACCCCACCGCGAGCACGGCGGTGAAGCCGATCACGAAGAGCCGGTACTTCGGGTAGATGAAGCTGCCCCACATGACCACGCCCTGCAGCAGGTCGGGCGTGGGCACGCTGTTGCCCAGCGGGCCCCAGAACACGATGACGATCTCCTGCACCGCGAGCGCCAGGCCCACGGTCACGAGGATGTGGAACTCGTGCGGCTTGGCGTACACGCGGCGCAGCAGCAGCTTCTCGGCCAGCCAGCCGAGCGCGCCGACGAACAGCGGCACCAGCACGAGCGCGGCCCAGAAGTTCAGGCCCCACTGCATGGCCTGGAAGCACAGGTAGGCGCCCAGCAGGTAGAAAGCGCCGTGCGCGAAGTTCACGAAGCGCAGCAGGCCGAACACGATGGACAAGCCAACGGCCAGCAGGAAATACAGCATGCCGATGCCGATTCCGTTGATGGTCTGGAGCAGGTAGACGGACATAGGTGTCGTGGGGGTGGCAAACGTGCAGGCGGCACGCGCCCTGCCCGCGCTCAAAAACGGCGCGGGCGCGGCGCGAAGCCGGGCGGCGTCAGGCCAGCTTGCAGCCGGTCTTGTCGATCGGCAGGAACGACTTGCCGGAGCTGACGACGTCCACGTAGTCGGCCGGGTTGGCCATCTTCGACTTCGCCTTGCCCTTGAGCAGGTAGTAGTCCTTGATGACCTGGTGGTCGGCCTTGCGGATTTCTTCCACGCCCGTGAGGCCATCGAACTTCATGCCTTCGAGCGCCGCGACCACCGCCTTCGGATCGACCGTGCCGGCCTTCACGATGCCGTCGATGAGGATCTTGGTGCAGATGTACGAGCCGGCCAGGCTGTAGTTGGGCACGATCTTCAGCTTGTCGGCGGTGCGCTTCACCAGGTCCTTGTTGAGCGGCGTGTCGACCGTGTGCCAGTACTGCGCACCGAAGTAGACGCCGTCGCACAGGTCGGCGCCCAGCTCGTCGAACTGCTCCAGGCCCGAAGCCCAGGCCATGAGGATCGTCATGTTCTTGTGCATGCCGAAGCTCACCGCCTGGCGCAGCGCGGCCGACGACTGCGCGCCGAAGTTCAGAAGCAGCAGCACGTCGGGCTTGGCGGCCATCGCGTTGGTGAGGTAGCCGCTGAACTCCTTGTCGTTGAGCGAGTGGTAGCTGTTGCCCACGTGCTCGATGCCCTTCTCCTGGAAGATGGTCTTGGCCGCGCTCAGGAGGCCGTCGCCGAACACGTACTGCGGCGTGATGGTGTACCAGCGCTTGGCCTTGGGCATGGACGCGATCAGCGGGCGCACCGTCTGCTCGATCGCACCGAAGGTGGGCACCGACCAGCGGAAGGTGGCGGGGTTGCAGTCCTTGCCCGTGATCTCGTCGGCGCCTGCGGTGGTGATGAACAGGCCGCCGGCCTTCTCGGCCTCCTTGCCCATGGCCAGGGCTTCCGACGACAGGATGCCGCCCGCGAAGAACTTGGCGCCCTGCTGCTGCGAGGCTTCCTGCACCTTGCGCACGGCGGTGGCCGGCTTGCCTTCGGTGTCCAGCAGCGTGTAGGCCAGCGGCCGGTTCAGCACCTTGCCGTACTGCTCGATCGCCAGCTTGGTGCCCAGGTCGGCGAACTTGCCGTTGGCCGCGAAGGCACCCGACATGGGCACCGGTGCACCGAAGCGGATCACGTCGGTGGCCTGGGCGATGGCCGAGCGGCTCATCAGGAGCGAGGCCGGGGCGGCCGACAGGGCGGCGAGCTGAAGGAGTTGTCTGCGTTGCATGGGGTTCTCCGGTCGTGGTGTGGGAAGTGGGGAAGAAAACACAGTGCCTGCGATCGCCGGCAATTTAAGCGGATAAATAGGATTAATATGTTGGTAAAAACCCGTTAGCAAGCCCCGTGCCCAAACCCAACCCGACCCTGCCGATGACGCCGTTAAGATCGCGCGCTGTTGCGCATCCCGCGCATCTCCCGATGTGCATGGATGGAGCGTTTTGATGAGAGTGGGGCACAACCCTCCGAAGCGGCAAAAGCTCTCGGACGTCATCGTCGAAGACGTCAAGCGATGGATCGTTGCCGAGCGCAAGCAGCCCGGCGACCGGCTACCGAACGAGAAGGAACTGATCGAGCTCTTCGGCTATTCGAAGAGCACGGTGCGCGAGGCGTTGAAGGCGCTCGAGGTGCGCGGGCTGATCTCGATCCGCACCGGCCCCGGCGGTGGCGCCTACCTGCAGCAGGTGTCGGTCGACCATGCGTCGGAGCCGCTGCGCAACTTCCTGCACTTTCACCACCTGGACGGCCACCACATCTACCAGCTGCGCAAGGCGCTGGAGCCCGAACTGGCCGTGAGCGTGGTCGGGCGGCTCACGCCCGAGCAGTTCGCGCGGCTCGAAGACAACGTGCGCCTGTGCACCGTCGAGCCCACGAACGAAGACGAATTGCGCACACAGCGCGAGGCCGAGCTGGCCTTCCACACGATGCTGGCCGAGGCGTGCCCCAACCCGGTGCTGTCCTTCATGTGCCGCTTCCTCAACGACCTGCTGCGCGACCTCGTCGTCTACAAGAAGGCGCTGGACCACCACCACTTCGGCGAGACCAACGTGGACTACCACACGCAGCTGCTGGCGGCCTACCGCAAGGAAGATGCGGACGAGGTGCGGCGGTTGATGGCGGAGCACATGGTGGATGCGGAGCACCACATGCATGAGATGGAAGCGCACATCGGGGCGAAGCATTTGTTGCTGCCCAGCGGACAGCGATAGCACCACAAAGGTCTAGAAGACCTTGCGAAACCGCTCGGCGCTGCCGAAGCGCACGGCGACGGTGCCGTTTGCCTCGAATCCGCAGCGAAGGTAGAACGACCCGGCGTGCGGATTGCCGGTGACGTGGAGTGCCGACGCCCCCTGGCGCCGGGAAAGCTCGACACAGTGCGCGACCAATGCCTTGCCGATGCCGCGACGCCATGCCTCGGGCTCGACGAACAATCCATCGAGTTCGGCGCTGCCGTCATCGTTGGGCAGCACGACAGCGAATCCCGCCGTCACGCCATGGATCTCTGCCACGAACACCCGGCCATCGACGATCTGGGCCAGAGGCAGTTCGATGACGTCCGGGTCGGACTGAATCGCCTCGCGATCGCCAGGGTTCGCGAGCGATGCGCGCCGCTGCAAGTCTTCGAGTGCCCGGTGTTCCGACGCAAGTGCAGGACGAATACGCAGTGGTGTTTCGGTCATCTTGGATGGTTTCGGTGCCTTCAGATCTTCGCACCGCCATGCGCCTTCTCCAGGCACGCCTGAAACGCCAGCACCGCCCGCGAAGGCTTCGGCGAGCGCCGCAGCAGGCTCACGAACCGGCACGCATAGTTGAAGCGCGCCGGCAGCACCGCCTTCATGAGCCCGCGCTGCTCGAACACCTGCGCGTAGTGGTCGGGCAAGAAGCCCAGGAAGCGCCCTGACAGGATCAGCGTCGCGATCGCCTCCTGGTCGAACCCCGTCGCCTTGCGCGACAGCCTCGCCCGGTGGCTCAGCTCCATGTTCGGCGAGTGGTACCCCAGCCCCGCAAAATGGTGCTCGCCCAGCTTCGACCAGGTGAGCTTGCCGTGCGGGCTGTCGAACAGCGGATGCCCCACGCCGCAGTACAGCAGCATGGTCTCGTCGAACAGGTCGGCATACACCAGGCTCTTCGAGCTGCGGTGCGCCGGGATGATGCCGATCTGGAAATTGCCCTCCAGCACGCCCTGCTCGATGGCGTTGATCGAGCCCACGTGCACCGCCAGGTTCACTTCGGGCGCGATCTCGGTGAAACGGGCAATGGCCTCGCCGATGCGCGCCTTCGGGTTGGTCGCGGTCTTGTCGAACAGCGCCACGTCGAGCTGCCCGCCCATGCGGTTGTGGATGTCGTCGATGCTGCCGCGAAAGGCGTCGACCGAGGCCAGCAGCCGCAGCGTCTCGTCGTACACGCGCTGGCCCTCGGCCGTGAGCGCAAAGCCGGCCCGCCCGCGCCGGCACAGCACGAGGCCCAGGCGGGTTTCCAGGTCTTTCACGTGGCGGCTCACGGTGGAGGTGCCGATGTTCAGCTCCAGCTCGGCCGCCGCCATGCCGCCGCAGTCGACCACGCTCTTGAACACCTTGAGCAGGCGCAGGTCCATGTCGCTGAGCTGCCCCAGCACGGCGCGGTTGCGGGTGCCCTGGGCAGCGGTTTCGTCGGCGGGCGAGGCCTTGGCCTTTACTTGCATGGATCGTCAAGTGAACATTGATATTGCGCCATTCTCCACACTGAAGGCGTTGCGAACAATCGGCGCATCCCTTCACCCCCGGAGCCCGCCTTGCGCGGGATGCGCCATGACCCTCGCCACACCCGCCATCGAACCCACGCCCACCGCGCGCACCGACGCCGCCTGGCTCGAGGCGCACTGGATGCCCTATACCGGCAACCGCAACTTCAAGGCCGATCCGCGGATCATCGTGGAGGCCAAGGGCGCCTACTTCACCGACAACGACGGCCGCAAGATCTTCGACGGCCTGTCGGGCCTGTGGTGCTCGGGCCTGGGCCACGGCCGCCCCGAGATCACCGAGGCGGTGAGCCGCCAGATCGCCAAGCTCGACTACTCGCCCGCCTTCCAGTTCGGCCACCCGCTCTCGTTCGAGCTGGCCAACAAGATCAAGGAACTGACGCCCGCCGGCCTGGACTACGTGTTCTTCACCGGCTCGGGCTCCGAAGCCGCCGACACCTCGCTGAAGATGGCGCGCGCCTACTGGCGCACCAAGGGCCAGGCGAGCAAGACGCGCCTGATCGGCCGCGA
Source organism: Variovorax sp. GW821-FHT09D04 (assembly GCF_059416405.1). Classification (NCBI taxonomy): domain Bacteria; kingdom Pseudomonadati; phylum Pseudomonadota; class Betaproteobacteria; order Burkholderiales; family Comamonadaceae; genus Variovorax; species Variovorax sp. GW821-FHT09D04. The sequence goes on from NZ_JBWKPA010000006.1 coordinate 203,843, forward strand.
GAAGGGCTACCACGGCGTGAACTACGGCGGCATCTCGGTGGGCGGCATCGCGGCCAACCGCAAGCTGTTCGGCCAGGGCGTCGAGGCCGACCACCTGCCGCACACGCAGCTGGCCAGCAATGCCTTCTCGCGCGGCATGCCCGAAAGCGGCGCCGAGCTGGCCGACCGCCTGCTCGACCTGATCGCGCTGCACGACGCCTCGACCATCGCGGCCGTGATCGTGGAGCCCTTCGCCGGTTCGGCCGGCGTGGTGATTCCGCCCAAGGGCTACCTGAAGCGCCTGCGCGACATCTGCACGGCGAACAACATCCTGCTGATCTTCGACGAAGTGATCACCGGGTTCGGCCGCTGCGGCGCGCTCACGGGCGCCGATGCCTTCGGCGTCACGCCCGACATCATGAACATCGCCAAGCAGGTCACCAACGGCGCGCAGCCGCTGGGCGCCGTGGTGGCCAGCAAGGACATCTACGACACCTTCATGGCCGCCGGCGGTCCCGAGTACATGCTCGAGTTCCCGCACGGCTACACCTACGGCGCGCACCCCGTGGCCTGCGCCGCCGGCATCGCCGCGCTCGACGTGCTGCAGAAGGAAGACATGATCGGCCGCGTGCAGACGCTGGCCCCGCACTTCGAGAGCGCCGTGCACAGCCTGAAGGGCAGCAAGCACGTCGCCGACATCCGCAACTACGGCCTGGCCGCCGGCATCACCATCGCCGCGCTGCCGGGCGAGCCCGCGCGCCGCCCCTACGAGATCGCCATGAACTGCTGGAAGAAGGGCTTCTACGTGCGCTACGGCGGCGACACGATCCAGCTCGCCCCCCCGTTCATCGCCGAGAAGGCCGAGATCGACCGCATGGTCAACGCCCTGGCCGACGCCCTCGCAGAAACCGCCTGAATCCCTTTCGAGACCTGAAGACATGCAACACGACAAGAACGTCACCGCCACCATCGGCCACTTCATCGACGGCAAGCACGTCGGCGGCGGCAGCCGCGTGCAGCCGGTGTTCGACCCCGCCACCGGCCTGTCGGCCAAGAGCGTCGCGCTCGCCGACAAGCTCACGGTCGAGCAGGCCATCGCTTCGGCGCAGGCCGCCTTCCCGGCCTGGCGCAACACGCCGCCGCTCAAGCGCGCCCGCGTGATGAGCCGCCTGAAGACGCTGCTCGAGGAAAACGCCGACACCATCGCCGCGCTGATCACCGCCGAGCACGGCAAGGTGCTGGCCGACGCGCACGGCGAGCTGCAGCGCGGCATCGAGAACGTCGAGTACGCCAGCTACGTGCCCGAGCTGCTCAAGGGCGAGCACAGCAAGAACGTGGGGCCGTCGATCGACTCGTGGAGCGAGTTCCAGGCCATGGGCGTGGCGGCCGGCATCACGCCGTTCAACTTCCCCGTCATGGTGCCGCTGTGGATGTGGCCGATGGCCGTGGCCTGCGGCAACACCTTCGTGCTCAAGCCCTCCGAGCGCACGCCCTCCTCCACGCTGTTCATGGCCGAACTCGCGCTGCAGGCCGGCCTGCCGCCGGGCGTGCTGAACGTGGTCAACGGCGACAAGGAAGCGGTCGACACGCTGCTGACCGACCGCCGCGTGAAGGCCGTGAGCTTCGTGGGCTCCACGCCCATCGCCGAATACATCTACACCACCGGCACGGCCCACGGCAAGCGCGTGCAGGCACTGGGCGGCGCCAAGAACCACGCGGTGGTGATGCCCGACGCCGACATCGGCAACGCCGTGAGCGCACTCATGGGCGCGGCCTACGGCTCGTGCGGCGAGCGCTGCATGGCGATTCCGCTGGTGGTGGCCGTGGGCGACGCCACGGCCGACGCGGTGGTCGAGGGCCTGAAGGTCGAGATCGCCAAGATGAAGGTCGGCCCCGGCACCGACAACGGCAACGACATGGGCCCGCTGGTGACCCAGCCGCACTTCGAGAAGGTCAAGGCCTTCGTCGACGCGGGCGTGGCCGCCGGCGCCAAGCTGGTGGTCGACGGCCGCGGCATCCAGGTCGAAGGCCACGAAGGCGGCTACTACCTGGGCGCCTGCTTGTTCGACCACGTGAAGCCCGGCATGACGATCTACCAGGAAGAAATCTTCGGCCCGGTGCTCGGCGTGGTGCGCGTGAAGACGCTGCAGGAAGCCATGGACCTGATCGACGCGCACGAGTACGGCAACGGCACCTGCATCTTCACGCGCGACGGCGAGGCCGCGCGCTGGTTCAGCGACAACATCCAGGTCGGCATGGTCGGCATCAACGTGCCGCTGCCGGTGCCCGTGGCGTACCACTCGTTCGGCGGCTGGAAGCGTTCGCTGTTCGGCGACCTGCACGCCTACGGCCCCGACGCCGTGCGCTTCTACACCAAGCGCAAGACCGTCACGCAGCGTTGGCCCTCGGCCGGCGTGCGTGAAGGGACGATGTTCTCGTTCCCCTCGAACCGTTGATGCAATGTCCGCAGGTCAGGCCTTGTCGGCTTTTCCTGCGGCGTTCGCGAGCTTGCTGAGCATGCGGTCCACCAGCCATGGCTGGCGGTCCTCATCCTCAGCGCGTTCCTTGCGACGGATCGCGTTGCGCACGACGATCGAGCCCACATAGCGCATCGGCTCCGGCGGAAAGTAGCCCAGCGGCCCGGCCGTGATCGGGCTGCGCGTCCATGCGTTGTCCTGGTCGAGCACCAGCGACGACAGGATCTGCCCGCCCATGTAGGTCGGCCCCACCCCGTTGCCCGAGTAGCCGAAGCCGTAGTAGATGTGCGGCGCGCCGTCGAGCTTGCCGAAGAACGGGAAGCCCGTCACCGAGCGGTCGGACGGGCCGTTCCAGCTCGCGGTGATCGGTGTGTCGCGCAATGCCGGGAAGAAGGAATGCAGGGCCTGCGTGAGCTCGCCCTCGTAGGGCGAGCGCTCGTCGAACACCTTGGCCATGCGGCCGCCCCACGCGAAGGTGTTGCCGCCCTTGCCCAGCATGATGCGGCCGTCGACCGTGCTGCGGTAGTAGTACACGAAGGTGCGCGAGTCGAGCACCGACACGCCGTCGGTCAGCCCGATCTGCTGCAGCAGATCGGGGCAGCGCTCGGTGATGATCATGTCGCTCGACACGATGGCGATGGTCCGCTCGAACTGCGGGAAGCGGCTGGCCATCCACGCGTTCATCGCGAGCACCAGTTTCTTCGCGCGCACGCGCCCGGTGGGCGTGTGCACCACCACGGGCTGGTCGGTGCTGAAGTCGAGCATCGGCGTGCGCTCGTGGATGCGGATGCCCATGGCCAGCGCCACGCGCCGCAGCCCGCGCACCAGCTTGCCCGGGTGCACGGTGGCGGCGATCGGCGAGTACACGCCGGCCAGGTTGCGCGCCGAGCCCGAGCGCCGCGCCACCTCGTCGGGCGGCAGCGCGTGGTACGAGTGGATGCCGCGCGCCTCCAGCGCCTGCATCATCGGATCGAGCGTGCCGATCTGCGCCTGCGAGGTCGCGGTGTAGAGCGTGCCGTCGCGCCGCAGCTCGGCGTCGATGCCGTGCGCGGCGCAGAAGTCGGCGATGTGCCCCACCGCCGCTTCCGACGCCTTCACGAGGCGCACCGCCTCGTCTTCGCCGAACAGCCGCCGCAGGGTCAGGAACTTGGCCGACCAGGTGAGCAGGCAACCGCCGTTGCGTCCGCTCGCGCCGGCGCCGCACAGGTCGCTTTCGAGAATGACGATGTCGAGCGCGGGCGCCTGCAGCTTGGCCTGGATGGCCGTCCACAAGCCGGTGAAGCCGCCGCCGACGATGCAGACGTCGGCGCTGGTTTCACCTTGCAGCGCCGGTGCCAGATCGCCGTCGTTGAAGAGCGCTTGTTCGATCCAGAAGGGGCGCATCCGTGTGCCTTAAGCGGTGGTGAGGGCTTGCCGGTGTTCGGCGGAACTGATCTCGAGGTGGCGCACGAAGTGCGCGAGGCCGGGCATGTCGGCATCGGCCAGCTTGGCCGTGTCGTCCCACTGCCGCAGGCGCACTGCGTCCATCGCATACGGCAGCGTCTCGAAGGCTTTCGCCTGTGCGTCGTCGAAGACGCCGCCCTGCAGTTGCAGGCTGCGCTTCGAGTCGGGCGACAGCGCCTCCAGGTAGCCGGGCACGCGCGCGCACAGGAAGCGCTTGGCGTCCACGTGCAACCGGATCGGCTCCAGCGTGGCCGGACCGAACAGCGCGCGCAGGAACGGCAGGCAGCGGTACTGGTGCAGGTCGTCCAGGCCCTGCTGCGTCGGCGTGCCGCCGAAGTCGTGCAGCAGGTGGCCCAGGTCATGCAGCAGGGCGGCGGCGATCAGCGCGCTGTCCGCGCCCTCCTGCTCGGCCAGGTGCGCCGACTGCAGCGCATGCTCCAGCTGCGTGACCGGCTCGCCGTCGTACTGCGCATGGCCCTTGGTTTCGAAGAGGCCGACGATGTCGGGAATGCTGAGGCTCATGGTTACCAGGGCAGCGAGTAGGTCTTGGTGTTGGTGAAGCTCTTCATCGCTTCGAGCACGCCTTCCTTGTAGCCCAGGCCCGAGTCCTTGATGCCGCCGAAGGGCGTGAGCTCCAGGCGGTAGCCCGGCACCTCGCGCACATTGACGCTGCCCACGTTCAACTCGCGGATGAAGCGCGTGATGTAGTCCAGGCGGTTGGTGCAGATCGACGACGACAAACCGTAGGCCGTGCCGTTGGAGATGCGGATCGCCTCGTCGATGTTCTTGAAACGGATCACCGGCGACACGGGGCCGAAGGTCTCGTGCTTGGCGACGGTCATCTCGGGATCGACGTGGTCGAGTACGGTGGGCGAGTACAGCGCGCCGCGGCGCTCGTTGCCGTACAGGAGCTTGGCGCCGGCGGCGATGGCTTCGTTGACCACGGCTTCGAACTGCTTGGCAGCCGCCTCGTCGATCACTGTGCCCATGTCGGTGTCCGGGTCCATCGGGTCGCCGTACTTCAGGGCGCGGGTCTTCTCGACCAGCAGTTCGACGAAACGATCGGCCACGGCTTCGTGCACCAGCATGCGCTTCACGGCTGTGCAGCGCTGCCCCGAGTTCTTGTACGACCCATTGGCAGCCAGCGTCGCCGCCTCCTCGATGTCCGCGTCTTCCATCACGATGATCGGGTCGTTGCCGCCCAGCTCCAGGATCTGGCGCTTGTAGGTGGCCTTGCCCGCGATGTACTTGCCGATGGGCACGCCGCCCGTGAAGGTGACGAGGTCGACGTCGGCGTTGGTCAGCAGCTCGTCGGCAATTTCCTTCGGGTCGCCCGTGAGCACCGACAGCATCTGCGGCGGCAGTCCGGCCTCGTACAGGATGTCGGCCAGCAGGAAGGCCGTGAGCGGCGTCTTCTCGCTGGGTTTCAGCACGATGCGGTTGTTGGTCGCAATGGCCGGCGCCACCTTGTGGATCACCTGGTTCAGCGGGTGGTTGAACGGCGTGATGGCGGTGATGGCGCCCAGCAGCGGCTCGCGCATCGTGTAGACCTTGCGGCTCTTGCCGTGGTGCGTGAGGTCGCAGGAGAACACCTGGCCGTCGTCCACCAGCGCCTGATTGGCGGCGAACAGCAGCACGTCGGAGGCGCGGCCCACTTCGTACAGCGAGTCCTTGCGCGACAGGCCCGACTCGAGCGTGATGGTGCGCGACATCTCGTCCAGGCGCGAGGCGATGATCTCGCCGGCGCGCATGAGGATCTTGTAGCGCTCGTAGCGCGTGAGCGTGGGCTTGTAGTCGCGGGCAATGCGCAGGGCATTGCGCACGTCGTCCAGCGTGGCCTTGGGCACGGTGGCGATCACCTCGCCGGTGTACGGGTAGGTGACCTCGATGGTGCGGTCGCGGTGGACTTTCTCGCCCGCGATGCGCAGGGCTTCGCGGTGGACGGTGCCTGGCTTCAGGATGGCTTGGCTCATGGGTGCTTGCTCCGTGTGGCTTCAGCGTGCGTGGTTCAGGGCGAGGTCGAGCGCATCGAAGTTGCGCAGCCGGCGCCCGGGTGCAATGCCTTCGACCGGGCGGTTGCAGATCAGCGGCACCTTCTGCTCCGACACACCACCGTGCGAGCGCAGCGGCACTTCGAGCGCCGACAGGTCATGGCGGCTGGCGGCGGTGCCGATGACGGTGCTCTGCTCGCTCACCACCACGATGTCGCCGATGCGGTCCGGCGGCAGCTCGAAGCGCTTGGCAGCTTCGGCGCGCGAGAGCACGAGCTCCATGCCCGGAATGCCCTTGATGCGTTCGATCCAGCCCGGCACGCTGGCTTCGTCCGGTGCGTACACGGTGGCGAAGGAGCCGAGCGCACCGTGGTGCACCACGTAGGGGTCGGTGATCGGCAGGATCACGCGGGCCTTTTCAGCGCCATACCAGCCGTCGAGCACGTCCTGCAGGTAGATCACGTTGGGCGAACCGTCAGCGCCGTGCTTGTCGTTCATGCCGTGGTCGGCCGTGAGCACGATGGTCGCGCCCAGCGCATCGAGCTGCGCGAGGTAGCCGTCCATCATCTTGTAGAAGGCATTCGCTGCGGGGCTGCCCGGGGCGGCCTTGTGCTGCACGTAGTCGGTGGTCGACAGGTACATCAGGTCGGGGCGGCGCGACTCCATGAGCTTCACGCCGGCGGCGAACACGAACTCCGAGAGTTCGGCGCTGTACACCGAGGGCACCGGCATGCCGACCATGTCGAGCACGTTGTCGATGCCGTTCTCTTCCATCGTCACCTGGTCCGACTTCTCCGACGAAAAGCAGATGCCCTTCATCCTGTGGCCCAGCAGCTTGCGCAGCTTGTCCTTGGCCGTGACCACCGCGAGCTTGGCGCCCGCGTCGGCAAAGGCCGCGAGCACGGTGCCGGCGCGCAGGTACTTGGGGTCGTTCATCATCACTTCCTGCCCCAGCTCGCGGTCGAAGAAGTAGTTGCCGCAGATGCCGTGCACGGCCGGCGGTGCGCCGGTCACGATCGACAGGTTGTTGGGGTTGGTGAACGAGGGCACGACGCAGTCGGCGAGCAGGTCGGCGCCGTCCTTGCGCATGCGGGCGATGTAGGGCGCCACGCCGGCTTCGATGGCCGCGTCGAGGTACGCCGGCTCGCAGCCGTCCACGCACACGACCACGATCGGACGCGCCATCCAGCGATAGCTCCTGGCATTGACTTCAAGTGTCTCCGGTGTCATTTCAGACTTCCTTTTGGGGTGGGTGGTTCGGGGTAGCGGTGGTGTTGCTGGAAGTGGCCGCATCGGCGTCGATGCGGCCGAAGGCCTTGTGCATGCGTGCGCGGCTGCCGGCCACGTGTTCGCGCAGTGCACGCCCTGCCGTGTCGGGGTTGCCGCTGGCAATGGCGTCGACGATGTGGCTGTGTTCGTCGGCCGAGACCCGCAGGCCGCCGCCGCTGTCGAGCGCGCGCATTCTGAAAAGGTGCAGCTCCTTGACGAGCCGCTTGTAGGTTTCGGTGAGCTTCTTGCTGCCGGCGGTGTCGAGCAGGATCTCGTGGAACTGCAGGTTGAGCTGCGCGTACTGCTCCACGTCCTGCGCCTGGGCCGCCGAGCGCATGGCGTCGACCATGGCGCGCAGGCGCTCCACGGCGTCGGGCTGGATGGCCAGGGCCACGCGCCGGCCGATGATTTCTTCCAGCGCCTCGCGCAGTTCGTAGATCTCGTCGGCCTCCTCGAACGCGATCTCGCGCACGAAGACACCGCGGTTCTTCTCGTTGCGCACGAGGCCCGCCTCTTCCAAGGCGCGCAACGCCTCGCGGATCGGGCCGCGGCTGGTGTTGAAGCGCTGCGAAAGCTCGCTCTCGTTGATGCGGCTGCCCACGGGGAGCTCGCCCGTCATGATCAAACGCTCGATTTCTTCCTGCATCAGCATCGGCAGCGAGCTGGATTGGAGGAACGCGAGGGCGGCGGAGTGATTGCTGGTGACCATGGGGCGTATTTTCCCGAAGGATCGTCAACTGTCAACAATTTTTTATTGACAGTCATCAATCAGCAACCTACATTGCAAACACCGGATGGCGTTGGCCACCCTCGCGCCGGCGCCAGCCCTCACCCTTCTTCAGTGACAGCCAGCCTTTCAGGAGAAACAGATGACGATGAAACAAAGCACGCGCCGTCTCACGGCCGCCCTGTGTGTTGCGGCCCTCGGCCTCATGTCCGGCAGTGCGTGGGCGCAAAAGACGCCGCTCCTGGTCTACACGGCGCTCGAGACCGACGCCATGAAGCTCTACAAGGACGCGTTCGAGAAGGCCAATCCCGACATCGAGGTGAAGTGGGTACGCGACTCCACCGGCATCGTCACCGCCAAGCTGCTGGCCGAAAAAGCCAACCCGCAGGCCGACGTAGTGGCCGGCCTGGCCGCCAGCAGCCTGGCGCTGCTGCAGCAGGAAGGCATGCTGCTGCCTTATGAGCCCAAGGGCTTCAAGGAGCTGAACCCCGCGTACTCCGACGCCGCCCGCCCGCCCGCCTGGGTCGGCATGGACGTCTGGGCCGCCACCATCTGCTTCAACACGGTCGAGGCCAAGAAGCTCGGCCTGCCCAAGCCCGAGAGCTGGAAGGACCTGACCAAGCCCGTCTACAAGGGCACGATCTCGATGCCGCACCCCGCCTCCAGCGGCACCGGCTACCTCGACGTGTCGTACTGGCTGCAGAACATGGGCGACGCCGAAGGCTGGAAGTACATGGACGCGCTGCACCAGAACATCGCGCAGTACGTGCACTCGGGCTCCAAGCCCTGCAAGCAGGCGGGCGCGGGCGAGTTCCCGATCGGCATCTCGTTCGAGTTCCGCGCGCACCAGGTGAAGAAGTCGGGCGCGCCGGTCGACCTGATCTTTCCGAAGGAAGGCCTGGGCTGGGACATCGAGGCCACCAGCCTCATGAAGACCAGCACGAAGCTGGCGCAGGGCAAGCGCTTTGCCGACTGGATGGCGAGCAAGGAGGCCAACCAGATCAGCGCGCGCTGGTGGGCCGTGGTGGCCTACCCGGGCGTGGTCTCCAAGCTGGAAGGCATTCCGGACAACTACGAGAAGCTGCTGGCCAAGAACGACCTGAACTGGGCCGCCAAGAACCGCGAACGCATCCTGGCCGAATGGAGCAAGCGCTACGAAGGCAAGGCCGAACCCAAGTAAGCCCGACGGCATCCCCCGGTTTTCAATTCAAGGGTGCCGCCGCAGCTGGTGACGCCCTCCAACGACGAGTGCGAAAAATGGACATGACCGACACCCGCTTCATCGCCAGCCAGTTGACTCCCACCTCGGCCCCGCCCGCGGCCCTCGAGATCGTCGGCGTTCGCAAGGACTTCGAGACCTTCAGCGCGCTGCGCGACGTGCACCTGCGCGTGAACCCGGGCGAGATGCTGTGCTTTCTCGGCCCCTCGGGCTGCGGCAAGACCACGCTGCTGCGCATCATCGCGGGCCTGGAGACGCAGACCGCCGGGCAGATCCTGCAGAACGGCAAGGACGTCTCGTGGCTCTCGCCGGACAAGCGCGACTACGGCATCGTGTTCCAGTCGTACGCGCTCTTTCCCAACCTGTCGATCGCCGAGAACGTGGGCTACGGCCTCGTCAACAGCCGTGCGAAGCGGGGCGAGATCAAGGCGCGCGTCGACGAGCTGCTGAAGCTGGTCGGCCTGCCGACCTCGGGCGCCAAGTACCCGAGCCAGCTCTCGGGCGGCCAGCAGCAGCGCGTGGCCCTGGCCCGCGCGCTGGCCACGCGGCCCGGCCTGCTGTTGCTGGACGAGCCACTGTCGGCACTCGACGCGCTGGAGCGCATCCGCCTGCGCGGCGAGATCCGCCGGCTGCAGAAGCAGGTCGGCATCACGACCATCATGGTCACGCACGACCAGGAAGAAGCGCTCTCGATGGCCGACCGCATCGTGGTGATGAACCACGGCGTGATCGAGCAGGTCGGCACGCCGATGGAAATCTACGAGCAGCCGGCCACGCCCTTCGTGGCCGACTTCGTGGGCAAGGTCAACGTGCTGCGCGCGATGGCGCTGGGCAACCAGCGCTTCCAGGTCGGCGACATGGAACTGCAGTGCGACGCCTGCGACGGCGCCTTCGAGCCCGGCGACGCGGTCAACCTGTACCTGCGGCCCGAAGACCGCGCGGTGGAACACCTGCGCGACGACACGCCCAACCGCCTGCAGGCCAAGGTCACGAAGGTCGAGTTCCTGGGCGGCCTGTGCATTGCCGAAGTCACGGCCGACGCGCTGCACGGCCAGACGCTGGGCCTGCACTTCTCGCTCAACCAGCTGCACGACCTGGACATCCGCGAAGGCAACACGATCGACATCGCGCTGCGCGCCAACCGCATCCGCGCCTTTGCCGCGCGCACGTCGAAGCCATGAACACGCTGGCACATCCCCGGCCTGTGCTCGCTGCACGCCCCGCCCTGCGCTGGAGCCGCGACGAGACCATCGCGCGCGCCATCCTGCTCGTGGTGATGGCGATGCTGTTCGTGTTCCTCATCGCGCCGCTGCTGACCATCCTGGCCCACGCGGTGCAGGACAAGAACGGCCGCTTCGTCGGCCTGGCCCACTTCATCACCTACTTCCAGACGCCGAGCCTGCTGCGCGCGGCCTGGAACTCGGTGTGGGTATCGGCCGCGGTGGTGATGATCTCGGTGCCCACGGCCTTCGTGTTCGCCTACGCGCTCACGCGCAGCCGCATGCCGGCGCCGCTGAAGGCAGTGTTCCGGCTCATCGCGCTCATTCCGCTGCTCGCGCCCTCGCTGCTGTCGGCCATTTCGTTCGTGCAGTGGTTCGGCAACCAGGGCGCACTCAAGTTCCTGCTGGGCGGCGCCTCGATCTACGGCGCGCCCGGGATCATCCTGGCCGAGGTCTACAACACCTTTCCGCACGCGCTGATGATCCTGGTCACCGCGCTGTCGCTGGCCGACGGCCGGCTGTACGAAGCGGCCACTGCCCTGCGCACGCGGCCCCTGCGCCAGTTCATGACGATCACCCTGCCCTCGTGCAAGTACGGCCTGATCAGCGCGGCCACCGTGGTCTTCACCTACGTGGTGAGCGACTTCGGCGCACCCAAGGTCATCGGCGGCAACTTCAACGTGCTGTCGGTCGACGTGTTCAAGCAGGTGGTGGGCCAGCACAACTTCTCCATCGGTGCGGTGGTGGGCATGCTGCTGCTCATTCCGTCGATCATCTCGTTCGTCATCGACTACGTGGTGCGGCGCAAGCTGAAGGCGCAGCTCACGGCGCGCTCGGTGCCCTACACACCCAAGCCGCGCAAGGTGGCCGATGCACTGCTCACGCTGTTCTGCACCGTGGTCTGCAGCCTGCTGCTGGCGACCATCGGCATGGCGATCTACACCTCGGCGATCTCGCTGTGGCCCTACGACCTGTCGTTCACGCTCAAGCACTACCACTTCGTGCTGGTGGAAAGCGACATGGCCGCCGCCTACGGCAACAGCCTGCTCGTGGCCATGGTCACTGCCGTGGCCGGCTCGCTCATCGTGTTCGTGGGCGCCTACCTGATCGAGAAGACGCGCAACCTGGGCCTCATGCGCAAGGGCATGCACCTGATGGCGGTGCTGTCGATGGCGGTGCCGGGCCTGGTGCTGGGCCTGGGCTACGTGATGTTCTTCAACCATCCGGCCAACCCGCTGAACTTTTTGTACCAGACGATGGCGATCCTGGTCATCTCGATGGTGGTGCACTACTACACCTCGAGCCACCTCACGGCGGTGACGGCGCTCAAGCAGATCGACAACGAGTTCGAGGCCGTGTCGGCCTCGCTGAAGGTGCCGTTCTTCAAGACCTTCCTGCGCGTGACGGTGCCGGTGTGCCTGCCGGCCATCCTGGACATCGGGCGCTACTTCTTCGTGGTGTCGATGGCCAGCCTGTCGTGCGCCATCTTCCTGTACACGCCGGAGACCATCCTCGCGTCGGTCGCGATCATGCACCTGGACGACGCCGGCGACATCGGCCCGGCCGCCGCGCTGGCCAGCCTGATCGTCGTCACCTCGACGCTGGTGTGCATCGCCTACGCGCTGCTCACGCGCGTGCTGCTCGCACGCACGCAGGCCTGGCGCAACCTCGGCCGCGGCTGAACGAACCCTTTACCTCTCGCCCCTCATTTCCTTTCCCTGCCTGGAGACACCATGAGTCAAGCCGCCCACCCCATCCTGCTCACGCCCGGCCCCCTGACCACCTCGGACCGCACCCGCCAAGCGATGCTGCGCGACTGGGGTTCATGGGACGCCGACTTCAACCAGATCACGGCGCGCATCCGCAAGGAGGTGCTCAACATCGTGCACGGCACGGGCACCCACGAATGCGTGCCCTTGCAAGGCAGCGGCACCTTCTCGGTCGAAGCGGCCATCGGCACGATCGTGCCGCGCAACGGCCACGTGCTGGTGCCGAGCAACGGCGCCTACTGCCAGCGCCTGGCCAAGATCTGCAAGGTGCTGGGCCGCAAGCTCACCACCATCGACTACACCGAAGAGAAGCAGGTCTCGCCCGCCGACGTCGACCGCGCACTCGCAGCCGACCCGAGCATCACGCACGTCGCGGTGGTGCACTGCGAAACCGGCGCCGGCGTGCTCAATCCGCTGCACGAGATCGCACTGGTCGTCGCCAAGCATGGGCGCGGCCTGATCATCGATGCGATGAGCTCCTTCGGCGCGCTGGAGATCGACGCGCGCAAGACGCCCTTCGACGCCGTGGTCGCCGCCTCGGGCAAGTGCCTCGAAGGCGTGCCGGGCATGGGCTTCGTGGTCATCAAGCGCAGCACGCTCGAAAAGTGCGAAGGCAACTGCCACTCGCTGAGCATGGACCTGTACGACCAGTGGGTCTACATGGAGAAGACCACGCAGTGGCGCTTCACGCCGCCCACGCACGTGGTGGCCGCGCTCGACACCGCCATCGCGCAGTACATCGAGGAGGGTGGCCTGCCCGCGCGCGGCGGGCGCTACACGCGCAACTGCAAGGCGCTGGTCGACGGCCTCGCCACGCTGGGCTTCCGGCCTTTTCTCGACCCGGCCATCCAGGCGCCGATCATCGTCACCTTCCATGCGCCGGACGATGCCAACTACGACTTCAAGACCTTCTACCAGGAGGTGAAGAAGCGCGGCTACATCCTCTACCCCGGCAAGCTGACGCAGGTCGAGACCTTCCGCGTGGGCTGCATGGGGCACTTCGGCGACGCGGGCATCCCGGGCGCGGTCGCGGCCATTGCCGACACGCTGAAAGCCATGGGCATCCGGCAGGTGACGGCGGCCGTCGCGGCCTGAAGAACCTCTGGGCAGACCGGCGCATTGCAGCGCCGGTCCTACAACGCAGGGGGTGATGCGCTTCGCATAATGCCCCGCATGACGGTTCTGCGCAGCGACATCCCTGCCCGCCTGGACCGCCTGCCGTGGTCGCGCTGGCACTGGCGCGTGGTGATCGCGCTGGGCGTGGCCTGGATCCTCGACGGCCTCGAGGTCACGCTGGTGGGCTCCATCGGCGCGGTGCTGGAGCGGCCCGACACGCTCGGGCTCACGGCCGCGGAGATCGGCTGGTCGGGCTCGATCTACATCGCGGGCGCGGTGATCGGCGCGCTGGTCTTCGGCCGGCTCACCGACCGGCTCGGTCGCAAGAAGCTCTTCCTGCTCACGCTCGTGGTCTACACGCTGGGCACGCTGGCCACGGCCTTCTCCCCCAACTTCGCCTTCTTCGCGCTGTGCCGCTTCGTCACCGGGCTGGGCATCGGCGGCGAGTACGCGGCCATCAACTCGGCCATCGACGAACTCATTCCGGCGCGCGTGCGCGGGCGCGTCAACCTCGCGATCAACGGCAGCTTCTGGATCGGTGCGGCGCTCGGCGCGGCGCTGAGCCTGGTGCTGCTCGATGCGCGCGTGATCGGCCCGGTGTGGGGCTGGCGCGCGGGCTTTGCGCTGGGCGCGGTGCTGGCGGTGGCGATCCTGCTGGTGCGCCGCCATGTGCCCGAGAGCCCGCGCTGGCTCATCGCGCACGGACGCGCGGATGAGGCCGAGCGCATCGTCGCGGGCATCGAGCGCGAAGTCGAAGTGCAGCACGGCCCGCTGCCCGCCGCGCAGGGCCACGTCATGTACACCGCCGCGCGCCAGAACAGCCCGTCGATGCGCGAGGTGGCGCGCGTGCTGCTGCGGCGCTACCCGGCGCGCAGCGTGGTGGCGACGGCGCTGATGGTGTCGCAGGCGTTTTTCTACAACGCGATCTTCTTCACCTACGCGCTGGTGCTCACGCGCTTCTACGGCGTGGCCGAAGGCCGCGTGGCGCTGTACATCTTTCCGTTCGCGCTGGGCAACGTGCTCGGGCCGCTGCTGCTGGGGCCGCTGTTCGACAGCGTGGGCCGGCGCCGGATGATCGCGCTGACCTATGTGCTGGCCGGCGTGGGCCTGGCGCTCACGGGCTGGGCCTTCATGCAGGGCTGGCTCGACGCGCGCAGCCAGGCGCTGTGCTGGTCAGCGGTGTTCTTCCTGGCCTCGGCGGCGGCCAGCTCGGCCTACCTGACGGTGAGCGAGGTGTTCCCGCTGGAGATGCGCGCCATGGCCATCGCGATCTTCTATGCCATCGGCATGGGCGCGGGCGGCTTCGCGGCGCCGGTGCTGTTCGGGATGCTGATCGAGACCGGCAGCCGCGGCGCGGTGATGGTGGGCTACCTGATCGGTGCCGTGCTGGTCATCGTCGCGGGGCTGCTGGCGCTGCGCTACGCGGCCGATGCGGAACGCAAGCCGCTGGAGGAAGTAGCGCCGCCGCTGTCGTCGGAGGCTGGCAGCGAGCGGCCCTGAAGGCGGCTACAGCGCGCAGGTGCGAAAGCCGAAGAAGCCGTCGTCGGCATCGGGAAGCGCAAAGCCACGACGGCGCGGCGAGCGCAGGCGCGCACGCGTCGCGAACGAGGCGCCGCGCAGCACGCGCGCGCGGCCGAAGGCGGCCACCGGATCGAACTCGCCACCGGCGCTCCACGGATCGGCCCGGAAGCCCGGCCAGGGCTGCAGCGTGCCTGCGGTCCACTCGTGCACATCGGCCCAGCGAAAGCCGCGCCGTACGGCCGTGTGGGCGGCGATTTCCCATTCGACCTCGGTCGCGATACGGCGGCCGGCCCAGCGCGCCCAGGCGTCGGCCTCCCACCAGCTCAGGTGCACGGCGCTGTGGTGCCCGGCCGCGCGCACGGTGACGCCGAAGCGCTGCTGCAGCACCGAGCCACCCGTGCCGTTGCGCGACACGCCGATCTGCTCCACATGGCGCGGCCCGCGCCGGCCTTCGGTCTGCGCGGCGAGCCAGCGCCAGCCGTCGCTGTGCCACAGTTCCTCGCGGTCGTAGCCGCCGTCGTCGACGAACTCGATGTACTGGTCCCAGGTGACGGGCTGGGCGTCGATCTCGAACTCGGGCACGTCGACGCGGTGCGCCGCGCCCTCTTGCGCGAACAGGAAGCCGCTGTGCTCGGGCAGGCCGAGCTCCCAGCGCGTGGCCGGCAGCAGCAGCGGCTCGCGCGTGACGGCGGTGGGCGGCTGCTCGATGTTCAGCGGCAGGCCCAGCGTCTGCGCCAGCACCACGAGCTGCTCGCCGCGCAGGTCTTCATGGAAGAGCGCGAGCCGGTAGAAGTACAGACCCGCGTCGGTCTCGGCGGCGTTCTCGAGCAGCTCGAGCGTGCTTTCGAGGGTTTCGAGCAGGTAGGCCTTGGTCTGGCCCAGGCCCGGCAGGTCGGGCGACCAGCAGCGATCGGCCGCGCCCTGGGCCGGGTTCCACCAGTCGTCGGCGTCGGGGTCGATGGCGGCCAGCCGCGTGGGGCGCACGGGGCAGTCGATGCCGAAGGCGCGCTGGGTGTTGCGCCCGATCCACCATTCGGCGAACCAGCCGATGTGGCCCGCCAGCCAGACCGGCGGCACCACGCCCGGCTGCGGCGGCACGCGCATGGCTTCGCCCAGCGCCTGTTCGAACAGGGACAGCAGGTGCAGCGTGTGGTTGCGCGCGTCGATGAGGGCCAGCGAGAGCAGGTCGCGGCCGGCGCGGCGCATGTCGGGCGAGTCGATCGACAGGGGCGGGCTCGCCGCACCGAAGGGCGTCGAAGGCGGCGGGCTCGAAGACATGGGCCATTATGGCGACCGCCCGACAGGCCCTCTGCCGACGCGGATTCCGGGTAAACCCGAGTTTGTGTCAAGGCAATACTAAGGTTCACCGAGATACCATTGCGGGCTTTGCGCGCAGCCCCCACCAGGGGCCGGCGCTTCACCTTGGGCTTCGCGGGAGACACCCCTTGTCTGTATTCCTCAAATTCGCGGCCGTCATGGACTGGGTCAGCGAAAAACTCGGCAAATTTGCCGGCTATGCGGTCCTGGCCGCATCGCTCATCTCGGCCGCCAACGCCTTCGTCCGGTACGGCTTCGACTTCAGCAACAACGCCTTCCTCGAGATCCAGTGGTACTTGTTCGCCGCCACCGTGATGCTCGGTGCGCCGGTGGTGCTGCGCTTCAACGAGCATGTGCGCGTGGACATCATCTACGGCAAGCTCAAGGGCCACGGGCCGGTGTATGTCGACCTGTTCGGCCTGACCTTCTTCCTGCTGCCGGTGATGGGCCTGCTGACCTACCTCACCTGGCCGTTCTTCTGGAACACCTGGGTGTCGGGCGAGATGTCGGGCAACATCGGCGGGCTGATCCGCTGGCCCGCCGCGCTGCTGATGCCCGTGGGTTTCTGCACGATGTTCCTGCAAGGTGTCGCCGAGATCATCAAGCGCATCGCCTACCTGCGCGGACTGATCGAGATGAACACGCACTACGAGAAGCCGGTGCAGTGATGGCGTTCGTCGCGCTTCGCCAGACCGCCCCGACCTTTCCCGCACAGCAGGACACGTAGACATCATGCACATGGAAAATTTCGCCCCGATCATGTTCGCGGGGCTCGTGGTGATCATGCTGATCGGGTTTCCGGTCGCGTTTTCGCTCTCGGCCCTCGGCCTGATCTGCGGCTTCTTCGCCATCGAGATGGGCTGGTTCCCGGCCGGCTTCATGGCCAACCTGCCGCTCAACGTGTTCGGCATCCTGTCGAACGAGACGCTGCTGGCCATTCCGTTCTTCACGCTCATGGGGGCGGTGTTAGAAAAATGCGGGCTCGCCGAGGACATGCTCGACTCGATGGGCCAACTCTTCGGCCCGATCCGCGGCGGCCTGGGCTACTCGGTGATCATCGTGGGCTTCATCCTCGGCGCCATCACCGGCACGGTGGCCGGCCAGGTGATCGCGATGGCGATGATCTCGCTGCCGGTCATGATGCGCTACGGCTACAACATGCGTTACTCGACCGGCGTGCTCGCCGCCTCGGGAACCATCACGCAGCTGGTGCCGCCTTCGCTGGTGCTGATCGTCATGGCCGACCAGCTCGGCACCGACGTCGGCCAGATGTACAAGGGCGCCTGGGGTCCGTCGATCCTGCAGGTGGTGATCTTCGCGATCTACACCTTCCTGGTCTCGCGCATCCGCCCGCACTACGTGCCCGGCCTGCCCGCCACGGCGCGCACGCTGCACGGCTGGGCGCTGTGGGGCAAGTGCCTGCGCGGCATCATCCCCTCGGCCATCCTGATCTTCGCGGTGCTCGGTTCGATGGGCGGCCTGCCCTTCATGGACAAGGCCATCGCCACGCCGACCGAGGCCGGCGCCATGGGCGCGGTGGGCGCGCTGGTGCTGGCGCTCATTCACCGGCGCCTGAACTGGGCGCTGATGAAGGACGCGATGGAAGGCACCATGCGCCTCACGGCGATGGTGGTGTTCATCCTGATCGGCTCGCGCGTGTTTTCGCTGGTGTTCCAGGGCGTGGACGGTGCCAAGTGGATCGAGCACATGCTCTCGGGCCTGCCGGGCGGCCAGATCGGCTTCCTGATCGCGGTCAACATCTTCGTGTTCTTCCTGGCGTTCTTCCTCGACTTCTTCGAGATCGCCTTCATCATCCTGCCGCTGCTGGGCCCCGTGGCCCACAAGCTGGGCATCGACATGGTGTGGTTCGGCGTGCTGCTGTGCGTGAACATGCAGACCTCGTTCATGCACCCGCCGTTCGGCTTCGCGCTGTTCTACTTGCGGGGCATCGCCGACACCTTGTTCAAGAACGGGGCGCTGCCCAAGAAGGTGGAGTCGCGCGACATCTACCTGGGCGCCGTGCCCTGGGTCGTGATGCAGCTGCTGCTGGTGGCCATCGTGATCTTCTTCCCGCAGACGGTGACCGTGTTCCTCGAGAAGGAAAAGGTCGTCGACATCGACAAGGTCAACCTCGACATGCCGGTGGACCCGAATGCGCCGCCCGCCACCGACAACGGCGTGAACATGGAAGACCCGTTCGGCAACCAGAAGACGCCCGAGGAAACGCCGGCGCCGGCGGCCCCGGCGGCGGGCGAAGCTTCCAAGCCGTGAGCGACGCCCGCCCCGGCGACGCCCCGAACGACCACCCCGCGACGACAGAAGGCGGCCCGCTCGAAAGCGCCGCCTTCCCGCCGCTGCTGCGCACGCTGGCGGTGGTGCTGGTGGTCGATCTCTTCGCCTTCGCGCTGTGGAGCCTGCCGTCGCTGCGCACCACCAGCTGGTCGGCCACCAGCCTCTTTGTCTTCGGTGTGGCGGGCCTGTGCGTGATCTGGGTCGGCTACTGGATCGTCTACAGCCGCACCCGCCTCGAAGGCGACGTGCTGACGCAGACCTGGCTGTGGAACAAGCGCGTGAGCGCGCAGGACGTGGCGCAGCTCAAGCTGGTGCACATCCGCATGCTCGAGCGCGTGATCGCACCGCGCCTGCTGGTGCGCCGGCGCTTCGGCGGCATCACCTGGTTCCATGCCTACGACCCGCAGGTGCTGATCGCGTTCGGCGAACAGGTGGCGATGCGCACGCTGCCCTCCGCGCCGCCGCCCTCCCCCGACCCCGACCCCGCGTCCAAATGAAAAAAGCCCCGCCGAAACCGGCGGGGCTTTTTTTCTTGTGAGGTGCGAAGCGCCGGGTTGCGGCGCCGCGTGCCTTACTTACAGCTTCTGCTGTTGCATGAAGCGGTCGAAGGTGCCTTCGGTGTAGCGGAACCAGGCGTTCTGGTCGGCCAGGAACTTGGACCAGTCGCTGTAGATCTTCTTCCACTCGGGGTTGCTGTTGTTCAGGTCCGAGTAGATCTGCTGGGCCGACTTGAAGGCGGCGTTCATCACGTCCTGCGAGAACGGACGCAGCTTGGTGCCCGAGCCCACGAGCTGCTTGAGCGCGATCGGGTTCTTGGCGTCGTACTTGGCCGTCATCGTGATGTTGGCGTGCGCGGCAGCCGCTTCGACCACTGCCTTGAAATCGGCCGACAGGCTTTCCCATGCCTTGGTGTTGATGTAGAAGTCGAGCTCGGGGCCGCCTTCCCACCAGCCGGGGTAGTAGTAGAACGGGGCGATCTTGTTGAAGCCCAGCTTCTGGTCGTCGTACGGGCCGACCCATTCGAGACCGTCGAGCGTGCCCTTTTCGAGCGCGGGGTACAGGTCGGCGCCGGGGATCGATTGCGGGATCACGCCGAAGGGCTCGAGCACCTTGCCGGCGAACGGGTTGGTGCGGAACTTCAGGCCCTTCAGGTCGGCGACCGACTTGATTTCCTTGCGGAACCAGCCGCCCATCTGCGCGCCCGTGTTGCCGCCCGGCAGGTTGATGATGTTGTACTTGGCGTAGAAGGCGCGCATCAGCTTCAGGCCGTTGCCTTCGTACATCCAGGCGTTCTGCTGGCGGGTGTTCATGCCGAAAGGCACGGCGCAACCCAGGCAGAAGGTCGGGTCCTTGCCGTAGAAGTAGTAAGGCGCCGTGTGCGCCATTTCGACCGCGCCGCTCTGGATGCCGTCGACCACGCCGAAGGCGGGCATCAGCTCGCCGCCCGCGTGCACGGAGATCTGGAACTTGCCGCCCGTCATGTCGCTCACGCTCTTCGAGAACACCTCGGCGGTGCCGAAGATGGTGTCCAGCGACTTGGGGAAGCTCGATGCGAGACGCCAGCGAACGGTGGCTTGCGCGTGAACCGCGGGCGCGATGCCGGCAGCCAGAACGCCCGCGATGCCGGCGTTTTTGATGAGGGAACGACGATCCATTGAATTCACTCCGAGTGCTTTGGAAAAAACAAAACGCGGCTTGTGACCGCGTCAGGGACTTTTGTGAGTCCTTTTGATTGTAAAAACGCGCTTACAGGTGGCCGGCGGGGGTTTACCCTGCGACCTCTTGTCAAACGAAGCGTTTCTTGATCGCGGCGGCAATGCCGTCGGCATCGAGGCCGATCGATGCGAGCAGCTTGGCCGGATCGCCGTGCTCGATGAAGCGGTCGGGCAGGCCCAGTTGCAGCACCGGCTTCTGGACGCCGGCGGCCTGCAGGGCCTCGACCACCGCACTGCCCGCGCCGCCCATGATGGCGCCCTCTTCGAGCGTGACAAGCGCGTCGTGCGTGCCCGCGACCTGCAGCAGCAGTTCGACGTCGAGCGGCTTGGCCCAGCGCATGTTGACCACGGTGGCGTCGAGCGACTCGGCCGCGGTGAGCGCCGGGTACAGCAAGGTGCCGAACGCGAGGATGGCGATGCGTTGGCCTTCGCGGCGGACCTCGCCCTTGCCGAAGGGCAGCGCGTCGAGCGTGAGGTGCGGCGTGGTGCCGGCGCCCGCGCCGCGCGGGTAGCGCACGGCCACCGGATGGTTCTGTTCGTAGGCGCTCGTCAGCAGCTGGCGGCACTCGCGCTCGTCGGCCGGGCAGGCGATGCTCATGTTGGGAATGCAGCGCAGGAACGGGATGTCGTACGCGCCTGCATGCGTCGCGCCGTCGGCGCCCACGAGGCCCGCGCGGTCGAGCGCGAACACCACGGGCAGGTTCTGGATCGCCACGTCGTGGATCAGCTGGTCGTAGGCGCGCTGCAGGAAGGTCGAGTAGATCGCCACCACGGGCTTCAGGCCCTCGCAGGCCAGGCCGGCCGCGAACGTGACCGCGTGCTGCTCGGCGATGCCGACGTCGTAGTAGCGATCAGGAAAGCGCTTCTCGAACTCCACGAGCCCCGAGCCTTCGCGCATCGCGGGCGTGATGCCCACGAGGCGGCCGTCGTGCGCGGCCGTGTCGCACAGCCACTGGCCGAAGACCTGCGTGAAGGTCTGCTTGGCGGCCGTGGTCGACTTGACCAGTCCCACCTGCGGATCGAACTTGCCCGGGCCGTGGTAGGCCACCGGGTCAGCCTCGGCGAGCTTGTAGCCCTGCCCTTTTTTCGTGACCACGTGCAGGAACTGCGGGCCGTCCAGGTGCTTGAGGTTCTCGAGCGTAGGCACCAGCGAGTCGATGTCGTGGCCGTCGATGGGACCGACGTAGTTGAAGCCGAACTGCTCGAACAGCGTGGCCGGCACGACCATGCCCTTGGCATGCTGCTCCAGCCGCTTGGCCAGCTCGAACAGCGGCGGCGCATTGCGCAGCACGCTCTTGCCGACGCTCTTGGCGGCGGCGTAGAAGTTGCCGCTCATGAGCTGCGCGAGGTAGCGGTTGAGCGCGCCCACCGGCGGGCTGATCGACATGTCGTTGTCGTTCAGGATGACCAGCAGCTTGCAGTCGCACACGCCCGCGTTGTTGAGCGCCTCGAAGGCCATGCCGGCCGTGAGCGCGCCGTCGCCGATGATGGCCACGGCATGGCGCTTCTCGCCCTTCTGCTTGGCGGCCATGGCCATGCCGAGCGCGGCCGAGATGCTGGTCGACGAATGGGCGGTGCCGAAGGTGTCGTACTCGCTCTCGGTGCGCTGCGGAAAGCCCGAGATGCCGCCGAGCTGGCGCAGCGTGGGCATGCGCTCGCGCCGGCCCGTGAGAATCTTGTGCGGGTAGGTCTGGTGGCCCACGTCCCACACCAGCCGGTCGTGCGGCGTGTTGAACACATGGTGCAGCGCCACCGTCAGCTCGACCGTGCCGAGGTTGGAGCTCAGGTGGCCGCCGGTGCGCGAGACGTTGTCGAGCACGCAGGCGCGCACCTCGTCGGACAGCTGCTTGAGCTGGGCCCGGTCGTACTGGCGGATCGGCGAAGGGTCGTGGAGAGTGGGAAGCAGCGGAGCCATGGAGGTGGGTTCTTTTTTCTTCTCAGCGGTCGCGGTCGACCACCATGTGGGCCAGGGCGCGCAGTGCCGAGGTGTCGGCCAAGCCGCTCTTGTTCAGTGCGGCGATGGCGTCGGCAAGAAGCTGGCTCGCCTGCGCGCGCGCGCCGTCCAGGCCGAGCAGCGACACGTAGGTGGGCTTGTCGGCCGCGGCGTCCTTGCCGGCGGTCTTGCCCAGGGTTTGCGAGTCGGCGGTGACGTCGAGGATGTCGTCGACCACCTGGAACGCCAGGCCGATGGCGGCGCCGTAGTCGCGCAGCGCCGCCAGCGCGGCCGGCGACACGGCGCCACAGGCGGCGCCCATCTCGACGCTGCCCTGCAGCAGCGCGCCGGTCTTCAGGCGGTGCATTTCGCGCAGCTGGGTTTCGTTCAGTGCGATGCCGACGCTGGCCAGGTCGATGGCCTGGCCGCCGGCCATGCCCTGGCTGCCGGCCGCGCGCGCCAGCAGGCGGCACAGCAGGGCCTGCATGGCCGCGGGCACCTCGTCGCCTTCGGGCGCGAGCAGCTCGAAGGCCAGCGCCTGCAGCGCGTCGCCCGCGAGCAGCGCGTCGGCTTCGCCGAACTTCACGTGCACGGTGGGCTTGCCGCGGCGCAGCACGTCGTTGTCCATGCACGGCAGGTCGTCGTGCACCAGCGAATAGGCGTGGATGAGTTCGGTGGCGCAGGCCGCACGCAGCGCGGCGTGGGCGTTGCCGCCGACCGCTTCATTGGCCGCGAGCACCAGCAGCGGCCGCAGCCGCTTGCCGCCGTCGAGCACGGCATAGCGCATGGCGTCGCCCAGCAGCACCGGCGCATCGACACCGACCCAGCGCGACAGCGCCGCTTCGACCGCGGCCAGGTGGGGCTCGGCCCAGCCGGCCAGCGTCTTCGCGTCCCAGGGGGTGATGGCAGTGGAGGTCATCGGGACGGCGCTCATTCGGCCGTCCAGGGCTTGAGGCTGCCTGCGTCGAGCACCTTGATCTGGTCCTCGACCGCCTGCAGCTTGTCGCGGCAGAAGCCGAGCAGTGCGGCGCCGCGCTGGTAGCTGCCCAGCAGCTGGTCCAGCGGGAGCTGGCCCGATTCGAGTTCTGCAACCAGTTGTTCCAGTTCCTGGAGCCCGGCTTCGTAGCTGGCGGGCAGCGGCCCGGTGTCGGGCGTGGCCGCCGGGCTGGTCGTGGAAGGAGAAGGCACCTTGGGCATGCAACGAATCGTGGATGAAACGGAACATTTTAGGGCGGGGGCGCAACGAACCGCCGGGCAGCCTGCGCACGCGCGCGCGACCCTTTGCAACACCCTGTATGACGCCCGGGGATGCGAGGCAAAAACCCGGCGGGCGCAAAAATGCCCCCCGGGTACAATTCCCGCTTCCCCCGCCGGCCGCACCGGCACACCTCTTCGGGCCGTCACCCTTGCAGACGGCGCCTTCCGTTTTTTTCTTTTTTTCTCCCTGTGGGGAGCTTGGTCAGGTCCTCCATGTCTGATTTAAGTCTTCAACTGCAGCAGGCCGCGAGCCAACTTCCAGTTACCGCGTATTTCGACGAGGCCTTGTACGCCCGCGAAATGCAGAACCTTTTCGCGCGAGGGCCCCGCTACGTCGGGCACCGACTGGCCGTGCCCGAGCCGGGTGACTTCCACACCCTGCCGCAGGAACACCAGGGCCGCGCGCTGGTCCACACGCCCAAGGGCGTGGAGCTCATCTCGAACGTCTGCCGCCACCGCCAGGCCCTGATCCTGCAGGGCCGGGGCCAGCTCGACGCCCAGACCGGCGGCAACATCGTCTGCCCACTGCACCGCTGGACCTACGCCGCGAAAGATGCGCGCACCACCGGCACGCTGATCGGCGCCCCGCATTTCGACCAGGACCCGTGCCTGAACCTGCACAACTACCCGCTCACCGAATGGAACGGCCTTCTGTTCGAGAAGAACGCCGACGGCAGCGGCCGTGACGTGGCGGCCGATATGGCGGGCCTGGGCCCGCAGGCCGACCTCGACTTCTCGGGCTACGCGCTCGACCGCGTCGAGCTGCACGAGTGCAACTACAACTGGAAGACCTTCATCGAGGTCTACCTCGAGGACTACCACGTCGGCCCGTTCCACCCCGGCCTGGGCAGCTTCGTCACCTGCGACGACCTGCGCTGGGAGTTCAAGCCCGAGTTCTCGGTGCAGACGGTGGGCGTGGCCAACCGCCTGGGCCGCGCGGGCAGCCCGGTCTACCAGAAGTGGCAGGAGCAGCTGCTCAAGTACCGAGACGGCAAGCCGCCGAAGTACGGCGCGATCTGGCTCACCTACTACCCGCACGTGATGATCGAGTGGTACCCGCACGTGCTCACCGTGTCGACCCTGCACCCGGTGAGCCCGACCAGGACGCTCAACATGGTCGAGTTCTTCTACCCCGAGGAAATCGTCGCCTTCGAGCGCGAGTTCGTCGAAGCCCAGCAGGCCGCCTACATGGAGACCTGCGTGGAAGACGACGAGATCGCCGAGCGCATGGACGCCGGCCGCCGCGCGCTCATGCTGCGCGGCGACAACGAGACCGGCCCCTACCAGAGCCCCATGGAAGACGGCATGCAGCAGTTCCACGAGTGGTACCGCAACGCGATGCAACAACCACGCGCCTGAACGCCGCCCCGCCCCGCACCCGCCGGGGCTTTCTTTTTTCTGATCTGGATGTCAATCGATGCAAGCGCTGTGGATGGTGCTCGGGGCCTTTCTGTTCGCCACCATGAGCGTGGTCGTGAAGGTGGCCTCGCAATGGTTCAACAGCGGTGAGATGGTCCTGGGGCGCGGCCTCATCGGCATCGTGTTTCTCTGGCTGCTGGCGCGCAACCGCGGCACCTCGCTGGCCACCAAGTACCCCGGCATGCACGCCTGGCGCAGCACCATCGGCGTGGTGTCGCTCGGTGCGTGGTTCTATGCCATCGCCCACATGCCGCTGGCCACCGCCGTCACGCTCAACTACATGAGCAGCGTGTGGGTCGCGGCCTTCCTGGTCGGCGGCGCGCTGCTGGCCTGGGTGCCGGTGCCCGGGCGCGACGGCCGCATCGAGCGCCCGCCGCTGCAGGGCCCGCTGGTGATGACCGTGCTCGCGGGCTTTGCCGGCGTGGTGCTCATGCTCAAGCCCACGGTGGGCGGCGGCGACGGCTTCGCGGGCATGCTGGGCCTGCTGTCGGGCGTCACGGCCGCCTTCGCCTACATGCAGGTGGTGGCGCTGTCGCGCATCGGCGAGCCCGAGCTGCGCACGGTCTTCTATTTCGCGGTCGGCTCGGCCGTGGCCGGCGCCTTCGCCACGGCCGCGACCGGGTTTTCGGGCGGCAGTTCGTGGACGTGGCAGCATGCGCTGTGGCTGCTGCCGATCGGCCTCTTGGCCGCCCTCGGACAGCTGTGCATGACCCGCGCCTACGCCACCGCCAAGACCCAGGCCGGCACACTGGTGGTGGCAAACCTGCAATATTCGGGCATCGTGTTCGCGGCCTTCTACAGCGTGGTGCTGTTCGACGACCGCATCGACGCGGCCGGCTGGGCCGGCATGGCGCTGATCATCGCCAGCGGCATCGCGGCCACCGTGCTGCGCCAGCGGGCCGTGCCGAAGGCGCCGGCCGAGGAACACTGAACGCAGCAGCCACGGCACCCATCGCCGAACCATTTTTCGAAGGAGCTTTTGCCATGTACACCACCCTCATCTCCGTCGAACAACTCAGGCAGCTGCGCGAGGGCGACTCGCCCCTCATGGTGTTCGACTGCAGCTTCGACCTCATGAAGCCCGAGGCCGGCGCGCAGCTGTATGCCGCCGCCCACATCCCGGGCGCGCAGTACGCCAACCTGGACACCGACCTCAGCGCCAAGCATGGCCTGCCCGGCGCGCGCGGCGACGTGGTGGTGGCGCAGGACGACGGCGTGCCCGCCTCGGGTGGGCGCCATCCGCTGCCCAGCCGCGAGAAGTTCGCGGCCTGGCTGTCGTCGGTGGGTTTCTCGAACACGATGCAGGCCGTGGTCTACGACCGCAACGGCGCCAACTACTGCGGGCGCCTGTGGTGGATGCTCAAGTGGATGGGCCACGACGCCGTGGCCGTGCTCGACGGCGGCCTGCAGGCCTGGCAGGCCGCGGGCGGCGAAGTGACCGACCGCGAAGAGCCGGCGTGCTTCCAGTCGAATTTCGTACAGGGCGAGCCGATCGCCAAGCTCGTGACCACCGACACCGTGGTGCGCCGGCTCGGCCAGCCTGACCAGAACCTGATCGACGCGCGTGCCGGTGCACGTTACCGCGGCGAGGTGGAACCTCTGGACCCGATCGCGGGTCACATCCCCGGGGCCCTGAACCGGCCCTTCGCCGACAACATCGGTCCCGACGGCAAGTTCAAGCCCGCCGCGCAACTGCGCGCCGAGTTCGAAGCGCTGCTCGCGGGGCGCGATGCGGCGACCGTCGTCCACCAGTGCGGCAGCGGCGTGAGCGCCGTGCCCAACCTGCTCGCGATGCAGATCGCGGGGTTCGGGACGACCGCGCTCTATGCCGGCAGCTGGAGCGAATGGAGCAACACGCCGGGGCTGCCGACCCGGCAAGGCGCAGAACCATGATGCACACCCTGCACACCCGACTTCGACGCACGTCCTCCGGCTTCGCACTGACCGCCGCCGCGCTGTTCGCGGCCGCCGCCCTTCCCGCACAGGCCCAGCAACAGCACGCGCATGTGCACGGCCAGCTCAAGCTCGACGTGGCCATCGACGGGCCCACCATCGTGATCGCCATGGAGTCGCCGCTGGACAACATCGTCGGCTTCGAGCGCGCGCCCAAGACCGACGCCGAGAAGAAGACCGTCGAGGCCGCCATCGCCCAGCTGCGCGCGGCCGACAAGCTCTTCACCATCGACCCCGCCGCCAACTGCAAGCTCGGCCCCGTCGACCTGCGCTCCGGCGCGCTCGGCCTGGGCAACCCCGACCCCGCCGAATCGAGCGGCCATGCCGACCTCGACGCCTCTTTCTCCTTCAACTGCACCCAGGCCGCCGCCGCGAAGTTCATCGACGTGAACCTGTTCTCGGCCTTCAAGGGCGCACGCCAGATCGACGTGCAGATCGCCACCGCGCAAGGCCAGTTCAAGCGCCAGCTGAAGCGCCCGAGCGGCGCGCAGGCGGCGCAGCCTTCCCGCCTGACGCTGGGCAAGTGACAGCGTGAGCACCCTCCCGCAGGCCGAGACCACGCACTTGCGCGTCGTGCTCGCCGCCGAAGCCCTGCGCTTCACCTGGCCCGGCGTGAAGACACCCTGCATCGACATCGAGGCCCTGCGCATCACGGCGGGTGAGTCCGTGTTCCTGCACGGCCCGAGCGGCTGCGGCAAGAGCACGCTGCTGTCGCTGCTGGCCGGCGTGCTGGTGGCCGACGAAGGCCGCGTCACGCTGCTGGGCCACGACTGGGCCAAGCTCTCGGGCACGCAGCGCGACCGCGCCCGCGTGGCGCACGTGGGCTACATCTTCCAGCAGTTCAACCTGCTGCCCTACCTGAGCGTGCTCGACAACGTGCTGCTGCCCTGCCGCTTCTCGGCACGGCGCGAGGCGCAGGCCGCGCGCAACGGCAGCTCGCGCGACGAGGCCGAGCACCTGCTCGACCAGATGGGCCTGGACCGCGCGCTGTGGAAGCGCCAGGCGCTGCAGCTGTCCGTGGGCCAGCAGCAGCGC
The DNA here is from genome assembly GCF_059416405.1 of Variovorax sp. GW821-FHT09D04. Classification (NCBI taxonomy): domain Bacteria; kingdom Pseudomonadati; phylum Pseudomonadota; class Betaproteobacteria; order Burkholderiales; family Comamonadaceae; genus Variovorax; species Variovorax sp. GW821-FHT09D04. The sequence continues at coordinate 231,495 of NZ_JBWKPA010000006.1, forward strand.
GTGGCCGCGGCGCGCGCGCTCATCGGCCAGCCCGAGGTCGTCATCGCCGACGAGCCCACCTCCGCGCTCGACGAAGACCGGCGCGAAGCCTTTCTCGACGTGCTGCTCACGGCCTGCGCCGTGAACCACAGCGCGCTCGTGTTCGTGAGCCATGACCAGCGCATCGCGCCACGCTTCGCGCGGCACGTGCTGCTGCCGGAGATCAACCGTGCGGCCTCGAGCGCGATGGCGGTGGACGCATGAGAGCCTTGTTTTCCATCGCATGGCGCAGCGCCTGGAACCGCCGCTTCACGCTCGCGCTCACCGTGCTCTCGATCGCGCTGTCGACCTTCCTGCTGCTGGGCGTGGAGCGCATCCGCACCGAGCTGCGCGAGAACTTCGCCTCGTCGGTCTCGGGCACCGACCTCATCGTGGGCGCGCGCACCGGCTCCACGCAACTCCTGCTGTACTCGGTGTTCCGCATCGGCGCGGCCACCAACAACATCTCGTGGAAGAGCGTGCAGGCGCTGCAGGCGCATCCCGGCGTCGACTGGGTGGTGCCGCTGTCGCTCGGCGATTCGCACCGCGGCTTCTCGGTGCTCGCGACCACGCCCGAGTACTTCACGCACTTCCGCTACGGCGACCGCCAGACCTTGAAGCTGCGCGAAGGCAAGCCCTTCGACGCGCTGTTCGATGCCGTGGTCGGCGCCGAGGTGGCCGACAAGCTGGGCTACCACGTGGGCCAGAAGATCACGCTGGCGCACGGCAGCGGCGAACTCAACGTGGCCGAGCATGCCGACAAGCCCTTCACCGTGGTGGGTGTGCTCGCGCGCACCGGCACGCCGGTCGACCGCACGGTGCACATCGGCCTCGCCGCGATGGAGGCCATCCACCTCGAATGGGTGGGCGGCGCGCCGATGCCGGGCGTGAAGATTCCCGCCGAGCAGGTGCGCAAGTTCGACCTCACGCCCAAGAACGTGACGGCCGCGCTGGTGGGCCTGAAGAACCGCGCCGCCGTGTTCGGCGTGCAGCGCTGGATTTCCACCTACACCGGCGAACCGCTGATGGCCATCCTGCCCGGCGTGGCGCTCGACGAGCTGTGGAGCGTGATCGGCATCGGCGAGAACGCGCTGCTGCTGATGTCGGCCCTGGTCGCGCTCGTGAGCCTGGCAGGGCTGGTGTCGGTGGTGATGGCGGGCCTGAACGAACGCCGCCGCGAACTCGCCGTGCTGCGCGCCGTGGGCGCGGGCCTGCGCCACGTGCTGGCGCTGCTGGCGCTCGAAGGCGCATTGGTCACCGTGCTGGGCGTGCTGCTCGGCGTGACGATGGCGGTGCTCGGCATCGCCCTGCTCTCGCCATGGCTGCAGGCGCAGTTCGGGCTGACGCTGAGCCTGTCCGAACCTACACTGAACGAATGGCTGCTGACGGCGAGCCTGCTGGTCGCCGGCTGGCTCGCGAGCCTGCTGCCCGGCATCCGGGCCTACCGCCTGTCGCTGGCCGACGGCCTTTCTCCGAGAATCTGACCATGACGAAGACCTCCACATCCCGCGTGCTCACCGCCTTGTCGATGCTGCTGGCCGGCGCCGGCCTCGCAGCCGCCGCCTGGGCCGCCGAGCCCGCACCGAAGGACACCACCGCGACCAACCCGCTGGGCGGCAAGCCGGCCGCCACCGCGCCGCAGGCCGCGTCGGGCCAGCCGCGCCAGATCAGCTGGGAAGAGCTGGTGCCCAAGGACTGGGACCCGGCCAAGGCCTTCAAGGGCATCGACCTGAGCACGCTCGACGACGGTGACCCGCGCGCCAACGAGCTGCTGATGAAGATGCAGGAGGTGTCGAACAACGCGCCCACCAACCCCGCGCTCAACGGCGTGGAAGTGAAGATCCCCGGCTTCATCGTGCCGCTCGAAGAGGCCAAGGGCGAGGTCACCGAGTTCCTGCTCGTGCCCTACTTCGGCGCCTGCATCCACACGCCGCCGCCGCCGGCCAACCAGATCCTGCACGTCATTCCGCAAAAGGGCGCCAAGTTCCGCGCCATGGACACCGTGTGGGTCACCGGCAAGCTGCAGACGCTGCGCAACGACTCGATGATGGGCGTGAGCGGGTACCACGTGAAGGCCAGCAGCGTCACCAAGTACTCGGGCGGCGCCAAGTAACGACAGAGGTTCTTCCCTGGGCGATCGCCACGTCGCCCGGTGGTCTCGTGGTCCTGCGCCGACAGCACAGGCGGCGCACCGCCGACACAGACCGTTGCATCCGGGGCGCAGGCTGTGTCATCGCCTGCTCTGGCCCGCCGTTGAAGGAGTTCCGGGCACCCTGCCGGCGTCTTCAGGACATGCCAGATGACACCCTCTCCCCACCGCCCCCTTCTTCAGCGGCGCCTCATGGCTTCGCTGTGCGTCGCAGCGTTGTTCGTTGCAGGCTGCGACAAGCCCGCACCACCACCTCCCGCCGCTGAAGCACCGGCCACCCAGGCACCAGCCCCCGCGCCCGTCGCCGCGCCGGTGCCGGCCGCCTACACACCGCCTTCGGCCGAACAGCTCTACCAGTTGGTCGCGCCCATCGCGCTGTACCCCGACAAGCTCGTCGCGCAGATCCTGGCCGGTGCCACCTACCCCGATCAGATCACCGCGGCCCACGGCTGGCTGCAGCAGAACCCCACACTCAAGGCCGGCCCGCTCGCCGACGCCGCCAACCAGCAGCCGTGGGACCCGAGCGTGAAGTCGCTCACCGCGTTCCGGCCCGTGATGGACCAGATGGCCGGCAACATCGCGTGGACCACCTCGCTGGGCAAGGCCTACTACAACGACCCGGCCGACGTGATGAACGCGATCCAGGTGATGCGCCAGCGCGCATCGAAGGCCGGCCGCCTCAAGAACAACGACAAGCTGCGCGTGGCGCGCGCCGCGACGCCGCCCAACTACACGCCCGCGCCCGACATGCAGCCGATGTACGCGGGCCCCCTGGTGATCGAGCCGCCCGACGAACTCATCACCATCGAGCCCGTGCAGCCCGACGTGGTGTACGTGCCGCGCTACGACCCGCAGGTGGTGTACGACATGCCCGTGGCCGTCTACCCCGGCTATGCCTATGCACCGCCGCCGGTGGTGGTCGAGCCCGGCTACAGCCCCGGCCAGGTGGCCGCGGTGGGCGCGCTGGCCTTCGGCAGCGGCGTGATCGTCGGCTCGGCACTGGAGCGCCACGGCTGGGGCTGGAACGCCTGGAACATGAACTGGGGCGCGCCGCGCTGGCGCGACCGCGCGGCACCGCCGCCCCCGGCCTACCGGCCTGCGGTGGTCTACAACAACAGCACGTATGTGTCGCGCTCGACCACGGTGGTCAACAACGTGCGCAACGTCTACAACAACAACTACGCAGGCGATCGCAGCGGCCCGCCGACCGGTGCGGCGGCATGGCAGGCAGCGCAACAGCAAGAGCAGCTGCAACAACAGGCGCGTGCCCAGCAGCAGCAACAACAAGCGCTGATGCAGCAGCAGGCGGCGCAGAACCAGTTGCGCGAGCAACAGCAGGCCCAACAGGAACAGGCTCGGCGCCAGCAACAGGTGCAGCAGGAACAGGCCTTGCGCCAGCGCCAGGACCAGCAGGAGCAGGCACGACGCCAGCAGATGCAGCAGCAACAAGCGGCACAGAACCAGCAACGTCAACAGCAGGCGCAGCAGGAGCAGGCACGGCGTCAGCAGCAGATGCAGCAGGACCAGGCCCTGCGCCAACGCCAGGATCAGCAGGAACAAGCCCGTCGCCAGCAGATGCAGCAACAGCAGGCCACGCAGGACCCGCAGCGTCAACAACAGGCCCAGCAGGAGCAGGCACGGCGCCAGCAGCAAGCGCAGCAGGAACAGGCACTGCGTCAGCGGCAAGACCCGCAGGAGCAGGCCCGTCGCCAACAGATGCAGCAACAGCAGGCCGTGCAGGACCAGCAACGTCAACAACAGGCGCAGCAGGAGCAGGCACGACGTCAGCAGCAAGCGCAACAGGAGCAGGCACTGCGTCAACGCCAGGACCCGCAGGACCAAGCCCGTCGCCAGCAGATGCAGCAGCAACAACAGCAGCAGGCCCAGCAAGAGCAGGCGCGTCGCCAGCAGCAGGCGCAGCAACAGGAACAGGCATTGCGCCAACAACGCCAGGACCAGCAGGAGCAGGGCCGCCGCCAACAGATGCAGCAGCAACAGGCGCAACAGGAACAGCTACGTCGCCAGCAGGAACAGCAGCAGGCCCAGGCCGCCCAGCAACAGCAACGGCAGGCGCAGCAGGAACAGGCCCGGCGCGCGCAGCAGATGCAGCAGCAGGCTCAACAGGAACAGGCCCAGCGAGCGCAGCAGATGCAGCAACAGGCTCAACAGGAGCAGGCCCGTCGTCAGCAGCAGTTGCAACAGCAACAACAGGCGCAGGCCCAGGCCGCACAACAGCAACGCCAGGCCCAGATGGAACAGGCGCGCCAGATGCAGATGCAACAGCAGCAGGCCGCCCAGGCCCAGCAACGCCAGCAACAGGAGCAGATGCAGCGCCAGCAGATGCAGCAACAACAGCAGGCCGCGCAGAACCAGGCGCGCCAGCAGCAGCACCAGCAGGAACAGATGCAACGCCAGCAGGCGCAACAGCAGCAGGCCCAGGCTCAGGCCGCAGCGGCGGCAGCGGCCGCCCATCGCCGCCGTCCGGGCGATCCCAACGCACCGCAGTGAACCCGCGGCCCCTGCCGCGGGTTCACTGCGCGCTACAAACTCAGTTCTTGCCGATCTCGGTCAGCAGCCGCGTCACGAGGTACAGGCGCGGCACGATCGAGTCGACCTCGATGTACTCGTCGCGCGCGTGGTAGCCGAAGCCCGCGAGGCCGAAGCTCTCGACCACCGTGGCCTTGCCCGAGCGGCCCGCGAAGCCCGCGTCGGTGCCGCCGCCGGTCATCGGCGTCAGCGCCAGTTCGCGGTCGAGCTCCTTGTAGATCGCCTGTGCCTTCTCGGCCAGCGCGCGGCCCTTGGCGCCCGCGACGAAGGCCGGGCGGCCCACCTCGACCTTCACCGTGGTCTCGGTATCGGGAATCAGCTTGCCGCTGGCGATCTTGGCCTGCAGCGCCTCGGTGAGTTTCTTCTCGGCGCCGGGCTGCGTGATGCGGATGTCGCCCAGCGCCTGCGCCTTCTCGGTGATCTGGTTGATCGGGCCGGTGGCGCGCGCCACGGTCCAGTTCAGCGTCACGCCGGGGATGTCCTTGGCCAGGTCCTTGGTCTGCAGCATCTGGTACGACAGCTCGTACAGCGCGTTGCGGCCCAGCTCGGGCGCGGCGCCGGCGTGCGCCGCACGGCCCTTCACCTCGAGCGTGGCCTGTGCGATGCCCGCCGCGCCAAGCAGCAGCGACTCGCCCTTGGCCACGGCCTTGGCGGCCGTCGGCTCGAAGGACAGCACGGTGTCGTGCAGGTCGGCCGTGGTGGCGATCAGTTCGCCCGAACCCACCGAGCCCACCTCTTCGTCGGGGTTCACGAGCACGGTGAGCGTGTCGTAGTCACGCCAGCCCGCGTCGGCCAGGATCTTGAGCGACGCCATCATCACCGCGAGGCCGCCCTTGTCGTCGGCGATGCCGGGGCCGTAGATGCGGTTGCCGTCCACCTTGTAAGGCTGGCTGTTCAGGATGCCCGGCGCGTACACCGTGTCCATGTGGCCCTGCAGCATGATCTTGCGCTTGCCCGTGCCCTTGATCGTGCCGATGACGATGTCGGCGCCCGCGCCGGCCGAGGCCTTGCGGCGCTCGGTCTTGAAGCCGGCCGCCTTCAGGCGCCCTTCGATCACGTCGGCCATCTTCATCAGGCCCTCGACGTTCAGGCTGCCCGACTCGATGGACACCATCTCCTTCAGGTTGTCGATGACGGCGGGCTGCGCCTTCTCGGCAGCGGCGAGCAGCTTCGCATCGGGCGCCGCCTGCGCGGTGGCCACGGCGCCCAGCGCCAGGCCGCAGGCCAGGGCGACGGAACGCAGGGAGAAGAAAGACGAGGTACGCATGGTCATGAGAGTCTCTTTTCCTGGAGTGATTGGCGGGCGCCAGCATAGCGACATGGCGGGCGAAGCGGCGCAAATCGGCGACAGCGCCCGGGCGGCGGTTTACAGTGCGCCGCACCCTTCCACACACCGCGCATCGAAGACCATGAGCCTAGCGAACGACGCCAGATTCTGGGACCGCAGCTCGCGCCGCTACGCGAAGAGCGCCATCGCGGACGAGGCCGGCTACGCGCGCACGCTCGAGCGGACCCGCGCCCTGTTCAAGCCCGACGCGCGCGTGCTCGAGCTGGGCTGCGGCACCGGCACGACGGCCCTGCGCCTGGCGGGCCACGTTCGCGCGTACCTGGCGACGGACATCGCCGACGGCATGATCGCCATCGCCGAAGAGAAGCACGCCGCCGCCCCGGTCCCCGGCCTGGCGTTCCGCGTGGCGACCGCCGAGACGCTGGCACCGGGCGAAGGCCCCTTCGACGGCGTGCTGGGGTTCAACTACCTCCACCTGGTGCGCGACCTGCCCGGCACGCTGCGCCGCATCCACGCCCTGCTCGCGCCGCAGGGCCTGTTCGTTTCCAAGACGCCCTGCCTCGGCGACATGACCCCGCTGCTGCGGCTGGCCTTGCTGCCCGCGATGCGCGCGATCGGGCTGGCGCCGCATGCCGGCGTGTTCCGGGCGGCGCAGCTCGGGGCGCATCTGCAGGTGGCCGGCTTCGAGGTCCTTGCGAGCGAGAACCACGCGACGAAGGGTGGCGAGAACCGCCCCTTCATCGTGGAACGCAAGCGGTGACCTGCACTTCGGCGCACGGCGTCGCCCTACCCCGATCCGCTACCATCCGAGCCGCGGTGCAAGCCGCGCCCGGGCCCGCGGGAAGGGTTGAACCCACTTGCCTTCTTCATGACGATCCACAGCCTTTTGTGCAGCCGGATTTGCGGGTCATCGGCGCCTGATGCACGGAGGTTTCCATGAAGCGCATTCCCGCCCGGCCCGACATCGGCCACCTGAAGAAGCAAGCCAAGGAACTGCTGGCGCTCTACCGAAGCAACGACCCCGAGGCCTTTCACCGGTTTCGTAGCGCCTTGCCGGCTGCGTCGGGCAAGACCGATGCCGCCCTCGCAGCCCAAGGCTTGCGCCTGCACGATGCGCAGTCGTGCGTGGCGCGCGAGTACGGCTTCGCCTCGTGGGCCGACCTGCAGGGCTTTGTCCTTGCCCGCAGGGCACAGGCCGATGACCCGGCCCAAGCAGTGCTCCATTGGCTGCGCCTCGTGTACGCGGGCGACATCGCCGGCGGCACGAACCGCGCACGGCCTGCGGCGGCCTTGCGCATGCGCGACGAGAACCCTGCCCTTACGGCGGCTGGCGACCCTTGGGTGGCCTGCGCCATCGGCGATGAAGCCGCACTGCGCCACGCCACCGCGCAAGACCCGGAGTGGGTCCATCGCGCGGGCGGCCCGCTGCAACTGCCACCGCTGGTCGCCGTCACGCATTCCGGCCTGATGCGACTGCCGGGCCATCGCGAACGCCTGCACGCGTGCGCGAAGTTCCTGCTCGACGCCGGCGCGTCCCCCGATCAATCGGCCGGCAACCGCTGGCCTCCCGCATCGCTCGAAGCGCCTGCCGACACCGAGCGGCTGTCCGCGCTGTACGGTGCGGCCGGCCAGAACCACGACCCCGAACTGACCAAGCTGCTGCTCGACGCCGGGGCTGACCCGAACGACGGCGAATCGCTGTATCACTCGCTGGACCAGCCCGCCTGCACGAAGCTGCTGCTGGAAGCCGGCGCGCGCGTGACGGGTTCCAACGCGCTGTACCGGGTGCTCGACCTGGACGACGTCCAGACGCTGCGCCTCCTGCTCGCACACGGCGGCGACGCGAACGAACCGCCGCAGGGCTCGCCCATCTCGGACTGGGGTTCGCCGCTGATGTGGGCCCTTCGCCGCCGCCGTTCACCGGCGCACATCGAGGCCTTGCTGGCCGCTGGCGCGCACCCCAACGTGTTCACGCAAGACGGCACGCCCGCGCACACCGTCGCCCTGCGCTTCGGACTGACCGAGGTCGCGCAGCTGCTGCAGGCCGCGAGCGGCGACCCCGCGCCACTCCCCACCAGCGAGGCCTTCATCGCCGCATGCGCGCGCGGCGACGAAGCCACGGCGCGCAAGCTGCAAGCGCAGCACGCTGGCCTCATCGGCGCGCTCGACCCCACGCAGCTTCGCCTGCTGCCCGAGCTCGCCGCCCAAGGCTGCAGCGACGCTGTGAAGGCGATGGTCACGCTCGGCTGGCCACTCGAAGTCCGTGGCGGCGACTGGGACGCCTCGGCTCTCAACCATGCCGTGTTCTGCGGCGATGCGGCGCTCACCCGGTTTCTGCTCGACCACGGTGCCGACTGGCAGGCGCCGCACGGCTTCGGTGACAACGCCTGCGGCTCCTTGTCGTGGGCCTCGCTCAACGAGCCCGTCGAAGGCGGCGACTGGGTCGGCTGCGCCCAGGCTTTGGTGGCCCACGGCATGCCTCCCGCGCGGCCCGACCCGCAGGACGCGAACGGCGTGCTCATCGGTGCGCGGCGCAGCGTGTTCTCGGACGAGGTCACCGACTTTCTGCTGGGCGCATCGATGGCGTGAAGCGGGACGGTGCCGCGCGCTCAGCGCACCACCATCGCCCCGAACACCGCGATCAACAAGGCCAGGTAGACCTTGGCGTGGACGCGGTCCGGAATGCGCCCGATCCACAGCGCGGCGACGCGGATGCCGATCCACGAACCCACCACGAGCGCCGCCGCCGCGCGCACGTCGACATACCCGACGTGCCACGGCCCGAACGCCGGCGTCGAGGTGGCGGACAGGGCCACGTAGGTGGCCGTGCCCGCCAGCGCCACCGGCAGGGACAGCGGGTTGGCCATGGCCGTCGCGCGGCTCATCTCGATGCCGCGACGGCGCATGAGCGGCACCGTCATCACGCTGCCGCCGACGCCAAGGAAGGCAGCAATCCAGCCGATCGCCAGGCCCGACAGCGCCGTGGCCGTGAGAGAGGGCGCAGCCTTGCCCGCCACGGCCGGCGAAAGAAAGCCGGGGCGCAGCCAGCAGTCCACGATGGTCAGCGCGAGGTACGCCGCAAACGCCCAGCGCAGCCATTCCCCGTGGACAGCAGTGGCGGCCAGCGCACCCAGCACCGCACCGGCACCGATGACGCCCAGCAGCGGCCTGATGTGCGACCAGTCCAGCGTTCCTGCACGCTGATGCCGCCACGTGGCCAGCAACGCGCCGAAGACCATCACGCAGGTGGAGGTGGCCACCGCGATCTGCATGGCCGACTGCCCGACGGCGCTGTCGGCCGCATTCAGCTGGGACAGCAACTGGTAGAGCAACGGGACCACGACGAATCCACCGCCGAAACCGAACAGCACGGTGGTGACGCCCGTCAGGCATCCACACACCACCAACATCACATACAACGACACAAGGCACTCCATCGACACGGAAAGAAGCCTCGAGGCTAGAGTCCGAGGGGCTGGCGCGCTTGCGATGTTCGGTCAACAATATTTGCGTTCCGGCCAACCCATGAATCCGCTGCCGTGCGCAACCAGTCCCTCGACACCCTCGACCCCACGCCCCGCGCCGTGCTGGCCATCGGCACCGACTACGCGCCCGGCACACTGCTCGAAATGCACAGCCACCGCCGCGCCCAGTTTCTCTACGGCGCGACCGGGCTGATGGAGGTGGGCACGGACGACGGCGCCTGGGTCGTGCCGCCGCACAGCGGCGTCTGGATTCCGGCCGGCAAGCCGCACCGGGTGCGGATGGTGGGCGTCAGCACGCGCAGCCTCTACATCGAGCCGGCCGCTGTGCCGCGCGGCGGTCCGCAGTGCGAAGTGCTGGCCGTGTCGCCACTGCTGCGGCAGCTGCTGATCGAGGCCATCGACGTGCCGGCGCTGTACGACGAACGCGGCCGCGACGGCCTGTTGATGTCGCTGGTGCTGAAAGAAGTCGGCCGCGCGGCGGCCCTGCCCTTCTTCGCGCCGCTGCCGGGCGAGCCGCGGCTGGCGGCGCTGTGCATCGCCTTCCTGCACGCGCCCGACGTGCGCACCTCGCCCCTGGCCTGGGCGCAGCAGCTGCACCAGAGCGAACGCACCTTCAGCCGGTTCTTCCGCCAGCACACCGGGATGGCGTTCGCCGAATGGCGCAGCCAGGCCTGCCTGCTCTCGGCCATGGCCCAGCTGGCAACGGGCCGGCCGGTGACCGCGGTGGCGCTTCAGCTGGGCTACGACAACCCGGGCGCCTTCTCCACCATGTTCCGCAAGCGGCTCGGGCAGAAGCCTTCGGCGTTCATCGCGGCCTGAGGCGCAGTTTCTCGCCCGCGGCGATGCATGGCATTCTTCGCCTGCTTGCCACCGATTCACAGGGAGTGAAACCAATGAAGCCTCGTCTGCCCAAGCACCGCGCCGTGCTGGCATGCCACCTCGTCGCATCCGCCTGCGCTGCTGCGACCTTGCTGGCTGCAGTTCCCACACACGCCGCCGACACCTGGACCGAGATCGCCACCACCCCTCGCAAGCAGGTGCTGCTGCAGCGCGATTCGGTCAAGCCGCATGGCGATGCCGTGGAAGCGTGGACGCTCTACCGCTACGACGAACTGCAGACCGACGTGGGCAAGACCCCGTTTCGCACCTCGCGCTATCTCTACGACTACGACTGCAAGGGCCGGCGTGAAAAGATGCGCCGCGTCGTGAGCCACAACGGGCCGTTGGAAGTGCACGACATCGACCTCGCCTGGCGCAGCGAGTGGAAGGCCGTGGGCGGCCCGACCACGGTGAGCGGCATCGTGTTCAAGCGCGTGTGCGCGCAGGTGCGCTGACCAAAAAGACGCACGGGCGCTTTCCAGCAACGTGAAGAGGGCCTGAGGGCCCTGCGTTGCCAGCAGGAACGGCCGCTGCTACGATGCCCTTCCGCGGGAAAACAGCCTCCCGCGCTGCAAAGCAAGACGGTGTCCCGTCCAAGCGCTGGTGACCCTCAACGGAGTTTTCCGTGGACACCGCCTTGCCTGACGCCCCCTCTGCGCTTCCTGCGCCCCCTGCCCCCATTTCCTTTGCCGAAGCGCTTCGCTTCTGGCTCAAGCTCGGCTTCATCAGCTTCGGCGGGCCCGCCGGGCAGATCGCGATCATGCATGCGGAGCTGGTCGAGCGGCGGCGCTGGATCAGCGAGAAGCGCTTCCTGCATGCGCTGAACTTCTGCATGCTGCTGCCCGGCCCCGAGGCGCAGCAGCTGGCCACCTACATCGGCTGGCTCATGCACCGCACGCGCGGCGGCCTCGTGGCCGGCGCCCTGTTCGTGCTGCCCTCGCTGTTCATCCTCATCGCGCTGTCGTGGGTCTACCTGCGCTTCGGCAACGTGCCCGTAGTGGCCGGCATCTTCTATGGCATCAAGCCCGCCGTCACCGCGCTGGTGCTGCATGCGGCGCACCGCATCGGCAGCCGCGCGTTGAAGAACCGGTGGATGTGGGGCATCGCCGCCGCGGCCTTCGTCGCCATCTTCGCGTTCGACACGCCGTTTCCGGCGATCGTGCTGGCGGCCGGCCTCATCGGCCACTTCGGCGCGCGACGGGCGCCCGAGGTGTTCGCGCTCGGCGGCGGCCATGGCAGCGCGCAGCAGCACTACGGCCCGGCGCTGATCGACGACGACACGCCCACGCCGGCGCACGCGCGCTTTTCCCGCGCGCACCTGCTGAAGATCCTGGGCATCGGCCTGGGCCTGTGGCTGCTGGCCATGGGCGTGCTCGTGGCGACCCAGGGCCTGCACGGCACGCTCACGCAGATGGGTGGGTTCTTCACCAAGGCCGCGCTGCTGACCTTCGGCGGCGCCTATGCCGTGCTGCCCTACGTGTACCAGGGGGCCGTCGAGCAGTACCACTGGCTCTCGGGCGCGCAGATGATCGACGGGCTGGCGCTGGGAGAAACCACGCCGGGGCCGCTCATCATGGTCGTGGCCTTCGTCGGCTTCGTCGGCGGCTGGCTGACGCAGGTGCTGGGGCCCGACTCGCTGTTCTTCGGCGGCGCACTGGCCGCGACGGTCGTCACCTTCTTCACCTTCCTGCCCTCATTCATCTTCATCCTGGCCGGCGGGCCTGCCATCGAGGCCACGCACGGCAGGCTGGGCTTCACGGCGCCGCTGTCGGCGATCACCGCGGCGGTGGTGGGCGTGATCCTGAACCTGGCGCTGTTCTTCGCGTACCACGTGCTCTGGCCGCATGGCTTCGCGGGCCGCTTCGACGCGATCTCGGCGGTGATGGCCGTGGCCGCGGCCATCGCCCTGTTCCGCTTCAAGGTCGGCGTGATGCCGCTGCTCGGTGCCTGCGCGGCCATCGGGCTGGCGCTCACGTGGCTGTCTGCCCTGCCGCGCTGAAGGAGTTCCCATGGACGCCCGGCCCCAACCATTGCCCTTCGACCCCGCCACGCTGCGTGGCTTGTCGCAGAAGCTTCTGAACAGCCATCACCAGAACAACTATGGCGGCGCCGTCAAGCGCCTCAACGCCATCCGCGCGCAGCTCGCTGCGGCATCGTTCGCCGCCATGCCCGGCTTCGAACTCAATGGTCTCAAGCGCGAAGAGCTCATCGCCACCAACTCGATGCTGCTGCACGAGCTGTACTTCGCCTCGCTCGGCGGCGACGGCCGGACGATGGAGCCCGCCATGGCGCTCGCCCTGGCGGCCAGCTTCGGCAGCGTCGACCGATGGCGCGAGGAATTCGCAGCGATGGGCAAGGCGCTTGGCGGCGGCTCGGGCTGGGTGCTGCTCACCTTCCAGCCGCGCGAGGGCACGCTGGTCAACCAATGGGCCGCCGACCACACCCATGCGCTGGCAGGCGGCACGCCGCTGCTGGCGCTGGACATGTACGAGCACGCCTACCACCTGGACCACGGCGCCGCCGCCGGTGCGTATGTCGATGCCTTCATGGCCAACATCGACTGGGCCCCGGTGTACGCGCGCTACCAGCAGGCGGTGCACGCCGCCAGTGAGCCCTTCGGCGCGACAGCTGACGACGTGGCCGGCTCGATGCTGCTCGACGTGCGCCGCGCCGGCGTGTTCGCGCAGGCCGCGTCGATGCTCCCCGGTGCCCGCTGGCGCGACCCGGCGGCGGTCGATCGCTGGGCCGCCGAACTGCCGGCCGACCGCGCGCTGGTCGTCTACTGCGTGTACGGCCACGAGGTGGGGCGCAGCACGGCCCTGCGTCTGCGCGCCGCGGGCCTGGACGCACGCTATCTGCGCGGCGGCATCGACGGCTGGCAGGCCGCCGGCCGTCCGCTCGAACCCAAGCCTGCCGACCCAGGAGCAACGCCATGAAATGGATCACCCGCGAACGCCCGAAGATCGACCGCATCGCCTGCCCGTGGCTGATCCTGCGCTTCATCGACCGCGAGGCCGAGTTTCTCTACGTGCCGCCGGCCGACGTGCTGGCCATGGCGCAAAGCACCGGCGCCACGCCCTACGACATTCCGGGCGTGGAGATGAGCCACGTCGGCGAGCGCTGCAGCTTCGATGCCTTCCTCGCGAAGTACCGGCTCACCGAGCCTGCGCTGCACCAGATGGCCGACATCGTGCGCGGTGCGGACACCTCGCGGCTCGACCTCACGCCGCAGTCGGCGGGGCTCTACGCCATCTCGCTGGGCCTGTCGCGCGTGTTCGCCGATGACCACGCCATGCTGCAGCATGGGCTGGTGATATACGACGCGCTGTATGCGTGGTGCAGCGAGGGCCGCGGCGAGACGCACAACTGGCCGCCGAAGATGCCGGCGTGAAGCGGGTCGGAGGACGATGGCCTGCCTTGCCGGAAGCGCGCTAACATTTCGCCCGGCTCCGCCGCACCACCCGGGTCGGACCCTTGAGCGCACAGCGACAACCCAGGGTGTCACCGCAAATGGAGCGTCCCGATGTGGAGCATCCTGGCCGACCTTGTCGTCGGCATCTTCGATTTCGTTCTCGATGTCCTGCTGTTCCGCGGCCTGCGCCGCAAGCACGGCCAGCGCAACCGCAGCGTGGCGGAAGACACCGTCGAGGTCGCGCGCTTCGATTTCGTCACGCTGACTTTCATCGCGCTGGTCAGCGTCGGCTTGATGCTGATCCTGGCGCTCGGATTCGATGTGCCGGCGGGCTGGAGCGTGGGCATCGGCATCACCGTCGGCGCGATCTGGGGCCTCTGGCGGTACGCCCAGCTGGTTCGTGAATGAGTGAGTGATGAACGCATGAAGCATTCAAGAGGGTCAACGATGCCGGGCGTGACTCGTTTCGCGTGCCTGGCCACGGGGCTGTCGATCGCAGCCGCCGCCCTGCTCGCTGCTGGCTCCGCCGCGGCCCAGTCCCTCGCCTGCAACGGCTACCTCGTCGGAAAAGGAGCGTCGCCCGCGACCTTGCTCCAGACCTGCGGCGAGCCGGTCTACCGGCAGGCGGTCTGCGTGCCGATGGTGCAGCTGGGCTGGGTCCTCACGCCCTATCGGCCGGGCAGCCCCGAGGCGGTGCTGGCCAATCAATGCGTACCGATGGAAGAGTGGACCTACGACCGCGGGCCGGGCACCTTCTTCGGCATCGTGCGCATCTACAACGGCACGATCGAATCGGTGCGCGATGGGGACCGCGGCCGTTAGGGAAGGGGCGACCGATCAGCGCGCCCGAAACGCCCGGCAACATCTCCGGTACCCACTACAGGGGAGGACGCCCGCGCAACGGCGTTGACGACGATGCCTGGCAGGGCCACCATGGCCCATGGTCCCCGTCACGCATGCCCAGACAGGCAACGGACTCGTTGGAGCAAGGGAGCAGGCCCGCTCTGTTCAGAGCTTTCAAGGAGTTCCCATGGCCGACGAAAGCGACAAGGTGTTCACGGGCTCGATCCCGAAGTTCTACGACACGCTGATGGTCCCCCTGATCTTCGAGGGCTACGCCGTCGACGCGGCCGCCCTGGTCGCTGCGTTCTCGCCCGGCGCGGTGCTGGAAACGGCGGCCGGCAGCGGCGCGGTCACGCGGATGCTGGCACCCCAGCTCGGTACCGGTGCGCGCTACGTGGTGACCGACCTCAACCCCGCCATGCTCGACTACGCCGTCACCCGGCAGGCGAGGGACAACCTCATCGAATGGCGGCAGGCCGACGCGCTCGCTTTGCCGTTCGAGAATGCCTCCTTCGATGTGGTCCTGTGCCAGTTCGGCGCCATGTTCTTCCCGGACCGTGTCGCCGGCTACAGCGAAGCGCGCCGCGTGCTGAAACCCGGCGGGCGCTTCGTGTTCAGCGTCTGGGACCGCATCGAAGACAACGCCTTCGCCGACGACGTCACCCGCGCCGTCGCCACCGTGTTCCCGGACGACCCGCCGCGCTTTCTCGCGCGCACGCCGCACGGCTACCACGACGTCGCACAGATCCGCGACGACCTGCGCCGCGCGGGGTTCACCGACATCGAGATCCGGACGCACGAGAAGCTGAGCCGCTCGCCCTCGGCACGCGAGGTGGCGGTGGCCTACTGCCAGGGCACGCCGTTGCGCAACGAGATCGAGGCGCGCGACGCAAGCCTGCTCCAGCTTGCGACCGACCGCGCGGAGGAGGCGATTGCCAGCCGGCATGGCACCGGGCCGGTGGCGGGCAAGATCCAGGCGCACGTCATCGTGGCGACGGGGTAGACGCAAATCGCCTGCGATTCGACGGACCGTCCTCCTGGTTTCGCACAGGCTGAGACAATGGCAACCTCAGTCCCTGCCCCTCATCAACCAGAAGATTTCAGTGCAGAACGGCCTCGTCAAGTCAGCTATCCGTGTCTTTGATCTGCTCGAGCTTTTCGATGCCGAGCGTCGACCGCTGCGCGTGACCACCATTGCACAAAAACTGGAAGCCCCTCAGTCCAGTGTCTCCATGCTGCTGAAGTCGCTGGTTTCCCGCGGCTACATGGAGTTCGATGCGACAACGCGCGAGTACTGTCCTTCGGTGCGCGTCGCGTTCCTGGGCGACTGGGCCACGCGCATTCCGCACCGGCGCGATGCGGTCCAGGATGCGTTGCGGCGACTCGCGAACGAAACGGGTGAAACGGTGCTGCTGGGGCGCCAGAGTGGCATCCTGCTGCAGTACCTCTCGGTCATCGAGTCGCAGAACGTCCTGCGCTTCTCGCCCTCGCCCGGCACCATGCGTCCGATGCACCGCACGGCGACGGGCATCATGTTGCTCAGCGCCCAGGACGACGAGCGAATCGGCCGGCTGCTTCGGCGCTACAACGCCGAGCCAGGAAGAACGGGGCCGGTGGCAAAGATCGCCACGACCATGCGTGCCGTCGAATGGGCGCGCGAACATGGCTACTACGAATCGGCCAACCTCGCGACACAGGGCGCCGGCGTCATCGCGACGCTGCTGGCCACGCCGATCCGGGGGCAGCGCCTGAGCATCGGCGTCGGCGGGCCTGTCGATCGCCTGCACGCCCGCCGTGCCGAGCTCGTGCGCATCGTGCTTGCCGTCGCCAGCACCAGCTGATCGGCGCGGGCCCTAGCGCCCGTGCACCGTCCGCCTCTCGATGGCGTCGTGAATGGCCAGCAGTGCCTGCGCTTGCGCCAGATGCAGGCGTTCGACCATCTTTCCATCAAGGTTGACGACACCCGCACCGGCGTTCTCCGTCCGCGCAAAGACCGCAACGATCCGCCGCGCGTCTGCCACCGCAGTTGCCGAAGGAGAGAAAGCCTCGTTCGCCGGGCCGATCTGCGTGGGATGAATGAGTGTCTTGCCGTCGAAGGCCATCTTCACGGAATCGGCCGCTTCCGCTGCGAAACCCGACTTGTCGGCGAAATCGTTCCAGACCCCATCGAGCACGCACACGCCATGGCGCTTGGCACAGAGCACGATGTGCATCAGCCAGGGCCGAAGAAAGGCACGTCCATCGCCAGGGAACACGCCGGTCTCCTTGGCGATGTCGTTGGTGCCGACCACGAGGCAGTCGAGACCGGGCTGCGACGCGAGGCCCGTGCGAACAATCTCGTCGAGCGAGAGCAGCGCCGCAGGCGTCTCGATCATGGCCCACAGGCGAATCGCCTCGTTCACGCCACTCTTCGGCAATGCGCCCGCGATCACCGCGAAGTCATCGGGACTCGAGAGCTTCGGCACCAACACGGCATCCGGACGGCAGGCCGCGACGGTTGCCATGTCGGCTTCGAAATCCGTCGTGTCGATCGCATTGACCCGGATGACCCGCTCCTGCACGCCCTCCTTCGGCGTCGCGAAGAAGGCTTCGAGGTTGCGCCTCGCGGCTTCCTTCCTGTCGGGCGCTACCGCATCCTCGAGATCGAAGATGACCGCATCGCAGTCGAGCGATGCGACCTTGGCGAGCGCGCGCTGATTGATGGCGGGAACGTACAGGGCCGAGCGTCGGGGTCGTCGGGCTTGGGCAGTGAATGTCATGACAAGGCATCGATGAGTTGAACAGACGCGTCGCAGAGGAACCGACGCGAGTTCCGAGTCTGGCGCTGATGCACAACCACTTCCATCATGGATGTGATGATGAAGCGCATCTTTCAACCATCACATATGTGATGCATCTTTGCCCGAGCCTGCTCAATACTTTGGAGAACCCACTAAACGAGCCTCCCACCGGGGCCAAGAGACGACGTGAAGAATCAGACCAACGAGAGCATCGACAGCGTGGCGGTCACGCACCTGATGGCCGACTGGATCAGCCACACCGACGATGCCGCTCTCACCCCCGCGGCGTACCAATGGGCGAAGCATGCAATGCTCGACTGGCTCGCCGTCAGCATCGCAGGCACAGCCGAGCCACTGGTGCAGATCCTTGCCGATGCATACCAGGGGTCGGCAGACCAGCCCTGCCTTCTGCTGGCCAGCGGACGGCGTGCCGCGCCGCACGATGCGGCGCTTATCAACGGCGCCGCAGGCCACGCGCTGGACTATGACGATGTCGCATCGCGGATGTTCGGCCACCCCACGGTGCCGGTGGCGCCGGCCGTTCTCGCCATGGCCCAGTCGCGCGCGGCCTCCGGTCGCGACCTGTTGCGTGCCCTGGTGGTGGGCCACGAGATCGAAAGCCGGCTCGGAGAGATCGTCGGTCCAAGCCACTACCAGCATGGCTTCCATGCCACCGGGACCGTCGGCACCTTCGGCGCCGCGGCGGCCTGCGCGAACCTGCGCGGCCTGAACAGCGACCAGACAGCGCATGCACTGGGCCTCGCGGCGACCCAGGCCGCAGGACTCAAGTGCATGTTCGGAACCATGGGCAAGCCGCTTCATGCCGGCAAGGCCGCGATGAACGGACTGATGGCCGCCGAGCTCGCCGCGCGCGGCTTCACGGTGAACGACAGCGCGATCGAATGCATACAGGGCTTTGCCCGCACCATGGCACCGGCGCTGAACGGCGTGGCACCGTCGATCGACACACGCCACGGCTTTGCCGTCGAACAGACGCTCTTCAAGTACCACGCCTCCTGCTACCTCACCCATTCCACGATCGAGGCGATCCGCGCATTGCGGCAGCACGACGGCGTCGATCTCGACGCACTGGAGTCGATGACCCTCCAGGTTGCCGGCAACCATCGCGGGGTCTGCGACATCGCGGTGCCGCAGAGCGGGCTCAACGTGAAGTTCTCGATCCAGCATCTGGCCGCGCTGGCGCTCGACGGCGCGGACACCTCCGACCTCGGCTTGTACTCGGACCGCACCGCACTCGATGCGCGCTACGCCGCCGCCGCCCGGTGCGTGTCCATGGTCGTGGTCGAGGCCGAGAACCGCGACGCGGCCACCGTGACGATGCACACGCGCGACGGCCGGACGCTCTCCCGCACCGCCAACGTGGCGATTCCCGCCACCGACCTCGACGCGCAGTGGGCGCGCCTGCTGGCCAAGGCCCGCGCGATCGCCGAACCCGTGCTCGGTGCCGCCCGCTTCGACCGGTTCGTCGAGGCCGTCGACGCACTCGACCGTTCCCCTTCTCTCCACCCCCTGTTCGAAGCCATCCAATGACTCCCAACGACCCCACGGTCGCACGGCTGAAAGCCGACGCGACGCTGCGACCCCGCGGCAACCGCTACGAAGATTTCGAGATCGGCCGCGCTTTTGCGCACCACTGGGGCCGCACGGTCACGGCGGCCGACAACACGCTCTTCTCGACGCTGACGCTTCACTACAACCCGCACTACACCAACGAGGCCTTTGCCAAGGCACACGGCCATCCGGCCACGCCGGTCAATCCGCTGCTGGTGTTCAACACGGTGTTCGGGCTGTCGGTCGAAGACCTGTCGGAAGGCGGTGGCCCGTTCCTGGGCGTCGACGAGCTCAGCTACTGCAAGGCGGTGTACCCCGGCGACACGCTGTACGCGCGCTCCGAAGTCATTGCGCGACGCCTGGCCTCCAACCGGCCCGGCTACGGGATCGTGACCTGGCACACGCGCGGGTCGAACCAGCAAGACGAGGAAGTCATCGACTTCAAGCGCTCCAACCTCGTCAAAACAAGGAACTGAGAATGTCAGAAGACGGACTGGGCTACATGACCGAAGAGCGTCGCATGATTCGCGACGCCGCACGCGACTTCACCATGCGAGAGGTGCTGCCGGTTGCCAACCGGCTCGACGGGCCCGACGGCGAGATCCCGATGGACCTGCGCCAGAAGCTGGCCGACATGGGCTACTTCGGCATCATGATCCCCGAGGAATACGGCGGCATGGGGCTAGGCTACTTCGAGTACTGCCTCATCTGCGAGCAACTGGCGCGCGGCTGGATGTCGGTGGCGTCCATCGTGGCCCGCGCCCAGGGAGGATGGATCAAGTCGGCCATGCCGGAGGAGATGCGTGCGCGTTACCTGCCCCGCGTCGTGCGCGGCGAGTTCCTCAACGCCAGCGCCCTGAGCGAGCCCGACACCGGCTCCGACCTGGCCTCGATCTCGTGCCGCGCGGTGCGCGACGGCAACGAGTGGGTGCTCACCGGCAACAAGTACTGGTGCACCTTTGCCGATGGCGCCGACTACCTCACGCTCTTTGCGCGCACCTCGCCGCCGCCGAGTTCGGACAAGCGCTACCTGGGCATCTCGTGCTTCCTGATCGAGAAGGAGCGCGGCGGCTTTCCCAAGGGCATGACGGGCTCTCCCATCCCGAAGATCGGCTATTTCGGCTGGAAGACCTTCGAGCTCGCGCTCGACGGGTTACGCGTGCCGGCCGAAGGGCTGATCGGCGAAGAGGGCAAGGCCTTCCACCTGATGACCAAGGGCCTCGAAGGCGCACGCGCGCACACGGCGGCCCGCGCCATCGGCCTCGCGCAAGGCGCACTGGAAGACGCCATTGCCTATGCGGGCGAACGCAAGCAGTTCGGCATGCCGATTGCGGAATACCAGGCGATCCGTTTCAAGATCGCGACCATGGCGACCGAGATCGAGGCGGCACGTCAGCTGATGTACTACGTGTGCGGCCAGATCGACAGCGGCAGGCGTTGCGACAAGGAGGCGTCGATGGTCAAGTACTTCGCCTCCGAGATGGCTGAGCGCGTGACGTCCGAGGCCATGCAGATCTTCGGCGGCGCGGGCTACACCAAGCTGTTTGCGGTGGAGCGCTACTGGCGCGACGCACGCCTGACCAAGATCTTCGAGGGCACGTCGGAGATCCAGCAACGCATCATCTCGACGCACCTGCTGGGCAAGTCGGAAGTGGAAGCCATGATCGCGGGGCGCGCCTTCGAGAAGCTGCAAGCCGCCAAGGGAGGGGCCACGGCATGAAGACGTCGGAACTCACCAGCACGGACAACTACTTCGAAGACTTCGAAGTGGGCGCTTTGATCCGGCACTCCCGCGGCAAGACCGTGACCGAGATGGACAACGTGCTCATCACCAACATGGTCATGAACACGGCCGAGGGCCACTTCAACGAGCATGCGATGAAGCGCGATGCGCGCGGCATCTTTTCGCAGCGCGTGGTGTTCGGCGGCATCAACCTGTCGATGGTGCTCGGGCTGGCGGCGCAGGACACGGCCGAACAGTGCCTGCGCGAACTGACGCTGGACAAGATCCGCCTGTCGAACCCGGTCTTCCATGGCGACACGCTGTACGCCTTCAGCGAAGTGCTCGAACGCAGCGACGCCGACCAGCCCGACGCCGGCATCGTGCGCTTCCGGCACTACGGCATCAACCAGGACGACAAGCTCTGCGTCGAGGCCGAGCGGACCGTGCTGCTCAAGCGCAAGAGCCACTGGGCAGGCAAGTAATGCGTACGCATACTGCGGCGCCCGCCCGATGCGCGACGGGGGCCCTCGAAGGCCTCGTCGTACTGGACCTGACGCAGATGCTCGCGGGCCCGTACGCCACGATGATGCTGGCCGACCAGGGCGCACACGTCGTGAAGATCGAGCCGCCGGGTGGCGACCTCACGCGCCGCACCGGCCCGCACCTCGAAGGCGCCAGGCGGATCGACGAACAAGGCTTCGGCAGCTACTTCGCCTCGATCAACCGCAACAAGGATTCGCTGGTCCTCGACCTGAAGCGTCCCGCCGGCAAGGCCGCGCTGTTGCGGCTCGTGCGGCAGGCCGATGTGCTCGTCGAGAACTACCGTTCGGGCGTGATGGAGCGGCTGGGCCTGGGCTACGAGACACTGGCGCAGGAGAACCCGCGCCTCGTGTATGCGGCGCTGCGCGGCTTCGGCGACGCACGCAGCGGCGAGAGCCCGTACGCCGACTGGCCTGCCTACGACCCGGTGGCACAGGCGATGGGCGGCATCATGGGCATCACCGGCGCCGTGCCGGGCGGCGCCCCCACGAAGATCGGGCCCGGCGTGGGCGACATCGTGCCCGCCATGTACCTGGCCTACGGCATTGCCGCGGCCTGCTGGCGCACGCAGCGCACCGGCCAGGGCCAGTTCCTGGACGTGGCGATGGTCGATGCCGTGCTCGCGGTCTGCGAGCGGCTGGTGTTCCAGCACAGCGCCACCAGTGCCATACCGGGGCCCGAGGGCAACGGCCATCCGCTGCTGTGTCCCTTCGGGCTCTTTCCCGCGAAGGACGGCCATGTGAGCCTGGGCGTGCCCAACGACCGCTTCTGGGTGCCCCTCGTGCAATGCATGGGCCAGCCGGAACTCGCGGCGGACCCGCGCTATGCGACCAACGAGGCGCGCGTCAAGCATAAGGCGAACGTCGAGGAGATCGTCGGCAGCTGGACTGCGCGCCACACCAAGGCCGAGCTGTCGGCGTTGCTGGGTGGCGAGATTCCGTTCGGCCCCGTCTTCGATGCGGCCGACATCTTCGACGACCCGCACTTCCGTGCACGCCAGATGCTGGTCGATGTCGAGCAGCCCGGCGCCTCCCGCCCGCTCACGGTGGCCGGCACGCCGGTGCGTATGAGCGGCACCCCGGGCGGCGTTCGCCGCCGCGCGCCCCTCACCGGCGAACACACCGACGAGACGCTGCGAACCTTCGGCTTCAGCAGCGAAGACATCGCGGCGTTACGCGCCGAACACGTCATCCAGTAACCCCTTCCCTCTTTTTGATCTCCCAAGGAAAATCCATGCAAGAAAGACCCAGGCGGCTGCGCCGTTGCCAGTTGTCCGTTCCCGGCTCCAGCGAAAAGATGATGCAGAAGGCCGCCGGCATGGACGTCGACTTCGTCTTCCTCGACCTCGAGGATGCGGTTGCGCCCTCCGAGAAGCGACCCGCGCGCGCCAAGATCGTGCAGGCACTGAACACGCTCGACTGGGGACGCACCACGCGCTGCGTGCGCATCAACGACCTGACCACCGAGTACGCCTACGAGGACATCATCGAGGTCGTCGAAGGTGCGCGCGAGAACCTCGACATGATCATGCTGCCCAAGGCCATGAGCGCGGCCGACGTGCAGTTTGTCGACAAGCTGCTCACCATGATGGAAAAGAAGCTCGGCCTGAAGAAGCGCATCGGCATCGATGTGCTGATCGAAGAGGTCGAAGCCATGATGCGCGTCGAGGAAATCGCCGCATCGACGCCGCGGCTCGAATGCCTGATCTTCGGCATGGGCGACTACTCGGCGAGCCAGGGCGTCTCGATCCGCGACATCGGGGGCCCGAGCGGCTACCCCGGCGACATCTGGAGCTACCAGCGCCACAAGCTCACGATCGCGGCGCGTGCGAACCGCATCGATGCGGTCGACGGGCCCTTCGCCGACTTCAAGGAACCGGAGGCCTTCCGCGAAGAGTGCCGCAGGGCCATGATCCTCGGCATGGTCGGCAAGTGGGCGATCCACCCCTCGCAGGTGGAGATTGCGCAGGCCACCTTCTCGCCGGCCGCCGCCGACGTGGCGCGCGCGCGAGAAATGATCCAGGCCTATGACGCGGCGCTGGCGCAAGGGCTGGGCGCCGTCCAGTACGGCGGAAAGATGATCGACATCGCCTCGGTCCGCATCGTGAAGAACCTGGTCGACCGCGCGGACCAGATCGGCATGTAGCCCCGCCTCATGGGCCCCAGGGCCGGCACACCCGATCCCCCACAAATGACGGAGACAAACATGACAACGAGCATCGAATCGACATTGGCCCCCGAGGCTGCGCAACGCCGCCGCCTTCTGGGCACCGGGCTGGGCCTGCTGGGTGCCGGATGGCTTCCGGGCCTGGCGCGTGCGCAGGACTGGCCCTCGCGGCCCATCAAGATCATCGCGGCGCAGGCGCCGGGTTCATCGAACGACGCGACCGCACGCGCGCTCGCCGAATACATGACGGGCCGGCTCGGCGTTCCCGTGGTCGTGGAGAACCGCCCCGGCGCCATCGGCATGATCGCGGCGGACGCCGTGGCGCGCTCCGCACCGGACGGCTACACCTTGCTGATCACGCTGCACAGCCAACTGGCACAGGCGCCCGTGCTGCTCAAGAAGGTGCCCCTCGACACCACCAAGGACCTGACGCCGATCGCTGCGTTCAGCACCGGCACGTCGCCCATGGTCGTCAAGAAAGACCTGCCGGTGAAGAACTTCAAGGAGCTGATCGAGCTGGCGCGCAAGCGGCCGGTGAGCGTCGGCAACTACGGCATCGGCTCGGGCTGGCAACTGATGATGAGCCAGCTGGCCAAGCAGACCGGCGCCAAGTTTGACCTCGTCAACTACAAGGGAACGGGGCCGATGGTGTTCGACCTGATGGCAGGCAACATTGACATCGGTGCCGGCTCGATGGCCGGCATGGCCGCCGGCATCCAGCGCGGGGCGTTCCGGCCGATCCTGGTGATCTCGGGTGATCGTTCGGAGCGGCTGCTCCCGGGCATTCCGACCTGGGCCGACGAAGGCTTCACGGGCCCCGCGTTCGAAAACCTCAAGGAATGCAACATGGTGCTGGGCCCGGCCACCCTGCCCAAGGAGGTGGTGCGGCGGCTCGCCGAGGTGGCCCACGATTCGGCGACGAAATCGGAGCCTGTGAAGACCGTGCTCACGCAGCTGGGCGTGGAGAGCCCGCCATGGACCGGCGTCGAACTGCAGAAGTTCATCCAGCAGACGTGGCCCACGTACCAGAAGATGACGCGCGAGCTGGGGCTGATGGTCGAGTAACAAGAAAGATGGCCTCGGCTCCGGGGCCATCTGGCGCGTTGGCTGCTTGGCGATCGAGCGGGGTGCACTACGTCCGCAGGATCTTCTCGATCGCCTTGCCCTTGGCCAGCTCGTCGACCAGCTTGTCCATGTAGCGGATCTTCTGCATCAGCGGGTCTTCGACTTCCTCGACGCGCACGCCGCACACCACGCCCTTGATCAACGCGCGATTCGGGTGCAGCGCCGGGGCCTGCGCGAAGAAGGTCCTGAAATCGTTCTGCTGTTCGATCTGCTGCTGCAGCCCCGCCGCGTCGTAGCCGGTGAGCCAGCAGATGACCTGTTCGACTTCGTCTTTCGTGCGTTGCTTGCGTTCCGCTTTCTGGACGTACATCGGGTACACCTTGGCGAACGGCATCGCGAAAATCTTGTGCTCTGACATCGTCATGTCTCCTTCAAGTCGGGCCGAAGGCTGACGCGGGCGCTCAGCCCTTGCGGCCACCCGCGGCTTTCTTCACCACCACAGTCTTGCGCGCCGGCTTCATCGCAGGCGCCTCGCGCGCCGACTTCATGTGTCCGCTTTCCCCCGAGGTCATGCCCACGATCTTCGCAAGCTGGCGGCTCACGCTCACGTAGGCGTGGCCGAGGCGGCTGTCGAAGTACAGCGAGTCGCCGCGCGCCAGGCGCACCACCTCGCCGTTGTCGAAGTACACGTCGATCTCGCCCGACAGCACGTAGGCGAACTCTTCGCCCGTGTGGCGCACGAAGTCCTCGGGGCCGTTGATGCGGCGCGCGTGCACGGTGCCGACGATGGGGCTCATCTGCTTGCCGGCAGCGGTGGTGCCCAGGAACTCGTAGGCGATGGCCAGCCCCTTGTAGACCACGCCCTTGCCCGCGCGCGTGACGACCGGGCCGTCGAGTTGCTCGGGCTTGACGCCCGCGCCCGCGAACATGGCGTTCATGTCCATCTCGAGCGCGCGGCCCAGCGCGGTGAAGTTCTCGTAGCCGAGCGCGAGCTGGCCGCGCTCGGCGCGCGAGATGGTGGTGATCGACACGCCGGAGCGCTCGGCCAGTTGCGCCAGCGTCCAGCCGAAACGCTTGCGCGCGGTGCGCAGGCGATGGCCGAAAGTGGTGCGGTCCAGCGTGGGCGGCTCTTCCTTCGGCTTCGCCCCGCCCCGGTTCCCTGTGTGTGGAGTCACGCTTGGCTTTCTCTAGGTATGCCGGGTGATTCTGCCAGCCCCGCGCCCGGCCGGCCACGCACGGCGCGACAGCCCCGGCATGCGTTTTGCGTATGCGCAAATTGCGTGTACGCAAATTTCACCTCGGTGGTGCACCCATGGTTTCCCCTTGGTTGGCGCAAATCAATTTGCGTATCCGCAAATTTCTACCTACACTTTTCGGCGATGACAACAAGCACAACCACTCCCGTCGTGGCCGACTACCTCGTGATCGGCGGCGGCATCGCCGGGGCCTCGGTGGCCCACTGGCTCGCCCCGCATGCCCGCGTGATCCTGCTCGAACGCGAAGCCCAGCCGGGCTACCACTCCACCGGCCGTTCGGCCGCGCTCTTCATGGAGAGCTACGGCACGCCGCAGGTGCGCGCCCTCACCATGGCCAGCCGCGCCTTCCTCGAACACCCGCCCGAAGGCTTTGCCGAGCACCCGCTGCTCACGCCGCGCGGCGCGATGATGGTCGCGGGCACCGAGCACCTGCACGAGCTCGAAGCGCACTGGGAGCTGCTGCGCGCCATGGACGTCGGCGCCCAACGCCTCGATGGCGAGCAGGCGCGCGAGATGGTGCCGGCGCTGCGCCCCGAGCAAGTGGCCGGCGCGGTGTACGAACCCGATGCCTCCGACATGGACGTGCACGCCATCCACCAGGGCTACCTGCGCGGCATGCGCCAGGCCGGTGGCAAGCTGGTGTGCGACGCCGAGGTCACGGCCATGGAACGCGTGGGCGAATGCTGGCGCGTGACGGCGGGTGGCACGGTGTACGAGGCACCCGTGGTGCTCAACGCCGCCGGCGCCTGGGTCGACACCATCGCGCAGCTGGCCGGCGTGCGCCCGCTGGGCATCGAGCCGCGCCGCCGCTCGGCCTTCATCTTCGCGCCGCCCGAGGGCCAGAGCGTGGCGCACTGGCCGATGGTGTTCGCCGCCGACGAAGGCTGGTACATCAAGCCCGACGCGGGCATGTTGCTCGGTTCGCCGGCCAACGCCGACCCGGTCGAGCCGCAGGACGTGCAGCCCGAAGAGATGGACATCGCCATCGCCATGCACCGCATTGAAGAAGCGACCACGCTCGCCATCCGCCGCCCCACGCGCACCTGGGCCGGCCTGCGCTCCTTCGTGGCCGACGGCGACCTGGTGGGCGGCTTCGCGCCCGATGCGCCCGGCTTCTTCTGGGTCGCGGCGCAAGGCGGCTACGGCATCCAGACCTCGGCCGCCATGGGCGAGGCCTGCGCCGCGCTGGCACGCGGCCTGCCGCTGCCCGAGCGCATCGCGGGCTTCGGGCTCACGGTCGAGATGCTCGGCCCGCAGCGGCTGCGCACTGCCGCTGCCGCCTGACAAGAACAACCCACAACCCCAAGAGACCATCCCATGCGTGTCTTCAGTGCCTCCCTCGCGACCGAAACCAACACCTTCGGCCCGATGCCGACCGGCATCGCCTCCTTCAAGGACCGCGGCTACTTCCCCGCCGGCCAGCATCCCGATGCGCTGACGATCTACTCGGGCCCGCTGTGGGCCGCGCGCATCCGCGGCAAGGAAAAGGGCTGGACGCTGCTCGAAGGCATGGTGGCGGGCGCGCAGCCCAGCGGCATCACCACGCGCCACGCCTACGAAACCCTGCGCGACGAAATGCTGAACGACCTGCGCGCCGCGCTGCCGGTCGACATGGTGCTGCTCGGCCTGCACGGCGCGATGGTGGCCGACGGCTACGACGACTGCGAAGGCGACATGCTGGCGCGCGTGCGCCAGATCGTGGGCCCTGATGTGGTGATCGGCGCCGAGCTCGACCCGCACAACCACCTCACGCCCGCCATGGTGGACAACGCCAACGTGATGGTCTCCTTCAAGGAGTATCCGCACACCGACGTGCTCGAACGCGGGCTGGAGCTGGTCGACATCTGCGCCGCGGCCGTGGAAGGCAAGGTCAAGCCGGTGGTCGCGATGGTCGACTGCGACATCATCGTCACCGTCCACACCTCGCGCGAACCGGCGCGCAGCTTCGTGCAGCGCATGCAGGCGCTCGAAGGCAAGGACGGCGTGCTCTCGGTCTCGCTCACGCACGGCTTCTCGTGGGGCGACGTGCCCGAGATGGGCACCAAGGTGCTGGTCTACACCGACGGCGACCAAGCCAAGGCCAATGCACTCGCACGCCAGCTGGCCGACGAAGTCATCGCCATGCGCGACGGCCTCACGGTCAACTACCCCAGCATCGACGACTCGCTCGACGAGGCCCTGGCCTTCGACGGCGGCCCGGTGGTGCTGGCCGACGGCGCCGACAACCCCGGCGGCGGCGCGGCGAGCGACTCCACCTTCATCCTGCGCCGCATGCTGGAGCGCGGCATCACGAACGCGGCCTTGGGCCCGATGTGGGACCCGATCGCCGTGCGCATCGCCTTCGATGCCGGCGTGGGCGCCAGGCTGCAGATGCGCATCGGCGGCAAGATCAGTCCGCTGTCGGGCGACCCGCTCGACCTCGAATGCACCGTGAAGGCGCTGCAGGAAGACCTGGTGATGACGGGCCTGTCGAACACGCCCACCGCCATGGGCGACTGCGCGCTGGTCGAGGTCAACGGCATCGACATCGTGCTGATCACGCGGCGCAACCAGGCCATGGGCACCGACCTGTTCACGCAGCTGGGTTGCGACCTGGCGGCCAAGAAGATCGTCGTGGTCAAGTCGTCGCAGCACTTCTACGCGTCGTACTCGCAGGTGGCCAAGCATGTGATCTACGCCGGCGCACCCGGCGCCGTGACGCTCGACCTCACCACCCTGCCGTACCGCAAGGCTCGCCTGCCGAAGTGGCCCATCGGCGTCGCCGCCTGAACTCCCTCTTCTTCTTTTTTGTTTCGCCCCACCGACCGGAGAACCGACGATGACCCGACGAACGCTTGCTGCCCTCGCTGCCCTGGCCCTTTCGGCCGCCAGCCTTCCCGCGCTCGCCCAGACGCCGCCCAAGACACTCAAGGTGGTGGCGCATGCCGACCTGAAGATCCTCGACCCGACCTTCACCACGGCTTACATCTCGCGCAACTTCGGCCACATGGTGTACGACACGCTGTTCGCGCAGGATGCCACCGGCAAGCCGCAACCGCAGATGGTCGAGAAGTACACGACCTCCAAGGACGGCAAGCAGTGGAGCTTCACGCTGCGCCCCGGCCTGAAGTTCTCCGACGGCGCCGCCGTGACCTCGGCCGACGCCGTGGCCTCGCTGCAGCGCTGGGCGGCGCGCGACAGCCTGGGCCGCGCCATGACGGCCGTCGGCGCCGAGTGGAAGGCCACCGACGCGCGCACGCTCACGCTCACGCTCAACGAGCCCTTCGGCATGGTGCTCGACGCGCTGGCCAAGCCCTCGGGCTTTCCGCCGGTGATCCTGCCCGAGCGCATCGCCAAGCTGCCGGCCACCGCGCCCCTCACCGAGGTCGTCGGTTCGGGCCCCTTCATCTTCAAGCGTGACGAATGGGTGCCGGGCAACAAGACGGTGTTCGTGCGCAACCCGAACTACGTGGCGCGCAGCGAGCCGCCGAGCGGCCTGGCCGGCAGCAAGAAGACCAGCCTCGACCGCGTCGAATGGCTCTACCTGCCCGACGCCAACAGCGCGATCTCGGCGCTCAAGCGCGGCGAGGTCGACTACATCGAGCAGCTGGCGCCCGACTACATCGCGCCGCTGCGCACCGACAGCAACATCAAGATCGGCTCCGGCGGTGCCTACCAGGGCTTCCTGGTGATGAACCAGCTGCACCCGCCCTTCGACAACCCGAAGGTGCGCCAGGCGCTGCTGCAGGCCGTGAACCAGGAACGCTTCGTCGCGGCCATGGGCTTCCCGCTGGACATGCGCATGGCCTACTGCGCCACCTGGTTCATCTGCGGCAGCCCCAACGACACCTCGGCCGGCGCGGAGCCTTTCCGCAAGGCCGACGTCGCCAAGGCGAAGAAGATGCTCGCCGACGCCGGCTACAAGGGCGAGAAGGTGGTGCTGATGGTGCCCAGCGACGTGCCCTACCTCAACGCCGAGGCGCTGATGGCCGCACAGACCATGAAGAGCATCGGCCTGAACGTCGATGCGCAGACCATGGACTGGGCGTCCATCGGTGCGCGCCGCGCCAAGCGCGACACGTCCGACGCCGGCGGCTGGAACATGTACGTCACGGTGGCCGGCGAGTTCGACGTGAACTCGCCCATCAGCAACGCCTACCTGGGCGCGGCCTGCGGCAACACGCTGCCCGGCTGGCCCTGCGACAAGAAACTCGACGAGCTGCGCACCGCCTGGCTGAAGGAAACCGTGCCGGCCAAGCGCAAGGAACTGCTCGACGCCTTCCAGTCGCGTGCCTACGAAGCCGTGCCGTACATCAACGCCGGCCAGTACTCGGCCGCGTTCGCGGCGCGCGCCAGCATCAAGGGGCTGGACAAGATGTGGGCCGGCCTGCCCACCGTCTGGATGCTCGACAAGTAAGCCGCCGCGCACCGCCATGGGCTACATCGTTCGACGCTTTCTTTCCACGCTGCCGGTGATGGCGGTGGTGGCCGTGGTGGTGTTCCTGCTGATCCACCTGTCGCCGGGCGATCCGGCCGCGCTCATCGCGGGCGACCTCGCCACCACCGAGGACATCGACAAGCTGCGCGCCGCGCTCGGCCTGAACCTGCCGCTGTGGCAGCAGTTCGGGCTGTGGATCGGCAAGATCTTCACCGGCGACCTGGGCACCTCGATCTTCACGCAGGTGCCCGTGACGCAACTGCTCGGCCAGCGGCTGGAGCCCACGGTGTCGATCGCGGCGCTGACCATGCTCATCACGCTGGTGACGGCCGTGCCGCTGGGCACGCTCGCGGCCTACTGCGCGGGCACCTGGATCGACCGGCTCGTGATGCTGTTCGCGGTACTGGCCTTCTCGGTGCCGGTGTTCCTCGTGGGCTACCTGCTGGTCTACACCTTCGCGGTGCAGCTGCCGTGGTTTCCGGTGCAGGGCTACGTGAACTTCTCCGAAGGCCCCGGCGCCTGGCTGCGCGCGCTGGTGCTGCCCTGCGTGAATCTGGCGCTGGTGTACATCGCGCTGGTGACGCGCATGACGCGCGCCACCGTGCTCGAGGTGCTGCACGAGGACTACATCCGCACCGCGCGCGCCAAGGGCCTGGGCGTGCTGCCGGTGCTGGGCCATGCGCTGCGCAACGCGGCCATTCCCATCGCCACCACCATCGGCGCAGGCATTGCGCTCTTGATCGGCGGCGTGGTGGTCACCGAGACGGTGTTCGCCATTCCAGGCGTGGGCCGGCTCGTGATCGATTCGGTGCAGCGCCACGACTACCCGGTGATCCAGAGCGTGCTGCTGCTGTCGGCGGGCGTGTACGTACTGATCAACCTCCTGATCGATTTGAGCTACCGCCTGTTCGATCCGCGCATCCAGTACTAGAACAAAGAACGAGCCTCACGACGCCATGTCCACTGCCCTGCCCTTGCGCGAGGTCGATGCGCCGGTGCCCAGCACCGCCGTTGCCGATGCCGCTGAAGACCCTCCTTTCGTACCGCCGCGCTGGCGCTGGGTGCGCAAGCACCCGACGCTGATCGTCGGCGCGCTGCTGCTCCTCGCGGTGGCTGCGCTGTCCATCGCCGCGCCCTGGATCGCCACCCACGACCCGCAGGACATCGACCCGCTGGCACGCATGCAGCCGGCCTCGGCCGAGCACTGGTTCGGCACCGACGCGCTGGGCCGCGACGTGTTCAGCCGCGCCGTGTGGGGCGGTCGCGTGTCGATGATCGTCGGCGCCTCGGTGGCCGTGCTCGCCACCTTCTTCGGCATCGCGCTGGGCCTGGTGTCGGGCTTCGTGCGCTGGGCCGACGGCCCGATCATGCGGGTGATGGACGGCCTCATGGCCATCCCCGGCATCCTGCTGGCGATCGCGCTCATGGCCGTGACGCGCGCCAGCCTCACCACGGTGATCATCGCCATCACCGTGCCCGAGATTCCGCGCGTGGTGCGGCTGGTGCGCTCGCTGGCGCTCACGCTGCGCGAACAGCTGTTCGTGGAAGCCGCGCACGCGGTGGGTACGCGGCTGCCGGTGATCCTCGTGCGGCACGTGCTGCCGAACATCGTGGCGCCGCTGGTGGTGCAGGCCACTTTCGTGGCCGCCGCCGCCGTGCTCACCGAGGCCGCGCTGTCCTTCCTCGGCGTGGGCGTGCCTTCGCAGACGCCGAGCTGGGGCAACATGATGGCCGAGGGCCGCAACTTCGTGACCGTGGCGTTCCACATCATCCTGTACCCGGGCCTGCTGCTGGCGGCCACGGTGCTGGCCATCAACCTGCTCGGCGACGGCCTGCGCGATGCGCTCGACCCGCGCCTGGCGCGGCAGCTGTGAAGAGGAACGCGCCATGACGATCCCCATGTCCCAGGCCACCCTCGCCCCCGGCGAGCCCTTGCTCGAGGTCGACAACCTGCGCACCTACTTCAGCACGCTCGCGGGCACCGTGCGCTCGGTCGACGGCGTGTCGTACACCGTGCGTGCGGGCCGCACGCTCGGCGTGGTCGGCGAATCGGGCTGCGGCAAGAGCGTGACGGCGCTCTCGATCCTGCGGCTGGTGCCCACGCCGCCCGGCCGCCACATGGGCGCGGTGCGCCTGCGCGGCACCGACCTGATGCAGCTGAGCGAACGCGAGATGCGGCAGATCCGCGGCAACCGCATCTCGATGATCTTCCAGGAGCCCATGACCTCGCTGAACCCGGTGCTCACCGTGGGCCGGCAGATCGCCGAGACGGTGCAGCTGCACCAGAAGGCCAGCCGCGCCGAGGCGCTGCAGCGCGCGGTCGAGATGCTGCGCCTGGTGCAGATCCCCGAGCCCGAGCGGCGCGTGAACGAGTACCCGCACCAGCTCTCGGGCGGCATGCGCCAGCGCGTGATGATCGCGCTGGCCCTGGCCTGCAACCCCGAGGTGCTGATCGCCGACGAGCCCACCACCGCGCTCGACGTGACCATCCAGGCGCAGATCCTCGACCTCATCAAGCGGCTGCAGAAGGAGCTGGGCATGGGCGTAGTGATGATCACGCACGACCTGGGCGTGGTGGCCGAAAGCTGCGACCGCGTGGTCGTCATGTACGCCGGCAAGAAGGTGGAAGAGGCCGACGTGGTCGACCTGTTCGACCGTCCGCTGCACCCCTACACCCGCGCGCTGATGGCCTCGATGCCCGCCATGAGCACGTCGAGCGCGCGGCTGCACGAGATCCCGGGCATGGTGCCCGCCGCGCACGAGCTCGGGCGCGGCTGCGCCTTCGCCGCGCGCTGCACGCAGGCACGCGAACGCTGCCGCCGCGAGACACCGCCACTCTCGACGCAGGGCGACGGTCACGTGGTCGCCTGCTTCGCGGTGCAGGAACAATGGACCGACGAGGCTGCCGAGGTGAGCGCATGACGACAACCACAACAACATCCGCCAAGGCGCCGCTGCTGCAGGTGCGCGAATTGCGCAAGCACTACACCTCGCCGCGGCGCTGGCTGCGCCCGGCCAAGCCGGCCATCCAGGCGGTCGACGGCGTGTCGTTCAACGTCGGGCACGGCGAAACGCTGTCGCTGGTCGGCGAGTCGGGCTGCGGCAAGACAACCACGGCCAAGTCGGTGATGCGGCTGGTCGAGCCCACCTCGGGTTCGGTGCGACTGAACGGCGAAGAGCTGCTGACCCTGCC
This sequence comes from Variovorax sp. GW821-FHT09D04, assembly GCF_059416405.1. Classification (NCBI taxonomy): domain Bacteria; kingdom Pseudomonadati; phylum Pseudomonadota; class Betaproteobacteria; order Burkholderiales; family Comamonadaceae; genus Variovorax; species Variovorax sp. GW821-FHT09D04. The sequence continues at coordinate 264,828 of NZ_JBWKPA010000006.1, forward strand.
CGCGAACGCGATGCGCCAGCGCCGGCGCGACCTGCAGATCATCTTCCAGGACCCCTACGCCTCGCTGAACCCGCGCCTCACGGCCGGCGACATCGTGGCCGAGCCGCTGCGCAACTTCGGCGACGTGTCGGTGGCCGAGCGGCGCGAGCGCGTGCAGTGGCTGTTCTCGCGCGTGGGCCTGCGGCCCGAGGCGGCGAAGAAGTTTCCGCACGAGTTCTCGGGCGGCCAGCGTCAGCGCCTGGGCATTGCGCGCGCGCTGGCGCTGAACCCCAAGCTGATCGTCTGCGACGAGCCGGTGTCGGCGCTCGACGTGTCGGTGCAGGCGCAGGTGGTCAACCTGCTGATGGACCTGCAGGCCGAGTTCGGCATCGCCTACCTGTTCGTGGCGCACGACCTGGCCGTGGTGCGCCACATCAGCCACCGCGTGGCCGTGATGTACCTCGGCCACATCGTGGAGATCGCCGACCGCGACACGCTGTTCTCGGCGCCGCGCCATCCGTACACCGAGATCCTGCTGTCGGCCGTGCCCGTGCCCAACCCGCGCACGCCCGCACGCCGCCTGCTGCTGCAGGGCGATCCGCCGAGCCCGGCCAACCCGCCCTCGGGCTGCCGCTTCCACACGCGCTGCCCGATGGCGCAGGCCGTGTGCAAGGAGAAGACGCCCGAACTGAGCGAGCGCCCCTCGACTTCCCAGGGCGGCCACTGGGTCGCCTGCCACTTCCGTTGAAAGCATTGCCCTCATGACCGACAAGACACCCCACTACGACCTCTTGATCCACGGCGGCACCGTGATCGACGGCACCAAGGCGCCGCGCTTCGACGCCGACGTGGGCATCGTCAATGGCCGCATCGCCGCCATCGGCAAGCTCGCGGGCCACACGGCCGACCAGACACTCGACGCCACCGGCCGCATCGTCGCGCCGGGCTTCATCGACTCGCACACGCACGACGACCAGGCCGTGCTGTCGCATGCACAGATGCCGTTCAAGGTGTCGCAGGGCGTGACCACCGTGGTGGCGGGCAACTGCGGCATCAGCGCCGCGCCGCTACGCGCCGACATGGACCTGCCGATGCCGCTGAGCCTGCTCGAAACGCCGCCGGAAGACCGCTTCACGACCTTCGCAGCCTACCTCGACGCGCTGCGCGCCACGCCTTCGTCGGTCAACGTGGCGGCGATGGTCGGCCATTCGACCCTGCGCGCCGTGACCATGTCCGACCTCGACCGCCCCGCCACCGCGCAGGAGATCGCCGCCATGCAGGCGCTGGTCGAAGAAGCCATGCAGGCCGGCGCCATCGGCCTGTCGACCGGCACCTTCTACCCGCCGGCCGTGAAGGCGACCACCGAGGAGATCATCGAGGTCGGCCGTCCGCTCACGGCGCGCAAGGCGCTGTACGTGACGCACATGCGCGACGAGAGCGACCACGTGATGGCGTCGCTGGAAGAAACCTTCCACATCGGCCGCGCGCTCGACATCCCGGTGGTGGTGTCGCACCACAAGGTGCAGAACACGCAGAACTTCGGCAAGACCAAGGTCACGCTGCCCTTCATTCAAGAGGCGATGAAGCACCAGTGCATCGGCCTCGACTGCTACCCGTACACCGCAGGCTCCACCATGATCCGCACCGACCGCGGGATGATGGACGGGCGCGTGCTCATCGCCTCCAGCGTGCCGCACCCCGAATGCGCGGGCCGCGACCTGAAGGACATCGCGGCCGAATGGGGCGTGTCGGGCGAAGAGGCCGCGCTGCGCCTGTCGCCCGGCAGCGCCATCTATTTCATGATGGACGAGGACGACGTGCAGCGCGTGCTCGCCTTCGACGAGACCATGATCGGCTCCGACGGCATTCCGCTGGGCGACAAGCCACACCCGCGCCTGTGGGGCACCTTCCCGCGCGTGCTGGGGCACTACAGCCGCGACGTGGGCCTGTTCCCGCTGGAGACGGCCGTGTGGAAGATGACCGGGCTCACGGCGCGCAACTTCGGCCTGCACGAACGCGGCGCGCTCAAGGTCGGGCACCACGCCGACGTGGTGGTCTTCAACGCCGCCACCGTGCGCGACACCGCGAACTACGAAACGCCGACCGAACCCGCCGAAGGCATCGACGCGGTGATCGTGAACGGCGCCGTCACCTGGCGCCACGGCGTGCACAGCGGCGCGCGCAACGGGCAGGTGATCGTGCGCCAGGACGCGGCCTGACAGCTCGCACCCCGGCGGCGCCTGCACGGCGCCCGCCTTCGCATCCTGGTGCATGCGCAGCACCGGATCGGTGAACACGCCGGGCCTCAGGGGCCCGGTTTTTCTTTCTCCCTTGCGCTCTTTCCCTCTGGCAGTGCGCCCCTAGGGGATTTCCCTCGACAGCTGGCCCGGAGCTTGCGTAGTTTGCCCACATAGTTGAACATTTCAACTATTGAAGACTTCTACCAACCCGCCATGCACGCCCCGCTTCGCCTGAAAGACGACTACCTCAACGTCCTGCTCGACCTGGCGTCGCAGCGCACGCGCGACCGCGGCTCGCGCATCTACGAGATCGAGCTCGGCCTGTCGATCCGCGACGTGCGGCTGCTGCGCATGATCGGCGCCGCGCCCGGCATCACCATGGGCCAGCTGGTGCAGACCTGCGCCATCGAGAAGACGCTGGTCTCCAAGCTGGTGAGTTCGCTGGTGCAGCGCGAGCTGGTCGAGCGCCAGATCGGCGCCGAGGACGCGCGGCAGATCCGCCTGTGCCTCAGCAAGACCGGCATCGACATGGTGCTGCGCGCCGAGCCCATCGGGCACGAGATGGAAGCGCGCTTTCTCGACTGCCTGAGCGTCGCCGACATCGAGAACCTGCGCCGCATCATGCACAAGCTCATCGACGCCGAAGAAGGCTCGCGCGACATCTTCGAATTCCTGCTGGTGCAGTTGCGCGAAAGCAAGGAATCGCCCCCGTCTTCCTCCCCCTCGTCTTCCGCTCCCTCCCGAAAGAAGTAAGGCTCCATGGCAATCCACTTTTCACCGCGCCGCGTCGCGGCGGCTTCCCTGTCGGCGCTCGCTTTGTGCTTGGCCGCCACCGCGTCCGCCCAGACCGTGCTTCGCACCGTGCCCTCGTCGGACCTGAAGATCGTCGACCCGATCTGGACCACCGCCAACATCACGCGCAACCACGGCCTGATGATCTACGACACCCTCTTCGCGATGGACGAGAAGGGCGTCATCAAGCCGCAGATGGTCGACAAGTACAGCGCGAGCGCCGACAACAAGGTATGGAGCTTCACGCTGCGCCCGGGCCTGAAGTTCCACGACGGCGCGCCGGTCACCTCGCAGGACGTGATCGCCTCGCTGGCGCGCTGGGCCAAGCGCGACACGCTGGGCCAGAAGATGTACGAGGCCATGGACAGCATCGCCGCCGACGGCCCGAACGGCTTTCGCATGACGTTCAAGCAGCCTTTCGGCGTGGTGCTCGACGCGCTCGGCAAGCCCAACCCGCTGGTGCCTTTCATCATGCCCAAGCGCGTGGCCGACACACCCGCCGACAAGCAGATCGACGAGATGGTGGGCTCGGGTCCCTTCACGCTCGCCAAGGAAGACTTCCGCCCGGGCGACCGCGTCATCTACCGCAAGAACACCGCCTACGTGCCGCGCAAGGAGCCCGCTTCGGGCCTGGCCGGCGGCAAGGTGGTGCACGTCGATCGCGTCGAGTGGGTGATGCTGCGCGACCCGCAGACGCAGGCCAATGCGCTGCTCAACGGCGAGGTCGACATGCTCGAGACCGTGCCATCTTCGGGCTACACGGGCATGCGCACCAACGAGAAGATCGAGCTGGTCGACGTGATGCCGGCGGGCCCCTTCACGGTGCTCTACAACCACAAGGTGCCGCCCTTCAACAACCCGAAGGCGCTGAAGGCCGCGATGCTGGCCATCAACCAGGAAGCGATGCTGCGCGCGCAGGTCACCTTCCGCGACTTCTACAAGCCCTGCGCGTCGATCTACCTGTGCGGCTCGCTCTACGCGAGCGACAGGACGGGCTTCTACACCGGCAAGCCGCAGTTCGAAGAGGCGCGCAAGCTGCTCAAGGAATCGGGCTACGACGGCAAGCCCGTGGTGATCCTGCTGCCGGGCGATGCGCCCGCGCTGAACAAGCTGCCCGCGGTGTACGGCCAGCTGCTCAAGCAGGTGGGCTTCAACGTCGACGTGCAGACCACCGACTGGGCCACGCTCGTGACCCGGCGCGCCAAGAAGGACCTGCCCGAGAACGGCGGCTGGAACGCCTTCATCACCTTCTGGGGCGGCGTGGACGCGAGCAGCCCCATCGGCTACAGCCCGCTGACCGGCAACGGCGACCAGGGCTACTTCGGCTGGCCCGTGGTGCCCGAGCTCGAGGCGCTGAAGACCAAGTTCATCGCCACCGCCGACCTCGCGCAGCGCAAGGAGATCGCCACGCAGATCCAGCAGGTCGTGCTCGAACACGGCGTGCTCGCCCCGCTCGGCGAAGGCAAGGCGCCCACGGCCGTGCGCCGCGGCACCATCACCGGCCTGCTGCCGTCGCCGGCGGTGCTGTACTGGAACGTGCGCAAGACGTCCGCGCCATCGCCATGACCGCGACATAGGCCGGCCCGCGCGCCCGCCCCTCTCCCCATTCTGATCGCCACCCCTGACCGGCTGCGCCTCGCGCGGCAGCCGGGCGGGACTTCCTTTGCCCGCGCCACACACCCGGCCCCTCGTCAAGGACCTGATTCACATGCTCCACTTCCTGTTGCGCCGCGGACTGGCCACCGCGCCCGTGCTCCTGATCGTGGCCGTCATCGTCTTCCTGCTGCTGCGCATGACCCCCGGCGACCCCGCGGCGGCCATTGCCGGCGACGCGGCCAGTGCGCAGGACATCGCACGCATCCGCGCCCAGTTGGGCCTGGACGCATCGATCGTGACGCAGTTCGTGCACTGGCTCGGCCAGGTGCTGCGCGGCGACCTCGGCTACTCGTTCTTCTACCGGATGCGCGTGACCGACCTGATCGGCCAGCGCCTGGAGCCCACGCTCTCGGTGGCGGCGGTGACGGTGGTGCTCACGGTGCTGATCGCCGTGCCGCTGGGCGTGCTCGCGGCCTCGCGGCGCGGCGGCCGGCTCGACCGCTTCATCATGGGCGCCTCGGTGCTCGGCTTCTCGGTGCCGGTGTTCGTGGCCGGCTACGTGATGATCTGGCTGTTCTCGATGCAGCTCGGCTGGCTGCCCTCGCAGGGCTACCAGCGCATCGGCGACGGCGTGGGCCCGTGGCTGCGCCACCTGGCGCTGCCCTGCGTCACGCTGGCCGTGATGTACGCGGCGCTCATCGCGCGGGTCACGCGCGCGGCGGTGTCGGAGGCGCTCACCGAAGACTACGTGCGCACCGCGCGCGCCAAGGGCATCGCCGAGTGGCGCATGCTGCTGCGCCACGCGCTGGCCAACGCGGCCGTGCCGATCGCCACTGTCATCGGCCTGAGCGTGGCGGGCCTGATCGGCGGCGTGGTGGTCACCGAGACGATCTACGCGATCCCCGGCCTGGGCCAGCTCACGGTGGACGCCGTGCTCTCGCGCGACTACCCGCTGATCCAGGCGATCACCCTCTTCTTCTCGCTCGTCTACGTGGTGGTCAACCTGCTGGTGGACCTGAGCTACCTGCTGCTCGATCCGCGCATCCGGTACTGACCTTCCTTCGAAAGCCCCACCATGACTTCGATCTCCCTGCGCGACGACGCGCCTGCCTCTGCCGCGGTTCCTCCCGCCGCACCCCGGGCCCCAGCCCGCTCGCTGCTGCGCCGCCTGCTCGCCAACGGCGGCGTGCGCATCGGCGGCGTCCTGCTGGCCGCGATGCTGCTGCTGGCAGTGGCCGCGCCCTGGCTCGGCACCATCGACCCGAACGCGATGGACCCCGCGAACTCGCACCTGCCGCCCGGCGCGCGCGCCGAGTTCACCACGCTGGCGGGCGACAGCTTCGATCGCTTCTTTCCGCTGGGCACCGACAGCATGGGGCGCGACCTGTGGAGCCGCACGGCCTACGGGGCGCGCATCTCGCTGTCGGTGGGCGTGGCGGTGGCGCTGGGCTCGGTCGCGTTCGGCCTCATGGTGGGCATGGTGGCGGGCTACTTCCGGCGCCTGGACGGCGTGATCATGCGGGTGATGGACGGGATGATGGCCATCCCCGGCATCCTGTTCGCGATCGTGCTGGTGGCGGTGTGGCGGCCCAGCCTGCTCACGGTGATCCTGGCCATCGTCGTGCCCGAGACGCCGCGCGTGGCGCGGCTGGTGCGCTCGGTGGTGCTGTCGGTGCGCGAGGAGCCGTACGTGGAAGCGGCCGTCGCGCTCGACACGCCGACCTGGAAGTTGATGCTGCGCCACATCCTGCCCAACACGGTGGCGCCGCTGATCGTGCAGGGCACCTTCATCTGCGCGGCGGCGATGCTGGTGGAGGCCGTGATGTCGTTCCTGGGCATCGGCCTGCCGTCCGAAGTGCCGACCTGGGGGAACATCATGTCCGAAGGCCGCACGCACTTCACCTCGCACCCCTCGACCGTGCTGCTGCCCGGCCTCTTCCTGGCGCTCACGGTGCTGGCCGTGAACATGCTCGGCGACGGCCTGCGCGACGCACTCGATCCCAAGTTCAAGGCACGCGGAGGCTGAGCATGACATCCACCCCTTCCACAACCTCCGCCGCGTCCTGCCTCGTGGTGCGCGACCTCGCCATCGACCTGCCCGCCGGCGCCGACCGCGCACACGCGGTGCACGGCATCTCGTTCGACGTCATGCCCGGCCAGGTCGTGTGCCTGCTGGGTGAATCGGGCTCCGGCAAGTCGGTCATCGCGCAGGCCGCGATGGGCCTGCTGCCCGCGTCCTTGCGGCCCTCGGCCGGGCGCATCGAGGTGCAGGGCGAGGACGTGCTCGCGGCCAGCCCGGCGCGGCTGCGCGCCCTGCGCGGCGCGCGCATGGCGATGGTGTTCCAGGAACCGATGACCGCGCTCAATCCGGTGATGCGCTGCGGCGCGCAGGTCGACGAGATCCTGGCCGAGCACACGACGCTGGGCGCCGCCGCGCGCCGCGAGCGCGTGCTGGCCATCTTCGAGCGCGTGCGGCTGCCCGAGCCCCAGCGCATCTACGACGCCTACCCGCATCAGCTCTCGGGCGGGCAGCGCCAGCGCATCGTGATCGCCATCGCGCTGATCCTGCGCCCGGCCCTGCTGATCTGCGACGAGCCCACCACCGCGCTCGACGTGACCACGCAGGCCGAGATCCTCGCGCTCATCCGCGAGATGCAGCAGGAGAACGGCACCGCCGTGCTGTTCATCACGCACGACTTCGGTGTGGTGGCGGACATCGCCGACCAGGTGGTGGTGCTGCAGCTGGGCCGGCAGGTCGAGAGCGGCCCGAAGGACGAAGTGCTGCGCCGCCCGAAGGAGGCCTACACGCGCATGCTGCTCGACGCGGTGCCGCGGCTGGCGCCCGTGCTGCGCGCGCCCATCGGCGCCCAGGCGCCGCTGCTCGATGCGCGCGGCGTGGGCAAGGTCTACCGCACGGGCAGCTGGCCCGGCAAGCGCCGCACGGTGCATGCGGCGGCCGACGTGTCGCTGAAGCTGCATGCGGGCGAGACGGTCGGCATCGTGGGCGAATCGGGCTCGGGCAAGTCGACCGTGGCGCGCTGCATCGCGCGGCTGATCGAGCCGACCGACGGCGACATCCGCGTGCCGGGCATCGAGGGCTCGCGCGGCGCACAGCGCTCGGCGTTCCGGCGCATGGTGCAGGTCGTGTTCCAGGACCCGAACCGCTCGCTCAACCCGCGCCGCACGGTGGGCCAGTCGATCGTCGAGGGGCCGGTGAATTTCGGCGTGTCGCACGCCAAGGCCTGGCAGCGCGCCGAGGAGTTGATGGCGCTGGTGCGGCTGCAGCCCGAGGTGCTGCACCGCTACCCGAGCGAGTTCTCGGGCGGCCAGCGCCAGCGGCTGTGCATTGCGCGCGCGCTGGCCTGCGAGCCGCGCGTGCTGATCGCCGACGAAGCTGTGTCGGCGCTCGACGTGTCGGTACAGGACCAGATATTGAAGCTGCTCGCGGAGATCCAGCAGCGGCTGTCGATCGGCATCCTGTTCATCACCCACGACTTGCGCGTGGCCAGCCAGATCTGCGACCGCCTGATCGTGATGCACAAGGGCCGCATCGTCGAGCAAGGCAGCGCGCACGACGTGCTGCTGTCGCCGCGCGAGGCCTACACGCGCACGCTGCTGGCCGCGGCGCCGGGCCAGGGCTATGCGTTCGGGGGCGGCTGAGCGCCGTCCTCTTCCTCTCTTTCAACCCACCTTCATCCCACCACCCAAAGAAGAAACGAAGACATGACCACACCCCTGTACGAACTCAGTGCCCTCCAGTTGCTCGAACGCTACCGTGACCGCGCCTTGTCGCCGGTCGAGGTGACGCAGGCCGTGCTTGCGCGCATCGAGCGCTGGGAGCCGCACATCCACGCCACCTACGGGCTGGACGCCGAAGCCGCGCTGGCCTCGGCGCGCGCCTCCGAGGCACGCTGGGCCCAGGGCAAGCCGCAGGGCGATCTCGACGGCGTGCCGGTCACGCTGAAGGAGAACATCGCCACGCGCGGCACGCCCACGCCGATCGGCAGCGCCGCCACCGTGCTGGCGCCCGCCGCGGCCGACGCCCCCGCCGCCGCGCGCCTGCGCGAAGCCGGCGCGGTGATCGTGACCAAGACGACGATGCCCGACTTCGGCTTTCTCGGCGCCGCGCCGTCGAGCTTCCACGCGCTCACGCGCAACCCGTGGGACCTGGGGCGCAACACCGGCGGCTCGAGCTCGGGCGCCGGCGCCGCGGCTGCCGCGGGCTACGGCCCGCTGCACCTGGGCACCGACATCGGCGGCTCGGTGCGCATTCCGGCCAGCTTCTGCGGCGTGTTCGGCCTCAAGCCCAGCCACGGCCGCATCCCGGTCGACCCGCCCGCCGCGGCGCGCGTGATCGGCCCCATGACGCGCACCGTGGCCGACGCCGCGCTCTTGATGCAGGTGGTGACGCGCCCCGACGCGCGCGACTACATGAGCCTGCCGCCGAACGACTTCGCATGGCAGCGCCTCGAGCGCAACGTGAAGGGCCTGCGCATCGGCCTGTGGACCGAGACCATGGGCGGCTGGCCCATCGATGCGGAAGTCAAAGAGGCGGTGCTGGCCGCGGCGCGCCTGTTCGAGCAGGCCGGCGCCATCGTCGAGCCGCTGGCCGACTGGACCACGCTGGACATGCGCATGGGCATGGCCCACTTCTTCACGATGCGCTGCCGCGTCGACCTGGCCGCGATGCCGCCCGAACGCGCGAAGCTCGCGGCCGGCTACATCCACCAGGCGGCGGAGTTCGCCGCCTCGCTCACGCCCGAAGACACCTTCCGCGCCTTCACGCGCATGCAGGCCTTGCGCGCGGCCACCGTGGCGGCCACGCAGCCCTTCGACTACGTGCTGTCGCCGGTGTCGCCGGTGCTGCCGTTCGCGGCGGAGGCCATCAACAGCGGCTCGGAAAACCTGCTGAAGGACTCGCACTTCACGTCGGTGTTCAACCAGTCGGAACAGCCGGCCGCCTCGATCAACTGCGGCCATGCGAAAAATGGCCTGCCGATCGGCCTGCAGATCGCGGGGCGCCGCTTCGACGACCTGGGCGTGCTGCAGATGGCGCGCTTCTACGAATCGGTGCGTCCGGCACAGGCGCGCTGGCCTGAACCGGCCTGACCGGGCTGGGTCAGGCGAATCAGTCCGGCGCGTTCATCACGCGGTCGAACTCTTCGTCGGCCGGCACGTTGTCGGCATCGAGCTCGCTGGCATCGGTGAGGTCGATGCCCGTTTCGTCCGACAGGTCGTCGGACGCATCGGCTTCGAGTTCGTCGAAGTCGTCGGCAGGCGTGCTGTCGTCATCGTCGTCTTCGGACGACGAGGCGGAGCGCGCGGTGGCATCGGCTTGGGGCGTCATGATCGAATTCCTCGGCAGATGAGTAAACGGCCCTCTATGGTGCGCCTGTTTTGCCCCTTGCGGTGGATCGACGGGCTGACGTCGGTGTCGGAAAGTTTCCCGTCACCGCAGGCTGCAGGCGCGTGCCGTCGTCAGTCTTTGTGGACGTGGCCGTGCTCGCCGTGCCCTTCATCGTGGCCATGCTCATGGCCATGCTCGCCGTGCGCGAGCCGGCTCACGAGCGTGACCAGCAGGATGCCCGCCGCGAGCCACGCGATCTGCGCCGCGGTCTGGCGCGCGGGCAGGCGCTTCTGCAGCTGCGGAATCAGGTCGGCCAGCGCCACGTAGACGAAGCTGCTGCCCGCCAGCACCAGGAAGTACGGCAGCCAGCCGTGCAGCTGGTCGACCAGCCACCAGCCCGCGATGCCGCCGAGCATGGTCATCGTGCCCGCGAGCGACACCTTCACCAGCGCCGCGCGCGAGTTGGCCGAGCTCTGGCGCAGCACGACGAGGTCGCCGATGTGGTGCGGCACTTCGTGCGCGAGCACGGCCAGCGCGGCCACGAGGCCCAGGCGGATGTCGGCCACGAAGGCCGAGGCGATCAGGATGCCGTCGCCGAAGCAGTGCACGCTGTCGCCGGTGAGCACGGCCCAGCCGCCGCCGCCCGTGGTGGGTGGGTGGTGGTGGGCGTGGCCGTGTGAATGACCGTGATCGTGGCCGTGGTGATCGTGCGCTTCGCCCTTGGCGGGTGCGACGTCGCCATGGTGGTGCTCATGCCCGTGGTGCCACAGCTCGGCCTTGTCGAGCAGGAAGAAGAACACCAGCCCGAACAGCAGCACCGCGAACAGCAGCGCAGGCTCGATGCGGCTTTCGAAGGCCTCGGGCAGCAGGTGCATGAAGGCGGTGGCCAGCAGCGCGCCGGCCGCCAGGCTCAGCAGGTGCTGCGGGTTCACGCCACCGCCGCCGCTGCGCACGCCCACGCGCAGCAGCAGGGCCGCGAGCCAGACGCTTCCGATGCCGGCGACCAGGGTCGCCACGAGGATTACTATCAAATTCATAGCTGCTTGCGCAAGAGGGACGGCCGGTACGGCCTTGTTCCGTTCATAAAAAGAGAAAGGCCGTCACTTCGGACGGCCTTCGGCGGCAGGTGGCTACGGGCGCCGTCTTCGGTCAGGCGACACCATTGGCTTTGAACCAGGCCGTTGCACGCTGCCAGCCGTCGTCCGCGGCGCTCTTGAGGTAGCTAGGGCGGTAGTCGGCGTGGAACGCGTGGCCTGCTTCGGGGTACACGACGAAGCTCGATGCCTTGGCCGCTGCAGTTCCAGTGGCCAGAGCAGCTTTCATCTTATCAACCGTGTCAAGGGGGATGCCCTGGTCTTTTCCGCCGTACAGGCCGAGCACCGGCGCCTGCAGGCTGGCGGCGATGTCGACGGGGTGTTTCGGCTGCAGTTCGCTGGCCTGCCCCACCAGCCGGCCGTACCAGGCCACGCCGGCCTTGACCTTGCCGGTGGCCGCATACAGCCACACGATGCGCCCGCCCCAGCAGAAGCCGGTGATGCCGGCCTTGCTCGTGTCGCCGCCGTTGGCCTTGGCCCATGCCAGTGCGCCGTCGAGGTCGGCCATGACCTGCGCGTCGGGCACCTTGGTGACGATGTCGGCCTGCAGCTTGGGAATGTCGGTGTAGCCGCGCGGATCGCCCTGGCGCGCGTACAGCTCGGGCGCGATGGCCAGGTAGCCCAGCTCGGCGAAGCGGCGGCAGGTGTCGGCGATGTACTCGTGCACGCCGAAGATTTCCTGGATCACCAGCACCACCGGCAGCCCGGTCTTGCCAGCCGGCGCCGCGGCATAGGCAGGCACCCCGAAGCCGTTGACGGTGTACTTGATGGGGCCGGCCTTCAGGCCGTCGGCCGGGGTGGCGATGGCCGTCTGCGCGGCCACCGGCAGCACGGCGGCGGCGTAGCCGACACCGAGGGCGGCCTTGAGCGCGGTGCGGCGCGTGGCCCCCTGCTCGGTGCTGTCGCCAGGGCGCAGCGAATCGAATTCGGAACGGTTGTCGTCGAAGGAGGTCATGCAAGGGCTCCGGTTGAATCGTCTGACAAGGGGGTGTGGCGTAGAAAAACGCACGCCGCAATGTAGGCGAAATCGGTCCGGGCCGTATGACCGGACCGTAAAGCAGCTGGGCCGCTTCGGGCTGCGGTCAGGTGCCGTAGGCCCGCCGTGCCAGCGCCTCGGCCAGCACCTGCGCCGGGTCGACGAGGCGCAGCCCCGCCACCGCGGCCGAGCCCTGCAGGCCCAGCGGCACCTCGGTGCAGCCCATGATGATCGTGACCGGGCCGTGCCGTTCGGCCAGCCGCAGCGCGACCTCGGAGAAGCAGCGTTCGGCCAGCGGCAGGTTGCCGGCCTTCACGCCGTCGAAGATGCCGCGCATGATGGTCTGGCGCTCGTCGGCCGATGGCACGTGGCAGCCCAGGCCGGCCTCTGCCAGCGCCTGCTCGTACAGCCGCACGCGGTAGGTGCCTTCGGTGGCCATCAGCGCGACCTCGCTCGCGCCCTGCGCGGCCAGGTGCTGCGCGGTCTCGCGCGCCATGTGCAGCAGCTCGACCTGCGGAAAGCGCTCCTGCAGGTTGGCGTGCCACGCATGCGCGGTGTTGCAGGCGATGGCCACGGCGCGGCTGCCCAGCGCGGCCAGACGGCCCAGCGCCTGCAGCATCGGTTCGAGCGGCTGGTGCGCGCCCTGCGCGTCGGAGGCCAGCGCGCCGGTGCGATCGGGCACCGGCACCTGCGCCAGCCAGTGTTCGGGAAAGGACTGGTCGCGCACCGGCTCGCCGCGCGCACGCATCTGCTGCGCGCAGGCCTGCACGAAGAGCCGGACGAAGTCGGCGCCCGCCGCGGGGCCCATGCCCCCGAGGATGCCGACGACCTGTGTGGCTGCGACCATGTCTTTTCTCTTTCGCTCTCTCTGTGCGATCAGGTCGCTGGTTTGTCGCTGAAGGCCTTGAGGTTCTCTTTCAGCTGGTCGCTCATCGGCAGGTTCAGCGGCACGTTCTTCGGCGGGATCGGCTGCATGAACCACTTGGTGTAGAGCTTCTCGAACTCGCCGCTCTTCATCATCGCGGTGAAGGTGTCGTCCACCAGCTTCTTGAAGGCCGGGTCGTCCTTGGGCAGCATGCAGGCGTAGGGCTCGACCTGCAGCGACTCGCCCACCACTTCGTAGTCGGCCGGGTTCTTCGAGTTGGCGATGAGGCCGAACAGCAGGATGTCGTCCATGGCGAAGGCCACGGCGCGATCGCTCTCGACCAGCAGGAACGCGTCGGCGTGGTCCTTGCCGAGCACGATGTTCATGTCGAGGTTCTTCTCGGTGTTGTACTTGCGCATGACCAGCGCGTTGGTGGTGCCGGTGGTGCTGGCCACGGTCTTCTTCGCCAGGTCGGCGTAGTCCTTGATCTTGGAAGACTTCTTCGTCAACAGGCGCGTGCCCGTGTAGAAGTGGTTCACCGCAAAGGCCACGTCCTTGCCGCGCGCGGTGTTGTTGGTGGTGGAGCCGCACTCCAGGTCGATGGTGCCGTTGGTGATCAGCGGGATGCGGTTCTGCGAAGTGACCGCCATCAGCGAGACCTGCAGGTTGGGCTTGTTCAACTTCTTCTTCACCGCCTCGACCACGGCGTTGGAGAGTTCCACCGAGAACCCGATCGGCTTGTTGGGACCGTCCAGGTAGCTGAAGGGCACCGACGACTCGCGGTAGGCGAGCGAGATCTTGCCGGACTCGGCGATCTTGGCGAGCGTGTCGGCAGCCTGTGCGGCCGGTGCAGTGAAGAGGACCGCGGCAGCCAGGGACGCCATCAAAACGGAGAGTTTCATTCGAGCCTTCATCGGTTGGATTGAACAGACAGCCAGTGTAAGAAGGAGTGACACATCGGGACAATTCCAATTAACCCCGGGGTCATGCCCAAAGGTTATGGGCTGGGTTCTTTTGGCATTTCCGGGCACGGCGAGGGGCCTCTACAGTCGCACGCTGTCTCTTCTGTTCCCTTTCTTCTTCACTTCCGGAAAGTTGCCCCCATGCATGTGTGCGTGCTCGGCGCCGGCATCGTGGGCCTGGCGACCGCCTGGCAACTCGAGCGCCAGGGCCACCAGGTCACGGTGATCGACCGCGCGGCGCCCGGCGCGGGCGCCAGCGGCGGCAACGGCGCGCAGCTGAGCTACTCGTATGTGCAGCCGCTGGCCGATCCGTCGATCTGGACGCAGCTGCCCAAGCTGCTGTTCTCCCCCACTTCGCCGCTGAAGCTGCGCCCGCAGCTCGACCCGCTGCAATGGCGCTGGGGCCTGGCCTTCCTGGCCGCGTGCAACGCCGCGACCTCGCGCGACACCACCGCGCAGCTGCTGGCGCTGGCGGCCGCGAGCCGCACGGGCTTCGAGGCCATGCAGGCCGACATCGCGCCCGACTGCGATTTCTCCGCCACGGGCAAGCTGGTGCTCTACGCGAGCGCGGCGTCGCTCGAAGGGGCGAGCGCACAGGTCGAACTGCAGCGCACCCTGGGCAGCGAGCAGCGCATCGTCACGCCCGACGAGTGCGTGGCCATCGAGCCCGCGCTCGCGGACTACCGCGGCCAGATGGCGGGCGCGGTCCACACGCCGAGCGAGTGCGCGGCCGACTGCCTCAAGGTGTGCGCCGAACTGATGCGCGCACTGAGCGCGCGCGGCGTGCACTTCATGCTCGGTGCCGACGTGCACGGCTTTGCGCGCAGCGAGGGCCGTGTCGCCGCCGTGCAGACCAGCGAAGGCGACATCGAAGCCGATGCCTTCGTGATGGCGCTGGGTTCGGCCTCGCACAAGCTCGGTCGCGCGCTCGGCGCTTACCTGCCGGTGTACCCGCTCAAGGGCTACAGCATCACGGTCGACGTCGACCCCGCGCCCGGTGCGGCGCCGCGCGTGAACGTGACCGACAGCGCGCGCAAGGTCGTCTTCGCGCGCATCGGCTCGCGCCTGCGCGTGGCCGGCATGGCCGAGCTCGTGGGACACGACGCAAGCATTCCGGCCACGCGCATCGAGACGCTGGCCGACGCCACGCGCGCCGTGTTCCCGCGCGCCAGCCGGCTCGCCGAACTGCACCCCTGGACCGGCATGCGCCCCGCCACGCCGAAGGGCCTGCCGATCATCGGGCGGCTGCCGCACGCGCCGTCGAACATGCTGTTCAACACCGGCCACGGCGCGTTGGGGTTCACGCTGGCCTTCGGCTCGGCGCAGCGGATCGCGCAGGCGCTGGACGCGGCCCCGTCGCACTCTTGAGCTTGCGGCCCAGGCGCCGCCAGCCGATCACCACGCCGGTCAGGCTCAGCAGCGCACCGCCCGCGCTGAGCGCGACCAGCAGCACGTCCCACAGCGGACGGTGCGCGAGCAGCGGCAGCCAGTCCCAGCTGTGCAGCATCGCGAACAGCCAGCGGCTCCACCGGCGCGTGCTGTCGCTGCGGCCGAGCACGGCGCCGGTCTGCGGATCGACGTGGACCCAGGTGGCGTGCGCGTCGGCGAACACCACGCGCCAGACGGGCAGCGGCTTCTCGCTGCCGCCGGTCATGGTGTGCGCTTCGCGCGTGTAGTAGTGGCTGTCGTAGGCGGTGAGCACGTCGATGCGCGCGACCGCGTCGGGCAGCAGCTGCGCGACGGCGGTGCGCAGCGCCTCTGGGTCGATCTGCCGAGGCTGCGCGCTGGCGGCGTCGCGCACCAATGGGCGGCCACTCGCGGTGCTGGCCAGCACCAGCGTCTGCCCCGCCGCGCGCACCCAGCGCAGTTCGCGGATGTCGCCACGCGTGGAAGCCAGCAATGCGGCGGGCGCCGCATCGCCAGCGCCCACCCCGAGCGGCCCGCCCTGCATCGCCGCCATGCGCAATGCCGGCGCGCCGCTGTCGAACACGCGCCAGGGGTTCATCGACATCAGTCCGCTGAAGATCCACGTCAGCGTGACGAGCGCGAACAGCAGCCCGCTGATGTGATGCCAGCGCATCATGAAGCCCTGGTATGGCGAGTGCGAGCCGCTCTTGTAGGTGCGCCGGAAGCGCCAGCGCATCACGCCCACCACCGTGCCCGTGAGCGTGACGGCGATGCCGACGATCGACAGCCAGTTGACGATGTCGGCCCAGTAGCGGTCCAGGCCCGTGCCGCGCAGCGGGTACAGCCAGTGGATCCACGCGCCGGCATAGTTCCACAAACGCTCGGCACGCGGCGCGTCGCGCACCACCTCGCCGGTCCGGCCCGAGATGTACAGCCGCGTGGCCTGCGCATCGGCCAGGTCGACCACATGCAGCGGGCGGTGCGCGTCGAGCCCCCGCGAATGGGTGAAGGCGTCTTCGTCGATGGTGCCCCGGTACTGGAGCACCACGCCCTCGCCACCATAGGCCTGTGCGCTGATGAGTGCGCGGGCGCGGTCGACCTGGCGCAGCACGGCGCCGGTCTGCGCATCGACGACGACCACGCCGCGCCCCGGTGGTGATCGGCGCGCGCCGGATTCGGCCGCGCTCGCCGGCACCGCGAGGTACACCGCCTGCCCGCCGCTGGCCACGGCCAGCCGCAGGTCCTGCAACGGCCCTGTGATACCAGCCGCATCGAGCGCCTGTCGCGGTCCCAGCAAGGGCGTCGACGCATCGAGCGGCGGCAGGTGCTGCAAACGCTCGGCCTCGGTGAGCTTGGGGTAGCCCACATACATCATCACCACGCCCGAGACGAACCACATCGCGAAGAAGGCGCAGACGACCACGCCGAGCCAGCGGTGGACCAGGAACAACCAGCGTTTGGCATGCATGGCGGCGCTCCTTCAGTTCAGAAGCTCACGCGCACCGACACATCGGCCGTGCGCGGCGCGCCGAGGTAGGCGAAGCCGGCACCGACGTTCGCGGCGTACACGCGGTCGGTCGCGTTGCGCACGCGCCCCACCAGCGTGACGTTGCGGTTCACCTGCCAGCTCAGCCCGAGGTCGAGCAGCGTGTAACCCGGCCAGTGCATCGTGTTGGCCGCATCGGCATACACCTTGCCCACATGCCGCACGCCCGCCGTGGCCTGCAGGCGCGGCGTGATGGCGTACGACACCCAGAGGTTCGCGACCACCGCCGGCGTGTTGGTCGGCGTGCGGCCCGCGAGCGACACGCCGCCCTGGCGGAACTGCTCGTAGCGCGCATCGACGTACGTGAGGTTGCCCTGCAGCGACCACTGCGGCGTGGGCTGCAGCCCAAGCGCCAGCTCCACGCCCTTGGACGACTGCTCGCCGACCAGCACCGTGAGCGCGCTGTTGGCCGGGTCTTGCGTCGCGATGTTGGTGCGGCGGATGCTGTAGGCCGCGAGCGTGGCCGTGCCCTTGCCCCGCCAGAAGTCGAGCTTGGTGCCGACCTCGACCTGCCGGCCGGTGGTGAGCTCGCTGTTGTTGCGCACATCGGCGAACGAGGCGGTCGAGAGCACGCCCGACGGCGGATCGGCCGCCGTGGCGTACTGCGCGTACAGGTTGGCGCCGGGCGCGAAGTCCCACACCAGGCCGATGCGGCCGGTGGTGGGCCGGTAGCCGCGATGGAAGGTGGCCGGGTTCGCCGCGTCCACGGTGCGGCGGTTGACCAGGTCGAGGTCGATGCGCTCGTGACGCAGCGCCGTCACGAGGTGCAGCGATGGCTGCAGCGCGGTGCGGTTCTCCAGGTACAGCGCGGTGGTCCGTACCTTGTTGTCGCGGTCGGGGCGAAAGCCCGGCGTCATGCCCGGCACGTCGAAGAAGCGCTCGGTGGCGAAGGCGTACGGATTCACCGTGCTCACGGTGCCGGGCAGGCTGTTGGGAAAACGCGTCTGCCGGTTCACGCTGAAGTCCAGCCCGAAGGACCAGTCGCTCTTCAGCCCGCCGAGCTGGCCCTTGTAGATGCCTTCAATGCGGTTGCCCCACACGTCCTGGTCGTGCCGCTGCAGCAAGGCGCCCGAGCGGATGACGGCCGTGTTGCGCGCGTTGTAGCGGTAGTTCTCGACGTTGCGGTAGTCGCGCAGCGCGTCGTAGGCATAGAAGGTGTTCTTGAACTGCAGCGCGTCGCTGGCCTGCCATTCGGTGACCGAGCGCAGCCACTGCACGCGCTGCGCATAGAGGCCGTCGGCGCTGTTGTAGTTCTGGAAGCGTGTGCTGCGGTCGATGCGCATCTCGCCGCCCGCCGGGTTCAGCACCGGCGTGCCCCAGTAGGGCCGCGTGACGTCTTCGTCCTGGTACTCGTAGGCAAGCGTGTGCTTCAGGCCGCCGCCGAAGTCCGACAGCAGCGAGGCCGCGAGCTGCGTCGACTTGCTCTTGGTGCCGTCGGTCCAGCCGTTGGCGTCGCGGTGGTTCACGTCGATGCGCGCGTAGTGGCTGCCCGCGCCGCCGTCGCCGGCGATGCGGCGGTTCAATCCGAACGAAGCCTCCTTCAGGTTCTGCGTACCGACACGCAGCTGCGCTTCGGCGAAGTCGCTGCGCTCGGGCGTCTTGGTGATGTAGTTGATCGAGCCGCCCAGCGCACCCGAGCCGAACAGGAAGCTCGACGGGCCGCCGATGGCTTCGACGCGGTCGTAGATCCAGCTGTCGACCGGGCGCGCCGCGATCGAATACTGCAGGTTGATGCCGTTGAACAGCTGCGCGATCGAGCCACTGCCAAAGCCACGGTAGCTCACGCCGACGTTGCCGGGCGCGTCGTGCGCGGTCACGCCGGGCACGGCGCGCAGCGCCTCCTGCGTGTTCTGCGCGCCGCGCGCATCGAGCACCGCGCGGTTCACCACCGTGATGGAAGCGGGCGTCTCGCGCGGCGTGAGGCCCAGGCGGCTCGCGGTGTCGGCGGGCGTGTCAAGGTCGAGCCGGCCGTTGGGGCGCGGGGCATCGTCGGCCACCTCGATCGGGGGCAGCGAAGACACGGCGGTCTGGGCATGAGCAGGCGCATGGACGGCGCCGAACAAGGCAAGCAGCCCCAAAGCGGGGGCACGGGAAAGGGTGGGCATGGCATCTCTCTTGCGACGGCGCTGGCGAAAACAATGAAGCGCAGCGCCGGCCGCACAACGACCGGGAACGCACCGCGCGGCCCGTTCAGGCGGCGTCAGGTGCAGGAACGACGAAGCTCAGGAGAGATGCGTGGGCGGCCCGCGCGCCGGCAGCGGCGAGGCCGTGGCTGCCGCAAGGCGGGCAGCGGGAATCGATTGCAGCGCGCGGCCCAGCGGCAGCGGCGTGGGCAGCGTCACCTGCACGGCGGCGGGCGGCGGACCGGAGACCATGCACAGCGGGCAGTCCATCGCCGCCATGCCGACTTCGGTGGCGCCGTCGTCGCCCTGCACGATGAGCTTGACGGTGCCCGCGGCGGAACACACGAGTTCCATCGCCTGCGGGTTCACGAGCGGCGATGCGCCCGCGACCAGCAGCGACGCCATGAACCACGCCAGCACCAGTCGGTGCATTGCGCAGAAGGTTCGAAGGGCGTGCATGGGCGCGGATTATGGCGCGAGGCGAATGCCCCGCATCTTTCTCAGGCGGTCTGCTCGATGGCCTCGCGCATGCAGCGCGTGATGCCGCGCACCGCCACCGAATCGGGCCGGCCCGCGAAACGCAGCGCGCGCACCGGCACCGGAATGTGCGGCTCCAGCGTCAGCACGTCGACCTTGGCACGGTCGGCCGAGCGCGCCGTGCAGCCGTCGACCAGCGCCACGCCCAGTCCGTGGTGCGCCATGGCCAGCGCCGCGTGGTAGGTCTGCACCGTGACCACGGCCTGCTGGAAACCCACGCCCGCCTGCCGGCAGGCCTGGCTCAGGCTGGTGCCGACCGGGTCGCGGCCGTCCAGGCCGATCACCGGGCGGTCGATGAGGTCGTGCAGGGCCACCGAGCCGTTGCGCACCAGCGCGCGCGGCAGCATGCCCTTGGGCGCGACGCACACCATGCGGCTGTCGGCCAGGGTCTCCTGCGTGAGCGAGGGATGCACCGCGGGGCTGAAGGCAAAGCCCACATCGGCCTCCTGCAGCAGCAGCGCCGACATGATCTGCGGCGAGTGCAGCGACTCGACTGTGATCGCATAGCCCGGATGCATCTCGCGAAAGGCCTTGAGCGCGCGCGGCAGGATTTCGTAGCTCAGCGCGAGCACGCTGAGGATGCGCAGCTCGCCCGTGTCGTTGCCCGCGCGCAGGTTCGCCGCCAGCCGCTGCACCTCGTCGAGCTGCGCGAACAGCCGCTCGATGTGCGGGTACAGCGTGAGCGCCTCGGTGGTCGGCGTGAGCCGCCCCTTGGCGCGCTGGAACAGCGGGAAGCCCAGCTGCAGCTCGGCATGCTGCAGCGTGCGGCTCACGGCCGGCTGCGTGATGTTGATGAGCCGCGCGGCCGCGCTCACGCTGCCCGCGAGCATGATCGCGTTGAAGACCTCGATGTGGCGCAGCCGCATGGCCGACAGCGGTCAGTGGCGGTCAGCGGACGGTGGTCTTGCCGGTGGCGATGTCCATCACCATTCGCACGCCCAGGTACAGGCGCGGCTCGATGGAGTCGATCAGCACGTACTCCGCGTCGGCCGTGTGCGCGCCGAAGCCTTGCAGGCCGAAGCGTTCGATGACCGGCGCCTTGGTCTTGAGCGAGGCGAACGCCGCGTCGGTGCCGCCACCGGCCGCCTTGTCGTCGGCGCCCAGCGGGCGGCCCAGCTCGTCCTTGTAGATGGCCTGCGCGTGCTTGGCCAGCGCGCGCGACGCGTCGGTGGCCTCGAGCGGCGGACGGCGGCGTTCGAACTTCAGCTCGACCTTGGCGTCAGGCACCAGCTGCTTCTTCACGCGCTCGTTCACCTGCTGCTCGATGCGGTCGTAGTCGGCCACCTTGAGCACGCGCACGTCGGCGCCCGCCGTGGCGCTGGCCGGGATCACGTTGCGGTTGGTGCCCGACTTGGAGATGGTCCAGTTCATCTTCAGGCCCGTGGACGGGTCGGACAGGTCGCGCATCTGCAGGATCTGATGCGACAGCTCGTACAGCGCGTTCACGCCCAGTTCGGGCGCGGAGCCCGCGTGCGAGGCCTTGCCCGCCACGTTCAGCGTGACCGAGGCAATGCCCGCGGTGGCCAGCGAGAGCTTGTCGTCCTTGATCGACGCACCCTCGAACGACAGCACCGCATCGTGCTCGCCGCCGAGCTTGGTGAGCAGCGCGCGCGAACCCGGCGAGCTGATTTCCTCGTCGCCGTTGATCAGCACGGTGAGCGTGCCGTAGTCCTTGAATTTCAGCGCCTGCAACATCGACACCAGGTGCGTGATGACGGCCACGCCCTGCTTGTCGTCGGCGATGCCCAGGCCGTAGGCCTTGTCGCCGTCGACGCGGAACGGCTGCTTGTTGAGCATGCCCACGGTGTAGACCGTGTCCATGTGCGCGATGAGCATGATCTTCTTCGTGCCCGTGCCCTTGAAGGTGGCGCGCACCACGCGGCCGATTTTTTCGGGCGTGTCTTCCATGCGGTAGGCGTCGGCGCTCGGGTCGATGAGCTCCACTTCGCCGCCCAGCGCCTTGAACTTGGCGGCGATGAGGTCGGAGATTTTCTCGAGGCCTTCGATGTCGCGGCTGCCCGACTCGATGGAGACCAGCTCCTTCAGCGTCTCGAGCAGGGCGGGCTTTTCCTTGGCGGCCAGCGCGGCGATGCGGGCATCGGGGGCAGCGGAAGCGGTGCCGAGGAAGGCCGCGCAGACGGCGGCGAGCAGGAAGGTGCGGGGCTGGAGTTTCATGGGCGTGTTTCTTCTTTCTGTCGTTTGTCTCTTGGGGATCGTGCGAAGGAGGATCAGTGGGCCTTGTCCCAGTTGGGACCGACGCCGATCTCGGCGAGCAGAGGCACCTTGAGCGCCGCCACGCCGGCCATCAGGCGCGGGATTTCGGTGCGCACCCATTCGACCTCGGCCTCGGGCACTTCGAACACCAGTTCGTCGTGCACCTGCATGATCATCCTGGTGGCGCGCTTCTCTTCGTCAAGCACGTTCTGTACCTTGACCATGCTGAGCTTGATGAGGTCGGCCGCCGTGCCCTGCATCGGCGCATTGATGGCCTGGCGCTCGGCCGCCTTCTTGCGGGGGCCGTTGCCGCCGTTGATCTCGCTCAGGTAGAGGCGCCGGCCGAACACGGTCTCGACGTAGGTGTGCTCGCGCGCGAACTCCACGATCTGGTCCATGTAGGTCTTCACGCCCGGGTAGCGCGCAAAGTAGCGATCGATGTACGAGGCCGCGGCCTTGGTCTCGATGCCCAGGTTCTTCGCCAGGCCGAAGCTGCTCATGCCGTAGATGAGCCCGAAGTTGATGACCTTGGCATAGCGGCGCTGCTCGCTGGACACCTGGTCGGGCGTGGTTCCGAACACCTCGGCGGCCGTGGCGCGGTGCACGTCGACGCCGTCGGTGAAGGCACGCAGCAGTGACTCGTCGCCGCTGATGTGGGCCATGATGCGCAGCTCGATCTGCGAGTAGTCGGCGCTGGCGATCACGCTGCCCGCCGGCGCCACGAAGGCCTCGCGCACGCGGCGGCCTTCGGGCGTGCGGATCGGGATGTTCTGCAGGTTGGGGTCGTTGCTGCTCAGGCGACCCGTGACGGCCACGGCCTGCGCATAGTGCGTGTGCACGCGGCCGGTGCGCGGGTTGGCCAGCTGGCCGAGCTTGTCGGTGTAGGTGCCCTTGAGCTTCGAGAGGCCGCGGTGCTCGAGGATCTTGGCGGGCAGCGGATAGTCTTCGGCCAGCTTCTCGAGCACTTCTTCGTCGGTGCTGGGCGCGCCGCTCGGCGTCTTCTTGACCACGGGCAGGCCCAGCTTGGTGAAGAAGATTTCGCCGATCTGCTTGGGCGAACCGAGGTTGAAGGGCTGGCCCGCGATGTCGTAGGCCTCCTGCTCCAGCGCCATGATGCGCGTGCCCAGGTCGTGGCTCTGCGCGGCCAGCGTGGGCGCATCGATCAGCACGCCGTTGCGTTCGATGCGGTACAGCGCCTCGCTCGAATCCATTTCGAGCTGGTAGATGTAGGCCAGCTTTTCTTCCTTCTGCAGCAGGGGCCACAGCGTGCGGTGCACGTCGAGTGTCTGGTCGCTGTCTTCGCACGAGTACTCGGCGGCCTTGGCGATGTCGACCTGGCTGAACGGGATCTGGTGCGCGCCCTTGCCGCACAGGTCTTCATAGGAAATGCCGCTGCGCCCCAGGTGGCGCTCGGCCAGGGACGACAGGCCGTGCGGCTTGTTCACTTCGAGCACGTAGCTTTGCAGCATGGTGTCGTGCGCGTAGCCCTGCACCTCGATGCCGTGGTTGGCGAACACATGGCGGTCGTACTTGATGTGCTGGCCGAGCTTTTTCTTGTCGGCGTTCTCGAGCCAGGGCTTGAGCCTGGCGAGCACCTCGTCGATGGGCAGCTGCGCGGGCGCGTCGGGGTAGTTGTGCGTGAGCGGAATGTAGGCCGCTTCGCCCGGCGTGACGCTGAAGCTGATGCCCACGATCTGCGCGACCATTTCGTCGAGCGAGGTGGTCTCGGTGTCGATGGCCGTGAGTTCGGCGGCCTCGAGCTTGGCGAGCCAGGCGTCGAACTGCGCCCACTCCATGATCGTGTCGTACTTCAGGTTGCTCGCGGGCGCGGCGGCCTCTTGCGCCTCCAGCTCGGAAGGCTCGTCGAACAGGCCGCCCTGGTCGCGGTCGGCCTTGGCGGCGGCCTTCTTCTTCGCGTTCTCTTCGATCAGCTCAGGCGGCACCTCTTGGGCTTCGAGCGACTTCACCAGGCTCTTGAAACCGAACTTCTCGTAGAAGGGCTTCAGCTCGGCCGTCTGCGGCGCGCCGACGGGCAGGCCTTCGAGCGAGGGCAGGCCTTCGACAAAGCCGTTCAGGTCGCAATCGGTGCGGATGGTGACGAGGCGCTTGCTCAGCGGCAGCTTGTCGAGCGCCTGGCGCAGGTTTTCGCCGGCGGCGCCCTTCACTTCGGCGGCGCGTTCGACCAGTGCATCGAGCGAGCCGTATTCGAGCAGCCACTTGGCGGCCGTCTTGGGGCCGACCTTGGGCACGCCGGGCACGTTGTCGACCGTGTCGCCGATGAGCGTCTGGTAGTCGACCATGAGACTGGGCGGCACGCCGAACTCGGCCGTCACGCCGGCGATGTCGCGCTTCTTGCCGTTCATCGTGTCGATGATGGTGATGTGCTCGTCGACCAGCTGGCTCAGGTCCTTGTCGCCGCTGGAGACGATCACCTCGACGCCCTGCGCGGCCGCCACCTTGGCGAGCGTGCCGATCACGTCGTCGGCCTCGACCTCGGGCACGGTGATCACCGGCCAGCCCAGCAGCTTGACCACTTCGTGGATGGGGTCGATCTGGCTGCGCAGGTCGTCGGGCATCGGCGAGCGGTTGGCCTTGTACTCGGGGTACCAGTCGTCGCGGAAAGTCTTGCCGGGGGCGTCGAAGATGCAGGCAGCGTAGTCGGCGCGCACCTCGCGGCGCAGCGCGGTCATCATGTTGATCATTCCGCGAATGGCCCCGGTGGCCGGGCTCTTCGGGTCGCCGGGCACGGCGCGCAGATCGGGCATCGCGTGGAAGGCCCGGTACAGGTAGCTCGAGCCATCGACGAGCAGCAGCGTTTTCTTGTCGGTCATCGGGGCATTTTGCCGTGCCCGGACCGGCGTCCGGAACGACACCAGGGTCGGCTGGCGGCCGACACGCCGCCAGCGGGTGCACGCCTACAATCTGTGCATGCCTAGCTCCCCACTCCTGGTCGCCCGCCGCATCCTGCTGGCGCTGGCTTTCGCCACCCCCGTTGCCGCCCTCGCGCAGGCGCCGGCCGCGCCCGCCGCCAAGCCGGCCCCGGCGGAACCGCTACAAAATCAGGAGCAGGCCGACGGCCGGCGCAACCAGAAGGTCGAGCACATCCACACGGAAGACAGCGGCGCCTCGGTCGACGAGGTGCGCTACGGCGGCCGCACGCAGAGCATCAACGTCAAGCCCAAGTCGAACATGCCCGGTTACGAAGTGCTGCCCAACGACGGCGGCAGCGCCCGCCCCGGCACGACCGGCGACGCGAACAGCGGCGGCAACGGCCCGCGTGTCTGGAACGTGCTGAAGTTCTGACCGTGACGCTGTCGTTCTCCTTCCCGGCAACCCTCTTTTCTCCCGCAGCCGCCGTCCGGCGCTGAGCATCGCCATGGCAGTTTTTACCGAAGTCCAGTTCGGCGAGGCAGACGCGCTCGTCCAGCGCCTTGGCATGGGCGCCCTGCGCGAGCTGCGCGGCATCGAGGGCGGCATCGAGAACACCAACTACTTCGCCACCACCGAATCGGGCGAAT
Source organism: Variovorax sp. GW821-FHT09D04 (assembly GCF_059416405.1). Classification (NCBI taxonomy): domain Bacteria; kingdom Pseudomonadati; phylum Pseudomonadota; class Betaproteobacteria; order Burkholderiales; family Comamonadaceae; genus Variovorax; species Variovorax sp. GW821-FHT09D04. Next base: position 290,024 of record NZ_JBWKPA010000006.1, read on the forward strand.
TCGTGCTGACGCTGTTCGAGCGCCTGAGCGCCGAGCAGCTGCCGTACTACCTTTGCCTCATGAAGCACCTGGCCGGTGCCGGCCTGCCAGTGCCCGCGCCCGTGGCCGACCCGGCCGTGGCGCCGCCGACCGGCCATGCGCTGTCGATCCCCGCGCAGGCACCCTGCGAGCTGCTGCACCGCGTGGCCGGCAAGCCCGCGGCGCTGGTGCAGAAGCTGTCGGGCCGCAGCGAGCTGGCCCCCACGGCCGCCCACTGCGCCGAACTGGGCGCCATGCTGGCCCGCATGCACCTGGCCGGGCGCGACTACCCGCGCATCCAGCCCAACCTGCGCGGCCTGCCCTGGTGGAACGAGACCGCCCCGGTGGTGCTGCCCCACATGGACGAGGCGCAGGCTGCGCTGCTGCGCGCCGAACTGGCCTACCAGAACCATGTCGCCGAATCGTCGGCCTACGCGGCGCTGCCGCGCGGCCCGGTGCATGCCGACATGTTCCGCGACAACGTGATGTTCGCGACCGACGGCGCGCCCGATGCGGCGCCGCGCCTCACGGGCGTGTTCGATTTTTACTTCGCCGGCACCGACACCTGGCTGTTCGACCTGGCCGTGTGCCTGAACGACTGGGCCATCGACCTGGCCAGCGGCCGGCACGACGCCGCCCGCGCCGACGCCCTGCTCGCCGCGTATGAGAGCGTGCGCAGGCTGAACGCCTCCGAGCGCGCCCTGCTGCCCGCGATGCTGCGCGCCGCCGCGCTGCGCTTCTGGATCTCGCGCCTGTGGGACTTCCACCTGCCGCGCGAGGCCAGCATGCTCAAGCCCCACGACCCGACGCACTTCGAGCGCGTGCTGCGCGAGCGCGCCACCCACCCGCACGCCATCGCCCACGTCTTAGAGCCGGCGCTGGCAGCCTAAAGAAGGTGTGACCGAACCCGCCATGCCCGCTCATCCCGCCCAGACACCCCCACTCTGCGTTGCAAATGCTCGCCATAGCCCAAGCTATGGCTGCGCTTTGCGCCTTGATTAGGCGCGTCTGGGCGGCCTGCTCGGCCACGCCGGATTCATTCACACCTTCTGACCCCCCACATGAAACTCCACCTCGTGCCGGCGCGCACCGGCTTCGACTGGGTCCGCCTCGGACTCAAGACCTTCTGGCGCCAGCCGCTGGCCTTCATCTCGCTGTTCTTCCTGCTGATGGCGATGATCTCGACGGTGTCGATGCTGCCGCTGCTCGGCAGCGTGCTCGCCCCGATCCTGCTGCCCTTCATGACGCTCGGCCTGATGGTCGCGACCTCGGTGGCCGCGACCGACAACGCCGACGGCCTGGGCAACGCGGGCGACCTGGGCCGCCCCACGGGCTCGGCCATGTTCATCGCGGTGTTCGACGCCATGCGCACCGAATGGCGCTCGCTGGTGATGCTGGGCGTGATCTCGGCCGTGTACTTCGTGCTGGCCGTCACGCTGACTGCGCTGGTCGACGGCGGCCAGCTCATGCGCGCCTACCTGTTCGACGAAGCGGTGACGCCCGAAGTCATGAAGAGCAGCGAGTTCCTCACGGCGCGCACGCTGCTGATGTGCCTGAACCTGCCGCTGTCGCTGGCCATGTGGCATGCGCCGGCGCTGGTGCACTGGCACCGCGTGGAGCCGGTGAAGAGCGTCTTCTTCAGCATCGTCGCGCTGTTCCGCAACTTCGGCGCCTACGCGCTGTTCGGCCTGGCGTGGTTCGGCGTGTTCATGCTCGCGGGCATCGCCATCGGCCTGCTCGCCACCGTGCTGATCGGCGTTGGCGCCATGGGCTCTGACGGCGCGGCGCTGGCGATCGGCAACATCCTGATGATCGGCACCGCGCTGGTGCTGGCGGCGATGTCGCTGGCCTCGACCTGGTTCACCTTCCGGGACAGCTTCGACGCGAACTGAAGTCGGCATCGCCCGCTGCCCTTTCGGGCAAGCGGGACCGCCGTCCTCAGACCGGCGTGAGCTTCGCCACCGACAGCGCCAGCCACTTCACGCCGTGGCGCGCGAACTTCACCTGCGCCCGCGCGTCGTCGCCGGTGCCTTCGAGCGCGGTCACCGTGCCCTCGCCGAACTTGTTGTGAAACACCTGCATGCCTGAACGCAAACCGTGCGACGGCGCGGTCTTCTGCGGCGGCACGGGCGGGCTGGCGAAGGTGTCCTTGCCGGCGCTGCTGCCGCCACCACCGTAGCGGTTGCCGCCGCCTCCTCCACCACCGTAGCCACCGGCACCGCCACGCGTGCTGCCGTAGCCGCCGCCATAGCCGAAGGCCGAGGGCGCAAAGCCCTGGTTCTTCGGCGTGAGCCACTTGAGCGCGCCTTCCGGCAGCTCGTCGAAGAAGCGGCTCTTGACGTTGTAGCGGGTCTGGCCGTGCAGCATGCGCGTCTGCGAGTGGCTCAGGTACAGGCGCTTGCGCGCACGCGTGATGGCCACGTACATCAGGCGGCGTTCTTCCTCTAGGCTCTCGAAATCGCTCATCGAGTTCTCGTGCGGGAACAGGCCCTCTTCCATGCCGGTGATGAACACGCAGTCGAACTCCAGGCCCTTGGCGGCGTGCACGGTCATGAGCTGCACCGCGTCCTGCCCGGCCTGCGCCTGGTTGTCGCCCGACTCGAGCGCCGCATGCGTCAAAAAGGCCGCGAGCGGGCTCAGCGTTTCGCCGGTTTCGGCATCAGGTGCCAGCGGCTCGTCGAGCACCGGCCGGCTGGGGTCGAGCCCCTGGCTGGCAGGCGACTGGCGCAGCTCGTCGACCGGCAGCGCCACGGCGTCGCGGCCGAAGCCTTCCTGCGTGACGAAGCTTTCGGCCGCGTTCACGAGTTCGTCCAAGTTCTCCAGCCGGTCGGCGCCTTCGCGGTCGGCCTTGTAGTGTTCGACAAGGCCGCTGTGGTCGAGCACCAGCTCGATGATCTCGCGCAGGCTCACACCCTGGGTCTGCTCGCGCAGCACGTCGATCTTGGCGACGAAGGCCGTGAGGTTCGAGCCGGCCTTGCCGCCGACCGCGCTCACCGCATCGTGCAGCGAACGCCCGGCGGCGCGCGCCGCGTCCTGCAGGCTTTCGAGCGTGCGTGCGCCGATGCCGCGTGGCGGGAAGTTGACGACACGCAGGAAGCTGGTGTCGTCGTCCTTGTTCTCGAGCAGGCGCAGGTAGGCCAGCGCATGCTTGATTTCGGCGCGCTCGAAGAAGCGCAGGCCGCCGTACACACGGTACGGCACCGAGGCATTGAACAGCGCCGTTTCGATCACCCGGCTTTGCGCATTGCTGCGGTAGAGCACGGCCATTTCCTTGCGGTCGAAGCCGTCGCGCGCCAGCTGGCGCATTTCCTCGACCATCCACTGCGCCTCGGCGAGGTCGGTGGGCGATTCGTACACGCGCACCGGCTCACCTGGCCCCTGGTCAGTGCGCAGGTTCTTGCCCAGGCGCTTCTTGTTGTGGCTGATGAGCTCGTTGGCCGAATCGAGGATGTTGCTGTAGCTGCGGTAGTTCTGCTCCAGGACGATCTGGCGGCGCACGTCGAACTCGCGCACGAAGTCGGTCATGTTGCCCACGCGCGCGCCGCGGAAGGCGTAGATGCTCTGGTCGTCGTCGCCCACGGCGATCACGCTGTTGTGCTCGCCCGGCGTGAAGTGGCCGCCGGCCGCCGTGTGGCCCGCGAGCATCTTCAGCCATGCGTACTGCAGGCGGTTGGTGTCCTGGAACTCGTCGACCAGGATGTGGCGGAAGCGCCGCTGGTAGTGCTCGCGCACGGGCTCGTTGTCGCGCAGCAGCTCGTAGCTGCGCAGCATCAGCTCGCCGAAGTCGACCACGCCTTCGCGCTGGCACTGCTCTTCGTACAGCTGGTAGAGCTCGACCTTCTTGCGGTCGTCGTCGCTGCGGGCCTCGATGTCGCCGGGGCGCAGGCCGTCTTCCTTGGCGCCAGCGATGAACCACTGCGTCTGCTTGGCCGGAAAGCGCTCGTCGTCGACGTTGAACTGCTTCATCAGGCGCTTGATGGCCGAGAGCTGGTCCTGCGTGTCGAGGATCTGGAAGGTCGAGGGCAGGTTGGCCAGCTTCCAGTGCGCGCGCAGCAGGCGGTTGCACAGGCCGTGGAAGGTGCCGATCCACATGCCGCGCACGTTCACCGGCAGCATCGCGGTCAGCCGCGTCATCATTTCCTTGGCGGCCTTGTTGGTGAAGGTGACGGCCAGGATGCCGCCGGCGGACACCTGCCCCGTCTGCAGCAGCCAGGCGATGCGGGTGGTGAGCACCCGCGTCTTGCCGGAGCCGGCACCGGCAAGGATGAGGGCATTGCCCGCGGGCAGCGTGACGGCAGCAAGCTGCTCGGCGTTGAGGTTGTTCAGCAACGGCGAGGCAGGGCCGCCCGTATCGGCTGCGGACGCGCCGGAAAACAGGTCGTGAGGGAGCATGGGCTCCATTGTAGAAAGCTGCCCCGCCCCGGGCCCCGCCGGGCGCGCTTGCCCCTGCGGGCATGACCTGGATCAAGGCCGGGCCCGCCGGCGTGCGCGGGCCCGCCGCGCTTGCGACAGATCAAGCGAGGCGGCCATGCCCGGCGGGAGACTGCCCTCCAGTTGCCGGCCCTGCGCGCCGGCCGTCACTGGAGAACCCATGCCCAAGAAATTCGCCCCCGCCTGCCTCGCCGCCCTGCTCGGCGCCATGGCCGCCCTGCCGGCCGCCGCGCAGGAAGCACAAGGCAACTGGCTGGTGCGCGCCCGCGCCGTGTACCTGAAGCCGGCGAACCACTCGGCGCCGGTGGCCGACCTGTCGATTCCGGCCGACGCCATCACGGTCAACAGCAAGACCATTCCCGAGCTCGACGTCACCTACTTCTTCACGCCGAACATCGCCGCCGAACTGGTGCTGACGGTGCCGCAGAAACAGACGGTCACCGTGCAGCAGAGCGCGCTGGGCGGGCCCGTGGACATCGGCACCTTCAAGCACCTGCCGCCCTCGCTGATGCTGCAGTACCACTTCATGCCCACCGCGAAGATCCGGCCCTACATCGGCGCGGGCCTGAACTACACGCGCCTGAGCAGCGTCAACCTGCAGGTGCCGACGGTCGGGCGCCTGCAGCTGCAGCTGCAGAACGAGAGCTTCGGCCTCGCGCTGGGCGCCGGTGTCGACATCGAGGTGGCGAAGAACACCTACCTCAACATCGACGTGAAGAAGCTGCGCATCCGCAGCGCCGTGAACATGGACGGCGTGCAGCTGTCGACCGTGAAGGTCGACCCGTGGCTGTTCGGCGTGGGCATCGGCTACCGGTTCTGACAAAGAAGCGCACCGCGGTCGTCGGGTATACGCAGCAACCCATAGGGTCAATACGCCCCGGCGACTTGCGCATCATCGCCATGGCCGTAAAATCAATCACCGGGCCCAAGTTTCTTGCGTCCGGTTTTTTTTGGCCGTCATTTTCATGACGCGACCACGAGAACCGGCCGGACCAAGCGCTCATTCGTTCCACTCAACGATTCCTTTCAGGAGCCTGGTCATGCAAATCTTCGATTACGACAACATCCTTCTGCTGCCGCGCAAATGCCGCGTGGAAAGCCGCTCGGAATGCGACGCCAGCGTCACGCTGGGCGAGCGCACCTTCCGCCTGCCGGTGGTGCCTGCCAACATGAAAACGGTGGTCGACGAGTCGATCTGCCTGTGGCTCGCGCAGAACGGCTACTTCTACGTGATGCACCGCTTCGACCTGGACAACGTCCAGTTCGTGAAGGACATGCAGGGCAAGGGCGTGTTCGCCTCGATCTCGCTGGGCGTGAAGAAGCCCGACTACGACACCGTCGACCAGATGGTGGCCCAGGGCCTCGTGCCCGAATACATCACGATCGACATCGCGCACGGCCATGCCGACAGCGTGAAGAACATGATCGGCTACCTCAAGGCCAAGCTGCCCAAGTCGTTCGTGATCGCCGGCAACGTCGGCACGCCCGAGGCCGTGATCGACCTGGAGAACTGGGGCGCCGACGCGACCAAGGTCGGCATCGGCCCGGGCAAGGTCTGCATCACCAAGCTCAAGACCGGTTTCGGCACGGGCGGCTGGCAGCTGTCGGCGCTCAAGTGGTGCGCGCGCGTGGCCACCAAGCCGATCATTGCCGACGGCGGCATCCGCGACCACGGCGACATCGCCAAGAGCATCCGCTTCGGCGCGTCGATGGTCATGATCGGCTCGCTGTTCGCGGGCCACGAAGAGTCGCCGGGCAAGACGGTCGACGTCGACGGCACGCTCTTCAAGGAGTACTACGGCTCGGCCAGCGACTTCAACAAGGGCGAGTACAAGCACGTCGAAGGCAAGCGCATCCTCGAGCCCATCAAGGGCAAGCTGGCCGACACGCTGGTCGAGATGGAGCAGGACGTGCAGAGCTCGATCAGCTACGCGGGCGGCCGCACGCTGATGGACATCCGCAAGGTCAACTACGTCACGCTGGGCGGCGACAACGCCGGCGAACACCTGCTGATGTGAGCGCGACGGGCGGCCCTCCGCCCGTCTCTTTTCTTTCAGGCCTCGAGCAGTTGCACCGCGTAGCGGTGCAGCGCGTGCGCCGGATCGGCCAGCGCATCGACCACGCCGAAGTGGTCAAGCCCCGGCAGCACCTCGCACACCGGCACGGTGTGGCGGCCCCACGCCTCGCGGATCATCGCGTTGTGGCGGATGAACTCCGCGCTCTCGTTGCCTCCCACCGCCGCATAGAGCTGGCCGCGCGCCGGCGCGGGCCACAGCGCCGGGCTCGCGCGCCGCGCGTCGGCATCGGTGAGCTTCAGCGTGTGCTCGAGGAAGGGCGTGCGCTGCAGCGGCCGCAGGTCGAACAACCCCGAAACCGACAGCGCATTGCGCACGAGCTGCGCGGGCAGATCGGGCGCGACCGCCTTCCAGTCGCAGGCCAGCAACGCCGCCGCCATGTGGCCGCCCGCGGAATGCCCGGCGACGGTGATGCGCGACGGGTCGCCGCCATGCGCTGCTACGTGGCGCCAGGTCCATTCCAGCGCCCGCACCATCTGCAGCAGGATGTCCGGCACCGTCACCGGCTGGTCGACCGGGCCCGGGCACAGCGCGTAGTTGGGTTGCACCACACAGATGCCACGGTCGTGGAACGCGGGGCTGATGAACGAGTGGTCCTTCTTGTCCATGGCGCGCCAGTAGCCGCCGTGGATGAAGACCAGCACCGGCGCATCGGGCACGGGCGCCGGAAAGACGTCGAGCGTTTCGTTCGGGCCGGTGCCGTAGGGAACATCGATGCGGCACGGCAGCGTGTCGCGCGCCGCGGCGGAATCGCGTCCCCAGCGCGCGAAGTACGCGGGGTGGTCCTTCACCCGCGCCAGGTTGTTGTACATGCCTTCCAGCCAGGCGGGGTCGTGCGCTTCCATGCGGTGCTTGCTCCTTGTTTTTCCGGGGCGCATCTTGGCACGGCCGCGTGCATGGAAATGCGCGGCTGGATAAAATGTGGGCTGTGTTGGGGGGGTAGCTCAGCTGGGAGAGCGCCGCGTTCGCAATGCGGAGGTCGGGAGTTCGATCCTCCTCCTCTCCACCAACCGACCCAGCAAAAAGGCCTTGGCAATCGCCAAGGCCTTTTTCATTTGCAGCTGTGCGCTGCCGCCGGGAAATGTCAGGCGTCGAGCGTCAGGTGCTGGCCGTGCAATGCCGCGGCGCCCGGCGATGCCAGGAAGCCGATGGTCTGCGCCGCGACCGAGGTCGACACCCACTCGGCCGGGTTCGCGTCGGGCATCGCCTGGCGATTGGCGGGCGTGTCGAGCACGCTGGGCGCCACGCTGTTGATGTTCACGCCGTGCGGCGCGGCCTCGGCCGCCATCGATTCCACCAGCCGCTGCAGCGCGCTCTTCGACGCGATGTACGCCGCCATGGCCGGCAGGCCGCGCGCCGCCACCTTGGCCGTCACCGCGATGATGCGGCCCGCGCGGCGCTCGATCATCGAGGGCAGCACGGCCTGCGTCACGGCGACGAACGACCAGGCGTTGAGGTTCATCATCCGGTCCCAGCTCGCACGCGTGAGTGCGTGCGTCGCCTCGCCCATCTCGAAGCCACCGGCGATGTGCACCAGCGCATCGACGCGGCCGAAGGCCTGCAGCACCTGGCCGGTGAGCGCGGCCATGTCGGGCGCCGAGGTCACGTCGCCAGCGAGCAGCAGGTGCTGCGAGTTGTCCAGGCCCGGGAAGACTTCGGCCAGGCGACCGGCGTGGTGATCGACCAGCGCGAGCCGCGCGCCCTGGTCAAGAAAGTGCTGGGCCACGGCCCGGCCCAGTGCGCCCGCGGCGCCGGTGATCAGGACATGGGGGGTGTTGCTTGCATCGCTCATCGAAATTTCTCCTCTGACAGGGATGGGGTCGGGCCCCGAAGGTCGCGCATCCTAACGCTCTCGTACAAATGTGCAGAAATTTTTTGAAGTCCCAAAAAGATTGGTATATACTCGTGGTCTTGCCAGAAAACACTAACGGTTTTCAAAGCAAGGGCTCTTAGCTCAGTTGGTAGAGCAGCGGACTCTTAATCCGTAGGTCGAGTGTTCGAGTCACTCAGGGCCCACCAACCAACATCGCGGCAACGCTGGAAAGCCTGCTACCCACAAGGTAGCAGGCTTTTTTCATGGTGCGTTCACTTGTACGTTTGATCGCGCCGACGCGAACCTTCGCAAGCCCCTCCCCGACATCCCGTGAAGAAATCCAAACCCGCGCCATCGCCGAAATCCTTCGACCTCAAGCAGCACTGGCATTGGGGCCGCGGCATGCGCCAGCTGCGCATCGCCGACTTCCTGAAGGACGGCCGCCTGCTGGTCCCCGGCGACCTTACGGGCGAAGGCCCGGCCACCGATGACGGCACCGGCGCGCTGCGCACCGTGGGCGGCGTGCAGGTCGGCAGCGCCGACTATGAAACCGGCCTGATGTGGGTCGGCCGCAAGCTGCGCGAAGGCGACCTGCCGAGCAAGCCCCAGAGCTGACCTAGCTACGGCGCCGTGACGCGCCGCAAGAACTGCAGCGAGCGCTCCAGCGCCAGCCGCCCCGGCGCATCGTCGAGGTTGAACTGGTACTCGTGCGGCAACGCCGGCGTTTGATCGGCGGGGAAGAACAGGCTGTCGACCTGCACGCCCTTCGCGGTCAACGTCTCGGCCATCGACCGCGACTGCCCTTCGAGCGGATCGCCATTGCCTGCAGTGATGAACGACGGCGGAAAGGCCCCGGTCACATAGCGGCGCACCGACGCAGTCTCGAAGGCCGGCGCGTTCTGGAAATCCTTGCTGCCGCTGTACGACCAGAACACGGTGCGCAGGAAGCCACCGAACGCACCGTCGAGCCGGGCCTGTGCCGCGTCGTAGGCACCGCAATGCAGCAGCATGCCGCGCAGCTGCTCGCGCGCGATGACGGGCGTGAGGCCGACGGCCTTCGCGTACCCTGGCACAGCCACCGCGTTCGCAACCTGCGCGACGATGTGCGCGCCCGCCGAGTCACCAGCCAGCACAAGCCGCGCGGGGTCCACACCCAGCCGCGCCGCCTCGCGCACCAGATAACCCAGCGCCGTGTTCACCTGCCGCACCGGCACCGGGTAGCCCTGGCCCGGCGCGATCGAGTAACCGACGGCCACGACAGTGAAGCCCTGCCCCGCCAGCACGCGCGCGTAGTTCGCCACGTCGCGCCGGTGGCCCGAGACCCAGGCGCCGCCGTGCACCCACACGATGGCGGGCAAGGGCCGAGTGCCCGCCGAGGCCGGGCGGAACACGTCGAGGTAGGCATCCGGATCGGCCTCGTCGTAGTGCTGGTCGAGCACCGTCGCGATGCCGGGCGGCACGTGCTTCTGCAGCGACTGCGATGCGGCATCCGAGCCCTTGCCGAAGGCGTAGCGGATCATCAGCACCGAGGGCCACGGGCTCCACTGGAACGCGGCATAGCCCACGACGACGAGGCCGGCGATGACGCCGAGGATCCGCAGCAGGATGATCTTGAGCTTCACGGTGGAGCGCCTGCACCGGACGGTCCGGCGCTTCAGGGAGCGCCCCGCATTCTGCTTGCCGCGGGCAGTGCCCCGCTATGCTCGCCTCACATGTCGCCACCGCCCGTCATCGCGCCCTCCTCCGCGCTCACACAACCGCTGCGCCACGCAGCGCGCACGCTGTGCGCAGCCCTGGTGTTCACGGCGGCGCCCACCTTCGCATCGGCCGCGTCCGGCTGCCTTGCCACGGCCTCCTACATTCCGCCGCCGCCCCGCGCCCTCGCGATGGCCGCGCTGGCCCGACAAGAGCACATTGCCTTCGGCAGCCAGACCATGGACGCCGAAGGCCGACTCACCGAGTCTGGCTATTCAGAAGCAGAAGACACGCGCTATCCGATCGACGCGCTGCCCGCATGGCAACGCGTGCTGCGCTACTGGCGCGCGGTCGATCCGGCGAGCGAGCGGTTGCCTTCTCTCGTTCGCTTCGGCGCCCCGCACGCGGCCGACCGCACGCGATTGACCGACGCGCTGAACCAGGCGAGCGCCGCGCGCCTGCAAGGCCTGGGTGTCGGCCCCGACCAGGGGCTGGATTCGTCGGACCAGCGCGCCCTCGAAGTGGCCCTGCAGCGCGTCGCGGTGATCGACACGCCCTGGTCCGCCGCGTTCATCAGCTGGGTCGCGCGCGAGGCCGGGCTCGGCGCCGACGAGTTCGTCTTTTCCGAGGCCCACGTCGACTACGCCGGTGCCGCCTGGCAGGCCGGCATCGACGAGGCGGCGGGCCATGCGACACCGCAGGCCTTGCGCGCCTGCGACCTGATGCGCACGCCGCCGCGCCCGGGCGACCTCGTCTGCCATGCACGCGGCCCGCGCGGTGCCGCGCTCGACGGCTTCGCCAAGATCGGCGAGTGGCTCGCCGGGCGCCCCACGGGCGGCGCACCGTTGCCGATGCACTGCGATGTGGTGGTGGGTGTGGACGGTGCGGGCTTCGATGCCGTGGGTGGCAACGTGCTGCAGTCGGTCACCTTGCGGCGCCTGGCCTTTGCGCCCGGCACGCGGCTGCTGGACCCGAGCTACCTGCCCGAAGGCTGCACGGCGGGCGGCAGCGCATGCATCGATCGCCACATGAGCCGCCAGCCGTGGTCGCTGCTGCTGCAGTGGCGCTGAAAGAGAAAACAGGAACGGCGGGGTGTGTGCCCCCGGGCCGTCAGTCGCGGTAGTACACCTCGACAGCGCCCTTGAGCTTGATCAGCAGCGGATAGCCCTTGCGGTCCAGCGTGCGGCCGGCGGGCACCTTGATCCAGCCTTCGCTGATGCAGTATTCCTCGACGTCCAGGCGGTCCTTGCCGTTGAAGCGGATACCGATCGGGTGCTCGAACACGGCGGGAATGTGGTGCGGGCTGCGCGGATCGGTCGAGAGATGGTCGGGCAGCGTGGGCTTGGAGGTGGCTTCTTCGGTCATGGGGAAACGGGTGTCTGAATCGACCCGAATGATAGAACCTGCCGCATGCCCCTTCGCGGGCGCCGCTAGCGCCGCTTCTTCCAGGCCTTGGGCGGCGGCTTCGGCCCAAAGCCCAGCGCGGCCCGCGCGAGCGCGTCGGCCTCGCCGTTGCGGTGGCGCGGAATCCATTGCACGCGCGCCTCGTCGAAGCCCTGCAGCAGCGCGCGCGCCTCGTCGAACAGCGGCGCCATGCGCACGATCGGCCGCACGTCGGCAGCGCCGCTCAGCTGTTCGACCAGCGTGCTGTTGTCGCTGAAGGCCTGCACGCTCGTGGCACCGCGCGCCTGCAGCTCGCGCAGCGCGAGCGCCAGCGCCCGCAGCTCGGCCTCGTTGTTGCACCCCGTGGTGTGCGTGGCCTGCGAGAAGGTGTGGCGGGTGCCGTCGGGCTGCGTGATGACAACGCCGACGCCCATGCGCCCGGGGTTCGGCATGGCACTGCCGTCGCAATGGACGACCCACGGAGGAAGGCGCTCGGGCGCGGCAACGGTCATGAAGAAGCAGGAAGCAGAGGAAAGAGGACGAACGCGCTCAGCAGTTGTTGCGCTTGATGCCCGCGAGATTGCACGGCCGCTGGCCAGGCGGTGGCCCGGGGTCGCGCGGCGGACGCGGCGGCCGGGGGTGATATCCCGGTCGCGGCGGGCCGTAGTACGGATCGCCGCCCCAGATGTAGGTCGGCCCCGGGTCGGCCGCGGGCGCCTCGCCCACCGGGTAACGCGGAATGATGGCCGGCCCCGAGGGCGCGGGCTGCGGCGGTGGGGCGGACGGTGCCGCGTAGTCCGGCCGACGCGGCGTGTCTTCCTCGTTGGAGGCGCGCGGCGGCGCAGGCGGCGGCTCGTCGATGCGCAGCTGCCGCGACTGCCTGGTCCCCGGCGGGCAGGCGCCGTCGGTGTAGACGATGCGGCCGTCGGCGTCGGTGCAGCGCACCACCTCCGCCTGCGCGGCCGGGGCGGCCACGGCAAGCCAGAGCAGCGAAACGAAGAGAAAGGTGGGCGAGCGCATGGAGACGCCCTTTGTAACAGTGCGCGGCCGCTCGAACAAGCGTGCACGAAGAAACGGGTGGGGGCTGAGGTTCGCAGCAGAGGCAAAGTCGATGCCTACCGGCACGTCAACGCGACTTGGCTCGCGCACTTTTCCTGGCCGGAGGACCGGCCTGCGTGGTGATGCGCGGGTAGTGCTCGAAGGTATGTTTCATCACGTCGCGCAGCCAGACCACGGCAGGGTCGTGGTGAAAGCGCGGATGCCAGTGCTGGTTGAGTTGAAACTGGGGCACGGGCACCGGCGGCTCGAACATGCGCACCGTGCCCATGCGGGCGAAGACCTCCGCCAGTTCGCGCGGCACGGTCGCGAGCAGATCGGCGTGCCGGTCCATCAGGAGCGGAACCATCAGGAAGTGGGGCGTCATCACGGCCACGGTGCGGCGGATGCCCTGGTCTTCCAGCACCTTGTCATAGCTCTCCGCCGAGTGGCCGGTGAGCGAAACCACGATGTGCCGCATCGCCTCGAAGCGCTCGCGCGTGAGGGTGGCGCCGATGTCCTTGTTCCGCGCGCTGGCGATGGTCACGAAGGAGTGCAGGAACAGGCGCTGATGAAACAGCCCCTCGGGCGCCGCACGGATGGACCCCACCGCCAGGTCGGCCTCGCCTGACGCAAGCAGCCCTTCGACCTGCTCGAGCGGCACCTGCAGCGTGCGCAGCGAGCACCCGGGCGCCTCCTTCTTGAAGCGCTCGAGCAGCGGCGGCAGGAACACCAGTTCGCCCATGTCGGTCATGCACAGGGTGAAGGTGCGTCGCGCCAGCGCGGGCTCGAACCGGGCGCCCGCCAGGATCTGCTGGCGCACGGTGGTCATCACCTCCACCACCGCAGCGCGCATGCCCTCGGCCTTGCGCGTGGGCTCCATGCGGCTGCCGACCTTGACGAACAAGGGGTCGTCGAAGAAAGCACGCAGCCGGTTGAGCGCATGGCTCATCGCGCTCTGCGTCAGCCCGAGGCCCTGCGCGGCCTTCGTGACACTGGCCTCGCGAAACATCGCGTCGAAGACCGCCAGCAAATTCAGGTCGAGGTTTTCCGCATGCATGCTGTGCATTCTAGGAATGACTGAAATGACATTGATACATGGGAACCCTCGTCCTACGCTCTGCCCATGCCGTGACCCGAACGCGGCGAACAACAAAGGAGACGCCCCATGTTCATCAAAAACACCTGGTACGTGGCTGCCTGGGACAACGAGCTCACGCCGCAGGGCCTGTTCGCCCGCACCATCATCGGCGTGCCCGTTCTCATGTACCGCAAGGACGACGGCGAGATCGTCGCCATGGAAGACCGCTGCTGCCACCGCGGCGCGCCCCTGTCGGTGGGACGGCGAGAAGGCGACTGCGTGCGCTGCATGTACCACGGCCTGAAGTTCGACGCCTCGGGCCAGTGCATCGAGGCGCCGGCCCAGAAGCGCATTCCCATCCAGGCCAGGGTGCGCAGCTTCCCGGTGGTGCAACGCCACCGCTGGGTCTGGATCTGGATGGGCGCTCCCGACAAGGCCGACCCTGCGCTGATCCCCGACACGCCATGGCTGGACGACCCGCACTGGCGCAGCCTGGACGGCTACATCCACTACGACGTCAACTACCTGCTGATCTGCGACAACCTGCTGGACTTCTCCCACCTGCCCTTCGTGCACCCGACCACGCTGGGAGGCAGTGCGGACTACGCCGCCGCCCAGCCCAAGGTCGAACGCATCGACCACGGCGTGCGCATCACCCGGTGGGCCCTCGACACCGAGCCGCCGCCTTTCGCCCAGGCGGTCAAGGACTGGGGCAGCAGGGTCGATCGATGGAACATCTACAACTTCACCATCCCGGCCATCCTGCTGATGGACTCCGGCATGGCGCCCACCGGCCAGGGCGCTGCCGAAGGCAACCGCGAAGGTGCGATCGAATTTCGTGGCTGCCAGGCCATCACGCCCGAGACGGAAAACTCCACCCACTACTTCTTCGCGCATCCCCACAACTTCGCCATCGACCAACCCGAAGTCACGCACTCGATCCACCAGGCCGTGGTGGATGCCTTCGATGAAGACCGCGACATCATCACCGCGCAGCAAAGGAGCCTGGCGCTGGCGCCCGACTTCAAGATGATGGCCTTCGGCATCGACGCCGCGCTGAACCAGTTCCGCTGGATGGTCTCGCGCCGGCTGGAAGAAGAAGCGCTCGAGGAAGCCGCGGCCCGCCCTGCCTCCACAGCAGCGCCCGAACCCGTCAAGGCCTGAGCCATGAAGCTCCTCGTCACCCGCCTCACGCAAGAGGCGCAGGATGTGCTCGGCTTGGAATTGCGTGCGCAGGACGGCGCTGCGCTGCCGCCCTTCACCTCGGGCGCCCATGTGGACCTGCTGCTGCCCGGCGACATCCGCCGCCAGTACTCGCTGGCCAACTCTCCGCTGGAGCGCCACCGCTACGTGCTCGGTGTGGGCCTGGCGCCAGCCTCGCGCGGCGGCTCGGCCTTCGTTCACCAGCGTCTTGCCGTGGGCGATGTGCTCGAGGTGGGCGCGCCGCGCGCCCTGTTCGGCATCGACCCGGCCGCCACCGAGCACGTGTTCGTGGCCGGGGGCATCGGCATCACGCCCATCCTGAGCATGATCCTCTGGTGCGAGGCCCACGCCAGGCCCTGGAAGCTGCTGTACTGCGTGCGCACGCGGGCCCGTGCCGCCTATGCGTGGACGCTGGCGCGCCACCATGACCGCGTGCAGCTGCACGTGGACCAGGAAGCGGCGGGCACGCCACCCGACCTGGCGGGCTGGCTGGCCGGTGCGGCCCCGGGCGCCCATGTCTACTGCTGCGGCCCCGAAGGGTTGATGAACGCGGTCGACGCGGCCGCAGGCGTTGTCGGCATCGACAAGGCGGCCACCCATTTCGAACGCTTCGCACCGCCGGAACCCGCCACGCCCGCAGCGCCGGCCGGCACCTTCACCGTGGTGCTGCATCGCAGTGGCCAGAGGATCGAGGTCGCACCGCGGCAGAGCCTGCTCGACGCACTGGAAGGCGCCCACGTCAGCATTCCCTTCTCGTGCCGCGAAGGCATGTGCCGCAGCTGCGAGGTGCCGCTGCTCGAGGGCGAGGCGGATCACCGCGACTTCGTGCTCAGCGACGAGGAGCGCGACAGCCACGCCTGCATCCTGCCCTGCGTGTCTCGCGCGCGCAGCGCCGTCCTCGTCCTCGATCTCTGACGTTCCCCCCACAACACCAACAACTCAACCCCACCACTGGAGACAACCATGTTCAGAAAAATGACTGCCGCATGCGCAGCGATCACGCTGGCGCTGCCCATCGCCGCGCAGGAGAGCTACCCCTCGCGGCCGATCCGCCTCGTCGTGCCCTACGCCGCCGGCGGCGCGACCGACTTCGTGGCACGCACCCTGGGCGATCGCCTGTCGAAATCGATGGGGCAGCCGGTGGTGGTCGACAACAAGGCGGGTGCGGCGGGCGCCATCGGCGCCGGTGAAGTCGGCCGCGCCAAGCCCGACGGCTACACGCTGCTGATGACCATCACCGATTCGCAGATCAACAACACGGCGCTGTTCAAGACCCTGGCGTACGACCCGCAGAAGGACTTCGTCGGCGTCACGCAGGTGGTGCGCAGCCCGGCGCTGATTTCCACGCACCCCGGCACCGGCATCAAGAGCATCGAAGACCTGAAGGCCAAGGTGGCCAAGGGCGGCGCGAAGCTGAGTTACGGGTCCTGGGGCGTCGGCGGACTGGGCCACCTGGCCGGCGAGAGCCTCAACCGCGGCCTGAATGCAGGCATGGTGCATGTGCCGCAGCGCGGTGAGGGTCCCGTGGTGACCGACCTGCTGTCGGGCACCATCGACGTCGGGCTGTCGTCGGTGCCCAGCGCGATGCAGCATGTGCCAACGGGCAAGGTCGTGCCGCTGGCCGTGCTGGGACGACAGCGCTCCACCACGCTCCCGCAGGTTCCGACCATGAACGAGCTGGGCTTCAAGGACCCGCTCTACGACACCAACGTCTGGATCGGACTGCTGGCACCGGCCAGGACGCCACAGCCCATCGTCGACAAGCTGGCCCGCGAAGTGCGCGCCATCGTCGGTTCGCCCGACGTCAGCCAGCTGTTCGTGAGCCGCGGCTTCGAGGTGATGAACAGCACGCCCGAGCAGTTCGCGGTGTCGTACAAGGAGGAGTTCAACGTCATCACCCGGCGGATGCGCGAGCTGGGCGTCGAGGCGCAATGAGGCAGGCGACCACCCGGACCGTCATGCAAGGACGACCGATGCATCTTCCGTGCGCCGACCGCCAGTGACTGCGTGGCCGGCCGCATCAGGCGTTCCCTAGGCGACAGGCGCGGCGCGGAGACTTTGCCATCATCGCGAACTCGACTGGCGCCCGCCGCCGGCTACACGGAGCCCTTCCCCCATGACCTCGCCTTTCACCACCACCGCCCTGGGCCTGTGCGGCCCGCTGCGCCAGCCGCGCCAGATGCTGGCCGACCAGACCTACGACGACCACAAGTCGATCCACGACGACGCGACGGCCGAAACGCTGGGCTTGCGCGCCGGGCCGATCGAAGGGCCGACGCACTTCAGCCAGTTCGACCCCCTGCTGTTCCATGTGTTCGGCCAGGCCTGGTTCGAAACCGGCTGCATCAGCGCCCACTACCAGAACATGGTGGTGGAAGGCGAGTCGGTGCGCGCCTTTGTCGACCTTCCCGCGCCCGGCGCCACCTTCGTGCGCCTGCGCGCCGAGAAGGCCGATGGCACGCCGGTGCTGACCGGCACCGCGTCGGTGGGCGATGCCGCTCAGCACCCGCACGAGCTGCCCCAGCGCATCGCCAAGCTGCGCCCGCCCCAGGGCCTGGTCATCAACCGCGACCTGCGCGTGGGCCAGCGCGGCGCCGTCGTCGAGAAGATCCGCATGGGCTTCGACCAGCACATGGGCGACCACTACCCCTTCACACTCGCCGACAAGCTCAAGGTCATCACCGAGCCCTGCGACTGGTACACGGCCGAAGGCGGCAAGCGCTCGCCGTGGGGCCGGGCCATCATCCCGACCGAGATGATCAGCGTGCTGCTCGGCGCCACCAGCGCCGAGGCGCAGCTGAGTGGCCGCAAGCCGGCCGTGGGCCTGTTCGCCGGACAGGAGATTCGCCTCATCAAGGGCCCGCTCTTCGTCGACCAGGACTACGAACTGGAGCGCGAGATCATCGCGCTGAGCGAGAGCGCGCGCACCGAGTCCGTGTGGATACGCACCCAGGTCTACGAGATGCCCTCGCGCACGCTCGTGGCCGAGATGATCCTCAATGGCGCGACGATGAAGGCTTCGTATCCAAACTACGAAGCCGAGGCCAAGGAGCTGGGGCTGGCCTGAGCGCGCGGTTCGCGCAGCTGCATCGAACGCCATCGGTCGAGGGGGCAGAATCCCCTCTTTTTTCCGGGTGCCGTATGCCAGCTGTACTTGAAGGGGGTTGCCTCTGCGGCAAGGTCCGATTCAGCACGACCCAGCCGCCGCTGCGCACGTTCGCGTGCCATTGCACGTTCTGCCAGCGCATGACCGGCACGTCTTTCTATGCCGAGTCGCTTTTTCCGATGGACGCCGTGCAGTTCAACGAAGGCGAACTGCGGCAGTACGCGCACCGATCGGACGGCAGCCACAAGCAGGTCTTCGTTCATTTCTGCCCCTCGTGCGGCACGACGATGGGCCTGACCTTCGGGCGTTGGCCCGATGTGCGCGCCATCTCGCGCGGGTGCTACGACGACCCCAACGCGGTCGAACTCACGAGCCACATCTGGACCCGCTCCGCCCAAAGCGGCGTGGCCTTGCCGGCCGACGTGGATTGCTTTGCCGGGGCACGGGCCACGCTCGATGGCCAGCCGGAGCCGGCCTCGCGGCATGAGGCGCCTGTCATGGCTCGGCAAGACGGCGGGGCCTGAACTCTCGCTTCAGCCGGCCATCAGCGTCGATTCGCTCGGCGACGGCGAAGCACAACCCCCAGGCAGTAGATCGAGAGGCCCGTGAAGAGGCCGGCGACCACGGACCAGACGGCGCCACCGCCGATCAGATTGGCGCCATCGGGCGCGATGCAGCTGGATGCGGATGCTTCGATGCAGTCCCTGTGGCTGTAGTACCGCTCATGGAACGCCCACCAGAAGAACCCCGCCGCGGCGGCGCATGCGACGAAGAGGATGGCGGGCCGGGTGATTGGAAGAGGGTCTGTGGTCATGGGCTTGGATCGCTAAGCCGGGCAACCTGGGAGCATCGCGGCGCACGATGCGAATGAGCGCTTCGGAAGAAATCCTCGCGGCGGTCGTTCAGCGCGGCCGCGACGCCACACGGAGCGCTTCTTCCCTGATGTACGAAGAGGCCGCCGTGTTCGCCAGATCGTGCAGCGTCTGCAGCAATGAAATGCCGCCGATCTCCGTCGTGCCGGCGTTCAAGATGCGCCCGACCATCGTGATGCCGAGTTCGCTGGGCTGTCGCGCGAGGGAGCGAAGAAGCTCAGGCTGGTAGTTGGGCAAGCTCTCCAATCCGTGAACGATGGTCCACATGACCCCGTAGCCGTCTTCCTCCGGGTAGCGCTCGAAAACGCTCAGCATTTCGGGCATGGCTTGCTCCGGACTGCCCGCCCGCCAGAGTTCATCCAGAAGCGAGTCCAGGTGGCGCCAGCTGCCATCCTCCGGCGGTGCGAAGTTGGCGATGTCATGAGCGATCTCGGAAGTGGTTCGAGGCATTGGAGGTCTTGTGCGCGTGGCTGCTTCCGGCCGACTGTAGCCGTTCAGCAGCTCAGGCGGCCTTGCGCTTTTTCTGTACGGACCTCGGCGCCTCGCTGCGCGCCAGCCACAGTCCGCTCGCGACGATCAACGCCCCGCCGCCCAGCGTCCATGCATCGGGTGCGGCCTGCCAGAACACCCAGTCCATCACGAGCGCCCACGCGAGCGCGCTGTATTCGAAGGGCGCGATGGCCGCGGCCTGGCCGTGGCGGAAGGCCTCGGCGATGGCCAGCTGACCCAGGAAGCCGCTGAGGGCCAGACCCGCCAGCGCCCACGCGTGCCCGGCCTGCAGCGGCACCCATTGCGGCGCCGCGAGCAGGCTGCCGCCGACAGCCATGCCCGCCGTGGTCCAGAAGACCAGCGCGGCGCTCGGCTCGGTGCGGCTGATGAGCCGGCCCAGCATGTTCGACAGCGCATAGCAAACGGCGGCCACCAGGATCGCCAGCGCGCCCGTCGAAAGGAAGGCCCCCTGCTCGGGCCGCAGCGCGACCACCACGCCGACGAAGCCCAGCCCGATGGCGATCCAGTGCCGCGGCTGGACCGACTCGCCCAGCATCGGCACGGCGATGAGCACCATCAGCAGCGGCGCGATGAACGTGAGCGTGTAGGCCTCGGCCAGGCCCAGGGTCTTCAGGCCGTGCACGAAGAGCACCAGCATCGTCATGTTCAGCGCGGTGCGCAGCAGGTGCAGGCGCCAGCGCAGCCGACGGTTGAAAACACCGGCTGCCTCGCGCCGCCAGGCGATGTACAGGCACACCAGGGGCAGCGCCGTGAGACCGCGCAGCGCCATCACCTGCACCGGCGGGTAGTGCCCGGCCAGGGTCTTGAGCAGCGCGTCCATGCAGGCGAAGAAGGCGCAGGCCAACAGCATCGCGGCGATGCCGCGCAGGGTTCCGGTCGGGTGCATGGTCAGGCTGTGGTCTCGCGGCGGTGGCCGGGACGGACGGGGTTTGTTCTTGAACGCCGAGCATAGGCGCTGTGAACGTCGGGGGCTTGGCCTGATGCCGCCGGCCCCTGCCTACCGGCACTCGTTCCAGTACCCATCCGGGTTCGCCTCCAGCGGCGTGGCGACCCGTTTGAGCGACACACGGCCCTGCGCGTCCTTCGCGACCACGAAGATGTGCCCGTCCTGCACCGGGAACCCGTTGCGCAGAAACTTGAAGCCGCTGCGCACCGACGAGAAGTCGGCCTCGTTGAGTGCGTTGCGCAAGGCACCACGATCGGCGACGGAGCCCTTCGTCTCCTTCAGCGCGCTGTCGATCAGGAGCGCCGCATCGAAACCTTGCGCCGCGTACTGCGAGGGGATGCGCCCGTGCCTCTTTTCGAAGGCGGCAACGAAAGCCTTGCTCGTCGGGCTCGGCAGGTCGGGGCCCCAGACCGCGCCGGCCAGCACATGGAGCGCGGCATCATTGAGCAGCGGCAGTGTCGTGCCGTCGACCGTGCCCACGGTCAGCAAGGGCACCTTGCTCAGCAGGCCCGAGCGGTTCATCTGCTGGATGAAGTTCACGCCCATGTCGCCCGGCAGGAAGGCCACCACCGCATCGGGCGCCACGCGCTGGATCTGCGCCAGCGCCGCCGCGTAGTCGGTCTGGTCGGGCTTGACGTTGATTTCGCTCACCACCTCGCCCGAGTAGTAGCGCTTGAAGCCGCGCAGCTGGTCTTTGCCCGCTGCGTTGTCGGGCGCGATGAACAGCGTCTTCCAGTAGCCCTTGTCGACCGCGTAGCGTCCCACGATCCCGGCCTGGTACTCGTCCTGGTACGAGGCGAAGACGAACCGGGTGTTGCACTGCTTGCCGGCGATCGGCGCGGGGCCGGCATTCGAGCCGACGAACAGCATGCCCGCTCGGGCCATCGGCTTGGCCATGGCCATCATCACGTCGGAGAAGGTCACACCGGTGACGAAGCTGACCTTGTCCTTCTCGATCAGGTTCTGCACCAGCTGCGCCCCGCGCTCGGGGTTGTGCTGGTCGTCTTCCTTGAGGACCGCCACGGGAACACCGCCGAGCATGCCTTGGCGCTGCTCGACCGCCAGCATGAAGCCGTCGTACTGTTCCTGCCCGAGCGCGGCCCCGGGGCCGGAGAGCGTGCCGATGAAGCCGATGTTGACCTGCGCGGAAACGGCCAGTGCCGCGGCGCCCAAGGTGCAGGCCACGAGGGCCGTGCGGATGCGGTGGATCAAGATGTTCCTTGTGATTTCGCTCGCGATGTTTCGCGGTTCGACTACCCGGCCTTCAAAGGGCCGACGACCTTGTAGGCACTGAGGAGGATGCCCGACGGCATTGCCTTCGCGGTGACGAGCTCGAAGGCGCGGGGTGGAGTGCCCTGTGCGAAGAAGCGCTTTCCTGTGCCCAGCAGCACCGGATAGACGAGCAGCAGCACTTCATCGGCAAGGCCGTGCGCCAGCAGTGTCGATGTCAGCGTAGAGCTGCCCCAGAGAATCAGGTTCGGGCCCGCCTGCGACTTGATGCGGCGAACGCCCTCGACGACGTCCGGCCCCACGCTTTCGAACGGGCCCCACGAAAGGCTTTCGGGCCGATGGGTCACGACATGCTTGGTCGCCGCATTCAAGCCGTCCGCCATCGCGCTGCTCGGTGCCTTGGGCCAGTAGTCCGACCACATGTCGTAGGTGCGACGTCCGAGCAGCAGGTCGAAGCGCCCGCCATGCGCGGCGAGCACTTCATCCCGGCCGGCCGGGCTGCGGTAAGGCGCGGTCCAGTCCGCGTAGGGAAAACCATCTTCGCCCGAGGTCTGGATCACGCCATCCAACGAGATGTGCTCCATGATTTTCAGCGTTCTCATGCGGGTCTCCTTGCTTGGGGTGGGAGGGGGCTCAATGGGCCTGCGCATCAAAGTATGCCGGCCACGACAGCGGCGAAGCCTGGAGCCCTTCGGCCCCACGGAATGCAGACATGGCTTTCGCGCGTGAGCCGAAGTTCATCGTTGCCACGCCGAGGTTGAAGAACGTGTTCCGATCGGTGGAGCCGAGTTCGACTGCACGCTTCAGGACGGATGCAGCCTCTTTGTGCTTGCCTTGATCGGAAAGCACGGCGCCCAAGCACGTCAGGGCAAGGACATTGCCGGGGGACTCAACGAGCGCCTTCGAGAGCAACGCTTGCGCAGAGGCAAAGTTCGCTTCCCATTTTTCGGGGTTGTTCCATGCGTCGTCGACAAGCGATCGACTGAGGGAGATGACGTCCAGGATCATGGGCTGTTCAGGCTTGCTGCGGCTCCATTAAGCCGCCAACGTTCTGACGCAATGGCTTCCGACGTTGGACAGATATGCGCGCTGAATGACTTCCCTGCGACAAGGGCGCCGGCTTCGTAGGTACACAACATCTCCGGCGTTCGAAGCCATTGCAGACGTCCATTCAGGAAATAACTGGTGGAGTCGGATGTCATGGGAGCCCGGCTGCCGGTGAAGCGAGACCACGAATACCGACAGCCGCTGTAACCAGTTGGTATGGCTTTTGGCATCGCGACCCATTCAATCTCACCGTCGATGCGAGTCTTTGTGTTCATGGCCGGAGCAGCCTCAGGGCACTGCTGAGCTGCTGCACGCGAGAAGCCCAACACACGGATGCCAACGAGGTCCTCAGAGCCCAGCTGCACCTCTGTTCCGACGGGGTATTTGAGGATCGAAAGAGAGCGGTAGTCCGGCTCACAAGCCGATCCAATTGCCGCTTCGACGAAGGTGAGCTCTTTCGACACGGGAAGCGCTGCGTACGCGCTTTCCAAGATCCGAACGCGCAGACCGGTCATCGTCGCCGCAGGTCGCAAGGGCTCAGCCTTTGTCGTGACGGACTCTTCTCCAAGAACGACTGCCCAGAATCTGTAGTGGCCCTTGAGACTCTCGAAGAATTCGGCTCGAAGGGTCGGGTCGCTGGGGGGCGAGCACGCGACGGACGAGGCGCCGAAGGTCAGTAGCGTGCATGCGAAACCGAAAGAGATCGCTCGTGAGTGCATGGGTGGCCTTGATGCTCGTGCAAGGAATTCAGTATCTGCGTCCAGCCATGAACTGCCTCAACCACAGCGTCGAAAGTGGAACTGTTGCATGTAACCAGTTTCCTGAATCACTCGTGGGTACTGCGTGGGGTCGAACAACTCCCTGAACCGAGGCAAGCAGTTCGCCTCTTCATATCCAGCCTGGACGGAGGCGGCGTCAAAGAAAGCTCTCAGGTGTTTTCCGACGGTCGGAGCTATCCAGCCATCGCACCGAAAGGCGATCGCAACGAAGTCAACCTGGTTGACTCTGTCCTGATACATGTCGATGACGAACACATTGAGCTCAGTTGTGCTGCTCTGGAAAGCATGGACATCGCCGCGGCCGAGGCGAGGCTCTTTGAAGAACTGTTCGTAGAGAGCAATGATGTCGACCTTCACACCGAGAGCAACCAGCGCTGCTTGAAGGTCAGGGTTCGGAATGAAGTTGCGACCTTCCGGGTCAGGAAAGACAACCAGATCGCCCATGGAAACACCCATGGCGTATTCGCAAGCACTGAGAAGCTTCATCGAGGCGCCGGTGAGCAATGATGGTCGTGCATTGTAGGAACGCCCATCAAAGCGACTTCCTCTGCGTTCATTCGTGATCGACCGTGCCTGCCCGGCAAGCAGTGACAATCACCCCATGGCCCAAGGAAAACGAATTTCTTCCGACATCGGAGACGACGCGATCGAAGCGATCAAGGCGTTCGGTGCTGCTGCCAAGCTGGCGCGCACAACGGCTGGCGAGGGCCAGGCCGTCGCTGCCGCGCGCCTGGGCGTTCACGTCCAGACGATCGCGCGGATCGAATCGGGGGAGCCGGGCGTTGCCATCGGGCACGTGCTCGGCATGCTGGCGCTCTACGGCATCTCGACGACGCTGCAGCAGCAACCGCCGACGGAGAACGGCGAGCGCCCCGCCTGAACCGTCAGCCCCGCTGGGCATCGCCCACGGCAGCACGCAGCGACTGCAGCGTGGCCTCGGCGGTTTCGATGCGCCGCTGCAGTTCTTCGTTGACCAGCCGCACGAGCGCGCCGAGTTCGGTGCGCGTCGGGTACACATCGTCGGTGTCGTTCACATGTTGCGGCACGATGAGTTTCTCGATGCACGCATACGCGCGGCGCACCGTGTGAAAGCTGTCGAGGTCGTCGCAGGCCTGAAGGGCGAGCGATTCGGCTGTGACGGAAGGGGCGCGAGCCATGCGTGGCCTCCAGGCAGTTCGGTTTGCAACAACCGTCGCACCCAACGCCAATTGAGGGCGGCAGCTCGAACAGGTTGGCGTACCGGGAACTGCTTGCGCAAACCGGCGAGCCTCGCGGCTCCCTGCTCGAGCCGCCAAAAAAATGGAGGCACGAACGACAAAGCCACAGAGTCTCTGCGGAGAAATCTGCGGCTTTCGTCGCAGCAGTTACACGGGACGCCAATCCCGGCCACGCCTGTTTTTGACGTGACGGCCGCAGTATAGCCACGCACCCCCACCCCCTTCGCAGCGCAAAACCGGGATGCCCCTACGACCCGTGCCCCCTCCCCCGATGCTGGAACAATGCGCCGATCTATGGATGGTCTCGATCTCATCAAAACGTTCCGCGAAGTCGCGTTCCGGCGCAGCTTCTCCCGCGCGGCCCTGTCGCTGGGCATGTCCAAGGCCACGGTCAGCCGCTATGTGGCCGAGCTCGAAGCGCGCAGCGGCGTGCGCCTGCTCAACCGCTCGACCCGCTCCCTGAGCCTCACCGACGCGGGCGAGGTGCTGCTGGAGCGCAGCACCGAGCTGGTGACGATGGCAGAGAACACGCTCAACGACCTGCAGGCGCACGGCTCGCACCCGCGCGGGCGCCTGCGCATGAGCGCACCGCACGGGCTCATCGCGGGCTGGCTTTCGGACGTGATCGCGGAGTTCATCAAGCTCTACCCCGACGTGTACGTGAGCCTGAATTTCACCAACCACGACATCGACCTGATCGAGGAAGGCATCGACATCCACCTGACGGGCGGACGCATCGACGACATGAACCTGATCGTGCGCCGGCTGGTGCGCTTCGACATGGTGGTGTGCGCGTCGCCCGCCTACTGGGCGCAGCGCGGCATTCCGCAGGTGCCCGAGGATATGGCCCGGCACGACGTGCTGAGCTATTCGCCGATGCCCACCACGCACCTGCCGTTTGAAACCGACGGCCAGCCGCACGACGTGGCAGTGCACAGCCGCATGGAAGCCAACGACGCGGTCGCGCTGATCGAGCTGGCGCTGCGCGGCGTGGGCGTGGCCTACGTGCCCGAGCCGCTGGCGCAGTCGCACCTGGAGCGCGGCGCGCTGGTGCCGGTGCTGCGCGACCACATGCCGCACGAGCACTGGCTGTATGCCGCGTACTCGCAACGCCGCCACAACAGCGCGGCGATGCGCGCGATGCTCGACTTTCTCGAGAAGTCGATGGGGCCGGTGCCCGAACCCATGCCCGCAGCGGTGCCGGTGGCGCTGCCGTCTTGTCCCGCCAACGCCGCGACCACCGCCGCTGCTGCCGCCGCCATCGCGGCGCGCGACACGCTCGCTCCCAACGGAAAGGCCTCCTGACCCCATGACCACGCCCGCGCTCCTGATCCGCCCGCCCACGCCCGACGATTTCGCCGCATGGAAGCCGCTCTGGGACGGCTACAACGCCTTCTACGGCCGCGAGGGCCCCACGGCCCTGCCCGAGGCGATCACGCAGGTCACGTGGCAGCGCTTCTTCGATCCGTACGAACCGGTGCATGCGCTGGTGGCCGAGTGCGAGGGACAACTGGTGGGGCTGGTGCACTACCTGTTCCACCGCAGCACGACGCGCATCGAGCCGACCTGCTACCTGCAGGACCTGTTCACGCAGTCGTCCGAACGCGGCCGGGGCGTAGGCCGGCAACTGATCCAGGGCGTGTACGACGCGGTGCGCGGCGCGGGCGGGCAGCGCGTGTACTGGCAGACGCACACGACCAACGCGGCCGGGCGCACGCTCTACGACAAGGTCGCGAAGCACGAGGGCTTCATCGTCTACGCGACGATGGTCTGACCCCGTGCTGAAGATCAGTACTTGATGGTGATGCCGGCCTTCACGCCGGTGTTGGCCTTGCCGTCCGAATGCGCGCCGCCCGAGAAGGAGACGTCGCCGCCGGTCTTGGCGCCCACCGAGTAGGTGGGCCGCTTGCCAGACGTGTCGGTGCCGGCTTCGAGGGCGCTGCCGTCGGGGCGCTGCACGCCGACCGTGGCGCCGTTCGTGCGGGCCGAGGTTTCGGTGGAGTTCACATTGGGCGCGATGTAGGCCGTGCCCTTGTCATCGCTGTCGACGGGCACTCTCACGGGCTCTGCGATGGCCACCACAGCGGCGGCGCAGGCAACCCCACCCAGGAACGCAAGAATCACTCTGTTCATGGGCACCGATGGTGGATGCAGCGCGTCGCGCGGGCTGTGGGCGTGGCCTCACCGCGCGCGTAGGACGAAGGCGGCATCAATGCCATGACAGGTTGAACAGGAAGAACGCCGCCAACACCCACAGGAGCAGCACGAGGTGCGTGAGCTGCAGGCCCTCCTGCCGTATCCAGTAGCCGAACCACAGGCCGCCCAGGTGCATCGCGAAGAGGAAGGCAGCAAAGCCGGCCAGCCCCAGGTTGAGCCACGGCCGTGCGGCCGCCAGGTCGCCGCCGACCACCAGCATCGCGCTGCCGGCCCAGAACGCCAGCGCCGCCGCCAACTGCAGTGCCAGCACCACGCACAGCGCCGCGCGATGCAGCGCCGCCGAGCGGATGGCGCGCGTCAGCAAGGGCGTGTCGATGGCCGGATCGACGCGCAACGGCGCCATCGACATCGTGCCCCCGACCGCAAACACCGAGCCCGCGAAGCCGCGCCAGTTGTTGCGCACGGCAATCGACAGCCACAGCGCCATACCCAGCGCGTGGAGAGACTGGAACAGCCAGACGGAGGTAGGGAGATTCATCGGGGCGCCTGCGCTTTTAAATATCAAAGATTATTCTTTGATATTGACATGCCCGCCGGCCGGCGCTCAAAGTCCCTCAAGGAAGGTCGAACGAATCCCATGAACACCGCCACCACCCCACCCGGCCCCTCCCCCGAGGCGCTCGAGCGCCTGCTGGCCGCCGGCCGCGACGGCGCCCTGCTGCGCATGAGCCTGGCGCTGGCGCACCACCGGCGCGACGACGCGCCCACGGCGCTGATGCATGTCGAGAAGGCGCTGGCCTTCGACCCCGAGTTCACCGCCGCATGGCGGCTGCAGGGCCTGCTCGCGCTGGCGCTCGGCGACGCCGCGAAGGCCGAAGCCTCGTTCGCGCAGGCGCTGGAGGTGGCGCAGCGGCGCGGGGAGCTTCAGCTGGTGAAGGAGCTCACCGTGCGGCTGCGGCGCCTGCGCACGCCGAAGCCGCACGCCGACTGAACGGCCTCAGGCCGCCGCCGTCTTCGCCAGCGGATTGAGCCCCGGCTCGCCGACGCGCGTGAGCGTGTTGCGGTCGGTGTGGTGGAAGGGCTCGGCCTGGCCCAGGATCTGCATCACGGTGTCCTGGTCGTACGACCAGGTGCCGTCGGCGTTGATCTTCACCGTGATGTTCCATGCCAGCGTGGTGAAGGCACGCTCCAGGAACGGGTTCGACACGATGCCGTTCACCAGGCTGCCGTGCTCGGCGCTGAGCGTGAACTCGGTGTCGCCGGGCTTCACATGGCCGCTGGCCATGGCCACCTGCCCGCGCGGAATGGCCAGCGTGAGAAACACGGTGCTGGTGGCCGGCTCCCACAGCCAGTAGCCGACCTGGTCGTGGTACATCTTCGTGAGGCCGGGCTTGTGGATGTAGGTGTGGTAGCGCAGGCCGTACAGCAGCTGCGGGCCGTTGGTCTGCGCGTCGATGGGCTGCAGCTCGTAGTGCTCGACGTAGACCTGTGTCTTCGGGCCCTCTTTCTTCGGCTTGACGTCGACGCCCTTCATGCCCTCCCAGATGCCCGCCAGCGGCCGCAGCGGGCCCAGGTTGGCGAGCGTGTCGGGATCGGCGGGGGGTTCGGTGTAGATGTCTTCGGGAGTGGTCATGGTGTGTGTCGTGGGGGAAGGAAAACGGAGAGACGCTTTTCGGTTCTGATTCTGCTTGAGTGCCGCGGCGGTGAGGTCGTCAGAGCGTGTCCCAGACCTGCACGAGCCCGACGAGGTGCACCACGCCGTACACGAAGCACACGAGCGAGCTCCACACCCAGAAAGCACTGAGGCGGCGCCGGTCGAACAGCCACATCGCGACGGCGACAAGGCCGCGCAGCAGGTACACGGCGGTGATGGCAGGTAGCACCAACGCCTGCAGCGGCAGCGGCTGCAACACGCCGGCGCCCGCCAGCGCGTAGGCGGCCCACACGCCCAGCATGCCGGCGATGACCAGCGTGACGGCCACGGGGTACAGGTGGCCGGCCTCTGCGCTCGCAGCCATGCGCTCGCCCGCACCGAAGAAGCGGTACCAGGACGGGCCGCCGAAGATGACGCCGATGTGCAAGAGCGCGGCGATGGCGCTCAGCACGGCGCCGGCGATCAGGAAGAGGTTGGGGGT
This sequence comes from Variovorax sp. GW821-FHT09D04, assembly GCF_059416405.1. Classification (NCBI taxonomy): domain Bacteria; kingdom Pseudomonadati; phylum Pseudomonadota; class Betaproteobacteria; order Burkholderiales; family Comamonadaceae; genus Variovorax; species Variovorax sp. GW821-FHT09D04. Next base: position 318,757 of record NZ_JBWKPA010000006.1, read on the forward strand.
CACGCAGGCTTTCTCATGAGATCAGAGCAGCAGGTCGCGCGCGCGGACGGCCTCGCGCACCGGGCCGAACGCACCGAAGCGCACGGGCAGGCCGCTGAGGGCTTCCACGCGCCGCACCCACTCGGGGGCGCTGGCGACGGGTTGCGGGTCGTACAGGGGCTGGGCGCCCTCCAGCAGGCGGGTGAGCGCGTGCTGGTGGTCGAGGTCGGTCGCATCGCCGAGCGGCAGCGATGACAGCGTGTGCCCGTCGGCGCTGCGGTAACCGGTGCACCAGCGCAGGTCCGCATGCGCGAGCGCATCGAGGTGGCTGGCGAGCAGCCCGTCGAGCGGCCCGACGGCAGCGAGCGCGTAGCGCAGCAGCACCGCGTCGGGGTGGCCACGGCGAAACGCACCCTGCCAGCCGTCGTCGGCGTTGTGCGGCTCGGCCAACCGCGCATCGAGCGCGCGGTCGTGCGTGGGCAGCGGGCCGGCGCCGTGCCGCGTGAGATGGCTGCGCAGCACGCCCAGGTGCTGAACGGGCGATGCAATGCCCACGTCGCGCAGCACTGCCTCGACGGCGGCGGTGGAGACGGTGCTCCAGGTCGTGTACGGATGAAAGCCGCGCCATTCGTCGAGCAGCACGCCCTGCGCGCCTTCGAACAGCACGGTGCCGGCGCGCGCGAGCCGTTCGCCGATGGCGTCGGCGCTCGCGGGCGGCGACTGGCGCAGGCAGGGCTGCACGGCGTCGAGCCAGCGTGGTGCGAGCGAGGCGTCGGCGAGCACGGACAGCTCTTGCGCGGCCTCGGCCGACGAAGGCACCGCATCCGCAAACTCGCGGTGCAGCGCGAGGCGCAGGGCTTCGAGCTTGTCGAGCGTGTGCGCGGGGTGAACCAGATCGCCGTAGTGCAGCGTCGTTTCGGGCGCGGCCAGCGCCTGCCGCACGGTCTCGCCCACGCCGACGCCGCAGCTGCCATGCGCGGCCGCGCCCCGCGCCCATTCGCGCAGGCGGCCAGCAGCCTGATGAAAAGGCGTGGTCACGCGGCAGCGCGCATCGACGAACAGGCGAGCAAAAGCGTCGGGCACACCCGCTCGCTGCAACACCTCGGCCTCGACGCGCAACGCCGTCGGGTGCACCACCACCGGGCTCGCCAGCACGGTCGCCACGCCGGCATGGAAGCTGCCCGCGCCGAACTGCGAGAAGGTGTGATGGCGGCCGTCGGCCAGCACCACGTTGTGGCCGGCCTGCGCGCCGCCGTTGAAGCGCACCACGGTGTGCGCGCCCCAGGCGCCACACAGGAAGTCGGTGAAGCGCCCCTTGCCGCAGTCGCCGAAACCGAGGCCGAGCAGCGAGACGTAGCGCGTGGAGCTCAATGGCAAACAGTCAGCCGAAGAGCCGCTTCCACCACGAGCTGCGCGCCCCGTGACCGGCGGCCGGCGTGGCGCGGCGCGGTGCGTTCGGATCGAGCAGCGCGGCGTAGCCATCGAGCGCGTGCAGCACGCCGCCCACGCGCTCCTTGGCCATGCCGGTGGCGGCCATCACGCCGGCCAGCGCGTCGAGGCTGGGCACGGCCTTCTCGGTGAGCGCGACGATGCCGGCCGCCATCGCGCAGGCGTCGTCGGGCGAGTCCATGCAGATCACGTGGTCGCCCAGCAGCTCGCGCCAGCGCGGCTCGCAGCGGCGGCGGCGTTGCGCGTCGGGGATCAGGAAGAACAAGTGCGTGGTCTCGGCCGCGGCGGCGATGACCTCCTCGATGGGAATGTCCTCGTCGAGCTTCTCGCCGATGAGGCCTTCGACCTGGTGGCGCGACACGGCCGGGTACGGCAGCTCGTCGCCCGTGACGAACAGGTAGCCGCGCTTCTTGCGCTTGACCCAGCAGTCCATGTCGGTGTGCTGCGCCATGACGTAGAAGGCGAGCTCGTAGCTTTCTTCGCCGCTGCCCCCGCCGCCGCCTTCGAGATAGCTCCAGGTGAGCCACTGGTCCATGAGGTTGGCGGTCGATTCGAACTGCCCCACCTGCAGCGGTGCCTGGTCGGAGGTGGCGTCGCCGATGGCCATGAACAGCAGCTGGGGGTCGGCCACGCCGCAGTCGGTCAGCAGCTTCATGAAGGTGGGCAGCTCGCGGCGCGCGAGGGTCTGCGGGATGTCGCCCATCGAGCCGGTGACATCGAGCGCGAACACGATGCCCAGCGCGTTCGGATGGTCGGCGTTGTCGCGCGACTCGCGCACCTTGAGCCCCTGCGGGTTCATGAGCGCGTGCGTGGCGGTCTGCGTGAAAACCTCGCTGCCGGACTTGGCGGCGCGGTCGGCCACGATGGCCGCGTGGGCGGCGTGCGAATAGTTTCCGTAACCCATGGACGTGCTCCTTCGTGGGGAAAAAGTGAAAGGCTGGCGGCTAGCCGGCCGGCGCGGGGTCGAAGTGAACGAAGCGCGGCGGCCCGAAGGCCTCGCGCGAGGCGACCGACAGCGCCTGCTCGATGCCCTGCGCGCCCAGGCGCTCGCAGGCCACGGCGTCGTCGCTGCACTCGCGCAGCAAGGCGGCGATCGGTGCGGGCGCGGCGCCATCGGACAACAGCGCGCGCACGCTGCGCGCCGACGCCATCAGGTCGCGCCCGATGGCGCCGCCTGACACGTCCTGCCTGGCCTGCGACCAGCCGATGAGCAGCACGCCGTGGTCGCGCGGATGCACGAGCGCATGCGCGGGCGCGAGCGCGCGGTGCGTCCAGCCGGCGCCGTGCACGAAGGCCAGCACCTCGAGCATGCGCCGCCAGAGCCAGACGGCATGGCGGGCGTCGATGCCTTGCGGGTTGGCCTGCTGCACCTCCTGCAGGCTGCCCCAGAAACCGGTCGGGTGGCGCAGCACCAGCGCCTGCCGTTCGCCGTCGCCCAGGCCTTGCGCCACGCCCAGGCCCAGCGGCTGCGGCAGCCGCCGCGTGAAGTAGGCCGCGCCGGGCACCGACAGGGCTTGCAGCGCCTGCAGCACGGCGGCCTCGCGCGCCAGCACGGCGTTGCCCGCCGCGTCGCGCGCGAGCTTGATCGTCACGCGCTCGGGCACGGCGCCCAGCCGTTCGGCCAGCAGCACCTCGCTGTGTTCGCCCTGGCCCAGCGGCGCGAGCACGCGGTAGTGCGCGCCGCGCCATTGCAGGAGGCGACCGGTGTCCGACAGCTGCGCCGCGTTGGCGCGGCGCCAGGCGGCGCGAAAGCTCTCGCGCTCGACGGTCTCGGTGCCGCGCGTGATGGTGGCGCCGCAGTAGCCGCAATTGACGGTGCGCCAGCGCGCCGCGCGCGGCAGCGGGGCCGAGCATTGGGGGCAACTCAGTGCAAGCAGCGACAGCATGGCCGCGCCCTCCTCTTCAGTCTTCTTGCGGCGCGGCCGGGTCCGGCGATGCCAGCACGCGGTCGATGCGGCGCCCTTCGAGCGCCACGACCTCGAAGCACCAGCCCGCGCAGTCGATGTGCTCGCCCACAGCGGGCAGGTGACCCGACACGGACATGAGCAGGCCGGCCACGGTGTTGTAGCGGCCACGCTCTTCGTCGGGCAGCTCGCGGATGCCCAGGCGCGCGCGCAGTTCCGACACGGGCATGAGGCCGTCGAGCTCCCACATGCCGTCGGCGCGCTGGTGCGCCCAGGCGTCGGCCTGCATGCCGGGCTGCAGCTCGCCGGTGATGGCCTCGAGCAGGTCGCGCGGGGTCATGAGGCCCTGCACCACGCCGTACTCGTCGACCACGAACACCAGCCGGCCGGCGCGCGTGCGGAACTGCTCGAGCAGTTCCATGCCGGTGAGCGTCTCGGGCACGAACACGGCGGGCGTGGCCTCCTGGCCGAGCACGCCCTTGTGGGCGGAACCCAGGCGCAGCAGGTGCGCCACGCTGATCACGCCGACCACATCGTCCAGCGAGTTGCGGCACACGGGGTACCACGAGTGCACGAGGTTGAGCGCCGCGGCGTCCGCCACCTTCTGCAGCGCCTGCGCCACGGTGTTGGAGGCGTCGAGCCATTCGATGTCGGCGCGCGGGATCATGAGCGACGACAGGCGGCGGTCGTCCAGGTGGAACACATTGCGCACCATCTGGTGCTCGTGCTGCTCGATCACGCCGGCGTCCACGCCTTCTTCAAGGCTGGCCGAGATTTCTTCTTCCGTCACCGAGCGCGCGGCGTTGGCATCGATGCGCAGCAGCTTCAGCGTGGTGGCGGTGGCGCCGGCCAGCAGCCACACGAAGGGCTTGGCGCCCTTGGCCAGCCCGCGCATGGGGCGCGACACGAAGCGCGCCACCGGCTCGGGGTACAGCTGGCCGATGCGCTTGGGCACCAGCTCGCCGAAGATGATGGTGAAGAAGGTGATGCAGGTCACCACCACCGCGGTCGACACGATGCTGGAGGTGCCGGCGCCCATGCCCAGGCCTTCCATCCACACCGCGAGCGGCGCCGCGAAGGCGGCCTCGCCCACGATGCCGCTGAGCATGCCGATGGAGGTGATGCCGATCTGCACGGTCGAGAGGAATTGCGTGGGCGATTCCATCAACTTCAGCGCGGCCTCCGCCCCGGTGTCCCCCGTTTCGGCCAAGGCCGCGAGGCGTGCGCGGCGGCTGGTGGAAAGGGCCATTTCGGACATTGCGAACACCGCATTGAGGGTGGTCAGCAAGGCCAGCAGGAAGACATCCATGAACGGGGGGAGAGAATGAGGGAATGTCACTTTACTGTATCGGCGACGTCCAGGGCTGCGATGTCCCCCTGGGCCGGCTGCTCGACAAGATCGATTTCTCCCCCAGCCGCGACACGCTCGTGGTGCTCGGCGACCTGGTCAACCGGGGCCCCGATTCGGCCGCGGTGCTGCGCCGCCTGCAGGGCTACGGCGCCTCGGCGCGCAGCCTGCTGGGCAATCACGACCTGCACCTGCTGGGCGTGGCGCACGGCGTGCGCAAGGGCGGCCGCAAGGACACGGTGGCCGACCTGCTGGCCGCGCCCGACAGCGCGGCGATGCTCGACTGGCTGCGCCAGCAGCACATGGCGCTGCACATGCAGATCGGCGGCGGCGACCTGCTCATGGTGCATGCCGGCGTGCTGCCGCAGTGGACGGTGGGCGACACGCTGGCGCTGGCGTCGGAGGTCGAGTCGGTGCTGCGCGGGCCCGCGCTGGGCGACTTCCTGCACGAGATGTACGGCAACACGCCCGACCACTGGGACGACGCGCTCACGGGCCATGCGCGCCTGCGCGTGATCGTCAACGCGCTCACGCGCCTGCGCTATTGCACGCCCGAGGGCGTGATGGAGTTCGAGAGCAAGGACGGCGCCATTCCCGGCCCCGAGGGCTACCTGCCGTGGTTCGACGTGCCGGGCCGCAAGACGGCCGCGGCCACGGTCGCCTTCGGCCACTGGTCGACGCTGGGCTGGCTCTCGCGGCCCGACCTGCTCTCGACCGACACCGGCTGCGTGTGGGGCGGCTGCCTCAGTGCGGTGCGCTTCGGCGCGACGCTGGACCAGCGCGAGCTGGTCCAGGTGAATTGCGAGCAGGCGCAGAAGCCCGGCAAGGGGGCCTGACGGGCACCCCGCCCCGTCCGGGGCTCAGAACCCGTGCGTCATCAGCGCGTAGACCGTCTGCACGCCAGTCACGTAGTTGCCCATGCGCAGGTTCTCGTTCGCCGCGTGCTGGTTGTTGTCGGCGTTCACCAGCGGAATGATCGCAAAGGGCACCTGCAGCACGCGCACGATTTCCGCCGTCGGCACGGTGCCGCCCATCATGCGGATGCGCACCGGCTCGGGCGTGGTGCCGAAGGTGTCGGTCAGCGCCTTGTAAGCCCACTGGCCGATCGGTGAGTTGATGGGCGAGCCCGCCGCGTCGGCGCCCTCGCTGCGGTAGCTGAAGCTGGCGATCTTGTCGTAGCGGGCGCGCTCCTCGTCGGTCGGCGCGCCCTTCACGAGGTGGTAGCCCTGCTTGACGATGTGCGCCTCGATCAGCTTGCCCAGGTAGGGCGCGTCGGAGTCGGGCGTGGTGCGCAGGTCCATCTCGGCCTCGGCCTTGTCGGGGACGATGTTCGCCACCTTGTCGCCCACGGCCGCCGAGGCCATGCCGCGCACGTTCAGCGAGGGGTACTGCATCGCCTCCTGGTAGTTGGCGCCGACCCGGTCGGTGCGGGCGATGCCCAGGCGGCGCTTGAGCGCGGCCTCGTCGTCGGGCACGGCGGCCATGATCTTGCGCTCGGCCTCGCCGATCTTCACGCGGTCGTAGTAGCCGGGCACGGTCACGCGGCCGGTGTCGTCCTTCATCGTGGCCAGCAGGCTGGCCAGGCGCTGCGCCGGGTTGGGGGCGTAGTTGCCGTAGTGCCCGCTGTGCAGCGGCACCTTGGCGCCGTACACGGTGAGCCGCGCATCGGCCGCGCCGCGGTTGCCGAACACCAGCGTGGGCCGGTTGGTGGCGTGCATGGGGCCGTCGTGGATCACGATGGCGTCGCTGCGCAGCAGCTCGCGGTGCGCCTGCATGACCTGGCTGATGGACGGCGAACCCTTTTCTTCCTCGCTGTCGAGGATCACCTTCACGTTGACCGCCGGCTGGCCGCCGCCGGCCTTCAGCGCGTCGATGGCCGCCAGCAGCATCATGATCGGGCCCTTGTCGTCGGCCGAGGCCCGGCCGAACACGCGCCACTCGGGGTCCAGCGGGCCGCTGAAGAGCGGGGCCGCATCGATCTCTTCCCACTCGCCCTTCCCTGTCTTGCGCTTGAGCACGGGCGTCCACGGGCTCTTTTGCGCCCACTGCGCGGGGATCACCGGCTGACCATCGAGGTGCATGTAGAAGAGCACCGTCTTGCGCGCGGGGTCGCTGCCCGGGAACTCGGCGTAGAGCATCGGCTTGCCGTTGTTGGGCAGCTGCTTCGTCGTGAAGCCGCGCTTGCGGAAGGCCTGCTCCAGCCAGTCGACGTTCTTGCGGATGTCCTCCGGCACGGTGGCGTCGTTGGGCAGGGCCAGCAACTCGAAGTACTCGCGGTAGGTGCCCTGCGCATGGCGCTCGGCCTGGGCCGGCGACAGTTCGGCCGACTGCGCGAGGCCGTGGCCCAGCAGCAGGACGGCCGTGGGCAGGAACGCCATCAGGCGGCGGGAAGAGCGGGAGGAAAGGTTGGACATGGATGGCGGCGCAGAAGGGAGCAGGACGGAGAACTGGGGATCTGCGCAGCATAAAAAGCGCATACCTTTTCAACAATTGCTATTTTTTTGAGCTACCTTTGCATTCCTTGCAAACCTCACACTCCCCCATGCCCAGCCGCCGCCTGCAGGAAACCTCGCTGCGCTACTTCCTCGAAGTGGCCCGCACGGGCTCGCTCACCGAGGCGGCCGCGCGGCTGAACGTCAGCATCTCGGCCATCAGCCGCCAGGTGGCCGCGCTCGAAACGCTGGTGGGCGCGCCGCTGTTCGAGCGCCGCCCGCGCGGCATGGTGCCCAGCGCCGCGGGCGAGCTGCTGGCGGCGCACGCGCTGCGCGGCGCACTGGAGGCCGAGCGCGTGCTGTCGGACATCCAGGCGCTGCAGGGGCCGCTGAGCGGGCGGGTGCGCATCGCCTGTTCTTCGGGCTTCGCCAACGAGTTCCTGCCGCGCACCATCGCGGCGTTCCGCGCACAGTACCCGGGCGTGCGCTTCCGGCTCGATGCCACCGGCCCGACGCAGGTGAGCGACGCCGTGCTGCTTGGCGAAGCGGACATCGGCCTGACCTACAGCCGCGCGGCGGTGCGCGGCATCCGGGTCGAGCACCGCCAGGCGGCGTCAGTGTTCGCGATCATGCGGCCTGACCATGCGCTGGCGAAGTCGCGCAGCGTGACGCTGGCGCAGATGCATCCCTTTCCCCTCGCGCTGGGCAGCCCCGAGAACACGGTGCGCCAGCTGTTCGACGTGGGCTGCAGCAACCGCGGCCTCGTGTTCGAGCCCGTGCTGGTGAGCAACCGTTTCGAGGCGCTCGCCAACTTCGTGCTGCAGGGCGGCGGCCTGGCCATCACGGGCGAGATCACGGTGCGCGACCGCGTGCAGCGCGGCGAACTGGTGGCGGCCGAGATCCGCGAGCCCGGCATGCGCGGGCGTTCGGTCGAGCTGCAGACGCTGGCCGATCGCACGCTGCCCGAGGTGGTGCGCACCTTTCTGGCCTACCTGCGCGAGCAGTTGCCGGCGGCCGGCGGCACGCCCAGGCCACGCACGCGCAAGGCCGCCTGAGTTCAGCCGCGCGCGGGCCCGGACCCCGGGAAGCTGATCACCCGGCGCTGCGTCGCGCCCGAGGGGCGCAGCAGCCCGCGCCGCGTGGCCTCGTGCACGGCCTGCGTACGCGAATGGACCGACAGCTTGCGGTAGATGCTCTTGATCTGGCTGGCGACCGTGCTGTCGGAGCGGTGCAGCGCCTCGGCCACGCGCCGGTTGCTCCAGCCCTGGGCCACGAGTTCCAGCACCTTGAGTTCACGCGGCGAGAGCAGGCCCTCGTCGCCGGTTTCTTCGTGCGTCCGGTCGAGCCCGTGCGCCGCCAGGGCCGCCTCCTCGATGTCGCACAGGATCTGCCGCGCCGTGCGCGCGGCCGCCCACACGTCGCCGCGCTCGACCGCCGTCATCAGCTGGGCCAGTTCCAGCTGGTTGGCCTGGGCAAAGAGCCGCGCCGCGGCGTTGGCGGCCACCGCGGGGCTCAAGGGCGGTGCGTCGTCCAGTTCCGAAATGGCACGCAGCTCGGCGCTTCCTTTGGACATGTCAATGCTCGCTCGGTCGATCAACGCTGGGGGAAAAAGTAAACCCGGCGTCCCTGTGCCACGAAATGCAATGCAAGGACGCCTCTCGCGAGCCTGAGGTCGCTTTGTAAACAGCCTTGACCTTCCGTCTCAGTTCTTGGGAGAATTTCGCGAAATCTGTGATTTTTTAACGCTTAGTTAGTACTATTTGGCGGGCATGGCCCCCCCAGCCCCTTGGCGCCGCTCCGACCTCGCCCTATGACGCACAGCGCCGCCACGGCCCCCGAACGCCCCCTCTGCCCCCCGGGCGTGGCGCACAGCCATTTCGACGTGCACGCGGAGCCGCCCGACCGGCAGTTCCTGGCCTGGCGCGCGCGCGTCGGCCATGTGATGGACGCCCTGCCCTCGCGCGACGCGCTCGAGCGCCCCTTCCACGCCGCGATCGACCGCTACGACGTGGGCGGCCTGGTCTTCACCGAATGCCGCTCCGACACGCTGGTGCTGGAGCGCTCGCTGGCCCGCGTGTCGACCGACAGCGTGCGCGACTTCGTGTTCCATGTGTTCGAGGAAGGCGGCGTGGACGACCTGCGGGTGCGGGCCACCCCGGGTGCACGCCGCAAGGACGAACCGCCGCCCGCCCCCGCCGGCACGCCCACCATCCTCGCGCTGGACATGAACCAGCCGGTGCGCATGCGGCGCCACGACTGCCGGGTCCACACCTTCTTCGTGCCCGGCGCGCTGGTGCAGGAGAGCTTCCCCGACCCCGAGGCCCTGCACGGGCGCACGCTGGCCTGCACCACGCCGCTGGCGCGGCTGGCGGCGGGGCACGCGATCTCGCTGGCGCGCCACATCGGCGGCATGACGCCGGCGGCGGCGCAGAGCGCGGTGCGCACGGGCGCGCAGCTGGTGGTGTCGGCCTTCGGCAAGCAGGCCGGCTTCGACGGCAACGCGCGCGCGGCGGCACGCGCCGCCATGTTCGACCGGGTGCGCCGCCACGTGCAGACGCACCTGCACCGCGCCGACCTCACGCCCGAGAGCGTGCTGGCCGCGCTGCAGCTGCCGCGCCCCACGCTGTACCGCATGTTCCAGCACGAGGGCGGGCTGGGCAGCTACATCCGCAGCCTGCGGCTGCGCCAGGCGGCGAGCGACCTGGCGCGCTACCCGCATGTGATGGTGACCGACATCGCCTACGGCGCCGGCTTTCGCAGCGCCTCGGACTTCAGCCGCGCCTTTCGCCGCGCCTACGGCATCGCGCCGCAGGACTTCCGCGTGCAGGCGCTCGAGCGACGGCCCTAGGCCGTGGCACCGAAGCCCGTGTCGAACGTGCCCTTCACGTCGAGCGGCTGCTTGATGAGCCCCACCTGCCGGTAGAAATCGGCCGTGCCCTGCTGGTCGGCGATGACCTGCGCGTCGATGGCCACCCACTGCTGCTGGCGGCGCTCGAACTGCAGCTTCGCCGCCTCGGGCGGAATGCCGATGATGCGTGCCAGCGTGGCCGAGAACGCATCGACGTTGCGGTACGACCAGCGCTGCGCCTTCACCACGCGCTGCAGAAAGTCCTGCAGCACTGGCCGCTTGGCGGCGATGGCGGCGTCGGTCGCGGCGAGGTAGCTCAGCCCCGGCAGCAGGCCGCGCCCGCTGACCAGCACGCGCGCATGGCGGCTGATTTCGGCCAGCGCGGTGTAGGGCTCCCAGGTGGCCCAGGCATCGACCGAGCCCTGCGTGAGCGCGAGCTTGGCGTCGGCCGGCGCGAGGAAGCGCAGGTTCACGTCCTCGGGCTTCAGGCCCGCCGCCGTGATCGCCTTGAGCGTGACGTAGTGGCCGATGGAGCCGCGGTTGGTGGCGATGCTCTTGCCCTTGAGCTCGGCCGCGCTCTTGAGCGACGAATCGGGCCGCACCAGCACCGCCGTGCCGTAGGCGTCCGAGCGGTTCGCGCCGATGGCCTTGACGCGCGTGCCGGCCGCGAGCGCGAAGATCAGCGGCGCATCGCCGATCGGGCCCGAATCGACCGCGCCCGCGTTGAGCGCCTCGGCCAGCGGCGCGGCGGCCGGGAACTCCGACCACTGGATGTCGTAGCCCAGCCCTTCGAGCCCGCCCGCCGCTTCGAGCAACGCGCGCAGCCCGCCCTTCTGGTCGCCGGCCTTGAGCACCGGGCGGCCCTGCGCGCGGACGAAGGCGGGCAAGGTGGCGGTCGTGGCCGCAGCAAGGCCGCCGGCAAGCAGCTGGCGGCGCGATCGGTCGAGGTGTGAAGTCATGGGTTCGTTCTCCGTGGAAGCAGTGAAAAAAGAAATCAGTGGATGAAGCCGCCCTTGACGAAGCGCACCGGCTCGGCGTCCATGCGGGCGATGAGCGCGCCCAGGCCATCGGGTGGCAGCACGGCGCCTTTCGCCGAGACGGCCGGCGGGCTGTCGCTGCGACACAGCAGGTCGTCGTCGGACCAGCCGGCCTGTCCCGGCTGGCCGCGCACGCGCAGCCAGCCGTCGCGGTCGGCGATCAGCTGCATGCCCGCGAGCTGCTCGGTGCCCGCGATGAGCGCCAGCGCCTCCCACGCGGCCGGTGAATCGGCCACGCAATCGGCGGTGACGCCCGCCGCCTTCGCCCCGGGCGGCAGCAGCTGCACCGTCACCAGGCGCGGGTCTTCGCTGGGCGCGACCGCGCCCGCCACGACGCGCACGCGCTGCCCGCGCCACTGCGCGAGCGACTTGGGCGCCTGCGCGCCGCAGCGCACCGCCATGTCGGGCAGGCCGACGGGCTGCGGCCAGTGGCCCTGCGCGCGCAGGCTCTGGCCCGCGCCCTGCGCCTTCATGTAGTCGATGAGCGCCCAGGCATCGGCCGCGTCGAGCGGGCCGCCGAAGCCGGGCATGGCGGCGGTGCCGTGAAGCACGCGCCAGAGCAGGTCGCCATCGGCGCGGCGCCACAGCAGCGGGCCCGTGAGATTCGGCGGCCACACGGCCAGCGAGGCGGCCAGCGGCCCTTCGCCCTTGCCGTCGGTACCGTGGCAGCTCACGCAGTGCTGCGCGTAGAGCACGCGGCCTTGCGCGATCGACGCGGCCGTGAAGCCGGTCGGCGACGCGTGGAAGCTCGCCGGCGTCGCAGGCACGAGCACGACGTTCGCGTGGGGCCAGGGCGCCGCGATCAGCAGCATCGGCACCAGCGCGAGCAGGTACCAGCGCGGGCGCCGCCAGAGCAACGCGATCAACAGCAGCAGCACCGCCACGCCGACGCACACCAGCGTCCACGCGAGGCTGCGTGCCTGCCCCAGGTCGATCAGCAGGTTCTCGCCCGACAGCCGGTGCGTCCACGGCCAGGCCGGCTGGCCGTTCACCTTTTGCACGAGGCCGAGCGCATCGAGCACGCGCAGCAGCTGCAGTTGGGCGCCCTGGAGCAGGTCGATCAGGAAATTGAGCCAGTCGGCTTCCGGCAGAGCGTTCATATCTGTTCAAGGGGCCGCCGCGCACGGCCGCCCGAAGCGGCCGGCCCGCCCCCGGTAGGGGGTTGGCGAAGCGACACGAAGTGCGCGCAGCCTGGGGGCGAGCTACATCTACCAGGTGGCGTCGAGCCCCAGGTGGCGCAGCGCTTCGTGACGGAGTTCTGCCAAACGCGCGTGGCCGCGATGCCGCGGGTACGGCAGGTCGACCACCAGCTCCGCCGCGATGCGCGCCGGCCGGTCGCTCAGCACGATCACGCGGTTGGCGAGGAACAGCGCCTCTTCCACGTCGTGCGTCACCAACAGCGCCGAGAAGCCCGCGCGCTGCCACAGGTTGACCAGCTCGCTCTGCATCGCGATGCGCGTGAGCGAATCGAGCTTGCCCAGCGGCTCGTCGAGCACCAGCAGCTGCGGGTCGTTGACCAGCGCACGCGCCAGCGCCACGCGCTGCGCCATGCCGCCCGAGAGCTGGTGCGGAAAGGCCTTGGCGAAGTCGGTGAGGCCGACGAGCTTCAGCGCCTCGTCGACGCGCCCGCGTTGCGCCTTGAGCACGCCGCGCGCCTGCAGGCCGAGCGCCACGTTGTCCCACACGCTGCGCCATGGGTAGAGCGTCGGGTCCTGGAAGACGACGATGCGCGACGGGTCGGGCCGCGTGATGGGTGCGCCGTCCTGCGTGATGCGCCCGGCGGTGGCGGGCTCCAGCCCGGCCACGAGGCGCAGCAGCGTCGACTTGCCGCAGCCGCTCGGCCCGAGCAGCGCGACGAACTCGCCGGGCTTCACCGTGAGGTCGATGTCGTCGAGCACCTGCAGCGGCCCGGCCGGCACGTCGAACCAGTGGCTCACGCCCTGGATGTCGATCTGCGCGCCGGCCTGGCGCACACCCGCTTCGGCTTGCGCGGTGGCTACCATTTGACGGTCCCCTTCTGCCACGACAGCACGCGGTCGCGCACCTTGAACAGCAGCGTGATCAGGCCCGAGCACAGCAGCGCCATCACGATCAGCGCGGCGTACATGTTCGAGTACGACGCCCAGCCCTGCGCCCACGACAGGTAGAAGCCCAGCCCGGCCTTCACGCCCATCATCTCGGCCGTCACCAGCACCGAGAACGCAGCACCCAGCCCCATGAACAGGCCCACGAACACCTGCGGCAGCGCGGCGGGAATGGCCACGCGCAGCACCAGGAAGCGCTCGCTCGCACCCATGGTGCGCGCCACGTCGTAGTAGTTGCGGTTGACGCCCGCCACGCCCGACCACGTCAGCACCGCCACCGGAAAGCCCGTGGCCAGCGCAATGAGGAACACGGCCGCCGCATAGCTCGACGGAAAGAAGAAGAACGCCAGCGGCAGCAGCGCCGAGGCCGGCACCGGCCCCACGAAGCGCAGCACCGGATGCACCCAGTAGCCCGCGATGCGCGACCAGCCGATGGTCACGCCCGTGAGAAAGCCCGCCAGCGCGCCCAGCACGAAGCCGTGGGCGAGCAGCCGCGCCGAATGCGCCAGGCTTTCGCCGAGGCGGCGCCAGTCGTCGATGTAGGTCTCGATGAGGCTCTGCGGCGGCGCGAAGAACGGCGTGGGCAGCAGCGCGAGCTTGGCCGTCGCGATCTCCCAGATCGCGAACAGCACCGGCAGCGCGACCAGCCATGGCCCGGCCGGGCGCAGCGTGCGCGCCACGCGGCCCGCACGCGTGCCGAGCAGCGCCACGAGCAGCAGCGCCGCACCGATGGCGATGGCGGCAATGCCGAACTCCTCGGTGTAGGCCCAGTCGCTGAAGCCCACCGCCTTGTTGGGCCAATAGACGGTGAGCAGGCCCAGCGCGATCCAGCCCGCGCTCGCGAGCGCGCCGGTGCGCCAGAAGCCTTCCGCGGGGCGCGCGAACACGGCGGCCGGCGCGGCCTTCTCGATGCCAGGGCGGCGCCAGTGCCCCGGCGCTTGCGGTGGTGCCTCGAGCACCCGGTCGATGACGGCGCTCATGCCAGCGGATCGAAAGACACGTGCTCCGCGAAGCGCACCGGGTCGGTGGTCTTCTTGAGCACGCCGACGCCGCGGAAGTCGCGCGCGTAGAACTCCACCTCGTCGCGCAGCTTGCGGCCCAGCGGGTGGTGGTTGTGCGTGAGCGTGCCCAGCAGCGCGCGCAGGTCTTCGACCGGCACCTTGGGCGAGTACTTGGCGAAGAGCTTGGCCGACTCGTTCGGGTTCTCGGCCACGTAGTCGGAGGCTTGCGCGATGGCGCGCACCAGCGAGGCGACGGTGGCCTTGTCCTTGCGCACCAGCTCGCCGCGCGCGCCGACGATGCAGCAGACCTTGTCCTTGTACTCGCCCGAGAGGTTGCTCGCGAGCTCGACGAAGGTGCCCTGGTTGCGCTTCTCGATCAGGTACACGTTCGGGTCGCCGTCGGCAATGGCGTGGATCTCGCCCTTCTTCACCGCGATGTCGAGCAGGTCGGCCGGGTACTGGCGCCAGGTGACGTCGCGGTCGGCGTCGATGCCGTTCTTGGCCAGCAGGATCGAGAAGAAGTTCTTGCCCGGGCTCGCGATGTCCGACACGCCGATGATCTTGCCCTTGAGGCTGGCCAGGCTGGTGGCGCCCGCGTCCTTGGCGCCCACCAGGCGCACGCAGCCGCCGTGCGAGCTGCCGACGATCTTCACGTCGAAGCCCGATTCGAGCGGCTTGAGCCAGCGGTGGATCATGCCCACGGCCGCGTCGGCCTTGGCGGTGGCGAGCGACTCGAGCAGCTGGTCGGTCGAGCCCGTGTAGTTGATGAGGTCCACCTGCAGGCCGTTGCGCTCGAAATAGCCGCGCTCCTGCGCCACCACCACGGGCGAGAGGCAGAAGGCCGCAGCGTTCCAGGCGAAGGTGAGCTTGCGCGCCTGCTGCGAGAAGGCCTGCGAGGCAATGAGGCCGCCCGAGGCGACCACGGCGGCGGCGGCGCCGGTGCGCAGCACGCTGCGGCGGGAAAGGGATGCGTTCATCGGGGAAAGGCTCCGGGGGTTCGTCGTCATCGTCAAAGCAGGAGTTCGGGTTCGGCCTCGACCAGGCCTTCGTACAGGCTGTCGAAGGAATGGATCGCGCCTTCGGGCCCGCCGATCTGGCCGTGCGTGTGGCGCGCGGTGGCCTCGTCGATCGGCTGCGGCGTGCCGGCGGCTTCGGCCAGCAGCTGCGTGTGGCAGGCGTTGTCCAGCGCGATGTACCACCACGCGGCGGCCTCCACGGTGGGGCCGGCCGTCAGGATGCCGTGGTTCTTGAGAATCGCGCCTTTCTTGTCGCCCAGCGCGCGGGCGATGCGATCGCCCTCGCTGGTGTCGACCACCATGCCGGTGAAGTCGTCGAACAGCGCCACGTCGTCGTGGAACACGCAGGCATCCTGCGTGAGCGTGTCGAGCTGGCGGCCCAGCGTGGACCAGGCCTTGCCGTAGGTCGAGTGCGTGTGGGCGGCGGCCACGATGTTCGGGTTGTGCTCGTGGATCGCGGCGTGAATGGCGAAGGCGGCCTTGTTGAGCGGCCGGTCGCCGACGACCGTTTCACCCTTCGAATTGACCAGCAGCAGGTCGGACACCTTGATGCGCGAGAAGTGCACGCCCAGCGGGTTGACCCAGAAGTGATCGGTCAGCTCGGGGTCGCGCGCCGTGATGTGGCCGGCCAGGCCCTGCGCAAAGCCGAAGCGCGCGAACAGGCGGAAGGCGCCCGCCAGGCGCTCCTGCCGGTGGCGGCGCTCGGCCTGCACGGTGGGGCGCGGAGGGATGGGGTCGAACCAGTGTTTCTGCTGCGGGTTGGCGTGCAGCTTCAGCGGCTGGGCCGCGTGGCGGTCGATGGACAGGACGGCGCTCATGGCTCAGGCCGCCTTGCGCTGCGACTGCAGGCGCTGCGCGACGAGTTCGCGCGTGCGCGGAATCAGCGCGCGGCCGTAGTCGGTCGCGTCTTCGAGCGGATCGAAGCCGCGGATCAGGAAGGTCGTCACGCCCAGGTCGTAGTAATCGAGCAGCGCATCGGCCACCTGCTCGGGCGTGCCGACCAGCGCGGTGCTGTTGGAGCGCCCGCCGATCTCCTGCGCGACCGCGGTCCACAGCCGCTTGTCCAGGCGCGAGCCCTTCTCGGCCGCAGCCAGCAGGCGCTTGGCGCCTTCGCTTTGCTGCGGGCCACCGCGGTTGTAGCCCTGCACCACGCGCAGGCGTTTCGTCTCGGCCAGGATGTTCTCGGCGCGCGCCCATGCGGCCTCTTCGGTGTCCGCCAGGATCGGGCGGAACGATACCGAGAAGCGCACGCTGCGCCCGTGCCTGGCGGCCTCGGCGCGCACGCGCGTCGTGAGCTCGCGCGCCTGGTCGAGCGATTCGCCCCACAGCGCGTACACGTCGGCGTACTTGCCCGCGACCGGAATCGCCGCCTCCGACGCGCCGCCGAAGTACACGGGCACGTGCGGCTTGCCGTGGCGCGTCTGCACCGGCTTCACTTCGGAGAACGCGTTCTGGAAGCGGTAGTGCGCGCCTTCGTGGTCAAAGGGCTTCTCGGCCGTCCACACCTTGTGCAGCACCTCGAGGTATTCGTCGGTGCGGGCGTAGCGCTGGTCGTGGTCGAGCCAGTCGCCGTCGCGCTTCTGCTCCTCGTCGGAGCCGCCCGAGATGTAGTGCACGCCGAGCCGCCCGCCGCTGAACTGGTCGAGCGACGCGAACTGCCGCGCCGCGAGCGTGGGCGCCACGAAGCCCGGGCGGTGCGCGAGCATGAAGTGGATGCGCTCGGTCACCGAGGCCGCGTAGGCCACGGTGAGCGTGGCGTCGGGGCTGGTGGAATGGTGCGGCACCAGCACGCGGTCGAAGCCGGCGTTCTCGTGTGCCTGCGCGAAGGCGCGCACGTAGTCGCGGTCGATGGCCGGGCCCTTGGCGGCGTGGATCTCCGAGACCTTCTGGCCCTGGATCATGCCGATGAATTCAACGTCGTTCTGGCTCATGGTGTCCTCGTGGATGCGGATGGAATGAAGGGGTCAGGCGGCGGGCAGCCGCAGCAGGTTTTCGAAGCGGCGGTCCCACAGCGGCTTCACATCGGCCGGGCCGTCGAGCACGCCGATCTTCTGGAAGGTGTCGGCCACGTCCTGGTGGCTGCGCACCACGGCGTCGGTGACGGGGCCCAGGCTGTAGTCGCCGCTGCGGCCGTTGAACAGCTCGACCAGGTCGCCCACGGGCACGCGCGTCTCGGCCGACTGCGCGCGGGCGTAGGCCAGGAAGTTGCCGTTGATCCAGGCGAACGCGCGCTGCAGGCGCTGCAGCAGGTCGCCCAGTGCCGCGCGGCGCAGCGTGTCGTCGAGCGCGCGCGGGTTGGCATAAATGGGGAAGTTGCCCGATAGATAACCCACGCCGGTCTTGAGCGTGCGCGCGCCGTACTGGGTGCGCGCGAGCTGGCCGTTGTAGCCGTAGATGGCCCAGGCATCGAGGTCGCCGCGCGCGAAGGCCGAGAGCCCGTCGGCCGGCGTGAGGCTCACGGGCTGGATGTCGGCAAACGACAGGCCCGCCTCGGCCAGCTGCTTGGCCAGGTAGTAGTGCGAGGTGGTGGCGCGCACGTAGCCCACGCGCTTGCCCTTGAGGTCGGCAATGCTGCGGATGGCCGAGTCCTTGCGCGCCAGCGTGGCCTGGTTGTTGAGGTCTTCGTGCGTCACGGCCACGAGCCGCACGCTCGACTTCTGCCGCGCCGCGAACACCGGCGGGATCTCGCTGCCCGATCCCAGGTCGAGCGCGTCGCCGTTGATGGCCTCGATGTGCAGCACGCCGTTGTTGAGCTCGCGCCAGTCGATCTTGTACGGCGTGTCGGCCTGGCCCGAGGCCGTGAGCAGCGGGCGCCACAGGCCCTTGTAGGTGCCCACGCGCAGCGTC
Organism: Variovorax sp. GW821-FHT09D04; assembly: GCF_059416405.1. Lineage (NCBI taxonomy): Bacteria > Pseudomonadati > Pseudomonadota > Betaproteobacteria > Burkholderiales > Comamonadaceae > Variovorax > Variovorax sp. GW821-FHT09D04. The sequence goes on from NZ_JBWKPA010000006.1 coordinate 336,702, forward strand.
ACGCCCGACAGGTCGCGCGAGGGCGCGGCGGCCTGCGCCACGCCCGACGCCGCCACGCCCCATGCGGCGGCGGCCTGCAGCAGGCGACGTCGGTCCAGCGGGAAATCGGGTGTCATGCCTTGTGTTCTTTCTTCTTCACTCACTCACGAGGAGAAGCGAGACCGTACCGAGACGGGCCTCGAAAACGAACGCAGAAAAACGAATTTGGATATGCGCGATGCATCCTTCGCGCGCTGGCAGTGGGCCTTTACCGTGCGGGCACCATGAGTGCACTCCCCTTGCGCCGCGCGCCGGCCGTTCCCGACACAGACACCCCGCCCTCCGTCGATCCCGCCGTGCTGGCCCGCCTGTCGGCGCAGTTCGCGGCCACGGCGGAAGACCACGACCGCAGCGGCGCCTTTCCGCGCCAGAACTTCGAGGCGTTGCAGGCGCACGGCCTGATCGGCCTTGTCGCACCTGCCGCGTACGGCGGCGGCGGTGCCACGCTGGCCACAGCGCGCCGCGTGATCGCGGCGGTGGCGCGCGGCGAGCCCGCCACCGCGCTGATCCTCACCATGACCTACCTGCAGCACCAGGCGCTCGCACGCCGCGAGAGCCGCTGGCCCGCGCACCTGCGCGAGCGCGTGGCACGCGACGCGGTGGCGCACGGCGCGCTCATCAACGCGCTGCGCGTGGAGCCCGCGCTGGGGTCGCCGGCGCGCGGCGGCCTGCCCGGCACCGTGGCGCGGCGCACGCCCGAGGGCTGGCGCATCGACGGCCACAAGCTCTACACGACCGGCATCGAGGGCCTGTCGTGGCTCGCGGTCTGGGCGCGCACCGACGAGGCCGCGCCGCGCACCGGCGTGTTCCTGGTGCCTCGCGATGCGCCCGGCATCCGCGTGATCGCGAGCTGGGACCACCTGGGCCTGCGCGCCTCGGGCAGCCACGAGGTGGTGTTCGAGGACGTCGCCATTGCCGCCGACCACGCCGTCGACCTGCGCGCGCCCGCCGACTGGGCGCCCGGCGCCGGCAGCCAAACCGACATCGACGCCCATGCGGCGCAGCAGGCCTGGATGGTCGTGCTGCTGGGCAGCCTCTACGACGCCGTGGCGCGCGCCGCGCGCGACTGGCTGGTCGACTTTTTGAACCGGCGCGCGCCCGGCAGCCTGGGCGCGCCGCTGGCCAGCCTGCCGCGCGTGCAGGAGCAGGTGGGCGAGATCGAGGCGCTGCTGCGCACCAACCGCGTGCTGCTCGACGACGCAGCCACTGCGGTCGACAGCGGCCATACGCCGCCCGCCGCCGACAGCGGCCTGCTCAAGCACACCGTGACCACGCATGCCATCCGCGTGGTCGAGCTGGCGCTCCAGCTGAGCGGCAACCACGGCCTCTCGCGCCAGAACCCGCTCGAACGCCATTACCGCGACGTGCTGTGCAGCCGCATCCACACGCCGCAGAACGACGCGATCCTGGTCGCGGCGGGCCAGCGGGCGCTGCAGGCCTTCGGAGGTGCGGCATGAGCGCGCTGCCAATTTCTCGCCGCACCTGGCTCGCGCAAGGCGCCGCGCTGTCGCTGGCCGTGGCCGGCCCGCTGCGCGCGGTGGCGCAACCCCAGGCCACGCTGGTGCTCGGCGACCAGGCCGGCGGCCTGCGCTCGCTGTTCGAGGCCTCCAAGGCCCTCGACGACGCGCCCTTTGCCTACCGCTGGGCCAACTTCCAGGGCGCCGCGCCGCTGTTCGAAGCGCAGCGCAGCGCCGCGGTCGACACCGCGATGGCCGGCGACCTGCCGGTGCTCGCGGCGGCCGTCGGCAAGACGCCGCTGAAGATCGTCGCCACGCGCGTCGGCAAGGCCGAGTCGCTGGGCATCGTGGTGCAGCCCGACTCGCCGCTGCGCCGCGTGGCCGACCTGCGCGGCCAGACGGTGGTCGTCTCGTCGGCGCGCGGCAGCATCTCGCAGTACCAGCTCTACGGCGCGCTCGAAGAGGCCGGCGTGCGGCGCGACGAGGTCACGGTGAAGTTCGTGCTGCCCACCGACGCCGCCGCCGCATTCGCGTCGAAGCAGATCGACGCCTGGGCCATCTTCGACCCCTACTACGCCATCGCGCTGCAGCAGGGCGGGCGCATCCTTCGCGACGGGCGCGGCATCAACACGGCGCTGGGCTTCATCACCGCGAGCGAGCATTCGCTGGCCGATGCGGCCAAGCGCGCGGCCATCGTGCAGTTCCTCGAGCGGCTCGCCCGCGCGGGCGACTGGGCGCTGGCCAACCCCGAGGCCTACGCGCAGGCCTACAGCCAGCTCACGCGGCTGCCGATCGCCTCGGCGCGGCGCATCACGGCGCGCGCCTCGGTGGCGGGGCGGCCCGTGAGCGAGGCCGACATCGCCGCGCTGCAAACTGTGGCCGACCGCTCGGCGCGTGACGGTATCCTTCCCACACGCGTGGATGTGCGCGCGATCACCGACACCCAACTCTGGAAACGCCCCGCATGATTGCTCCGCTGCGCGATTTCGTCGGCGCCTTCGGCCGGCTGCTCGACAGCCAGCCCGACGAGCCGCGCATCCTGTCCGAAGGCGGCGCGCTGCTGCGAACGCTGGTGGCGCGCGACGACTGGCTGCCCGACGCCTTCGCCGTGGCCGACCCGACCTACTACCAGCAGTTTTTGCTGCACGCCGACAGCACCGAGCGCTTCTCGGTCGTGAGCTTCGTCTGGGGTCCGGGCCAGGCCACGCCGATCCACGACCACACGGTGTGGGGCCTGATCGGCATGCTGCGCGGCGCCGAGTACAGCCAGCCCTACGCGCTCGACGCCGACGGCACCGCACAGCCCCGGGGCGAGCCGGTGCGGCTCGACGCGGGCCATGTCGAGGCCGTGTCGCCCACCGTGGGCGACCTGCACCGCGTGCACAACGCGCACGCCGACCGCGTGTCGATCAGCATCCACGTGTACGGCGCCAACATCGGTGCCGTGCGCCGCCACACCTATCCGGCCGAAGGCGGGCGCAAGCCCTTCGTCTCCGGCTACTCCAACACGCTGCTGCCCAACCTGTGGGACCGCTCCGCCGAACTCCGAAACACTGCCGCATGACGACGACCACGACCGCTTCCTTCCCCCTGCTGCCCTTCGCCGCGCTGCGCGAACGCCTGATCGCGCGCGAGGAGACCGCGCTGCTCGACCTGCGCGAGGAAGACCCGTTCGCGCAGGAGCACCCGCTGTGGGCCGCCAACCTGCCGCTGTCGCGCATCGAGATCGAAGCGTGGCGGCGCATTCCGCGGCGCGACACCTTCATCGTGCTGTACGGCGCGCACGACGGTGTCGATCTCGCGCCGCTCGCGGCACGCACCTTCGCCGCACTCGGCTACACCAACGTGCATCTGCTCGACGGCGGCCTCGAAGGCTGGCGCGCGGCGGGCGGCGAGCTGTTCCGCGACGTCAACGTGCCGAGCAAGTCCTTCGGCGAGCTGGTCGAGCACGAGCGGCACACGCCGTCGCTGTCGGCGCCCGAGGTGAAGGCGCTCATCGACAGCCGCGCCGACGTGGTCGTGCTCGACGCGCGTCGCTTCGACGAATACCAGACCATGAGCATCCCCTCGGCCACCAGCGTGCCCGGCGCGGAGCTGGTGCTGCGCGTGCGCGAGCTCGCGCCCGACCCGGCCACGCGCGTGATCGTGAACTGCGCGGGCCGCACACGCAGCATCATCGGCACGCAGTCGCTCGTGAACGCGGGCATCCCGAATCCGGTCGCGGCGCTGCGCAACGGCACCATCGGGTGGAAGCTCGCGGGCCAGGTGCTCGACCACGGCGCGGGCCGGCAGGCACCGGCCGCGGTGTCGGACGCGAACCGCGCGCAGGCACAGGCCGACGCGCGCCGCGTGGCCGATGCCGCGGGCGTGCACCGCATCGCCCTCGACGCGCTCGGCACACTCGAGGCCCCGAACCGCACCGTGTATCGCTTCGACGTGCGCACGCCCGAGGAATACACCGCCGGCCACCTGCCCGGCTTCGCGAGCGCGCCCGGCGGGCAGCTGGTGCAGGAAACCGACCACCAGGTGCCGGTGCGCGGCGCCCGCATCGTGCTGGCCGACGACGACGGCGTGCGCGCGTCGATGAGCGCCTCATGGCTCGCGCAGATGGGCTGGGAGGTGTACGTGCCCGATGCGGTGCCGCCAGCCGCCGCGCACAGCGAAACCGGCACGCCGACGGCGGCCCACCCGCCCGTCGCGACCACGGTCGCCGAGATCGCGCCGCAAGCCTTGGCCGAGTTACTGAAGCAGCAGCCCGCCACCGCCGTGATCGACGTGACCACGAGCGCCAACTACGTGAAGCGCCACATTCCCGGCGCCTGGTACGCGATCCGCGCGCAACTGGCGCTGGCGCTCGACACCAAAGCCATCCCGTCCGCGCCGCGCTACGTGCTCACCTGCGGCAGCAGCCTGCTCGCGCGCTACGCCGCTGCGGACCTGCGCGCCCTGCTCGACGCACGCGGCCAGCGCGACGTGGAGGTGCAGGTGCTCACGGGCGGCAACACCGCCTGGTTCGCCGCCGGGTTGCCGGCCGAGACCGGCGAGACCCGCCTGGCCACCGCCCGCACCGACCGCTACCGCCGGCCCTACGAAGGCACCGACGCGCCCGCAGAAGCCATGCAGGCCTACCTGGACTGGGAGTTCGGGCTGGTGGAGCAGCTGGGGCGCGACGGCACGCATCACTTCCGCGTGGCCTGAGCGCGCAGAGCGCAGACGAAAAAAAGCCGGGCATGCCCGGCTTTTTTGCTTTCGCTGTCGCGCAGCCCCGGCTCAACCCGGCTCGGCCGCCTTGAACAGCGCCGCGACCTTGCGCTTGCTCTTGATGTTGCTCGAGATGCCGCGTGCGGGTGCGGCCTTGGCCGACGCTTCCCAGGCCGGGGCGGCTTCGCGCTCGCCGGACTCGTAGGGCTTGTCGAAGAACGGATCGCGCGGCGCGGACGGTGCGCGGTGCGGGCGGCCGCCACCGCTCATGCTGCGGCGGGTGTCGGCTTCGCGGCGTTCGCGCGGCTGGTCGAGCACGTCGCGTGCGTCGCCGGCTTCGCCTTCTTCGCGCCAGTGGCGGCGTCCGTCGTTGATGCGGCCGCGCGGGCGGTCTTCTTCGAACTCGACGGGCTCGAGCTCGATCTTCTTCTTGATCAGCTTCTCGATGTCGGCCACCAGGCGCGCATCGTTGCCGCCGCTGGCGAAGCTCACGGCCAGGCCGGAGGCGCCGGCACGGCCCGTGCGGCCGATGCGGTGCACGTAGTCTTCGGCGTTGAACGGGATGTCGAAGTTGAAGACGGCGGGCACGTCCTTGATGTCGAGGCCGCGGGCCGCGACGTCGGTGCACACCAGCAGGTCGACTTCGCCGGCCTTGAACGAGGCGAGCGCCTTCAGGCGTTCGTCCTGGCTCTTGTCGCCGTGCAGTGCGGTGGTACGCAGACCGTCGCGCTCCAGCGAGCGTGCGAGGCGCGCGCAGCCGAGCTTGCTGTTGACGAACACGAAGGCCTGCGTAATGCCGCGCTGCTTGACGATCTGCTTGAGCGCACGGCGCTTGTCGTCGTCAGAGACGCTGTAGAAGTGCTGTTCGACGGTGGAGGCCGTTTCGTTCGGCCGCGCCACTTCGATGGTGACCGGGTTCTGCAGGTAGCTGCTGGCCAGTCGCTTGATCTCGGGCGAGAAGGTGGCCGAGAACAGCAGCGTGGTGCGCTGCTTGGGCAGGTAGCTCAGGATGCGCTGCAGGTCGGGCAGGAAGCCGATGTCGAGCATGCGGTCGGCCTCGTCGAGCACGACGTATTCGACCTGGTTGAGCACCGCGTTCTTGGCTTCGATGTGGTCGAGCAGACGGCCCGGCGTGGCCACGAGCACTTCGACGCCCTTCTTCAGCTCCAGCGTCTGGGGCTTCATGTCGATGCCGCCGAACACGACCGTGCTGCGCAGGTTGGTGTACTTGGCGTACAGCTTGACCTGTTGCGCGACCTGGTCGGCCAGCTCGCGCGTGGGCAGCAGCACCAGCGCACGCACCGGATGCCGCGCGGGCGAGGTGGAGGCGTTTTCGTGCTTGAGCATGCGCTGCAGCAAGGGCAGCGAGAACGCCGCCGTCTTGCCGGTGCCGGTCTGCGCGGCGCCCATCACGTCCTGGCCTGAAAGCACGACCGGAATGGCCTGTGCCTGGATGGGCGTCATGGTCTCGTAGCCCATTTCGGCCACGGCGCGGGCCAGCGGTTCTGCCAGCGAAAGATTGGAGAAGGACATTGTCATTGAGCCCTCTATTGTCGCATTGCCGCAAAAAACGGCAGTGACAACGAAACGACAACGTCCGCAAAGCTCGAATTGCTATTTATTCAATAGCAAAGACCCCAATGAATCCGGGGATCTCGCGAGACAATCTTTACAGATTGCGCGCGTTGAAGGTGTCGCAGGACTTCATTTCACCCGTCTGGTAGCCCGTGCCGAACCAGCGTTGGCGCTGTGCACTGGAGCCGTGGGTGAAGCTGTCGGGCACCACGGCGCGGCCCGCGGAGCGCTGCAGGGCGTCGTCGCCGATCTTCTGCGCGGCGTTCATGGCGGCCTCGATGTCGCCCGGGTCAAGCCACTTCTTCGACTCCTGCGAGTGGTGCGCCCACACGCCCGCGAAGCAGTCGGCCTGCAGCTCGACGCGCACGCTGACGGCGTTGTTCTGCGACTGGCTCAGGCGCCCGCGCATGCCGTCGACCTTGGCGGTGATGCCCAGCTCGTCCTGCACGTGGTGGCCGACCTCGTGCGCGATGACGTACGCCTGCGCGAACTCGCCGGGTGCGCCGAGCTGGTTCTTCAGGGTGTCGTAGAACGCCAGGTCGATGTAGACCTTCTTGTCGCCCGGGCAGTAGAACGGCCCCATGGCCGATTGGCCGGTGCCGCAGGCCGTGGGCGTGGCACCGCGGAACAGCACGAGCCGGGGCGCCTGGTAGTTGCCGCCGCTCTTGCGGAAGAGATCGGTCCAGACCACCTCGGTGTTCTTCAGCACGGTGGAGACGAAGGCCGCCTCGCGGTCGCCGGTGGGCGGCTTGGGCGCGGGGCCTTGCTGCTGTTGCTGCACCTGGACCGGGTCGCCGCCGCCGCTGAGCAGGCTCAGCACGGTGAGCGGATTGATGCCGAAGACCCAGCCCGCGATGAGCGCGACCGCGATGGTGCCGATGCCGATGCTGCGCCCGCCAAACAGGCCGCCACCACCACCGCCGCCGCCCCCACCATCACGGCGGTCTTCGACGTTGTCGGATTGTTCGTTGCCTTCCCATCTCATCGCAGTCTCCTTGCCGGCTTGCTGAACGGCGTATTTGCCGGAACGTCGCAGGATGGTACTTGGCCCGGCCGCCCGGAACGTAACCGGCGGTCAGGATGCCTGTATCAGGCTGTCAGGTCTTGGGCAGCGTGACGCCGCGCTGGCCCTGGTACTTGCCGCCGCGGTCCTTGTAGCTGGTCTCGCAGACCTCGTCGCTCTCGAAGAACAGCACCTGCGCACAGCCCTCGCCCGCGTAGATCTTGGCGGGCAGCGGCGTGGTGTTGCTGAACTCCAGCGTCACGTAGCCTTCCCACTCGGGCTCGAACGGGGTCACGTTGACGATGATGCCGCAGCGTGCGTAAGTGCTCTTGCCCAGGCAGATGGTCAGCACGTTGCGCGGGATGCGGAAGTACTCCACGGTGCGCGCCAGCGCGAAGCTGTTGGGCGGAATGATGCAGTAGTCGCCGTGCATGTCCACGAAGCTCTTCTCGTCGAAGTTCTTCGGGTCGACCACGGTGCTGTGGATGTTGGTGAAGACCTTGAACTCGGGCGCGCACCGGATGTCGTAGCCGTAGCTCGAGGTGCCGTAGCTGATGATCTTGTGGCCGTCGTTCTCGCGCACCTGGCCCGGTTCGAAGGGATCGATCATTCCTTCGTTCTCGGCCATGCGCCGGATCCATTTGTCGCTCTTGATGCTCATATGCGCTCGCTGATGCTGCTGCGGGGGAAATCGGGGCCGAATTGTGGCATGGGCGCCCTGAGCGCCCTCCCCCCGCAGGCGCCGCTCAGCCCGCCTGCGAAATCACCGTGCGCTCGACCAGCCGGTCGTCGCCCAGCACGATCATCGCGAACAGCAGCTCTTCGAGGTTGTTGGCCAGCGAGGTCTTGCGCGCCAGCAGCGGCGTGGCGGACGGGTTCAGCACCAGGAAGTCGGCCTCGCAGCCCGGCTGCAGGTTGCCGACCACGCCGTCCAGCCCCAGCGAACGCGCCGCGCCGCCGGTGTGGTGCCACCACAGCCGCGAAGGCGCGATGCTCAGGCCGGTCTTGGTCTGCCCCTCGCGGCCCACGTAGTACGCGGCCAGCATGGTGTGGAAGGGGCTGAAGCTGGTGCCGCCGCCCACGTCGCTGGCCAGGCCGTAGGGTTGCTCGAGGCGGTCGGCCGCGCCGAAGTCGAAGAAGCCGCTGCCCAGGAACAGGTTGCTCGTGGGGCTCACGGCGGCGGCCGTCTTCGTCTCGTGCATGAGCGCACGGTCGGTGTCGTCCAGGTAGATGCAGTGGGCGTACACGGCGCGTTCGCGCAGCAGGCCGAAGTCGGCGTACACGTCCAGGTAGGAGCGCGACTTGGGGTACAGCTCGCGCGCCCACTTCACCTCGTCGCGGTTCTCGGCCACGTGCGACTGGATCCAGGTGTCGCCGTATTTGGCGGCCAGCTCGCCGGCACCGCGCATCTGCGCGTCGGTGCTGGTGGGCGCAAAGCGCGGCGTGATGGCATAGCCCAGGCGGTCGACGTTGTGCCACTTGCGGATCAGCGCCTCGGTGTCGACCAGGCTCTGCTCGGTGTCGTCGCGCACGCCGTCGGGCGAGTTGCGGTCCTGCAGCACCTTGCCGGTGATCATGCGCAGCTGGCGGCGCTGCGCGCTCTCGAAGAAGGCGTCGACCGAGGCGACGTGCGAGGTCGCGAAGGTCAGCGAGGTGGTCACGCCGTTGCGCAGCAGCTCGTCGAAGAACACGTCGGCCACTACGCGCGAGTGCGCGGGGTCGGCGAACTTGCTTTCGGCCGGGAAGGTGTAGTTCTCGAGCCAGGGCAGCAGGCCGGCGGCGGGCGCGCCGATGATGTCGGTCTGCGGGTAATGCACGTGCATGTCCACGAAGCCCGGCGCCAGGATGCGGCCCGGCAGGTGGGTGGTGTGGGCGCCAGCATGGCGCTGCGACACGTCGGCATGGCTGCCGGCGTCGAGCACGCGCTGGCGGCCGGTGCTGTCGGGGGCGACGACCAGCAGGCCGTCCTCGTCGAAGACAGGCAGGCCGGCGGCGTCGAATCGCAGGAGGGAGGCGCGGTAGGCTTTTTTCATCGTGGATGCGGAGGGTAATCCAGCCCCGGACGGCGGGAATTGCCCTGCGCGTATGAGTGCTATACGCGCAACGCTCTCTTCAGGCGGGGGGAAGAGGCCGCGCTCAGCGCGTCACCCGCCCCTGCACGCCCTCGGCCAGCCAGTTCATCTGCAGGATCTGTTCGTCGCTCAGCTGCGCGCCCTTGGCGATCGCGACGCGGCCTTCGTTGTCGCGCACATCGGCCGCCACCGCGCGGAACGGCTGCAGCTTGCCCGCCGCGATGTCCTTCTGCCGCGCCAGCACCTCGTCCTGCACGGCCTTGGGTACCTTGGTGCCGAAGTCGCCGACGCGGATCATTCCTTCCTTCACGCCGCCCCAGAGGTTGCCGCTCTTCCAGGTGCCGTCGAGCACGGCCTTCGCGCGTTGCGTGTAGTAGCCGCCCCACTGGTGCGTGACCGCGACGATCTGCGCGTCGGGCGCGATCTTGCGCATGTCGGAGTGGTAGGCCACGGCCATCTTGCCGCGCTCCTGCGCGGCGGCCATCACGGCGGTGGAACCGGTGTGGAAGGCGAGCACGTCGGCGTTCTGGTTGAACAGCGCCATGGCCGCGTCGCGCTCCTTCGGCGGATCGAACCACTCGTTGAGCCACACCACGATCACCTTGGCCTTCGGGTTCACCGAGCGCATGCCGAGCGTGAAGGCGTTGATGCCCTGCAGCACCTCGGGAATCGGAAAGCCCGCGACGTAGCCGGCCACGTTCGTCTTCGTCATGCGCCCGGCCGCGATGCCCGCGAGGTAGCGGCCCTCGTAGTAGCGGGCGTTGGCGGTGGCGACGTTGGGCGCGGTCTTGTAGCCGGTGATCGATTCGAACTTCACGCCGGGAAAGTCCTTCGCGACCTTCAGCGTGGGCTCCATGTAGCCGAAGCTGGGCGTGAAGATCAGCTGGCTGCCCTGCTGCGCGAGGTCGCGGATCACGCGCTCGGCATCGGCGCCCTCGGGCACGTTCTCGACGAAGACGGTGTTCACGCGGGGGCCCAGCGCGGCCTCGACGGCCTTACGGCCTTCTTCATGCTGGCGCACCCAGCCGGCATCGGTGACCGGCGTGACGTAGACAAAGCCGACCTTCAGCGCGTCCTTGGCGGGAGGCGGCTTCGGCGGCGCGGTCTGGGACAGGGCGGGGGATAAAAAGCAAGCGGCTGCCAGCGCCAGAACGGCGCGGCCCGCGAGGTTTTTGTACATGGTGTTCCTCTACATGGCCCCGGAAAAGCAAAACCCCGCAGCAGGCCGGGACGCCCTGCTGCGGGGTGGAGATTTTAAGCGTCGGGGCTCAGCGAGCCCTGCTCGCCGCCCACAGCCACGCAGGCACAGGTGTCATGCCCGCGCCGCCGCATCCGCCCCGTTCGCCCGGTAGCGCGCCGCCGGCGCCGTGCTGGACAACCTGCCCGACATCGCACGCCGCGCCGCATCGAACGCATCCCACTCGGCCAGATCAGGCAACGCCGGAATCGTGACCTGCTCGCCCTGATCGAGCCCCGCAAGGGCGGCATCGACCATGTCCTGCGCCGTCATCACGATCTCCTTGGGCAGGTGCGCCATCGGCACGCCCGCAACGCCCCAGAACTCGGTGGCTGTCGCACCGGGCAGCACCGCCTGCACGCGCACGCCTTTGTCCTTCAGTTCGTGCTGCAGCGACTGGCTCAGCGCCAGCACGAAGGCCTTGGTGCCGCCGTACACGCCGTTGAGCGTCTCGGGCGAGATCGCCACGATGGAGGCGATGTTCACCAGCGTGCCGGCACCGCGTTCGACGAAACCCGGCACAGCCGCGTAGGTGAGCCGCGTGAGCGCGCTCACGTTGAGCTCGATCATGTCCTCCATCTTGTCGATGTCCGAGCCGAGCAGCGGCCCGGCGGCGCCGAAGCCGGCGTTGTTCACCAGCAGGGTGATGTCGCCGCGAGTGCGCAGCACGGCTTCCACGGACGCGATGTCCTTCCGGTCGGACAGGTCGGCCGGGAGAACCTCGACCTTGCGCCCGGTCTCGTCCGAGAGCTTCGCGGCCAGCGCGGCGAGGCGTTCGCGGTTGCGCGCCACCAGGATCAGGTCGAAGCCGCGCCGCGCGAGACGGTCCGCATACACGGCGCCGATGCCCGACGACGCGCCGGTGATGAGGGCCGTGCCCTTGTTCGGATTTGCTTGGGTTGCAGTCATGGAGTTTCCTTCGTCGCCACGGATGCGTGGCCGTGGGGAGAAGTTTCTTCCTGCAAGGCGATGGCGTAAATGTCATATAAACCACCTTTCAGGACATGCACTGCTCAAGCCGCCGCGGCCTCCCGCCGGGCCACGCGGCGCACGCTCTGCGGCGGATGCCCCAGCGTGCGCAGGAAGGCGCGGCGCATGCGCTCGGGGTCGCCGAAGCCTGTTTCACGCGCGACCACGCCGAGCGCGAGGCTGCCTTCGTCGATCAGCGCGCGTGCCGCCTCCACGCGCAGGTTCTCGACCGCATGCGCCGGCGACTGCCCGGTCTCGGCCTTGAAGGCGCGGCTGAACTGGCGCGGGCTGAGGTGCGCGACCTCGGCCAGTTCGTCCACCGACAGCGTCTCGCGCAGGTTGGCGCGCGCATGCACCAGCGCCTTCTGGATGCGGTCGGACTTGGGCGCCAGTTCGAGCAGCGCGGAATGCTGCGACTGCCCGCCCGCGCGGCGGTGGTACACGACCAGCTTCCTCGCCGCGAACCGTGCCGCCTCCACGCCGAGGTCTTCCTCCACCAGGGCCAGCACGAGGTCGATGCCCGCCGTCATGCCGGCCGAGGTCCACACCGGCCCGTCGTTGATGAAGATGCGGTCGGGCTGCACCTTGACGGCGGGATGGCGCTTCTGCAGTTCGCCCGCAAAGGACCAGTGCGTGGTCGCCCGGCGTCCGTCGAGCAGGCCCGCATCCGCCAGCCCGAAGGCGCCGGTGCAGATGCTGGTCACGCGGCGCGCGTTGCGCAGCCCCGCGCGCAGGAAGCGGCACATCTTCTCGGACGTGGGCGCGATGAAGAGCGCGCCGCTCATCACCAACGTGTCGAACTTCCCCGTGCCGAAGCGCTTGCTGTCGGTGACCACGCCCGACGAGCTGGTCACGGGACCGCCCTCTTCCGACAGCAGCTCGACCTGGTAGACCTGCTTGCCGGCATGGAGGTTCGCGAGCTCGAACGCGGCAATGGCAGCGAGGTCGAGGATCTGGAAACCGGGGAAGACGAGCATGCCGATGCGTTTCATGGCCATGTCCTGAAAAGAGGGTTGTTCAAGGTAGCAGACGCAAGGCTAGACCAACCCGTCCCACCGCGCCAGCGGGAGGGATACGGCCTGCGCCCTTCCCGCGCCGCGATGGGTGCCCCCACCAATCGGCAAGCGCCAGCCCGCGCGGGTCGTCCCACAATGGGCGTTCCCCACCATGACCAACCCGACGACAACGACAACAGGCGCCCCTGCAGCCGAACCGGGCGCCCACGCACACTGGCAGCGCAACCTCGCCGTCTGCATGTTCGGCTCCTTCACGACCATCATCGCGATGACGCTGCTGCTGCCCTTCCTGCCGCTGTACGTCGAGCAGCTTGGTGTGAAGGACCACGCGGCCATCGTGCAGTGGTCCGGCGCGGCCTATGGCGCCACTTTCCTGAGCGCCGCGCTGGTCGCGCCGCTGTGGGGCCGGCTGGCCGACCGCTACGGGCGCAAGCCGATGCTGATCCGCGCGAGCCTCGGCATGGCCGTGGCGATGGCACTGATCGGTCTGGCGGCCAACGTGTGGCAGCTCGTGGGCCTGCGGCTGCTGGCGGGGCTGCTCGGCGGGTACGCCTCGGGCTCGATGGTGCTGGTCGCCACGCAGACGCCCAAGGACCGCACCGGCTGGGCGCTGGGCACGATGTCGTCGGCCATCATGGCGGGCAACCTCGTGGGGCCGCTGGTGGGTGGGGTGCTGCCGCCGCTGGTCGGCATCCGCAACACCTTCTTCGCGGCGGGCGCGATGATCTTCATCGCCTTTCTCGCGACGGCCTTTCTCATCCGTGAAGAGAAGAAGGCGCCTTCCGCATCGAAGCAACGCGGCGCCTCCGACGACACCGGCTGGGCCGCCGTGCCCGACAAGCGCCCGCTGGTCGCGATGCTCTTCACCGGCATGCTGCTGATGCTGGCCAACATGTCGATCGAGCCGATCATCACGGTCTACGTCGCCACGCTGCTCGACGACCCGCAGCGCGTGACGATGATGGCCGGCCTCGTGATGTCGGCCGCCGCGCTCGGCAGCATCCTCTCGGCCTCGCGGCTGGGCAAGCTGGCCGACCGCGTGGGGCACTGGAACGTGATCGTCGGGTGCCTCGCGGTGTCGGCGCTGCTGCTGGTGCCGCAGGCCTTCGTCACGGCAGGCTGGCAGCTGGTGGCGCTGCGCTTCCTGATGGGGCTGTCGCTCGGCGGGCTGCTGCCCTGCATCGCGAGCGTGATCCGCCACAACGTGCCCGAGCGCGTGGCCGGCAACATGCTGGGCTACTCGACCTCGGCGCAGTACGCGGGCCAGGTGGCGGGCCCGCTGCTGGGCGGCTTCGTGGGCGGGCACATCGGCATGCGCGCGGTGTTCCTCGGCACCTGCGTGCTCATGGCCGCAGGCGCCGGGTGGAACTGGCTCGCGCAGCGCGCGGCCGCGTCCACCACGGCGCCCGCTACTCGCTGATCTACTCGCTGACGACGGCGCTGCGGTAGGCCGCGTCGCCCTTGATCTCCGCTTCGGAGAACGGCACCTTCAGCCACTGCCCCGCGCTGTAGGCCCGGGTGTAGTCGGCGTTGTGCGCCGAGGCCGGGTCATCCGACAGCGAGAACGTCAGGAAGGTGTGCGCCTCGACGCCGCCCTCGGGGAAACGCACGATCTGCATGTAGCTGTTGCCGTTCGGGTTGCCGTCCATGGTGTAGCCGCCCTTGTCCAGACGGTTCTCGGAGCACGCGATGGTGAAGTAGCCCGGGCCGTGGCAGCCGCCGTACAGCGGGATCTTCTGGCCGCCGCGCGTGGCGAACAGGTAGTCGCCGCGCTGTGCATCGAGTGCGAAGCCGCTGGCCTCCACGCGCGCGACGGCCGCGCCGAAGGCCTGCTGCAGGGCACTCGCGGCGCCTGCCTTCAGGTCACGCGGCGTGTGGATCGGATCGCTCGCGCTGAACGGCACGTTGTAGAGCGTGGCCGCGGATTGCAGCGACGCGCGGTTCCAGAACTCGTCCCAGATGTGCGCGCCGCGCGCGCCGATCGTGCCCGTGTTGTTCCAGGCCTTGAGCACCGCGCAGGCCGGGCCGGTGTCCACGTCGCGCCCGATGGCGGCGCCGCCTTGCGGATCGGTCGCCACGTTGATCGTCGGCGTCGCGCACACCATGGCCAGCGCCTGGTCCTTGAACAGTTCAGCCGTCAGCACGCGGCTGTTGAGCACCATCTGCTTGACGGTCTCGGGCGTGGCCGCCTTGCCGGCGTAGCTGTCGGTGCCGTCGATGCGCGCCTGCGCCATCAGGTTGCCCAGGCGCGTGCGGAAGCTCACGGCCTCCGTGCCCGCGGGCCCCATGATGGCCGGGTAGCCGGTCATCGGCGCCTTCGGGTTCGCGAGCCAGTAGCTGTCGTTCGAGTTCTCGACGTAGTCGTCGCGCAGCAGGCTCGGCAAGCGAGCCGCGCCGATGGCGCCCTTCTGCGCCGAGTCGGCATCGGTCTGCCAGTCGCATTCGCTCTTCGAGCCGTCGAAGAAGGGCACGCGCGGCAGCGAGGCGCCGGCCGCCGCGCCCAGCGGCGTCGTGCAGCTGGCCACCTGGGCGGGCGACACGTTGGGAATCGCGCCGATGTCCGCATACCAGGCCTTGGCCGCGCCGCGGCCCACGGCCACGGTGTTGACCCACGGAATGGCCGCTTCCTCGCGCTGGATGGCGATGAACTCGTCCAGCGACTTGGCCTGGTTCCAGCGCAGCCAGTTCTTGAAGGTGCGGTAGTTCTCGCCGTTGATGTCGCGGATCGCGAAGGCCGTGGTCTGGCTCCAGGCGAACGGCGCACCGAAGGTCGTGAGGTTGACCATCGGCCCGTACTCCGACTTGTAGAGCGTGCGCGTCACCGGCGCCACGCTGCCGTCGGTCTGCTTCACGTTGACGGTGATGTTGAGCGCCTGCATCTTCACGGGCTTGCCGTCGCGCATGTAGCTGGTCGGGTCGCCCGCCGCGAGCTTCAGTTCGTAGAAGCCGAAGCGGCGCGCGGTCGACACCGTGTGGCTCCACGCGATGTTGTCGTTGAAGCCGATGAGGATCACCGGAATGCCGAGGAACGAGGTGCCGCTGATGTTGAGCTGGCCCGGAATCGTGAGTTGCGCCTGGTAGAAGCGGTCCGGCCCGCGCCAGTACCAGTGCGGGTTGCCGAAGAGCAGCGGGCTGCTGTCACCGGTGGCGGCGGTGCCGAAGCCGATCATGTTGCTGCCCACGCCCTCCTTGCCGCCGACCTGCAGCTCGGGCACGTTGACGAGCGCCGCCACCTGCAGCGAGGCCTTCTTCGCGCCGCCGCGCGCAGCCATCTTGGTGGGCGCCGCCGGTGCGGGTGCGATCGCATTGGCGATGTTCGCCAGGAAGTTGCTGTAGCCGCCCGCGAGGTTGGCCGCGTACATGCGGCGGTAGATGTCCTCGGCCGTGATGGGCTTCACCCAGGCTTCGTTGCGGCAGGCCTGGTGCGCCGTGCCGCCGGCCTTCACGTCGCGCACGTAGCGGTTGTAGCCAGCGGCGAAGCCCTCGACCAGCTGCTTCAGGTTGTCGGGCTGGGCCGCGATCATCTTCGCGAGCACGTCGGCCGAGATCACCTGCTTGTGGAAGAAGTCGGAGTCGATGTTCTTCGGCCGCGCGATGGTGCTGCTGGCCACGAGCTGCGCATCGCCGCCGAGGTACTGCGAACGCTCGCCGCGGTAGGTGAGGAAGGAGTCGGCCATCGTGCACAGGTCGTCTTCCGCCTGCGCAAAACCGTAGCCGTAGCCCACGCCGGGCCAGTTGTCGGCCTTGATGTGCGGCACGCCCAGGGCGGTGCGGCGGATCTCGGCCTTGTAGCTGCCTTCGGCCGGCGGGTTGGTGGGCGGGTTGCCGCCGATGGGAAAGAACGGGAACCCGTTGCCGCCTCCACCACCGCCACCGCAGGCGGTGAGCGTGGTCGCTGTGACCAACGCGAGCAGGGACAGCGGCATGGCGCCGCGCGAGGATGTCTGTCTCATGGATGTCTCCGGTTGATGCTCTCTTGATGGAGCACCGCCAGCTTAGGCAGGCAGGCCGGCTGCGGCTTGAACGCAGCCGCTGTCCTGCGCCGCGCCTGAAGACCTTCGAAGGCGCCTCAGTGCGCGAGGCCACGCCCCCACGCGTGCGAGGCCTGCTCGTCGGCCGTCACGCGCACCTGGTTCGACAGGAAGGACGGCGACAGGCCGAAGTAGCGCTGGAAGGTGCGGCTCATGTGCGCCGCGTCGGTGAAGCCGCTGGCCAGCGCCACGTCGGTCAGCGGGCGGCGCGCGGTGAACTGCTGCACCGTGCGGCGCACCTTGGTCCACAGCGCATAGCGCTTGATCGACACGCCCACCTGCTGCGCGAACAGGTGCGTGAGCCGGTCGGGCGAGAGAAAGGCCAGCGCCGACAGCTCGCGCAGCGGGATCTGCCCCGCATGCGTGCGGATGGCCTGCAGCACGCGCTCGATGCGCGGGTCGATGGCGGCCTCGATCTCGGGGCACTCGGTGATCGCGGTGACCAGCCTGGAGCTCAGCACCTGCAGGCGCCGGTCGGACAGCGCGCCGTGCTGTGCCGGTTCGAAGTCGTCGCGCGCGCGGCCGAAGCGGCGCGCGTCGATCGGCTGGATGCCGTGGCCGCCCATGTGCCGCGCGAGCATTCGGTAGGCGCTGGAGGCCGGGTCGAGGTTGAGCGACAGCAGCCCGCAGCCGTCGACGTCGAGCCGGCGCGACACGTGCGGCCCCACCAGCGCTGCGGTGCAGCGCACGCGCGTGCCGTCGACCGCCTCCAGCGTGAAGGGGTGGCCGCTGACCGAGGCCAGCAGCGTGGCCGACGAACGGGCCGTGAGCCCCGACTGGATCGCCGGCGTGATGTAGAGGAACCTGTCGTCCCACAGGTGCAGGGAGTTGTGCCGCGTGGTGGTCATGCCGTCTCGCTTGGGTCTTGTCTCTTGTACTTGTCTCCAGCGGCGGATTCTCACGCATCGCGGCGGCGGCCCGCGCAAGGGCCTGCGCTCAGCGGGGTTGCACGGTCTCGAGCTGCAGATGCTGGCGCACGGCCTCCAGCAGCAGCGTGGCCAGCCGGCTCGCCGGCGCCTCGGCGTGGTCCTGCGCGCGGTACAGCACGAGCGAGATCTGCGGCAGCGCCGGCAGCGAGAGCACCGCGCGGTCGAGCGCGCACACATGCGCAGGCAAGCCGAACGGCGTGCGCACGGTCAGGCCCAGCCCGGCCGAGGTCGCGGCCCACAGCGCCGCCAGGCTGGCGCTGCCGAAGGCACGGCGCCACGGCAGGCCGGCGCGGTCGAGCGCGGTGATGACGATCTCGCGCAGCGGGCACGGGGCGTCCAGCATGATGAGCGGCAGCGGCTCCTTGCTCTTGACCGCGCGAACGCCCGCGCGGTGCTCGCGCTCGGTCCACCAGGGCGCATCGACGCGTTCGGGCGCCGTGGGGCCGATCCACAGCAGCGGCATCCGCGCCACGCGCTCGGCATGCGGCGACAGCGGCTGGTCGCCCGCGTCCCACGCCAGCGCCAGGTCGAGCTGGCCCAGCTCGAGCCGCTCGCGCAGCTCGCCGCTGCGCGCCACGCAGGCCTCGATGCGCACCTTGGGATGGGCACGCGCGAAGCGGCCGAGCACGGCCGGCAACAGCGTCTCGCCGAAGTCTTCCTGCAGGCCCAGCCGCACCCAGCCCTGCAGGTCGGCGCCACGCAGGGCGGCGCTGGCCTCGTCGTTGAGCTCGAGCATGCGGTGCGCGTAGGCCAGCAGCGTCTCGCCGGCATCGGTGAGCGCCAGGCCGCGGCCCTCCTTGCGGAACAGCACGGTGCCGGCCTGCGACTCCAGCTTCTTGAGCTGCGCGCTCACGGCCGAGGTCGAGCGGCCCAGCTTGTCAGCCGCGCGCGCGTAGCTGCCGAGGGCCATGCCGGTGGAGAAGGTGCGCAGCACGTCGAGATCGAACATCACCTGGGTCATCGCGGGTCCTTGCATGAGGCTTCTCGATCATCCTGAATTTCAGGACGATCCGCTCATTATTTTCTGATTTTCAAAACCTTTGCAGCGGCCGACACTGCGCTGCAACATGACCCAATCGCCCTCCTCCCCTCCGTTGTCGCCCCGCCACCGCTGGAAGGTGCTCGCCGCCGGCGTGGCCGCCAACGCGGCCTTCTCGGTCGCCTTCAGCGGCATTCCCATGACCGCCGTGCTCATGCGCACCGGCTACCAGCTCGACAACGCCGCGCTCGGCCTGGTGCTCGGCCTCATGGGCCTGGGCATCGCCGTGAGCGAGCTGCCCTGGGGCCTGCTGACCGACCGCTGGGGCGACCGCCCCGTGCTGCTGGCCGGGCTGGGCAGCACGGCGATCGCGCTGGTCGCAATGGCGCTGTGGGCTGCGCCGGGCGCCGGACACGTGCCGGGCCTCGGCGTGCTCGGCGCGGGGCTGCTGCTGGTGGGCCTGCTCGGCGGCAGCGTGAACGGCGCCAGCGGGCGCGCGGTGATGACCTGGTTCGACGCCGGCGAGCGCGGCCTGGCCATGAGCATCCGCCAGACCGCCGTGCCGATGGGCGGCGGCATCGGCGCGCTGGTGCTGCCCTTCGTGGCGCTGCACTTCGGCTTTGCCGCGCTGTACGGCCTGCTGGCGCTGCTGTGCGCGCTGAGCGCGGCGATGAGCTGGGCCTGGGTGCACGAGCCGCCCATCGTGCCGCACCCGAAGACCACCGAGGCCGCCGCACCGAAGACCGGCCCGCTGCGCGACGTGCGCGTGTGGCGCATCGTGGCCGGCATCGGCATCCTGTGCGCGCCACAGTTCGCGGTGCTGTCCTTCGGCACGGTGTTCCTGCACGACTTCGGCCACGTTGGCCTGGGCACGATCACCGCGGCCATGGTCTTCGTGCAGGTCGGCGCGATGGCGATGCGCGTGTGGAGCGGCCGCTGGACCGACCGCCGCCGCAACCGCCCGGCCTACCTGCGCGCCTGCAGCGCGCTCAGCGTGCTGCTGTTCGCGGGCCTGGCCGCGCTGGTGATGGCGGCGGGCACCGAGGCACCCTCCACACCGCTGCGCCTGGCGCTGATCGCGCTGCTGGCCGTGAGCGGCCTGTGCGTGTCGGCCTGGCACGGCGTGGCGTACACCGAGCTGGCCACGCTGGCCGGCGCGGCGCGCGCCGGCACCGCGCTGGGCATGGCGAACACCAGCGTGTTCCTCGTGTGCTTCGTCACGCCCTTCTCGATTCCGCACCTGCTGGCGCTGCAGGGCTGGCCGGTCGTGTGGCTGGCGGCCAGCGCCTGTGCGCTGGTGGCGATGCCGCTGCTCGTGCCGCGTCGCAACGCCGGTCCCGGCGCCTGCACGGCCGAGCTGGCTCAGAAGGCGGCGAAGACGGCGTTGAGCCGGTCGACGTAGGCGCGCTTGGCGGCCGCGTCGATGAAGCTGCCCTCGAAGCTGTTGGCCGCGAGCTGCCAGGCCTGCTGCACGCCCAGGCCGGTGGCGGCGAAGGTCTGCGTGAAGTTCTGGTTCATGTAGCCGCCGAAGTAGGCCGGGTCGTCCGAGTTGACAGTGGCGACCAGCCCCGCCTCGAGCAGCGCGCCCAGGTTGTGCTGCGACAGGTCGGGGAACACGCACAGCTTGAGGTTCGACAGCGGGCACACGGTGAGCGGAATGCGGTCCTGCGCCAGCCGCTTCATCAGCGCCGGGTCTTTCGCGCTTTGCACGCCGTGGTCGACGCGCTCGACCTTCAGCACGTCGAGCGCGCTCCACACGTAGGCCGGCGGGCCCTCTTCGCCCGCGTGCGCGACCAGGTGAAAGCCCAGTTCGCGGCAGCGCGCGAACACGCGCGCGAACTTCTCGGGCGGGTGGCCGACCTCGCTCGAATCGAGCCCCACGCCGATGAACTTGTCACGGTACGGCAGCGCCTGCTCCAGCGTCTCGAAGGCCTCTTCCTCGCTCAGGTGGCGCAGGAAGCACAGGATGAGCGAGGCGCTCACGCCCAGCTTGGGCAGCGCATCGACGCAGGCGCGGTGCAGGCCGTTCACCACCGTCTCCATCGCCACGCCGCGCGCCGTGTGCGTCTGCGGGTCGAAGAACATCTCGGTGTGCACCACGTGGTCGGCCGCGGCGCGCTCCAGGTAGGCCCAGGCCATGTCGTAGAAATCCTGCTCCTTGAGCAGCACGCTGGCGCCGGCGTAGTAGATGTCGAGAAAGGTCTGCAGGTTGGTGAAGGCGTAGGCCTTGCGCAGGTCTTCCACGCTGGCATACGGGATCGAGACACCGTTTCGCTGCGCGAGCGCGAAGATCAGCTCGGGCTCGAGCGAGCCTTCGATGTGCATGTGCAGCTCGGCCTTGGGCATGGCGCGCAGCAGCTCGGGCAGGCGTTCGGCGGGGATGCGCTGCGCGAAGCTGGGGTCGAAGAGGGGGCGGCTGGAATCGGTCATGGGGCGTGGGAAATCGACGTTGTGATCGCGCACAGCATAAGGGCAGACACCCTGCGCGGCATCCCCGAAAACGTATACGCTGCCAGCCCCATTTCCCCCAAACTGATCTGGGTCAAATCGGGCCATGGCGGATGCGCTAGGCTTGGACCCCGGCAGGCCCGGCATCGGGCGTGTTCCCTCCAATCCGCGCGCAGCGTGCATTCGTGCCCCTGGCGCCGTCCTTGATCGACTCGCATGACCCTACAAAACGCCTTCACCCGCGAAGACCTGCTGCGCTGCAGCCGCGGCGAACTGTTCGGCCCCGGCAACGCCCAGCTGCCCGCCCCGAACATGCTGATGGTGGACCGCATCACCCACATCAGCGCCGAGGGCGGTACCTACGGCAAGGGCGAACTCACGGCCGAACTCGACATCACGCCCGACCTGTGGTTTTTCGCCTGCCACTTCGAAGGCGACCCGGTCATGCCGGGCTGCCTGGGCCTGGACGCCATGTGGCAGCTGGTGGGCTTTTTCCTCGGCTGGCAGGGCCTGCCGGGCCGTGGCCGGGCCCTGGGCTCGGGCGAAGTGAAGTTCACGGGCCAGGTCCTGCCGACCGCCAAGCTCGTCACCTACAACATCCAGATCAAGCGCGTGCTCAAGGGCAAGCTGAACCTGGCCATCGCCGACGGCTCCGTGAGCGTCGACGGCCGCCAGATCTACACCGCCGAGGGCCTGCGGGTCGGCGTGTTCACTTCCACCGACAACTTCTGAGGGTTTCGCCATGCGACGCGTCGTCATCACCGGTCTGGGCATCGTTTCGTGCCTGGGCAACGACAAGGAGACCGTCTCCGCCAACCTGCGTGCCAGCCGCCCCGGCATCCGGTTCCAGCCGGCCTACGCCGAAATGGGCCTGCGCAGCCAGGTGGCCGGCTCCATCGACCTTCCCCTCGAAGACCTCATCGACCGCAAGCTCTACCGCTTCGTCGGCCACGCGGCGGCCTACGCCTACCTGGCCATGAAGGACGCCATTGCCGATGCCGGGCTGACCGAGGAGCAGGTGTCCAACCCGCGCACCGGCCTCATCGCCGGCTCGGGCGGCGCCTCCACGCTGAACCAGATGGAAGCGCTCGACCTGCTGCGTGAAAAGGGCGTCAAGCGCGTGGGCCCCTACCGCGTGACGCGGACCATGAGCAGCACCGTGTCGGCCTGTCTGGCCACGCCCTTCAAGATCAAGGGCCTGAACTACTCCATCGCCTCGGCCTGCGCCACCAGCGCGCACTGCATCGGCAACGCCATGGAGCAGATCCAGATGGGCAAGCAGGACATCGTGTTCGCCGGCGGCGGTGAAGAAGAACACTGGACCCAGTCGTTCCTGTTCGACGCCATGGGTGCGCTGTCCACCAAGTACAACGACACGCCCGAGAAGGCCTCTCGCGCCTACGACGCCGAGCGCGACGGCTTCGTCATCGCTGGCGGCGGCGGCATGGTCGTGGTCGAGTCGCTCGACCACGCACTGGCGCGCGGTGCAAAAATCTACGCCGAAATCGTCGGCTACGGCGCCACCTCCGACGGCTACGACATGGTCGCGCCCAGCGGCGAAGGCGCCGTGCGCTGCATGCAGATGGCCATGTCCACCGTCGACACGCCCATCGACTACCTGAACACCCACGGCACCTCGACGCCCGTCGGCGATGTCATGGAAATGAAGGGCGTGCGCGAAGTCTTCGGCGACAAGGCGCCGGCCATCAGCTCCACCAAGAGCCTGTCGGGCCACTCGCTGGGCGCCGCCGGCGTGCACGAGGCGATCTACTGCCTGCTGATGATGGAAGGCAGCTTCATGGCCGGCTCGGCCAACATCGAGGCGCTCGACCCCGAAGTGGCCGACATGCCCATCCTGACCGCGACGCGCGAGAACGCCACGGTCGACACCGTGATGAGCAACAGCTTCGGCTTCGGCGGCACCAACGCCACGCTGGTGCTGAAGCGCTGGCAAGGCGCGTAAGCCTGCCACCTGCCGGCCCCGTCGCGCCCGCGACGACGGGGCCGCAGGCGCTTCGCTAGACTGGGTTTTCCGTTCTTCCATCCATCCACCGCGCGAGGAAACCCATGGCGATCGACACCCTTTCCACCTGGCACCGGCTCGTCAAGACACGCGACGTGGCGGGCCTCGATGCCCTGCTGGCCGACGACGCCGTCTTCCTCTCGCCCGTGGTGCACCGGCCGCAGGTCGGCAAGGCGATCACGAAGCAGTACCTCGCCGCGGCCTTCCAGGTCTTCTTCAACGAGAGCTTCCGCTACGTGCGCGAACTCCAGGGCCCGACCGATGCCGTGCTCGAGTTCGAACTCGAGCTGGACGGCATCGCCATCAACGGCGTGGACATGATGAAGTGGAACGCCGAAGGCCGGATCACCGAGTTCAAGGTGATGCTGCGGCCATTGAAGGCGGTGAACCTGATCCATCAGAAGATGGCGGCGCAGCTGCAGGCGGCGGCGCAGTAAGCCGGCTCAGGGGCAGGCCAGTTCCGTCTTGGCCACGGCACACAGCCGGGCCTTCTCGGCCGCGGGCAACGTGAGCCCCGGCATCAGCCCGTCCAGTCGCAGCACCGCCGGGTAGAGGCGCGTGTCCTGCGGGTTCTTGCGGTAGGCCCGCAGCACCAGCTGCTGGCCTTCCTTGCCGCAATGCTGGCGCTGTTGGCGCGCCACTTCCTTGTCGTGCGCCGACCCGTCGCCGTTGAATTCGCCGGCGAAGTGAAAGCATATTTCCGCGTCGTCCACGGCCTTGCGCAGGCGCTGCTCTTCCTTTGAGAACGTCGGCGGTGCGGCGAACGACATCGACACGGCCAGCAGTGCCGCGCCTGCCGCCATGACCCTCTGCAGCTTCATGGTGTGAATCCTTTTCCTGAATGAAAAAAGGGCCGTCCGCAGACGACCCTTCTCGTGGCAATCGCCGAAGCGATCGATCAATGATTACTTCTTGTCGCCGCCCGGCACCTTGCCTTCCACGCCCTTGACGTAGAAGTTCACGCCCGACAGGAACTTGTCGTCGGCGACCGCGTCCTTGGCGATCAGCTCCTTGCCGTCCTGGCCGACGATCGGGCCCTTCCAGATCGAGAAGCTGCCGTCCTTCAGGCCCTTCTTGATTTCCTCGACCTTGGCCTTGGCTTCGGCGGGCACGTCTTCGGCGATCGAGACGATGTCGATCGCGCCTTCCTTCACGCCCCACCAAGTCTGGCCGGTGGCCCACTTGCCGTCCAGCGCGTCCTGCGTGGTCTTGATGTAGTACGGCGCCCAGTTGATGATGGCCGAGCCCAGGTGGGCCTTCGGGCCGTAGGCGGTCATGTCGGAGTCCCAGCCGAAGGCGCGCTTGCCCTTTTCTTGGGCGGTCTTGAGCACGGCCGGCGAGTCGGTGTTCTGGAACAGCACGTCGGCGCCGCCATTGATGAGGGCGGTGGCGGCTTCGGTTTCCTTGGGCGGGCTGAACCACTCGTTCACCCACACGACCTTGGTCGTGATCTTCGGGTTGACCGACTGCGCGCCCAGCGTGAAGCTGTTGATGTTGCGCAGCACTTCAGGGATCGGCACCGAGCCGACCACGCCCAGCGTGTTGCTCTTGGTCATCGAACCGGCGATCACGCCGGCCATGTACGCGCCTTCGTAGGTGCGGCTGTCGTAGGTGCGCATGTTCTCGGCGGTCTTGTAGCCGGTGGCATGCTCGAACTTCACGTCCTTGCTGTCGTTGGCGACCTTGAGCATGGGCTCCATGTAGCCGAAGGTGGTGCCGAAGATCAGCTTGTTGCCCTGGCCCACGAAGTCGCGGAACACGCGCTCGGCGTCGGCCGACTCGGGCACGCTTTCGACGAAGGTGGTCTTGATCTTGTCGCCGAATTCCTTCTCGAGCGCCTTGCGGGCGTTGTCGTGCGCGAAGGACCAGCCGCCGTCGCCCACGGGACCGACATAGGCGAATGCGATGTTCAGCGGGGCCGCCGGTGCGGGGGCCGGGGCGGCCGCGGGGGCCGGCGCCGGCGATGCTGCGGGGGCGGCCGCCTCTTCCTTCTTGCCGCAGCCGATGAGGGCCGCCGAAGCCACCGCGGTGAGGGCGGCGAGCTTGAGAAGGGAACGCTTGTTCAGATCATTCATTGTCGAAATCCTCGGAAGAAAAGGACGGGTTGGCAAAAAAACGAGAACGCGATTATGAGCCGGGGTAGAACGGTTTCCCCATCGATGCCGGCATGTTGATGCGGATGAAGGCGGGGTTGCGCGAGATCAGCGCCAGCACCACGATCGGCGCGATGTACTGGGCCATGCTGAGGAACTGCGAGGGCACGTCGACGCCGCTGCTTTGCAGGTGGAAACCCAGCATCGAGACGCCGCCGAACAGGTAGGCACCGAGCAGCACGCGGATCGGGCGCCAGGTGGCGAAGGTGGTCAGCGCCAGCGCGATCCAGCCGCGGCCGGCGACCATGCCCTCGACCCACAGCGGCGTGTACACGGTCGACAGGTACGCGCCCGCCAGGCCGCACAGCGCGCCGCCCGCGATCACCGCCAGGAAGCGGATGCGCCGCACCGGGTAGCCCAGCGCATGTGCCGACTCGGGCGACTCGCCCACCGAGCGCAGCACGAGGCCGGCGCGGGTGCGGTACAGGAACCAGATGAGCCCGATGGTCAGCAGCACGGCCACGTACACCATCGGGTGGTGCCGGAACAGCGCCGGGCCGGCCAGCGGAATGTCGGCCAGCACGGGAATGGCGAAGGGCGTGCTCTCGGGCAGCTTGGCCTGCACGAAGCTGATGCCCGCGAAGGCCGAGAAGCCGACGCCGAACAGGCTCAGCGCGAGCCCCGTCGCGTACTGGTTGGTGTTGAGCCAGATCACGAGCACGCCGAAGAAGGCCGCGAGCAAGGCACCGGCCGCCATGCCGGCCAGGAAGCCGAGCCAGGGGTTGTGCGTGATGACCACCGTCGCGAAGCCCGCGATGGCGGCGCACAGCATCATGCCCTCGGCGCCGAGGTTGACGACGCCGGCCTTCTCGTTGATCAACAGGCCCAGCGCCGCGATGGCGAGCACGGTGCCCGCGCTCAGGGTCGAGCCCAGCAGGAGTGCGTAGCTTTCCATGGTTCAGAGACCCCCTTCGGTGGCACGCGTGGTGGGTGCGATTGGCGCGACGGGCGCGGTCGGCGCGGTGATCGGCGTGCTGACCTGCAGCGAACTCGTGGTCAGCGTCGCGGCCTTGGCGCCGGCCTTGCGGCGGATGCGGTACGCGATGAGCGTGTCGCAGGCCAGCAGCGTGAACAGCAGCAGGCCCTGGAACACCCCGGTGAGCGACTTGGGCAGGCCCAGGCGCGACTGCGCGAGTTCGCCGCCGATGTAGAACATGCTCATCAGGATCGCCGAGAAGATCATGCCCACCGGATGCAGCCGCCCGACGAAGGCCACGATGATGGCCGCGAAGCCGTAGCCCGCCGGCACGTACGGCGTGAGCTGGCCGATGGGGCCCGCCACTTCGAGCGCGCCCGCCAGGCCGGCCGCGCCGCCCGAGGTGAGCAGCGCGATCCACACCGCGCGGCGTGCCGAAAAACCGGCATAGCGCGCCGCCGCGGGCGCCAGCCCGCCGACCTGCTGCGCGAAGCCCGCGCGCGTGCGGAACAGGAACACCCACAGCGCGCCCGCGCCGACCAGCGCAATGATCAGCCCGATCGACACGCGCGAGCCCTTCATGAGGCGCGGGATCTGCGTCACCGCCTCGAAGGTCTTGGTCTGCGGAAAGTTGTAGCCCTGCGGGTCTTTCCAGGGGCCGAAGACCAGGTAGCCCAGCATCAGCGTGGCCACGTAGACCAGCATCAGGCTCACCAGGATTTCGTTGGCGTTGAACTTGTCGCGCAGGAACGCGACGATGCCCGCCCACACCATGCCGCCCAGAATGCCCGCCAGCAGGATGGCCACGACGATCCAGCTGCCGGTGCTCTTGTCGGCCAAGAGCGCCACGCCGCCCGCCGCGATGGCGCCGCACACGAACTGCCCTTCGGCGCCGATGTTCCAGACGTTGGAGCGAAAGCACACGGCCAGGCCCAGCGCAATGATGAGCAGTGGCGTGGCCTTCACCATCAGCTCGCCGATGGCATAGCCGCTCTTGATCGGTTCGTAGAAGAACACCTGCAGGCCCTTGACCGGGTCCTTGCCGAGCGCGGCGAACAGCGCCACGCCGATGAGCACGGTGATCAGCAGCGCCAGGATCGGCGAGCCATAGCTCCAGAAGCGCGACAGCTCCGGGCGGGGTTCAAGCTTGAGCATGCGCGCCCTCCTTCTTGTTGTTCTGGTGGGGCTGTGCCTGCGGCCACAGGCCGCTCATCCATTCGCCGATCTGCGGCAGCGTGGCCGCCGCGCGGTCGATCGAGGGCGACAGCCGCCCCTTGGCAATCACGTGCAGCCGGTCGCAGATGTTGAACAGCTCGTCCAGCTCCTCGCTGATCACGAGCACGGCGCAGCCGGCATCGCGCAGCGCCAGGATCTCGGCGTGGATGAGCGCGGCCGCGCCCACGTCCACGCCCCAGGTGGGTTGCGAAACGATGAAGAGCTTGGGGTTGGCGTCGATCTCGCGACCGACGATGAATTTCTGCAGGTTGCCGCCCGACAGCGAGCGCGCCGCCGCGCCCGGGCCGCCGGCCTTCACCTTGAAGCGATCGATGATGGAACGCGCCTGCTTGTCGAGCTCGGCGGTGCGGATCCAGCCGCCCTTGCCCACCGCGTTGCTGCGCGTGAGCAGCAGGTTGTGCGCCAGGCCCAGCGTGGGCACGGCGCCGCGCCCCAGCCGCTCCTCGGGCACGAAATGCAGGCCCAGCGCACGCCGCGCACGCGGACGCAGCCGGCCGGCCGGCTGGTCGAACACGCGCACCATGGCAGGCTCGGCGCGCACGTCCTCGCCCGAGAGCGTGTACAGCAGTTCCTTCTGGCCGTTGCCCGAGACGCCGGCGATGCCGACGACCTCGCCCGCACGCACGTCGAACGAGATGCCGTCCAGGTCGACGCCGAACTGGTCTTCGCGCGCCAGCTTCAGGCCCTGCACGCGCAGCGCCACCGCGCCGGCATGCAGCGGGCGGTGCTGCAGCGGCGGCGGCTCGCTGCCGATCATCAGGCGCGAAAGCGATTCGGTGCTCTCGTTGCGCGGGTTGCACACGCCCGTGACCTTGCCGCCGCGCAGCACGGTACAGGCGGTGCACAGCTCCTGGATCTCGTGCAGCTTGTGGCTGATATACAGAATGCTGCAGCCTTCCGAGGCCAGCTTGTTCAGCACGCCGAACAGGCGGATCACGGCCTGCGGCGTGAGCACCGAGGTCGGCTCGTCCAGGATCAGCAGCTTGGGGTTGGTGAGCAGCGCGCGGATGATCTCCACCCGCTGCATCTCGCCCACCGACAGCGTGTGCACGGGGCGCGAGGGGTCGATGTCCAGCCCGTATTCGCTGGCCTTGGCCGTGATGCTGCGGGCCACTTCGGCCAGCGCGAGCGACTTGTCCAGGCCCAGCCAGACGTTCTCGGCCACGGTGAGCGTGTCGAACAGGCTGAAGTGCTGGAACACCATGCTGATGCCCAGCGCGCGCGCCTGCTGCGGGTTGCGCAGGTTCACCGCCTGGCCGTCGAAGGTGACGGTGCCTTCGTCGGGCTTGACCGAGCCGTAGATGATCTTCATCAGGGTCGATTTGCCCGCGCCGTTCTCTCCGAGCACGGCATGGATTTCGCCGGGCTGCACGGCCAGGGAGATGTCGCTGTTGGCCACCACCGCGGGATACCGCTTGGTGATGTGCGCCAGCTGGAGTCTGGGGGTTGTCATGCCGGGTTTCGTGGGTTTGTCTCGTTCAACATCAACAAGCGGGGACAGCTATAAGTTTAATAGCGTCCCCGCGACCATCGGCGCCCGACGGCGCTCGGTTCAGTGCCCGCCGATGTAGGCGAACTTGAACAGGAAGATCGCCGCGATCACCCACACCATCGCATGCACTTCCCGTGCCCGGCCGGTGCACAGCTTGAGCACGGCGTAGGTGATGAAGCCGAAGGCCAGGCCGTTGGCGATCGAGTAGGTGAAGGGCATGGCCAGCGCCGTGACGGCCGCCGGGATCACCTCGGTCGTGTCTTCCCAGTCGAGCTCGACCAGGTCGCGCAGCATCAGGCAGCCCACGAAGAGCAGCGCCGGTGCGGTGGCGTAGGCCGGCACCGAGCCCGCCAGCGGCGAGATCATCAGGCAGGCCAGGAACAGCACCGCCACCACCACGGCCGTGAGACCGGTGCGGCCACCGGCTTGCACGCCGGCCGCGCTTTCCACATACGCCGTGGTGCTCGACGTGCCCAGCAGCGAGCCCGCGAAGATCGCGCCGCTGTCGGCCAGCAGCGCCTTGTTCATGCGCTCCATCTTGCCCGGCACCAGCAGGCCCGCGCGCTTGGCCACGCCCATCAGCGTGCCGGTGGCGTCGAACATCTCGACCAGGAAGAACACCAGCACCACGTTCAGGATGCCGCCCTTGAGCGCGCTCAGGATGTCCAGCTGCATGAAGGTGGGCGCGATGGACGGCGGTGCGTCGAACACGCCGTGGAACTTGTTGCCGCCGAAGAAGAACGACAGCACCGTCACCGTGAGGATGCCGATTAGGATGGCGCCGCGCACCTTGAGCCGGTCGAGCGCCACGATCATGAGGAAGCCGATGGTCGCCAGGATCACGGGCGCCGAGTGCAGGTCGCCCAGCGTGACGAAGGTGGCCGGCGAAGCCGCGACCACGCCCGCGCTCTTGAGCGCGATGAGCGCCAGGAACATGCCGATGCCCACGGTGATCGCCGTTCGCAAGGACTGCGGTATGCCCGCGATGAACAGCTCCCGCAACCCGGTGACCGTCACGATCAGGAACAGACAGCCCGAGATGAACACCGCGCCCAGCGCGGTCTGCCACGTGTAGCCCATGCCGAGCACGACCACGTAGGCGAAGTAGGCGTTCAGGCCCATGCCCGGCGCCATGGCGATCGGGTAGTTGGCGTACAGGCCCATGATCAGCGTGCCGATGGCCGCGATCAGGCAGGTGGCGACGAAGACCGCGCCTTTGGGCATGCCCGCGTCCCCGAGGATCGAGGGGTTCACGAAGATGATGTAGGCCATCGTCAGGAAGGTGGTCAGCCCTGCGATGACTTCGGTGCGCACGGTGGTGTTGTGCTCGGTCAGCTTGAAAAAGCGTTCCAGCAGACCGGCGTTGGCCGGTGCGGTGGCCGCACGCAACGGCGCCGCCTCGGTGGCCCCGGCGGCCCGGGGAGTGGTGGCCTTGGGCACCTCTTCATACCTGTTCATTTCGCTTGTCTCCAGCTGTTGTATGTGGCGGTTCGTTCATCGTTGCCTCGGTCGCGACGCCGGCGCGACGGAGGGCTCAGGGAGGATCGGAAAGCGGCTCAGCCGGCAGGGCTCGGGCGGCAGTGGCGGGCGCGGCATCGAAGCCGGGCCGCAGCGACGCCGCCACGCCCTTGATGCATTCGCGCAGCCAGCGCGC
Source organism: Variovorax sp. GW821-FHT09D04 (assembly GCF_059416405.1). Classification (NCBI taxonomy): domain Bacteria; kingdom Pseudomonadati; phylum Pseudomonadota; class Betaproteobacteria; order Burkholderiales; family Comamonadaceae; genus Variovorax; species Variovorax sp. GW821-FHT09D04. The sequence continues at coordinate 367,132 of NZ_JBWKPA010000006.1, forward strand.
GGAGCTCGACGAATGCGTGCGTTCGTGCCAGAGCTGGTAGTACATGAGGCGCGGCAAGGCAGCCGGGCACTCGAGGATCTTCACGGGCAGCCGTGCGGCAAAGCGCTCGCAGTACTGGCGCCCGGTGGTGAGCACCAGCAGGCTCGAGGCCACCATGTCCGGGATGAGGCTGAAGTGCGCGCAGCGCGCGGTGATGTTGCGCTGCCGCCCCAGCTCGTCGAGCATCTGGTCGATGATGCCGCGCCCGCCCGGGTGCATGGGCGTGGGCGCGATGTGCTCGGCCGCCAGCCAGGTTTCCAGGTCCCAGCCGCGGCGCACCGCCGGATGGTCCTGGTTGACCAGCGACACCACCTCGTCGCCAAAGAGGCGCGCCATGTGCAGGTCTTCCGGCGGCTTGAGCCAGTTGCCGATCACCAGGTCGACCTGCCCGAGCGCCAGGTGCCCGTGGTAGTCCGAATCGGGCGAGAGCGCATGGATCTCGATCTGGCACAGCGGCGCCTCGCGCTTGACCTGCGCCACGAGCATCGGCAGGAACAGCGGGTCCATGTAGTCGCTGGCCGCGATGCGGAAGGTGGTGGCCGCCGACTGCGGCTCGAAACCCCGCGCATCCGAGAACAGCATCTCGGCCGCCCGCAGGATGCTGGCCGCGGGCTCGATCATGCGCAGCCCCGCGTCGGTGGGCACCATGCCCGAACCCGAGCGCACCAGCAGCGGGTCGCCCGACAACTCGCGCAGGCGCTTCAGCGCGGCCGAGACGGCCGGCTGGTACATGCCCAGGCGGATGGCGGCGCGCGAGACGCTGCGGTCGGTCAGCACGGTATGAAGCACCCGAATCAGATGAAGGTCGATCTTGTCGAAAAGCGCCTGGTCTCTCATGGCTGTTCACACCTTTCTTGTCTGTGCGAACAGTTATACAGCGCAGCATTTGGAGAACGGAAGGACGCTCGGACCGTGCGAGCACGGCCGGTGCTCATTCGCCAGAGGCTGCCTGCACCGCGGTCAGGGCGCGGAGGATGGATTCGCTCGTGGCCGGCGCCTTCAGCGGCGGATCGACCCGGTGCCCGCCCGCGGCCGACACGGCATCGCGGATGGCGAAGAACACCGAGAACGGCAGCAACAGCGGCGGTTCGCCCACGGCCTTGCTGCGGTGAATCGAGTCTTCGAAGTTCTGGCCCTCGAACAGGCGCACGTTGAACACCGGCGGGCAGTCGTTGGCCGTCGGGATCTTGTAGGTGCTGGGCGCGTGCGTGGTGAGCTTGCCGCTCGCCGGGTGCCACACCAGTTCTTCGGTGGTGAGCCAGCCCATGCCCTGGATGAAGGCGCCCTCGACCTGGCCGATGTCCACGGCCGGGTTCAGCGACTTGCCCGCGTCGTGCAGGATGTCGGCACGCAGCAGCTTCCATTCGCCGGTGAGGGTGTCGACCACCACCTCGCTCACTGCCGCGCCGTAGGCGTAGTAGTAGAACGGGCGGCCCTGCATCTTGTCCTTGTCCCAGCTCAGGCCGGGCGTGGCGTAGAAGCCGTCGGACCACAGCTGCTTGCGGTCGAGGTACGCTTCGCCCACCACGGTGCTGAAGGCCAGCGTGCGGCCGTTCACCTCGACCTGGTCGTTGGCAAAGCGCACGTCGGCGGCGTTGCCGCCATGGCGCTCGGCGGCGCAGGCGGCCAGGCGTTCGCGGATCTGGCGGGCGGCGTCCTGCGCGGCCTTGCCGTTCAGGTCGGCGCCGGTCGAGGCGGCCGTGGCCGAGGTGTTGGCCACCTTGGTCGTGTCGGTCGCGGTGACGCGCACGCGCTCGAAGCTCACGCCCAGCTCGTGCGCCACCACCTGCGCCACCTTGGTGTTCAGGCCCTGGCCCATTTCGGTGCCGCCGTGGTTCACGAGGATCGAGCCGTCGGTGTACACGTGCACCAGCGCGCCGGCCTGGTTGAAGTGCTTCACGTTGAACGAGATGCCGAACTTCAGCGGCGCCAGCGCCAGCCCACGCTTGAGCACCGGGCTCTTCGCGTTGAAGGCGGCGATCTCTTCGCGGCGCAGGCGGTAGTCGCTGGTTTCTTCCAGCTCGGCCACGAGTTCGTGGACGATGTTGTCGGTCACGGTCTGGCGGTAGGGCGTGACGTTGTTCTCGCCCTTGCCGTAGAAGTTGACGCGCCGCACGTCGAGCGGGTCGCGCTTCAATTCGCGCGCCACCGAGTCCATGATGTTCTCGATGGCGATGGCGCCCTGCGGGCCGCCGAAGCCGCGGAACGCGGTGTTGCTCTGCGTGTTGGTCTTGCCCGAGAAGCCGTGCATGCTCACGTTGGGCAGCCAGTAGGCGTTGTCGAAGTGGCATAGGGCGCGCGTCATCACCGGGCCCGACAGGTCGGCCGAGTGGCCGGCGCGCGACACCATCGTGATCTCGGCGCCGAGGATGCGGCCCTCGTCGTCGTAGCCCACCTCGTACTCGTACCAGAAGCAGTGGCGCCGGCCGGTGACCATGAAGTCGTCGTCGCGGTCCAGGCGCAGCTTCACGGGGCGTTGCAGCTGGCGCGCGGCAATGGCCGCCACGCAGGCGAACAGCGCCGACTGCGATTCCTTGCCGCCGAAGCCGCCGCCCATGCGCCGGCATTCCACATGCACCTCGTTCGAGGACAGGTGCAGCGCGTGCGCCACCAGGTGCTGCATTTCGCTCGGGTGCTGCGTCGAGCAGTGGATGTGCAGCGTGCCGCCCTCTTTCGGAATGGCGTAGCTGATCTGGCCTTCGAGGTAGAACTGTTCCTGCCCGCCGACGTCGAGCGTGGCGGTGTGGCGGTGCGGTGCCTTCGCGATGGCGGCGCGCACGGCGGCCTCGTCGCCTTCGTTGGCGGCCCCGCCACTGCGCACGATGTGCATCGGCGGCACCACGTACTGGCCGCGCGCATGCGCGTCCTGCGGCGTGAGCACGGGCGGCTGCGCCTCGATGGTCAGCGCGTCCTTGGCCTTGGCGGCGGCGCGGCGCGCGGCGTCGCGGGTTTCAGCGATCACGGCGAACACGGGCTGGCCGAGGTAGCGGATCTGGCCGCCGTCGTTCACGGGCAGCAGGATCGGGTCGTCATGAATGATCGAGCCGCAGTCGTTGGTGCCGGGAATGTCGTCGGCGGTGAGCACCGTGACCACGCCGGGCATGGCGCGGATGGCGTCGAGCGACAGCGCCGTCACGCGGCCGTTGGCGGCCGGCGACAGGCCCAGCGCGCAGTGCAGCGTGCCGGCGAGTTCGGGAATGTCGTCGATGTAGGTGGCCTCGCCGGCCACGTGCAGGTGCGCCGACTCGTGCGGGCGGCTGATGCCCACGCGCATGCCGCGGCCGTGGGCCAGCGCTTCGGCGCCCACGTCGATGCGGGCGGCGGTGTTCTTCAGGTAGTCGGCAAAGGCCTCGGCGGGCTGCAGCAGGCGGGCGTCGATGGGTTTGTTCATGGTCAGAGTCCTTCCGCCGCAACCTTGGCAACGACATGGGGCATCACGCTCCAGACGCTGGTTTCTTCGATGGACAGCGCGTCCTGCGTGCGGGTTTCGAGCCACAGGCGCTGGATCAGGTTCTGCGCCACCTGCAGGCGGTAGTCGGCCGAGGCCCGCATGTCGGAAAGCGGCTTGAAGTCTTGCGCCAGCGCCAGCTTGGCCGTGGCCACGCTGGCCTGCGTCCAGGGCTTGCCCACGAGCGCGGCTTCGGCGTTGGCGGCGCGCTTGACGGTGGCGGCCATGCCGCCGAAGGCCAGGCGCACGGCCTTCACCGTGTCGCTGCCGGCTTCCAGCTCGATGGCGAAGCCCGCGCACAGCGCCGAGATGTCGCAGTCGAAGCGCTTGCTGATCTTGTAGGCGCGCACCTGGCGGCGCATGGCGGCCAGCGGCACGGCCAGGCCCTGCACGAACTCGCCGGGCTGCAGCTCGTTCTTCATGTAGTCGAGGTAGAACGCGGGCAGCGGCATGCGGCGCACGACGTCGCCGCGGCGCAGTTCGATCTCGGCGTCCAGCGACATCAGCACCGGCGGCGAATCGCCGATGGGCGAGCCGTTGGCGACGTTGCCGCCCATGGTGCCGGCGTGGCGGATCGGCGGCGAGGCAAAGCGCAGCCACACGTCGGCCAGGCTGGGCACGCGCTCGACCAGCGCGCCGAAGGCGGCTTCGAGCGAGGCGCCGGCGCCGATGTAGAGCTCGTCGGCGCGCTCTTCGACCGTCTTCATCTCGGCCACGTCGCCGACATAGATGATGTCGCCGAGGTCGCGGAACTGTTTGTTGACCCACAGGCCGACGTCGGTCGAGCCGGCCAGCAGCTGGGCGCGCGGCTTCTGCACGCGCAGTGCGGCGAGCTGAGCGATGGTCTTGGGAGCGTGGAAGTGGTCGATGCGGGCGCCGAGCGGGGCGGCGTAGTCCAGGCCGTCGTTCTTCAGCGCGGTGAGCGCGGCCACCACGGGGGCGGTGTCCAGGCGCACGGCCGGGAGGTCGAACATGCGCTGGCCGGCGTCGAGGATGGGGCGGTAGCCGGTGCAGCGGCACAGGTTGCCCGACAGGTCGTCGGCCAGCTGCTGGCGCGTGGGCTGCGTGCCCTCGGCCTGGTGGTGTTCGTAGGTGGCCCACAGCGACATCACGAAGCCCGGCGTGCAGAAGCCACACTGCGAGCCGTGGCAGTCGACCATGGCCTGCTGCACGGGGTGCAGCGGGTGGACGGCGTGCTTGGCCGGGGCTTCCGTCTTGGGCTTGCACTGCGACGCGCACTGGCCCTTGAGGTCTTCGACCGTGAACAGCGCCTTGCCGTGCAGCGTGGGCAAAAACTGGATGCAGGCGTTGACGGTCTGCAGCTGCAGGCCGTCGACCGCGCCGGGCGCGTGGGCGTCGGTGGCCAGCTCGCCGATGACGACGGTGCAGGCGCCGCAGTCGCCTTCGTTGCAGCCTTCCTTGGTGCCGGTGCAGCGCGCATCTTCGCGCAGCCAGTCGAGCACGGAGCGGGTCGGATGGACCCCGCTGACGTCGACGATCTTTCCGCGATGGAAGAAGCGGATCGGTTGAATCGGTGTACTGCTGCTCTCGGTGCTCATGCTTTTTCTGGCTCGTGGGCGGCCCGTCATGGGCCAGTCATGGACGTTAGCGGCTTGCGTGGGGTCTTGCATACGGGCACGCCCATAACGCGTATGTGAGGGTCGGTATGCCACGTCCGGGGAAACCCTTGGATTGACGTTGCAATTCCCGGGCCACGCCGGAAACCGGGGGTTTTCAGCTGTTTTCTCAGCCGTGCGCGATCGCGGTCCAGGCGGTGGCCAGCAGCGTCACGCCGGCCACGAAAAGCAGCCCGGCGACCAGCCATTGCAAGGTGCGCGGCTGCAGCTTGTTGGGCAGGCGATGGTGCAGCCGCGTCGCGGCGTAGACCACGGGCATGGCGCAACCGGCCAGCAGCGCCGAGTGCCACGAGAAGTGGCCGGTCGGCACCACGATGACGAGCCGCACGAGCGAGTTGAAGGCGAACATCAGCAGCAGCGCGCGGCGCACGAGTTCGCGGTCCAGCGGCTGGCGGTACATGTGGAAGACGATGGGCGGGCCGGAGGCGGAAAACAGCCCGCCCAGCACGCCCGAGAGCCCGCCGATGAGGGCGAAGCTGGTGCGGCCCGACACGGCCGGCAGCGGCTTGCCCTGCAACAGCAGCAGCACGGCGCAGATCAGAATCGACACGCCCAGCAGGCCCCGCAGCCACGACACGGCGCTGCCGCTGAGCCACACGAGCAGCATGAGCCCGACGATCACGCCGACGGTGCTGCCGTTGAGCGCGGGCTTCATGAGCTGCCAGGGCACGGGGCCGGGGCGCGCGCGGAAGTAGGTCCAGGCGTTGATGAGGCTCAGCACGGTCGCGGCATTGGCCGCGTCGTTCACGCTGGCGATGTCGAACACCGACACGAGGCCCAGCAGGATGAGGCTGAACGCAAAGCCCGTGAGGTTCTGCGCGTAGGTGGCCAGGCCCACGCAGGCCATGAAGATCAGGACCGGGACGGCCCCGGAAAGAATCGCTTGCACCGGGAGGCTGTCAGCGCGCGCCGAGGCTGGCAGGACGTTGAAGGAAGGCGGGGGACAGGGGATGCGGGACGGACATTCGGACGGGGATCGGGGGACGGGGGCGCGAGGCGGGAACGTTTGAGAATAACGCGTGTGTCCGGGGTGCGTGCCCAGGCCACCGGGTACTTCCCTCCGCGAATGTCCCCCGGGCTTCGCCCTCCTCCTTGATTTCTCTGCGGGAAGCACCCAGTGCCCTGGGCACAGGGCACGCTGTCGGCGGTCGCGGTCAGCCGCGCTCCGAGAACAGGGCCACGATCACCTGCCGCAACCACCGGTTGCCCGGGTCGGCCTCGAAGCGCTTGCTCCAGTGCAGCGACACGGTGAAGTCGCGCAGCGGAAACGGCGGCTCGACGATGGCGTAGCCGCCTTCGGCCGCGAAGCCGCGCGCGATGTTGCGCGGCATCACGACCGCCAGGTCGGTGGCGCGCACGATGGCCGGCAGCACCATGAAGTGCTCGGTCGTCAGGCGCAGGCGGTCTTCGAGGTTCAGCAGCTGCAGGATGCGCAGCGTGTCGGCGTGGGTGCGCACGGCCACGTAGTCGAGCTCGTGCAGCGCCGCCAGCAGCGCCTGGCCGCTGCGCCGGCGCTTCACGAAGGGGTGGTCGTGGCGCAGCAGCACGATGTAGCGGTCTTTCAGCAACTGCGTGCGCTGGGTGTCCTCCACGTGCGGCAGGAAGCCGAAGGCGAAGTCGACCCTGCCGCTGTCCAGCGCGGTGGCGATCTCGCCCGGCGCGAGCGGCATGGTCTCCACGCGCACGCCCGGCGCCAGCTCGCGCAGCCGCGCCATCAGCGCGGGCAGGAAGCGGCCCTCGCCGATGTCGCTCATGTGGATGCGAAAGAGCTTGCGCGAGGCCGCCGGGTCGAAGCGCTCGGGCTCGCTCAGCGCCTGCTGCAGCATCGCCAGCGCCGACTGCACGGGCACCGCCAGCCGCTCGGCGCGCGGCGTGGGCGCCACGCCGCCGAGGCTGCGCGTGAACAGCGCATCGCCCAGCAGCAGGCGCAGCCGCGTGAGGCCGTGGCTGGCCGCCGGCTGCGTGAGGCCCAGCGCCTCGGCGGCGCGGCTCACGTTGCGGGTGCGGTAGACGGCGTCGAACAGGCGCAGCAGGTTGAGATCGACCGCGTCGATATGCACGACATTCATATTCGATAGCTGGCTCATTGCATTGAAGTATGACGCAGGTCCGCCCACACTCCCGCGTTCTCCCCACGACAAGAAGCACGAGACACGATGGAAGTTTCATTCAGCAAGGAAGTGGAAATGCTGCGCCTGGGCGCGGGCGACACCTTCCACGGCGAGGGCATCCTCGCGATCACCAAGGGCCTGCTGCAGTCGGGCGTGGCCTACGTCGGCGGCTACCAGGGCGCGCCGGTGTCGCACCTGCTGGACGTGATGGTGCAGGGCAAGGCCTACATGGACGAGCTGGGCGTGCACGTCGAGGCCTGCTCCAACGAGGCCTCGGCCGCGGCGATGCTCGGTGCGTCCATCCACTACCCGCTGCGCGGCGCGGTCACCTGGAAGTCGATCGTCGGCACCAACGTGGCGGCCGATGCGCTGTCCAACCTGTCGTCGCCGGGCGTGACCGGCGGCGTGCTGATCGTGGTGGGAGAAGACTACGGCGAAGGCGCCAGCGTGATCCAGGAGCGCACGCACGCCTACGCGCTCAAGTCGAGCATGTGCCTGCTCGACCCGCGGCCCGACCTGGGCGTGATGGTGCGCATGGTCGAGCAGGGCTTCCAGCTCTCGGAGGCGTCGAACATGCCCTGCCTGATGGAGCTGCGCATCCGCACCTGCCACGTGCGCGGCAGCTTCGACTGCAAGGACAACATCGCGCCCGCCGTGTCCACGCGCGCGCTGATGGACGAGCCCGCGGGCTTCGACTACATGCGCCTGGCGCACCCGCCCGTCACCTTCCGCCACGAGAAGCTCAAGGGCGACGAGCGCATGCCGGCCGCGCGCCGCCACATCGTGGCCAACGGCCTCAACGAACTCATGCCCGGCCGGCGCCACCCCGACCTGGGCATCGTGGTGCAGGGCGGGCTGTACAACGCGCTGATCCGCAGCCTGCAGCAGCAGGGCCTGGCCGATGCCTTCGGCGACACCGACATCCCGATCCTGGTGCTCAACGTGACCTACCCGCTGGTGCCCGAGCAGGTGGCCGACTTCTGCATCGGCAAGCGCGCGGTGCTGGTGGTGGAAGAAGGCCAGCCCGAGTACATCGAGCAGGACATCGCCACGCTGCTGCGCCGGCGCGACATCCAGACCCCGCTGCACGGCAAGGACCTGCTGCCGCAGGCCGGCGAGTACGGCGTGGAGGTGCTGTCGGGCGGCCTCGCGGCCTTTGCCGAGCGCTACCTCGGCGCGAGCGAAGCCGCCGCCTCGGCGCAGGCCTGGCTGGCCGGCAACCGCGAACGCCGCGAGGCGGTGGCGCGCCGGCTCGACGCACCGTTGCCCAACCGCCCGCCGAGTTTTTGCGTGGGCTGCCCGGAGCGGCCGGTGTTCTCGGCGCTCAAGCTCGCGCAGCAGGAGACGGGGCCGGTGCACATCGCGGCCGACATCGGCTGCCACGCCTTCGGCACCTTCGAGCCGTTTTCGATGGGCCACTCGATCCTCGGCTACGGCATGAGCCTGGCCAGCCGCGCGGGCGTGGCGCCGATGATGAACCGGCGCACGCTGTCGATCATGGGCGACGGCGGCTTCTGGCACAACGGCCTGCTCACGGGCGTGCAGAGCGCGCTGTTCAACGACGACGACGCGGTGCTGCTGATCTTCAAGAACGGCTACACCTCGGCCACCGGCACGCAGGACATCATCTCCACGCCCGACGACGAGATCAAGGAACGCGCGGTCGACAAGCAGCAGAGCCTGGTCGACAAGAACCAGACCATTGAGGCCACGCTGAAGGGCCTGGGCGTGCAGTGGATGCGCACCGTCACCACCTACGACGTGGAGCGCATGCGCAAGACCCTCACCGAGGCGCTCACGAGCGACTTCAACGGCCTGAAGGTGGTGATCGCCGAGGGCGAGTGCCAGCTCGAGCGGCAACGCCGCATCAAGCCGTGGATCGCCGGGCTGCTCAAAAAGGGCCAACGTGTGGTGCGCGTGAAGTACGGCGTCGACGAAGACGTGTGCAACGGCGACCACGCCTGCATCCGCCTGTCGGGCTGCCCCACGCTCACGCTCAAGGACAACCCCGATCCGCTGAAGGTCGACCCGGTGGCCGTCGTCATCGACGGCTGCGTGGGCTGCGGCCTGTGCGGCGCCAACGCGCACGCGGCCACGCTGTGCCCGAGCTTCTACCGCGCCGAGGTGGTGCAGAACCCGAAATGGCACGAACGCCTGCTGCACGGCCTGCGCAGCGCGATCGTCGGCGCCCTGCGCCCGGCATGAAAGAGAACCGAGACATGGAACAGAACCGTCCCACCACCCTGCTCGTCTGCGCCCTCGGCGGCGAAGGCGGCGGCGTGCTCACCGAATGGCTGGTCGACGCCGCGCGGCATACGGGCTACGCGGCGCAGAGCACGTCGATCCCCGGCGTGGCACAGCGCACCGGCGCCACCACCTACTACCTCGAAGTGTTCCCGGTGCCGATGGCGCAGCTGGGCGGCCGGCGCCCGGTGTTCAGCCTGGGCCCGGTGCCGGGCGCGCTCGACGCGATCGTCTCGTCGGAGCTGCTGGAGACCACGCGCCAGATCGGCAACGGCATGAGCGCGCCGCTGCGCACGCTGGTCATCAGCTCGTCGGCGCGCGTGCTCACCACGGCCGAGCGCATGGTGCCCGGCGACGGCCGCGCCGACGCGCAGCGCCTGCTGGACGTGGTCAAGGCCTTCAGCCGCGAGCACCACGTGCTCGACATGGGCGCCATGGCGCGCGAGGCCGGCACGGTGGTCAGCGCCGTGATGCTGGGCGCGATCGCGGGCAGCGGCCTGTTCCCGTTTCCGCGCGAGGCCTACGAGCGCGCGGTGCGCGGCGGCGACGCGGCCGCGCCCGACAAGCTCGGCAAGATGGCCGCCGCCAGCCTGCGCGGCTTTGCCGCCGCCTTCGAGGCCGTGCGCGCGCCGCGCGCCCAGGCCGCCTTCGTGCAGGGCGTGCTGGCCGGCGACGACACGCGCGACGCGCCCCCGCCGCCGCAGGCCCTGCCCGACGACGTGGCGCGCCGCTTTCCGCCGGCCGTGCACGACATGCTCGCGCTCGGCCATGCGCGGGTGCGCGACTACCAGGACAACGCCTACGCCGCGCTGTACGCCGATCGCCTCGCGCGGGTGCTCGAGGCCGAGCGCGCCGCCGATCCGTCGGGCGCGCAGGGCTTCGCGGTCACGCGCGAGATGGCGCGCTGGCTGGCGCTGTGGATGGCCTTCGACGACATCGTGCGCGTGGCCGCGCTGAAGGGCCGCGCCAGCCGCGCGCAGCGCGTGCGACAGGAAGTGCGCGCGGGCGACGACGACCTCGTGAAGGTCTTCGACCACTTCAAGCCCGGTGCCCCCGAGTTCGCCGCGCTGCTGCCGCCGTCGCTCGCGCGCCGCGTGACCGCCTGGGACCGCGCCCGCCAGTCGCGCGGACTCGCGCCCTGGGCGCTGCCGCTGCAAGTGGGCAGCCATTCGGTGCTGGGCATGGCCTCGCTGCGGCTGCTGGCCTCGCTCACCTGGCTGCGCCGGCGCGGCAGCCGTTTTGCCGAAGAGCAGGCATTGATCGAGCGCTGGCTGGCCGCCGTCGAGACCGGCACGCGCGCGCACTGGGCGCTGGGCCGCGAGCTGGCGCTGTGCGGCCGGCTCATCAAGGGCTACGGCAGCACCAACGAGCGCGGCAAGCACAACCTGCTGCACGTGATCGACGAGCTCGCGGGCCGCGCCACGCTGCAGCCCGCCGCGCGCGCCGAGGCGATCGCCGCGGCCCGCGAGGCCGCACTCGCGGACGAAGGCGGCAAGGCGCTCGATGCCGCGCTCACGCGCCACGGCGCCGCGCCGCGCCCGGTGCAGGCGCAACCCATCCGCTGGATGAAGCGGCCCAAGACAACGACCACGATCTGAGGAGACAAAGAACCATGACCCCATCCACCCCCGCTTCATCGCGCCGCCTGCTGCTGGCGTTCGCCCTGGCCAGCACCGCCCTGTGCGCGCCGGCCGTGCACGCCGACACCTGGCCCTCCAAGCCCATCAAGGTGATCGTCAACTTCCCGGCCGGCGGCGCGGCCGACCAGCTCGCGCGCGCCGTCTCGCAGCCGCTGCAGGAAGCGCTGAAGCAGCCCGTGGTGATCGAGAACCGCGGCGGTGCCAACGGCAACGTCGGCGGCGAGGCCGTGGCGCGCGCGGCGGCCGACGGCTACACGCTGCTCATGAGCTCGGGCGGCATGGTGTCGGTGAACCCGCACCTGTATGCGCGCATGAGCTTCGACCCCGCGAAGGACCTGGTGCCCGTAGCCGCGGCCGCGCGCGTGCTGGTGTTTTTGGTCACGCGCCCTTCCCTGCCGCCGACCGACGTGAAGTCGTTCATGGCCTACCTCAAGGCCAACCCCGGCAAGCTGTCGTACGGCTCGCCGGGCAATGGCAGTTCGCCGCACCTGGCGGGCGAGATGTTCAAGAGCCAGGCCGGTCTGTTCGCGCTGCACGTGCCCTACCGCGGCGCCGCGCCCGCGCTGCAAGATTTGCTGGCCGGCCAGATCGACTACGCCTTCGACCCCGGCATTGCCCTGAACCAGGTGCGCGCCGGCAAGCTCAAGCTGCTGGCCGTGGGCAGCCCGCACCGCTCCTCGCAGTTCCCCGACGTGCCCACGCTCGACGAGGCCGGCCTGCGCGGCTTCGACGCCGACACCGTGTTCGGCTTCTACGCACCGGCCGGCACGCCGCCCGAGGTGGTGGCGCAGCTCAACACGCAGGTCAACCGCGCGCTCGCGCTGCCGGCGGTGAAGGAGCGCATCGCGGCCATCGGCGGAGAACCGGCACCAGGCACGCCGGCCGACTTCCAGCGCCGCGCGGCGGCCGATTCGCAGCGCTTCGGCGCACTCATCCGCGAGCGCGGCATCAAGGCGGACTGAGCAGCCGGGACAATCGACGGATGAGCAGCACTCCATCTCCCCACGACGCTTCCGGCAAGGAAGTCGTCTACACCGCACGCGTCGAGTTCGGCGACTGCGATCCGGCCGGCATTGTCTGGTTTCCCAACTTCTTCCGCTGGATCGACGCAGCCTCGCGCCATTTCTTCGCCGAGTGCGGCGTGCCGCGCTGGGAAGACACCGCCCAAACGCTCGGCGTGATCGGCACGCCGCTGGTCGACACGCACACGCGCTTCGTCAAGGCGGCCAGCTACGGCGACACGCTGCAGATCGCGGTGCACATCACCGAATGGCGCGACAAGAGCTTCGTGCAGACCTACCGCGTGACGCGCGGCGACGACCTGATCCTCGAATGCGAAGAGGTGCGAATCTTTGCCGCGAAGCGCGAAGGCGGCGGCATCCGCGCGGTGCCGATTCCGCCGACGATCCGCGCGCTCTGCACGGGCTGAACCCCACCGCCTGCAGGCTCAGGCTGCGTCGCGACGCAGCTGCGCGAGCAGGCCTTCCACGCCGAGGTCGATCAGGTCGAAGGCCTCGATGAAGGCCTGGTGGCCGCCGTACCACGGGTCGGGCACGTCGCCGCCGATGGCCTCGGCAAACTCCGAGAGCAGGCGCACCTTGCGCGCCGCCTCGGCGGGCGCACGCCGGCGCAATGCGGCGCAGTGCTGCTGCGTCATGCCGATGAGCCAGTCGAAGCGCTCGAAGTCGGCCGCATGCACCTGGCGTGCGCGGTGCGCGGGCATCGCGATGCCGCGCCGCAGTGCCTCGGCCACCGAGCGTGGATCGGGCGGATTGCCGCGCTCCTCGTCGGAGATGGCGGCGCTGTCGACCTCCACCGCGAAGCCTGCGCGCTGCGCCTTGTGGAGCAGCAATGCGTGCGCGGTCGGCGAACGGCAGATGTTGCCGGTGCAGATGAACAGGACGGCGGGGGTGCTTGGTTTCATGCGCGTCGACTATAGGCACAGGGACAGGCATTCGGCATAGGCCGCCCTACCCCTGGCATCCCCCGGTCAGGGGATGCCACGAGGGAGCGAGGACGAATCGCACCCCTCTCTCCAATGGACAGCTCCCATATCTTCGGTATCGCCTGACACAACTCCTTGCGCTTCACTACGGCCCTTGGTCAGTGCAAAGGAGGTCACGATGCCCCGACCCAGTCTTCACAGCGCGAGCATCACGCTGAAACTTCCCTTCGACATGAGCGCCGCGCAAGAGGTCGAGGCCCTGCGCGCCGCGGGCATTCCGGTGGACGACCTGGGCAATGCGCTGTCGGGCTTCCTGTTCGTGCGCTTCAGCAACGGCTGGCGCAGCGACTCGAACATCTTCCGCTGGTTTCCGGCCCCTATCGAACGCAGCGCGAACGAGGCCCGGCTCCACGCCACGCAGCCCCGACGCAGCCTGTTGCTTCATGCCAAGGGTTGACGCTGCCAATGATGCGGTGCAACAATCCGGAAATCATCATTTCGGAGCCCCGTGCGTGGACAGTGCCAGTTGGATCAGTGACAAGACGCGTGCCTCGGCAGGCGTGACACCCCCGGCCCTCTAGCGCAGGCAGCTCCCGCGCTGGCGGCCGCCGTGCACGCAGCGCGAACCCCTTGCCCCTCGGGCAAGCGGCTCCCCCTACCGATTTCCGTTGTTCTTCGTCGCTGACTTTGTCAGTCAGCTTGCGTGCGTCCGTGCGCGAGGCCCTTCAGCGTGAAGGAGCCTTGTCATGCGCCAGTTTCAAATTCGTCCGTTGCATCCGCAGGTGCAACCGTCGCACGGTCGCCCGTCGGCGCACGCCGGTGCGCCTGTGCGCGTGCACCCGGCCCCGCACGTCGACGACGAGCAGGCCCTGGACCGCGCCGCCGCGCTGTGGACCACGCGCCGCATCCGCAGCTTCTTCCTGCTGCTCGACCCGTCCGGCCACGGCACCACGCGCCGCTGAAGCCCGCCCCTGCCACCCCACAGAACAGGAGGCCCTCATGGACCCGGACCCTTGCTTGCGCCGCTGTGCGCCGCCTTCACTGCCCGATCGATCCCCCATTCACCTCGCAGCCTGCCGCGCTGCGGAGGAGCGCCGCCGGCTGACTGCTGAGTAAGCACGTCGTCACGGGCGTTTCCTTCCTTCGCGGCGCGCCGCACCCGAAGGAGAAACACCCATGACCCGCGAACGCCTGCGGCGTGTCGTGCGGACGGCCACGGCCGCCCGTTCCACCGCCCGCCCCTTTGCCTTTCGCCGCCCTGCGCCAAGCCGCGCCTGGCTGGCCACCCTTTGCGGCCTGGCCGCCACGCAGACCCACGCCGCTGGCGGACACCATTCGGTGGACGACGCCGCCATCCTCGATCCGGGCCAGTGCCAGATCGAGACCTGGGGCGGCCAGCGCCTCGTGCACCTCGGCCCGGCCTGCCGTGTCGGCCCCATCGAGCTGGGCCTGAACCTCGAACGTGAGCGCGGCGCCGACGGCCGCACGCTGCGTGCCGGCCCGCAGATCAAGTGGGCCTTCGCGCTCACCGACACGCTGAGCACCGGCGTGCTGGCCTCGGCCACGTGGCAACGCAGCGATGCGGGCCATGCCTCGCTGCGCCTGGCCGACAGCAGCGTGGTGATCCCCGTCACCTGGCAGTTCGACGACGCCTGGCGCGCCCACCTGAACCTGGGGCGCGACTTCCATCGCGCGCAGCCGAGCACCAGCCACTCGGGCGCGGCGCTCGAATGGGCCGCGCTGCCCGCGCTGTCGCTCGTGGCCGAGCGCTTCCGCGAAGGCGGGCGCAATGCCTGGCGCGCCGGCCTGCGCTGGGCGGCCACGCCGGCCCTGAACGTCGATCTCAGCCACGCACGCGACCTGCGCCACGACGGCCCGCGCGGCTGGACGCTGGGCCTCACCTGGGCGTTCGCTCGCTGAGCGCCCTCACACAGGAGAAGAACAATGAAGAACGTCCTGAAGTCCTTTTTCGAAAGCTTCCTGCGCAGCCGCCACATGCGGCATCACTTCGAGCGCTGGCAGACGCTGCTGAGCGCCAAGCCCAGCAGCCTGGGCTCGGCCGCGATGCCGGCCGAGATCGCCAAGGCGCTGGCCGCCGCCTCGCACACCGACGCGGGCGAGGTGCTGGTGCGCCTGAACAGCTCGTCGCAAGGCCTGACCGAGGCGCACGCGCTGGCACTGCGCAAGCGGCTGGGCAGCAACGAGGTGCGCCACGAGCAGCCGCTGCCGTGGTGGAACCACCTGTGGCAGTGCTACCGCAACCCTTTCAACCTGCTGCTGACGGTGCTGGCGCTGGTCTCCTACATCACCGAGGACACGAAGGCCACGGTGGTGATCGGCAGCATGGTGCTGCTGTCGACCGTGCTGCGCTTCCTGCAGGAGTCGCGCTCCAACAAGGCCGCCGACCGGCTCAAGGCGATGGTGAGCAACACCTCGACGGTGCTGCGCCCCGCGCCCGGCGAGAAGGCCGGCCGCGCGGGTGACGACGGCTTCGACCTCGCCCACGCCGGCACGCAACGCATCGAAGTGCCGATGCGCGACCTCGTGCCCGGCGATGTGATCGCGTTGTCGGCCGGCGACATGATCCCGGCCGACGCGCGCCTGCTCTCGGCGAAAGACCTGTTCATCAGCCAGTCGGCGCTCACCGGCGAATCGATGCCGGTGGAGAAGTTCGCAGCCACCGCCGCCGACCACCAGGCCGGCGTGCTGGAGCGCGACAACCTGCTCTTCATGGGCACCAACGTGATCAGCGGCACCGCCACCGCGGTGATCGTGCACACGGGCGAGCGCACCTTCTTCGGCGCGCTGGCCCAGCGCGTGAGCGCGACCGACCGCGGCACCACCGCCTTCCAGGCCGGCATCAACCGCGTGAGCTGGCTGCTGATCCGCTTCATGCTGGTGATGGCGCCGCTGGTGCTGGTGATCAACGGCGTGACCAAGGGCGACTGGTGGGAGGCCGCGCTGTTCGCGCTGTCGATCGCGGTCGGTCTCACGCCCGAGATGCTGCCGATGATCGTGACGGCCACGCTGGCCAAGGGCGCGGTCGTGATGTCGCGCCACAAGGTGATCGTGAAGCGGCTCGAGGCCATTCACAACTTCGGCGCGATGGACGTGCTGTGCACCGACAAGACCGGCACGCTCACGCAGGACCGCATCGTGCTCGAACGCCACACCAACGCCTGGGGCGAAGACTCCGACCACGTGCTGCAGCAGGCCTACCTCAACAGCTTTCACCAGACGGGGCTGAAGAACCTGCTCGACAAGGCCGTGCTCAGCCACGCCGAGGTGCAGCTCGACACGCAGCTGCAGACCGGCTGGCGCAAGGTCGACGAGGTGCCCTTCGACTTCTCGCGTCGCCGCATGTCGGTGGTGGTGGCGCACGGCGACGACGAGCACCTGCTGATCTGCAAGGGCGCGCTCGAAGAGATCCTGTCGGTGTGCAGCTCGGTCGAACGCGGTGCCGAAGTGCTCGCGCTCGACGCCGACGTGATGGCGCGCATCCACCGCGTGGCCTCGGAGCTCAATGCCCAGGGCCTGCGCGTGGTGGCCGTGGCCAGCCGCACGCTGCATGCCGGTGCGCGCAAGCCGGCCTACGGCGTGGCCGACGAGGCGGGACTCACGCTGCTGGGCTACGTGGCCTTTCTCGATCCGCCGAAGGAATCGACCGCGCCCGCGCTGCAGGCGCTGGCCGCGCACGGCGTGGCGGTGAAGGTGCTGACGGGCGACAACGAGCTGGTCACGCGCAAGGTCTGCGGCGACGTCGGCATAGACGCCGGGCGCATGGTGCTGGGCCACGAGGTCGAGCGCATGAACGAGGCCGAGCTGCGGCAGGTGGTGGAAATGCGCCAGGTGTTCGCCAAGCTCACGCCCGCGCACAAGGAACGCATCGTGCAGGCGCTGCATGCCAACGGCCACGTGGTCGGCTTCATGGGCGACGGCATCAACGACGCGCCCGCACTGCGCGCGGCCGACATCGGCATCTCGGTGGACGGCGCGGTGGACGTGGCCAAGGAATCGGCCGACATCATCCTGCTCGAGAAGAGCCTGATGGTGCTGGAGCAAGGCGTGGTCGAAGGCCGCCGCACCTTCGCCAACATGCTCAAGTACATCAAGATCACGGCCAGCTCGAACTTCGGCAACGTTTTCTCGGTGCTGGTGGCCAGTGCCTTCCTGCCCTTCCTGCCGATGCTGCCGCTGCACCTGCTGGTGCAGAACCTGCTGTACGACGTGTCGCAGATCGCGATTCCGTTCGACAACGTGGACGAAGAGTTCCTGAAGACGCCGCAGCGCTGGAACCCGGCCGACCTGGGCCGCTTCATGGTGTTCTTCGGGCCGCTGAGCTCGGTGTTCGACATCCTGACCTACACCGTGATGTGGTTCGTGTTCGCAGCCAACTCGGTGGAGCACCAGACGCTGTTCCAGTCGGGCTGGTTCATCGAGGGCCTGCTGTCGCAGACGCTGATCGTGCACCTGATCCGCACCCGCAAGATCCCGTTCCTGCAAAGCCGCGCGGCCTGGCCGCTGCTGGCCATGGGCGCGGCGATCGCGGCCGTGGGCATCTGGCTGCCGATGGGACCGCTGGCGCACTACTTCAAGCTGCAGGCGCTGCCGCTCGCGTACTTCCCGTGGCTGGTGCTGATGCTGGTCGGCTACGCGACGCTGACGCAGGCCGTGAAGGGCTGGTACGCGCGCAAGTACGGCTGGCAGTAAGACAAGAACCACCCGGCGGACGCAGGGTCGCGGCTGTCACACAAGGCCGCTACCCTGCTTCGCACACAGAGGATCAGGAGGATCACTCATGGAAGCCATTCGCCACATCAACCTGCCTTCGCTGCTGGACACGCTGGTCAGCGTGGGCGCGGCCTTTCTGCTGGGCTCGCTGATCGGCTTCGAGCGCCAGGTGCGCCAGCGCACCGCGGGGCTGCGCACCAACACACTGGTGGCCGTGGGCGCGGCCGTGTTCGTCGACATGGCGGCCCGCCTGGGCGGCCCCGACGGCGCGGTGCGCGTGGTCGCCTACGTGGTCTCGGGCATCGGCTTTCTGGGCGCCGGCGCGATCATGAAGGAAGGCGCCAACATCACGGGCCTGAACACGGCCGCCACGCTGTGGGGATCGGCCGCGGTGGGCGCCTGCGCGGGCGCCGACCTGCTGGGCGAGGCGCTGATCGCCGCGCTCTTCGTGCTGGCGAGCAACACGCTGCTGCGGCCCGTGGTGAACCGCATCAACCGCCGCCCGGTGCACGAGGAATCGAGCGAGGCGACCTACACAGTGCGCGTGATCTGTTCGCGCGCGGCGCGGCCCGAGGTGATGGACCAGCTGCTGGTGCAGCTGGAAGCCGCGAACTACCCGGTGCGCGACATCGACCAGCACGCCTTCGGGCAGGCCGACACGGAGATTGCAGCGACGCTGTACGCCACCGCGGTCGAGCCCGAAGAGCTCGACCAGGTGATCGCGGAGCTGGAAACGCTGGAAGGCGTCCAGCAGGCGTTCTGGAACGCCTCCGCCGAAGACTAGTTAAACGCCGAGGATCGAAACAGCCTTGGTGTTGAGGTAAGCCTCGATTGCCTCGGGGCCACCTTCCGAACCGTAGCCCGAGTCCTTCACGCCGCCGAACGGCATTTCCGGCGAGGGCGTGGCGGGCTGGTTGATCCACAGCATGCCCAGCTCGAGCTTCTGGCTCAGCAGGTGCGCGCTCTTGATCGACTTGGTGAAGGCATAGCCGGCCAGGCCGAAAGGCAGGCGGTTGGCTTCGGTGATGGCTTCTTCGAGCGTGTCGAAGCCGCGGATGGCGGCGATGGGGCCGAAGGGCTCGTTGTTGAACACGTCGGCGTCCAGCGGCACGTCGGTGATGACGGTGGGCGCGAAGAAATTGCCGGTGTCGCCGACGCGTTCGCCGCCGGTCGCGACCGTGGCGCCCTTCTTGCGCGCGTCCTCCAGCACATGGGCCATGGCCGTGAGGCGGCGGGCGTTGGCCAGCGGGCCGAGGTTGGTGCCTTCGACCAGGCCATCGCCCATCTTCAGGCCTTCGGCGTGCTTGACCAGCAGGCTCGCGAACTCATGGCGCAGGCTGTTGTGCACCAGGAAGCGGGTGGGCGAGATGCAGACCTGGCCCGCGTTGCGGAACTTGGCGGCACCGGCGGCCTTGACGGCCAGCGCCACGTCGGCGTCTTCGGCCACGATCACCGGGGCGTGGCCGCCCAGTTCCATCGTGACGCGCTTCATGTGCGAACCAGCCAGCGCGGCCAGCTGCTTGCCGACCGGGGTGGAGCCGGTGAAGGTGACCTTGCGGATGATCGGGTGCGCGATGAGGTAGCTCGAGATCTCGCCCGGGTTGCCGAACACCAGGCCCACCACGCCGCCCGGAATGCCGGCGTCGACAAAGGCCTTGAGCAGCGCAGCCGGCGAGGCCGGGGTTTCTTCGGGCGCCTTCACCAGGAACGAGCAGCCGGTGGCCAGCGCGGCGCCGAGCTTGCGCACGATCTGGTTGACGGGGAAGTTCCACGGCGTGAAGGCCGCGACGGGGCCGACCGGCTCCTTGATGACCAGCTGCTGCGCGGCCAGGTTGCGCGAGGGCACGATGCGGCCGTACACGCGGCGGCCTTCGTCGGCGAACCACTCGATGATGTCGGCGGCGGCCATCATTTCGACCTTGGCTTCGCCCAGCGGCTTGCCTTGTTCCTGCGTCAGCAGCTTGGCGATGTCCAGGGCGCGTTCGCGGATCAGGCCGGCGGCGCGGCGCATCACGGCGGCGCGCTCATTGGCGGGCGTGTCGCGCCAGGCTTCGAAGCCGCGCTGGGCGGCGGCCAGGGCACGGTCGAGGTCGACGATGCTGGCGTGCGCCACCTTGCCGATGGCCTTGCCGGTGGCGGGGTTCAGCACGTCGAGCGTCTTGCCGTCGGCGGCGTCGACCCATTGGCCGTCGATCAGCAGGCGGGTGTCGGTGTAGGTGGCGGTCATGGCGAACTCTTTCCTTCGAGGACTGGATGGTGAAAACGAAACGGGAAATCGGGCGCGCGGCGCGGCACCCCGTGGGGGTGCGCATGCGACAACGGCGGCCAAGCGCCGCCGGGGCCGTAGATTAACCTGAGTTCACAAAGCTTGCCGGCGGCCCCCGCCAGGGGCCGCGGCGCGCCTACAGCACGAGGATCGCGCGGAAATCGTTGACGTTGGTGTTCGTCGGACCGGTCACGAACAGGTCGCCGATGGCATCGAAATAGCCGTAGGCGTCGTTGCGGTCGAGGTGGTCGGACAGCTTCCTGCCCTGCGCCGTGGCGCGCGCCAGGGTGTCGGGCGTGACGAAGGCGCCGGCGTTGTCTTCCACGCCGTCGATGCCGTCGGTGTCGGCGGCCAGCGCCCACACCTGCGGCTGGCCCATGAGCGCGCCGGCCAGGCCCAGGCAGAACTCGCCGGCCCGCCCGCCACGGCCCTTGGCCTGGCCGGGCTGGCGCGGGCGGATGGTGACGGTGGTTTCGCCGCCCGACAGGATGACGCAGGGCCGGGCGAAGGGCTCGCCGCGCAGGGCCACGGCGCGGGCGAGCGCCGCATGCACCTTGCCCACTTCGCGCGATTCGCCTTCCATTTCGTCGCTCAGCACGTGCACGCCGATGCCGGCGGCGCGCGCGGCCGCGGCGGCGGCTTCGAGCGACTGCTGCGGCGTGGCGATGAGGTGGGTGCTGTGGCCGGCGAACACGGCGTCGTCGGGCTTGGGGGTTTCGAGCGCGCCGCTTTCGAGCTGCGCGCGCACGGGCGCCGGCACCTCGATGCCGTAGCGGTCGAGGATGGCCAGCGCGTCGGCGCAGGTGGTGGCGTCGGGCACGGTGGGGCCGCTGGCGATCACGGCCGGGTCGTCGCCGGGCACGTCGCTGATGGTGAGCGTGACCACGCGCGCCGGCGCGCAGGCCGCCGCGAGCCGGCCGCCCTTGATGCGCGACAGGTGCTTGCGCACGCAGTTCATCTCGCCGATGTGGGCGCCGCTGTCGAGCAGCTGCTTGTTGATGCGCTGCTTGTCGGCCAGCGTGAGGCCTTCGGCCGGCAGCACCAGCAGCGACGAGCCGCCGCCGGAGATGAGGCACAGCACGAGGTCGTCGGCCGTGAGTCCCTGCGTGAGCGCCAGGATGCGCTCGGCCGCCTGCTGGCCGGCCGCGTCGGGCACGGGGTGCGCGGCCTCGACGAGCTCGATGCGCTGCGGCACGCCTGCGGGGCGCGGCGGAATGTGGTCATAGCGCGTGACGACCAGGCCCGACAGCGGGGCGTCGGCCGGCCACAGCGCTTCGAGCGCCTGCACCATCGAGCCGCCGGCCTTGCCGGCGCCCAGCACCACGGTGCGGCCCTTGGGCGGCTTGGGCAGGTGCGCGCCCAGCGTGGACAGCGGCAGTGCGCGGTCCACCGCCACGCGGTACAGGTGTTCGAGGAAGGCGCGCGGGGCTTCGCGCGGATCGGGAGCTGTTGCTGAGGGCGAGGTCGATGCGGTCATGGCTTGCGTGTTGTCTCCATTCGGCGATTGTGCGACGACCGGTGGCCCGCCCTCGCAGGCCACGGTCTTCTAGTTCGTCTTGGCGCCGGCCTGGAACCAGCGGCTGATGAGCGCCCGCTCTTCGTCGGTGATGTTGGTCGCGTTGTTCATCGGCATGATCTTGGTCACCACGACCTGCTGGTAGATGGCCTGGGCATGCGCCGTCACCTGGTCGGGCGTGTCGACGCGCACGTTCTTCATCTGCACGGCCGCGCCGTGGCACATGAAGCAGCGCTGCTCCAGCACCTTCTGCACGTCCTGGTAGGCCACGGCGGGCACGGCCTGGGCGGCGGTGGCCGCCACGGGCGCGGCCGGCTCGGGCTTCATCCACACGATGGTCAGGCCCAGCACCGCGATGCCGACCATGGCGTAGGGCAGCGGGTTGCCCGCGTTGCCCAGCTTGAAGCGGTGGCGCACCACGAAGAACTGCCGGATGGCCGCGCCGCCGAGCATGATCAGCAGCAGCACGATCCAGTTGTACTTGTGCGTGTAGGTGAAGCTGTAGTGGTTGCTCAGCATCGCGAACAGCACCGGCAGCGTGAAGTAGGTGTTGTGCACGCTGCGCTGCTTGCCGCGCTGGCCGTGCACCGGGTCGACCGGCCGGCCTTCGCGCAGCGCCTTCACGTTCTTGCGCTGGCCCGGGATGATCCAGAAGAACACGTTGCCGCTCATGGTGGTGGCCATCATGGCGCCCACCAGCAGGAAGGCCGCGCGGCCCGCGAACCACTGGCAGGCCAGCCAGGTCGCGAAGACGATGAAGACCGCGATCAGCACGCCCACGATGGTGTCGCCGTTCTTACGGCGCCCGAAGATCTGGCAGATGCCGTCGTAGACCATCCAGAAGACGACGAAGAAGGCCAGCGCCACGGCAATGGCGGCGCCGGGTTGCCAGTCCATCTTGCTCTTGTCGATGAGGTACGTGCTCGCGTTCCACAGGTACGACATCGTGAAGAGCGCAAAGCCCGTGAGCCAGGTCGAATAGCTTTCCCAGTACGACCAGTGCAAGTGGTCGGGCAGTTTCTTGGGCGCCAGCGCGTACTTCTGGCTGTTGTAGAAGCCGCCGCCGTGCACGGCCCATTGCTCGCCGCCCACGCCCTTGTCGAGCGATTCCTGGTCCTGCGGCTTCTCGAGGCTGTTGTCCAGCATCACGAAGTAGAAGGAGGCGCCGATCCAGGCGATGGCGGTGATGACGTGGACCCAGCGCAGCAGCAGGTTGGCCCAGTCGAGGTAGTAGCTTTCCATGTGCTCTCTCTCAACCCTGTTGGCGCGTGGGGACGCCAAGGAGGGGTTTCAGCCTGCTCACCACCGCGGGCGCTGTAAGCAGAGAAAGTGCCGCGAACGCAGGTCCGTTGAAAAGGACCTCGCTCCGCTGCGGCTTGTTGTGGACCGAAAGTGTATACAGTTTTGGCACGAGGCGGGATGCTATTTGCGGCGTCGTCGCCAAGGGAAAACCCTGTTCAGCCCTGCGATTGCAACAACTGTGCCGCCACGGCGACCGCGATCACCTCGGGTTCCTTGCCCGTGATGCCGGGCACGCCGATCGGGCAGGTGACGCGCGCCAGCTCGTCGGCCGTGAAGCCGCGTGCCTCCAGCCGGTGGCGGAAGGTGGCCCATTTGGTCTTGCTGCCGATGAGGCCGATGTAGGGCAGGTCGTTGCGCGCGCGCAGGCGCTTCAGGCAGGCGATGACGATGTCCAGGTCTTCGGCGTGGCTGAAGCTCATGATCAGCACGCGGCTGCCGGGCGCGAGCGCGGCCACCGCGTCCTGCACGGGCTCGGAGTGCTCGGTGTCGATCTGCGCGGGCAGTGCGTCGGGGAACACGCCGTCGCGGCTGTCGATCCAGCGCACCGAGAACGGCAGCACGGCCAGCAGGCGCGCCAATGCGGCGCCCACGTGGCCGCCGCCGAACAGGGCCACGGGTTCGAGCTGCGCCACCAGTTCTTTTTGCAGCGCGGGCGCGTCGGCGGCGCCGATGCGCCGGTAGGTCAGGAACATCACGCCGCCGCAGCACTGGCCCAGGCTCGGGCCCAGCGGGTAGCGCTGCACGCCCTCGAGGCTGCGGGTGCCGGCCAGGATTTCGCGCGCTTCCTGCGTGGCCTGGAACTCGAGCTGTCCGCCGCCGATGGTGGCCGTGAGCCCGTCGGCCCAGACGGCCATCCAGGTGCCGGCCTCGCGCGGGGCCGAGCCTTGCGTCGATTCGACGCGCACCAGCACGGCGTCTTCATTCCGAAGACGCGCCAGCAATTGATCGACCGCACCGTTCATGCCCGAAACCTTCGGTTGCCGAGGCGGCAACAACTCACGGTATAACCCCGGCGATGATGACGAACCGCCAGCTTACGCCGCGCCGCCTCGCCTGGGCCGCCACTGTTCTTTCCGCCTTGTGGCTCGCCGGCTGCGGCTCGACGGGCTCGGTGCCCGGCCAGCTGAGCGGTGCCAGCAGCGCACAGGGCAGCGGCCCCGCGCCGCGCGCCTCCAGTGCGGCCACTGCGCGCGAGTACCGCCGCGACGCCGCACGCCACATCTACAACGCCAACGCCTCGCGCATCTACAAGGGCCAGATGCCGCCGCTGCTGTACGCGGTCGGCACCCTGCAGGTGAACCTGGACACCGGCGGCAAGGTGGTCTCGATGCACTGGCTGCGCGCGCCCAAGCACGCGCCCGAGGTGATCGCCGAGATCGAGCGCGCCGTGCTGCAGGCCGCGCCCTTCCCGCCCGCCCAGCGCCTGGGCGCGGTCACGTGGACCGACACCTGGCTGTGGGACAAGAGCGGGCGCTTCCAGCTCGACACCCTGACCGAAGGGCAGCAACAAGGCGACTGACCTCAGGAGCCGCGGTACGTGGAGTAGCTCCACGGGCTCACGAGCAGGGGCACGTGGTAGTGCTGGTCGGTGTGCGCCACGCCGAAGTCCAGCGCCACCTTGTTCAGGAAGTTCGGCTCCGGCAGCGTCACGCCGCGGGCCTTGAAGTAACCCGCCACGTCGAACACCAGCCGATAGGTGCCGACCTTGATCGAGTTGTTGTCGTAGAGCGGACCGTCGCTGCGGCCGTCCGAATTCAGCGTGAAGCGCTTCACCAGCGTCGCGGCGTCGCCGTCGGTGGTGTACAGCGCCACCTCCATGCCGGCCGCGGGGCCGCCGTGCATCGTGTCCAGTACGTGAGTGCTCAAGCCCATGGGGCCTCCTTCAAAGGGTGTCGGATCGGTGAGATCGGGTGCGGGAAATTCCGGTGGACAAAAGTGTATACAGTTACCGGCTTTGGGTCTATCATGAAAAACATGGAGTCCTCCACTACCCGTTCGATCGTCGATGCCCTCACGAAGGCCATCGTCGAGCACCGCCTTCAGCCCGGCACCAAGCTCGCCGAGCAGAAGCTGGCCGACCACTTCGGCGTGTCGCGCACCTTGGTGCGCCAGGCGCTGTTCCAGCTCTCGCAGAACAAGCTGATCCGGCTCGAGCCGGCGCGCGGCGCCTTCGTGGCCGCACCCGCCGTCGACGAGGCCAAGCAGGTGTTCGCCGTGCGCCGCATGCTCGAGGCCGAAATGACGCGCGCCTTCGTGCGCAGCGTCACGCCCGCCAAGATCAAGGCGCTCAAGGAGCACGTGGCGCTCGAGAAATCGGCCGTCGGCGGCGAAGACGTGTCGGGCCGCACCGAGCTCTTGGGCGACTTCCACGTGCGCATGGCCGAGCTCATGGGCAACCAGGTGCTGGCGCAAATATTGGGCGAGCTGATCTCGCGCTGCGCCCTCATCACGCTCATGTACCAGAGCACCAGCGCCGCCGAGCACTCCAACGACGAGCACGCCGACATCGTGAAGGCGCTGGCCGCGCGCGACGAGGAACTCGCCGTGCGCCTCATGACCGAGCACCTGGAACACGTCGAGGCCAACCTCACCTTCGACCGCAAGGTTCCCACCAACGACATCTCCCTCGCGCTGTCCTGATCCACACCATGACCGTCTACGACACCACCCTGCCCTACCCGCGCGACCTGATCGGCTACGGCCGCAACCCGCCCCACGCCCGCTGGCCCGGCGGTGCGCGCGTGGCGGTGCAGTTCGTCCTCAACTACGAAGAAGGCGGCGAGAACGCCACGCTGCACGGCGACGCGGGCTCGGAGCAGTTCCTTTCCGAGATGTTCAACCCGGCGAGCTTCCCCGACCGGCACATCAGCATGGAAGGCATCTACGAGTACGGCTCGCGCGCCGGCGTGTGGCGCATCCTGCGCGAGTTCGAAAAGCGCGGCCTGCCGCTCACCGTGTTCGGCGTGGGCATGGCGCTGCAGCGCTACCCCGAACTCACCGCCGCCTTCAAGGAACTCGGCCACGAGATCGCCTGCCACGGCTGGCGCTGGATTCATTACCAGAACCTCGATGAAGCCACCGAGCGCGAGCACATGCGCCTGGGCATGGAAGCGATCGAAAAGCTCACCGGCGAGCGCGCGCTCGGCTGGTACACCGGCCGCGACAGCCCGCGCACGCGTCGCCTCGTGGCCGACTACGGCGGCTTCGAGTACGACAGCGACTACTACGGCGACGACCTGCCCTTCTGGATGAAGGTGCAAAAGACCGACGGCAGCGTCGTGCCCCAACTCATCGTCCCCTACACGCTCGACTGCAACGACATGCGCTTTGCGCTGCCGCAGGGCTACTCGCACGCCGACCCGTTCTTCCAGTACATGAAGGACACCTTCGACGCGCTGTACGCCGAAGGCGACCCCAACGGCGACGACAGCCCCAAGATGATGAGCATCGGCATGCACTGCCGCCTGCTCGGCCGGCCCGGCCGCATCACGGCGCTGCAGCGCTTTCTCGATCACATCGCCACGCACGACAAGGTCTGGGTCTGCCGCCGCGTCGACATCGCACGCCACTGGAAGCAGGCACACCCCTTCGAAGCCGGAGCCGCATCATGAGCACCCCTCTCCTCACCCTTGCCCAACTCAACGCCGCGGGGCCGGCCGCTGCCGTCGCCATGCTCGACGGCGTGTACGAACACTCGCCCTGGATCGCGCAACGCGCGCTGGCGCAGCGCCCCTTCCGCTCGCTCGCGCATCTGAAGCACGCGCTGGTGCAGGCGTTGGCCGCGTCGTCGGCCGACGAGCAGATCGGCCTGATCCGCGCCCACCCCGAGCTCGCCGGCAAGGCCATGGTCAGCAAGACGCTCACCGCCGAGTCGACCAACGAGCAGAACAAGGCCGGCCTGACCGACTGCACGCCCGAAGAGTTCGCGCAGATCCAGAAGCTCAACGCCGACTACAACGCGAAGTTCGGCTTCCCCTTCATCCTGGCGGTGCGCGGCCCGCGCGGCACGGGTCTCGCCAAGCGCGAGATCATCGAGACCTTCGCGCGCCGGCTGCACAACCACCCGAGCTTCGAGCTCGGCGAGGCGCTGCGCAACATCCACCGCATCGCCGAGATCCGCCTGAACGACAAGTTCGGCGCCGACATCACGCTCGGCAACGACGTGTGGGATTGGCAGGAGCAGCTGTCGGTGCACACCGACCCGGGCTATGCCGAGAAGGGCCAGCTCACCGTCACCTACCTGACCGACGCGCACCGCGCCTGCGCCGCGGACATCTCGGGCTGGATGCGTGACTGCGGCTTCGACTCCGTGCACATCGATGCCGTGGGCAACGTGGTCGGCCGCTACGAAGGCGCCACGCCCGACGCCAAGACCCTGCTCACCGGCTCGCACTACGACACCGTGCGCAACGGCGGCAAGTACGACGGCCGCCTGGGCATCTTCGTGCCCATGGCCTGCGTGCGCGAACTCAAGCGCCAGAACCGCCGCCTGCCCTTCGCCTTCGAGGTCGTCGGCTTCGCCGAAGAAGAAGGCCAGCGCTACAAGGCCACCTTCCTCGGCTCGGGCGCGCTCATCGGCCACTTCGACCAGCGCTGGCTCGACCAGAAAGATGCCGACGGCATCACCATGCGCGAGGCCATGCAGCATGCCGGCCTGAAGGAAGAAGACATTCCGAAGATCCAGCGCGACCCCGCGCGCTACCTCGGTTTCGTCGAGGTGCACATCGAACAGGGCCCCGTGCTCACCGAGCTCGACCTGCCGCTGGGCATCGTCACCTCCATCAACGGTAGCGTGCGCTACGTGGGCGAAGTCATCGGCATGGCCAGCCACGCCGGCACCACGCCCATGGACCGCCGCCGCGACGCCGCCGCCGCCGTGGCCGAACTCATCCTCTACACCGAGCAGCGTGCCGCCAAAGACGGCGACTCGGTCGGCACCGTCGGCATGCTCGAAGTGCCCAGCGGCTCGATCAACGTCGTGCCCGGCCGCTGCAAGTTCAGCCTCGACCTGCGCGCGCCCAACAACGCACAGCGCGACGCGCTGGCCAACGACGTGGTCGCCGCGCTGAAGGACATCTGCGAACGCCGCGGCGTGCGCTACGAGCTCGAAGAAACCATGCGCGCCGCCGCCGCACCGAGCGAACCCGCCTGGCAGCAGCGCTGGGAGCAGGCCGTCGATGCGCTGGGCATTCCGCTCTTCCGCATGCCCAGCGGCGCCGGCCACGACGCAATGAAGCTGCACGAGGTGATGCCGCAGGCCATGCTCTTCGTGCGTGGCATCAACTCGGGCATCAGCCACAACCCGCTCGAGTCGAGCACCAACGACGACATCCAGCTCGCCGTGCAGGCCTTCCAGCTCCTGCTGGACAACCTCGCCGCCGAACAAGCCCACTGACCGACCCCACAAGAACAACCACCATGACCGACTACGCCAAACTCGACGCCTGGATCGACGCCCACTTCGACGAGGAAGTGCAATTCCTGCAGCAACTGGTGCAGGTGCCCACCGACACGCCGCCCGGCAACAACGCGCCGCACGCCGAGCGCACCGCCGAGCTGCTGAAAGACTTCGGCCTCGACGCCGAGAAGCACGCCGTGCCCGCGCAGGACGTGAAGGACTACGGCCTCGAATCGATCACCAACCTGATCGTGCGCCGCAAGTACGGCAACGGCGGGCGCACCGTGGCGCTCAACGCCCACGGCGACGTGGTGCCGCCCGGCGAAGGCTGGACGCACGACCCCTACGGCGGCGAGATCGTCGACGGCAGCCTGTACGGCCGCGCCGCCGCCGTCAGCAAGAGCGACTTCGCCAGCTTCACCTTCGCGCTGCGCGCACTCGAGGCCGTGGCCAAGCCCACCCAGGGCAGCATCGAGCTGCACTTCACCTACGACGAAGAGTTCGGCGGCATCCTCGGCCCGGGCTGGCTGCTCGAGAAGGGCCTGACCAAGCCCGACCTCATGATCGCGGCCGGCTTCAGCTACGAAGTGGTCACCGCGCACAACGGCTGCCTGCAGATGGAAGTGACCGTGCACGGCAAGATGGCCCACGCCGCCGTGCCCACCACCGGCATCGACGCGCTGCAGGGCGCCACCAAGATCCTGAACGCGCTGTATGCGCAGAACACGCTCTACCAGAAGGTCACGTCGAAGGTCGAGGGCATCACGCACCCGTACCTGAACGTGGGCCGCATCGAGGGCGGCACCAACACCAACGTCGTGCCCGGCAAGGTCGTGTTCAAGCTCGACCGCCGCATGATCCCCGAAGAGAACCCGGTCGAGGTCGAAGCCAACATCCGCCAGGTGATCGCCGATGCCGCCGCCGAAAGCGCGGGCATCACGGTCGAGATCAAGCGCATGCTGCTCGCCAACTCGATGAAGCCGCTGGCCGGCAACAAGCCGCTGGTCGACGCAATCCAGAAGCACGGCGGCGAGCTGTTCGGCGAGCCCATCAAGGCCATGGGCACGCCGCTGTACACCGACGTGCGCCTGTACGTCGAAGCCGGCATTCCGGGCGTGATCTACGGCGCCGGCCCGCGCACCGTGCTCGAATCGCACGCCAAGCGCAGCGACGAGCGCGTGGTGCTCGAAGACCTGCGCCGCGCGACCAAGGTGGTGGCGCGCACGCTGAGCGACCTGCTGGCCTGAACGCGCAGAAGGTGGCGGCGCAGTAAGCCCCACCCCGCCCCGGCCCCTCCAAGGCGCCATGTCCCTCGCGGGGCATGGCGCTTTTTCTTTGCCCCAGCCCTTCCGCATCAGGGAATCTACGGATATATGATTCCCCCCATGGTCTTGATTGGGTTCAATTTTTGTATACAAATAACGCACCCATAAAGACGGCGCGAAATTTGCGTCAAAAAGTCCCTCATCCCAACCAAGTACGAGGAAAGACCATGAGCACAGTCGCCAGCCATGCCCCCGCCGGGGCCAGCGAAGCCGGCATCGCGCCGCACGCGGAATCGAATGCCCTC
This sequence comes from Variovorax sp. GW821-FHT09D04, assembly GCF_059416405.1. Classification (NCBI taxonomy): domain Bacteria; kingdom Pseudomonadati; phylum Pseudomonadota; class Betaproteobacteria; order Burkholderiales; family Comamonadaceae; genus Variovorax; species Variovorax sp. GW821-FHT09D04. Next base: position 396,979 of record NZ_JBWKPA010000006.1, read on the forward strand.
ATCAAGCCGGGCTACGACCCGCGCCTGACCAACGAGGACCTTGCCCCGCTGAAGAAGCAGACCTGGGGGCAATACAACATCTTTGCGTTCTGGATGTCCGACGTGCACAGCGTGGGCGGCTACATCACGGCCGGCAGCCTGTTCGCGCTGGGCCTGTCGAGCTGGCAGGTGCTGGTCGCGCTGCTGGTGGGCATCGTGATCGTGCAGATCTTCTGCAACCTGGTGGCCAAGCCCAGCCAGGTGACGGGCGTGCCCTACCCCGTGGTGTGCCGCGCCTCGTTCGGCGTGCTGGGCGCCAACATCCCGGCCATCATCCGCGGACTGATCGCGGTGGCCTGGTACGGCGTGCAGACCTACCTGGCCTCAGCCGCCTTCATGGTGCTGGCGCTGCACATGGCGCCGGGCCTGGCGCCGTACGCCGACGTGGCGCAGTACGGCTTCGTCGGCCTCTCGGCCCTGGGCTGGGTGGCGTTCATGGTCATGTGGGTGCTGCAGGCCTTCGTGTTCTGGCACGGCATGGAAGCGATCCGCAAGTTCATCGACTGGGCCGGCCCGGCGGTGTACGTGGTGATGGCCGTGCTGTGCGGCTGGCTGGTGTGGAAGGCCGGCTGGAGCAACATCGACCTGAACCTGGGCGGCATCAAGTTCCAGGGCTGGGACGCGCTGCCGGTGATGCTCTCGGCCATCGCGCTGGTGGTGAGCTACTTCAGCGGCCCGATGCTCAACTTCGGCGACTTCTCGCGCTACGGCAAGAGCTTCGACGCGGTGAAGAAGGGCAACTTCTGGGGCCTGCCGGTCAACTTCGTGTTCTTCTCGCTGCTCACCGTGATCACCACGGCGGCCACGTTGCCCGTTTTTGGTGAACTGATCACCGACCCGGTGCACACCGTGGGCAAGATCGACAGCACCACGGCCGTCGTGCTGGGCGCGCTGACCTTCATGATCGCGACCATCGGCATCAACATCGTGGCCAACTTCGTGTCGCCGGCCTTCGACTTCTCGAACGTGGCGCCGCAGCACATCAGCTGGCGCACGGGCGGCATGATCGCCGCCGTGGGCTCGGTGTTTCTCACGCCCTGGAACCTTTACAACAGCCCCGAGGTCATTCACTACACGCTCGACGTGCTGGGCTCGTTCATCGGGCCGCTGTTCGGCATCCTGATTGCCGACTACTACATCGTGCGCAAGCAGCAGATCGACGTCGACTCGCTCTACACCATGAGCAAGCAGGGCAAGTACTGGTACAGCGGCGGCTACAACCCGAAGGCGATCCAGGCGCTGGTGCCCTCGGCCCTCGTGCCCATCCTGTGCGTGATGGTGCCGACGCTGCGCGGCGCCGCCAACTATGCGTGGTTCATCGGCATGGGCCTGGGCTTCGTGCTCTACGTGCTCTTGAACCGCAACAACAAGACTTGAAAAACTGACCGAAGAAGGGACCGCGCCGTGCGCATCAAGATCATCAACCCCAACACCACCTGGAGCATGACCGAGAAGATCGGTGCCTGCGCCCGCGCGGTGGCGCACGCCGGCACCGAGATCGTGGCCGTGAGCCCGGCCATGGGGCCGGTCTCCATCGAGAGCCACTACGACGAGGCGCTGGCTGTGCCGGGGTTGCTGCAGGAGATCGCGGCAGGCGAGCGCGACGGCATCGACGGCTACGTGATCGCCTGCTTCGGCGACCCGGGCCTCAAAGCCGCACGCGAGCTGGCGCGCGGCCCGGTGGTCGGCATCGCCGAGGCCGCGATGCACCTGGCCAGCATGATCGGCAGCCGCTTCAGCGTGGTGACCACGCTGGGCCGCACCATGGGCCAGGCCTGGCACCTGGCCGAGATCTACGGCATGGAGCGCTTCTGCGCCAACGTGCGCGCCTGCGAGCTGCCGGTGCTCGAGCTGGAAGAGCCGGGCTCCAACGCCCGCGAGCGCATCGTCGACGAATGCCGGCGCGCGCTCGAAGAAGACGGTGCCGACTGCATCGTGCTCGGCTGCGCCGGCATGACCGACCTGTGCGCGCACATCGAGCAGGTGCTCGGCGTGCCGGTGATCGACGGCGTGGCCGCGGGCACCAAGCTCATCGAATCGCTGGTGGCGCTGAAGCTGCGCACCAGCAAGCGCGGCGAGCTGGCAAGGCCCTTGCCCAAGCCGATGATCGGCGCGCTCGAAGGCTTCACCCTCACGCGCTGAGCCACAATCGACGGATGCCCCGCGCCAGTTCCAAACCCTCCGTCCCTTCCGCCGCCCCCGTTGCCGCACCGGCCGAGAACGGCGCGGCGCCGGCCGACAAGAACAGTTCCATCGAGAGCATCGCCAACGACATCGCCACCGCGATCGTCGAGAAGCGCCTGCCGCCGGGCACCTGGCTGCGCGAAGAGGCGCTGGGCCGCGTCTACTCGGTGAGCCGCACCAAGGTGCGCGCGGCGCTCTTGATGCTGTCGAAGGACAAGCTCATCGAGATGATTCCCGACAAGGGCGCCTTCGTCTGCCAGCCCACGGTGGACGAGGCGCGCGAGGTGTTCGCGGTGCGCCGCATCCTCGAGCGCGAGGTGGTGCGCCTGTTCATCGCCAACGCGCGGCCGCGCGACTATCAGACGCTCGAGCAGCACATCAAGTTCGAGCGCACCGCGCTGCGCCAGAGCACCACCATGGGCACGGTGCGCGAGAAACTGCTGGGCGACTTTCACGTGGCGCTGGCCGAAGCCACCGGCAACCACACGCTGGCCGAGATGGTGCGCGAACTGGTGGCGCGCAGCTCGCTGATCGCGATGCTCTATCACTCGTCGAACGACCCGCACTGCTCGTCCGACGAGCATTCCGACTTCCTGCGCCTGTGCCGCAAGGGCGACGTGGAAGCGGCCGTGACCTGCATGATCGAGCACCTCGAACGGATCGAGGCCAGCCTCGAACTGGGCACCGAGAAGCCTGATCGCCAGCTCGACCTGGTCAAGGCGCTGCTGGCCTGAACCTGCGTCGCTGACGCACCCCACTCCCAACACCTGAGAGCCGGCCGAAACGCCGGATGCCCCGGCGCGCACCTCCTACAGCGCTTCTTCGCCGGATTCGGGTTTACCTGAATCCGGATTGCCGCATAAATTGTATACAGTTTCGCGTACACAACTGGTGTGCGCGACGGCTCTGCGACGCGCATCACTGCTCCGTTCCCCTCGCCGCGCCAGGAGACAACGATGACGGCAGATTCCCTTTCCAGCAATGTCCATCCCGTGGACCAGCGCCTGCCTTCGGGCAAGCTCGCGGCCCTCGGCCTGCAGCACGTGCTCGTGATGTATGCGGGCGCCGTCGCGGTGCCGCTCATCGTGGGCCGTGCGCTCAAGCTCTCGCCCGACGAGGTCGCGCTGCTGATCTCGGCCGACCTGTTCTGCTGCGGCATCGCCACGCTGATCCAGGCGCTGGGCGCCACGCAGTGGTTCGGCATCAAGCTGCCCGTGATGATGGGCGTGACCTTCGCCTCGGTGGCGCCCATGGTCGCCATCGCCAACGCCAACCCCGGGCAGAACGGGGCGCAGCTGCTGTTCGGCGCCATCATCGGCGCGGGGGTGATATCGATACTGATCGCGCCCTTGGTGAGTCGCATGCTGCGGTTCTTCCCGCCGGTGGTGACGGGCACGATCATCGCGGTCATCGGCATCAGCCTGATGCGCGTGGGCATCAACTGGATCTTCGGCAACCCCGTGGGCCCGACGGCGCCCGCGCTGGTCGACCCGGTGTACGCCAAGTGGCTGGCCGAGGTCACCTCGCCGGGCAGCTCGATCCCCGCGGTGCCCAAGGGCTTCGCGATCATGCCCACCGTGCCCAACCCCAAGTACGCCGATCTGTCGGGCTTCGGCGTGGCTGCGCTGGTGCTGGTGTCGATCCTGCTCATCGTGAAGTACGCCAAGGGCTTCATCGCCAACATCTCGGTGCTGCTGGGCATCGTGATCGGCGCGGTGGTGGCCTCACTCACCGGCCTCATGACCTACGAAAAAGTCGGCAAGGCCGCCTGGGTCGACGTCGTGCTGCCCTTCCACTTCGGCATGCCGCTGTTCGACCCGATCCTGATCCTCACGATGACGCTCATCATGATCGTCGTGATGATCGAATCGACCGGCATGTTCCTCGCGCTGGGCGAAATGACCGACCGCAAGATCAGCCAGCAAGACCTGGCCAAGGGCCTGCGCACCGACGGCCTGGGCACGCTCATCGGCGGCATCTTCAACACCTTCCCGTACACCAGCTTCTCGCAGAACGTGGGCCTGGTGGCCGTCACCGGCATCAAGAGCCGTTATGTCTGCGTGGCCGGCGGCGTGATCCTGATCGTGCTGGGCCTGCTGCCGAAGATGGCCGCGCTGGTCGAGTCGCTGCCCACCGTGGTGCTCGGCGGCGCGGGCCTCGTGATGTTCGGCATGGTGGCCGCCACCGGCATCCGCATCCTGTCGGGCGTGGACTTCAAGACCAACCGCCACAACGCCATGATCGTCGCCGTGGCCATCGGCGTCGGCATGATTCCGCTGATCGCCCCCAACTTCAAGCAGTGGATGCCGCATTCGATCCACTCGCTGATCGAGTCGGGCATCCTGCTGGCGTCGATCACCGCCGTGCTGCTGAACCTGTTCCTCAACGGTGCGAAGCACGACGAAGAGGCGGTGATCGCGGCGGCCAAGCACGCCGACGCGCACTGAGCCGAAGCCAGAACGTGCTCTGACTAGATCATCGCCAACGGCGTCTTGCGCTTGGGCACCGGATAGATCCGGTCCAGCGCCGCCAGGGTCGTCGCATCGAGCTGCAGCTCGGCGGCGGCCCTGTTTTCTTTCAGGTGCGCGCTGCGCACCGCCTTCGGAATCGCCGCCACGCCCGGGCGCGCGATGACCGCGGCCAGCGCCAGTTGCGCGGCGCTCACGCCGAGGTCCGCCGCCAGCCGGCCCAACGCCTCGTCGCCCGCCAGCGCGCCCTGGTCGATCGGGCTGTAGGCCATCAGCGGCATGCCGCGCTCGCGCTGCCAGGGCAGCAGGTCGAACTCGGGGCCGCGCTCGCCGAGCGACAGGTACACCTGGTTGGCCGCGCAGGCCGGGCCTTGGCCGATGACCTGCGCCAGCTCCTGCATGTCGTCGGTGTCGAAGTTGCTCACGCCCCAATGACCGATGCGGCCGGCCGCCACCAGTTCGTGCATCGCCTCGACCGTGTGCACCAGCGGGTGGTTGCCACGCCAGTGCAGCAGGTACAGGTCGATGCGCTCCAGCCCCAGCCGCGCCAGGCTGCGCTCGCAGGCCTGGCCCGTGCCGCGGCGGCTGGCGTTGTGCGGGTAGACCTTGCTGACGATGAAGAGGTCTTCGCGCTGCACATCGCCCGCGCGCAGCGCCTCGGCCACGGCCTGGCCGACCACGGTCTCGGCGCCGCCCTCGCCGTACATCTCGGCCGTGTCGATCAGGCGGTAGCCCAGGCCGATGGCCTCGCGCACCGCGGCCACCTCGGCCGCGCGACGGGTGGCGTCCTCGCCCATGCGCCAGGTACCGAGACCGAGAACCGGCATCTCGCCGTCGGTGGGGAGTGGAAGTGTTCGCATGGGCACGATGGTACGCAGGCCCTCGCGGCGGGTGCCCGGGTGCGGGTTTTCCGCCCCCGGTGCCTTCTAATTTTTCGAAGCTCAAGTCAGTTCGATGACCATCAATTGCTTGTCTTCCGCCGTGTTCTGGCGTTTTGGCCTTCGCTTTTTGTCAATGCCCGGTGGGTGCCAACCCCCATCGCGCGCGCCTCACCCGCTTCTAGAATTTTTTGACGGCCCGGTGTCACAAGCGTCGGCGCTCTTATCGAAACGGTTCAGGAACAGGTTGAGTCAATGCAGCAGAAGCAAAAGCACAGGATTGCCGTCATTCCCGGAGACGGCATCGGCGTCGAAGTCATGCCCGAGGGCCTTCGCGTGCTCGACGCGGTCAGTCGGCGCTTCGGCATCGATTTCGCGTACGACCATTTCGACTGGGGTTCCGACCACTACGTGCGCACCGGCCTGATGATGCCGGCCGACTGGGCCGACAAGATCCAGGGCCACGACGCCATCTACTTCGGTGCCGTGGGCGATCCGGCCAAGGTGCCCGATCACATCGCCGTGTGGGGCCTGCTCATCAAGATCCGCCGCGACTTCGACCAGTACGTCAACCTGCGCCCCGTGCGCCTGATGCCCGGCGTGCCCGGCCCGCTGGCGCACCGCAAGCCCGGCGACATCGACTTCCTCGTGGTGCGCGAGAACACCGAAGGCGAATACACCTCGGTGGGCGGGCGCCTGTTCGAAGGCACGCCGCGCGAGATGGCGATCCAGGAAGCCGTGTTCACCCGCGTGGGTGTCGACCGCATCATCGACTACGCCTTCCAGCTCGCCAACCGCCGCAAGCGCAAGAACCTGGTGGCCGCCACCAAGTCGAACGGCATCTCGATCACCATGCCCTACTGGGACGAGCGCCTGGCCGAGATCGCCACGCGCTACCCCGACGTGGCCACCAGCAAGTACCACATCGACATCCTGTGCGCGCACTTCGTGCAGCACCCCGACTGGTTCGACGTGGTCGTGGCCTCCAACCTGTTCGGCGACATCCTCTCCGACCTGGGCCCGGCCTGCACCGGCACCATCGGCATCGCGCCCTCGGCCAACCTGAACCCCGAACGCAAGTTCCCGTCGCTCTTCGAGCCCGTGCACGGCTCGGCGCCCGACATCGCGGGCAAGGGCATCGCCAACCCCATCGGCCAGATCTGGTCGGCCGCGCTCATGCTCGACCACCTGGGCGACAACGACCCCGTGTACGCACAGGCCTCGGCGGCAGTGCTCTCGGCGATCGAGACCGTGCTCAGCGAAGGCCCGCGCACGCGCGACATGGGCGGCACCGCCAACACGGTGGACGTGGGCCGCGCGATTGCCGAGTGCATCGCTTCGGCATGACGCCTCCCGGCCTTCCTTGTCGCGTTGGAAAAAACGCGCTGCGTCCCGGTGCCCAGGGCACTGGGTGCTTCCCGCAGCGAAATAAAGGAGGAGGCCGAAGGCCGGGGGACATTCGCGGAGGGAAGTACCCGGTGGCCTGGGCACACGCCCTGAACAGCGACAAACAACGGAGCCACTGAACCATGGGCCTGTTCCTGCTCAAGCGCACCTTGACGCTCATCGGCACGCTGATCGGTGCGTCCGTCATCGTGTTCCTGGTGCTCGAAATTCTCCCCGGCAATGCCGCGCAGATGCTCATGGGCCCCGACGCCTCGCCCGATGCCGTCGCCGCCCTGGCCACCAAGCTCGGCCTGGACCAGCCCGCGTGGACCCGCTACTGGCACTGGATCGGCGGCATGCTCACCGGCAACCTCGGCGACAGCTACGCCTACAGCTCGCCCGTCATCGACCTGATCCTGGAGCGCCTGGCCCTCACCGTGCCGCTCGCCGTGATGGCGATGGCCCTGACCGTCGTCATCGCCCTGCTCGTGGGCGTGACGGCCGCCGCACGCCACAACAAGCTCGGCGACGTCGGTCTCATGGGCATGGCCCAGGTCGGTATCGCCATTCCCAACTTCTGGTTCGCGATCCTGCTGATCCTCGTGTTCTCGGTGCAGCTGCAGTGGTTCTCCGCCGGCGGCTTCGAGGGCTGGGGTGAAGGCATCTTCGCGGGGCTCAAGTCCCTGCTGCTGCCCGCGCTGTCGCTCGCAGTGGTGCAGGCCGCGATCCTCGCTCGCATCACACGCTCGGCGGTGCTCGAGGTGATGCGCGAAGACTTCGTGCGCACGGCGCGCGCCAAGGGCGTGTCGCAGCGCATGGTGCTGTGGACCCACGTGCTGCGCAACGCGATGATCCCGGTCATCACCGTCATGGGCATGCAGTTCTCCGAACTGCTGGCCGGCACCATCGTGGTGGAGAACGTGTTCTACCTGCCGGGCCTGGGCCGCCTGATCTTCCAGGCCATCAGCAACCGCGACCTGATCGTGGTGCGCAACTGCGTGATGCTGCTCGCGGCCATGGTCGTCATCGTGAACTTCGTGGTCGACGTGCTCTATGCCGTGATCGACCCGCGCATCAAGGCGAGCGACATATGAGCGCCATCCTCTCCCCTTCCGTGCCCGCTTCCTCCGCGCCCCTCGCGCCCGGCTTCTGGCGCCGCGCGGTCAAGCACCGCAGCTTCGTCATCGGCGGCGTGTTCGCGCTGCTGCTGTTGCTGGCGGCTCTGATCTCCTTCGTCTGGACGCCCTGGTCGCCCTACGCGATGGACATGGCGAACAAGATGCAGGGCCCTTCGGCCACGCACTGGCTCGGCACCGATGCGTTCGGGCGCGACGTGGCCTCGCTGCTGCTGGTGGGTGCACGTGCGTCCATCCTCGTGGGCGTGATCGCCGTGGGCATCGGCCTCGTGGTCGGCACCGCGCTGGGCCTGCTCGCTGCTGCGAGACGCGGCTGGGTCGAAGAGGCGGTGATGCGCCTGTCGGACTTCACGCTCGCCTTCCCCGCCATCCTTTCGGCCATCATGATGACCGCCGTGTTCGGTGCCGGCATCGTCAACGCCATCATCGCGATCGGCATCTACAACATCCCGACGTTTGCGCGCATCACGCGCGCCTCGGCCAACGCGATCTGGTCGCGGGAGTACGTCGCCGCTGCGCGCGCCTGCGGCAAGGGCAGCTTCGCGATCACGATGCAGCACGTGCTGCCGAACATCTCGGCCGTGCTGATCGTGCAGATCACGATCCGCTTCGCCATCGCGATCCTGGCCGAAGCTGCGCTGTCGTACCTCGGCCTCGGCACGCAGCCGCCCCAGCCCTCATGGGGCCGCATGCTCAGCGAAGCCCAGACCCTCATGTTCCAGCAACCGCTGCTGGCCGTCTTCCCGGGCATGGCCATCGCCTTCGCGGTGCTCGGCCTGAACCTGCTGGGCGACGGTCTGCGCGACCTGCTCGATCCGCGCCTGGCCCGCGCAAGGTAGACCGCCATGCCCCTCCTCGAAGTCAACGACCTCCACATCGGCCTGCAGACGCAACGCGGCCCCGCCGAAGCCGTGCGCGGCATTTCCTTTTCGCTGGAGCGCGGCGAAACGCTGGGCATCGTGGGCGAATCGGGCTGCGGCAAGTCGATCACCGTGATGTCGCTCATGGGCCTGCTGCCGTCCACCGCCAAGGTCACGGGCAGCATCAAGCTCGACGGCCAGGAACTCGTCGGCCTGCCCGAAAAGCAAATGTGCCAGCTGCGCGGCAACCGCATCGGCATGATCTTCCAGGAGCCGATGACGGCCCTGAACCCCGTGCACACCATCGCGCGCCAGGTCGGCGAACCGCTGATGCTGCACCGCGGCCTCACCAAGGCGCAGGCGCGCAAGGAAGCCCTCGACCTGCTCGACCGCGTCGGCATTCCCGATGCCGCTTCGCGCCTCGATGCCTACCCGCACCAGTTCTCGGGCGGACAGCGCCAGCGCATCGGCATCGCGATGGCACTGGCCTGCGGGCCCGACCTGCTGATCGCCGACGAGCCCACCACCGCGCTCGACGTGACGATCCAGAAGCAGGTGCTCGACCTGATCCAGGGCCTGGTCGCCGAAATGGGCATGGCGCTGATCCTCATCTCGCACGACCTCGGCGTGATCGCCAGCAGCGTGCAGCGCATGCTCGTGATGTACGGCGGCAGCGCCGTGGAAAGCGGCCCGACCGAAACGGTCTTTGCCGACCGCGCCCACCCTTACACGCGCGGCCTGTTCGCGGCGCGCCCCGCGCTCGGCGCCGTGCGCGCGGGCCGGCTGCCCACCATCCGCGGCAGCGTGCCCGAGCTGGTCGACATTCCGCGCGGCTGCGGCTTCGCGGGCCGCTGCGACTTCACGACCGACGCCTGCCACACCACGAAACCGCCGGTGGCGCGCCAACCCAACGGCCATGCGGTGAGCTGCCTGCACCTCGACGCCGTCGCCGCGCACGCCACGCTGGCCGCCGCATGAGCACCCCGATGACTTCGACGTCTTCTGCCCCCACCCCGCTGCTGCAGGTGACCGACCTCGTGCGGCACTACGCCCTGCCGCGCGAAAAGCTCTTCGGCCCGCCGCCCACCGTGAAGGCGCTCAACGGCGTGAGCTTCGACGTGCAGGCCGGCAAGAGCGTGGGCATCGTCGGCGAATCGGGCTCGGGCAAGTCCACCATCGCGCGCCTCGTGATGGCGCTGGACACGCCCACCTCGGGCAGCGTCGCGCTCGAAGGCCGCAACCTGCACGCGCTCTCGAAGGCCGACCTGCGCACCGCGCGGCGCGACTTCCAGATGGTGTTCCAGGACCCGTATGGCTCGCTCGACCCACGCCAGACCGTGGCGCGCATCGTCGCCGAGCCGCTCGAAGCGCTGGCCGAAACGCGCCGCGCCGAGCAGCGCGAGCGCGCCGCCGAAGCGCTCGCGGCCGTCGGCCTGCGCACCACCGACCTCGACAAGTACCCGCACGAGTTCTCCGGCGGCCAACGCCAGCGCATCGCCATCGCACGCGCGCTCATCACGCGCCCCAAGCTCATCGTGGCCGACGAGCCCGTGAGCGCGCTCGACGTGTCCGTGCAGGCCCAGGTGCTCAACCTCATGCAGGACCTGCAGCAGCAGTTCGGCATCAGCTACCTGCTCATCAGCCACGACCTCGCGGTGGTCAACCACCTGTGCGACGAGGTGTGCGTGGTGTTCAAGGGCCAGATCGTGGAACGCGGCCAGCCCGCCGAACTTTTTGCCCACGCGCAACACCCATATACACGCACCTTGCTGTCGGCCGTGCTGCACACGCCATCGCGGTAGGCCCGAACGGGTCGAACCGGCAGCCTCTTTTTTCTTCCAGGAGAACCCCCGAATGTTGAAGCGACGCACCCTCATGGGCACCGCCATCGCCGCCGCGATCCCCGGCGCCTTTCCGCTGTTCGCGCAGGCCCAGACCGGCAAGAACATGCTGACCATCGGCATGCCGCTGGAACCGCCGGGCCTGGACCCGACCACCGCCGCCGCCTCGGCCATCGCCGAGATCGCGCACTACAACATCTTCGAGACGCTGACCAAGATCAACGCCGACGGCAGCGTGACGCCGCTGCTGGCCGAGAGCTGGACCGTGTCGCCCGACCTGAAGACCCACACCTTCAAGCTGCGCAAGGGCGTGAAGTTCGAGAACGGCGAGGCCTTCGACGCCGCCGCCGTCAAGTTCAGCTTCGAGCGCGCGGCCGGCGAGAAGAGCACCAACAAGGACAAGCGCTTCTTCAGCGAAATCAGCCTGAAGACGCCCGACGCCGACACGGTGGTCATCACCACCGCGCAGCCCAACCCCGACCTGCTCTTCATGCTCGGCCAGGCCACAGCCTGCATCGTCGAGCCCAAGAGCGCCGACACCAACGCCACCAAGCCCGTGGGCACCGGCCCCTACAAGCTCGACAGCTGGCAGCGTGGCTCGGCCTGTTCGCTCGTGAAGTCGCCGACGTACCGCAACCCGGCGCTGGCCAAGGTCAACAAGTTCGTCTTCAAGTTCATGTCCGACTCGGCCGCGCAGACCGCGGCGCTGATGGCCGGCGACATCGACATCTTCCCGCGCGCCGGCACGCGCAGCGTGGGCCAGTTCCGCGCCAACCCGCGCTTCCGCGTGCTCGAAGTGGGCACGCGCAGCAAGGTGATCCTGGCGATCAACAACAAGCGCAAGCCGCTGGACGACGTGCGCGTGCGCCGCGCCATCCTGGCCGCGGTGGACCGCAACGTGGTGATCCAGGGCGCGGCCGACGGCTTCGGCAAGGCCATCGGCAGCCACTACCCGATCGGCGCGCCGGGCTACGTCGACACCACCGGCATCAACCCCTTCGACATCGCCAAGGCGAAGAAGCTGCTGGCCGACGCGGGCGTGAAGACGCCGCTGGAGCTGCGCATGACGCTGCCGCCGCCTTCGTACGCACGCCAGGGCGGCGAGGTGATCGCGGCCCAGCTCGCGGCCATCGGCATCAACGTGAAGATCCAGAACGTCGAATGGGCCCAGTGGCTCAGCGGCACCTTCGGCGGCGGCCATGACTTCGATCTGAGCATCGTTGCGCACGTCGAACCCTTCGACCTCGTGAAGTACACCGAGCCCGACTACTACTGGGGCTACGACTCGAAGAAGTTCCGCGACCTGTACGCCTCGGTGCAGAGCGAGCCCGACGAGAAGAAGCGCAACGCACTGCTCGGCGAAGCGCAGAAGATGCTCGCCAACGATGCCGTCAACGGCTTCCTGTTCCAGGCCGTGTTCCCCACGGTCGCGCGCAAGGAAGTGAAGGGCCTGTGGCCGAACATGCCGATCGTCGCGAACGACCTGGCTGCCATTTCGTGGGGTTGATGCGGCGATGACGAAGCCTCTTTACGCCCTGGGTGTGCAGGAATTGCACGCCGCCTATGCCGCCAGGGAACTCTCGCCGGTCGAGGTGACCCGTGCGGTCAACGAACGCATCGCGGCCTGCGAGCCGCAGCTGCGTGCCACCTGGCTGTTCCGCCCCGAAGCCGCACTCGAACAGGCGCGTGCCTCCGAACAACGCTGGCGCGCCGGCACGCCGCGCGGCACGCTCGATGGCGTGCCCGTGACCATCAAGGAAAACCTCGCGACCGAGGGCGACCCGATGCCGCTGGGCACCGCCGCCTACGAACTCGTGCCGGTGACCTACGACTCGCCGCCCGCCGCGCGCCTGAAGGCCGACGGCACGGTGATGGTGGCCAAGACCACGATGCCCGATCTGGGCATGCTGTCGTCGGGCCTGTCGAGCTTTCACGACCTCTCGCGCAACCCGTGGGACACCTCGCGCACGCCGGGCGGTTCCAGCGCGGGCGCAGGCGCGGCCGCCGCCGCAGGCTACGGCCCGCTGCACGTGGGCACCGACATCGGCGGCTCGCTGCGCCTGCCGGCGAGCTGGTGCGGCATCTTCACGCTCAAGCCCAGCTTTGGCCGCATTCCGCTGAGCTCGCCCTACATGGGCCGCTGCGCCGGCCCGATGACACGCACCGTGGCCGATGCGGCGCTGATGATGGCCTCCGTTGCGCAGCCCGACGACCGCGACTATTCGGAACTGCCGCCGCCCGTGATCGACTGGAACGCCTTCGAGGTCGATCCGTCGTTCCTCAAGGGCAAGCGCGTGGCGCTGCACATGGACGCGGGCTGCGGCCTGCCGCTCGATCCGCAGATCGCGCAGGCCGTGCGCGATGCCGCGAAACGCATCGAGGCCGCCGGCGCACACGTCGAGGAAATCCCCGCCTTCATGACGCCGCAGATGCTGCAGGGCATGGACCACTTCTGGCGCATGCGCTCGTGCCTGGACATGCAGGCCATGAGCGCCGAACAGCGCGCGAAGATCCTGCCGTACATCCGCGAATGGGCCGAAAGCGCGGCCGGCTTCTCGGGCGCGCACGTCTTCGACGGCTACAGCCAGTTCGTCGCCACGCGCGCGGCCACGGTCGCCGCCACCAAGGCCTACGACTTCGTGATCTCGCCGGTGTCGCCGAACATGCCCGCGCCCGCGGACCATGCCTCGCCCACCAACGACCCGATGCGGCCGCTGGAGCACATCGGCTTCACGGTGCCCTACAACATGTCGGAGCAGCCGGCCGCGTCGGTCAACTGCGGCTACTCGGCCGAAGGCCTGCCCATCGGCCTGCAGGTGGCCGGCCGCCGCTTCGACGACCTGGGCGTGCTGCAGTTCAGCCGCGCCTTCGAGCAGATTCGCGGCGCCCAGAAGCCCTGGCCTGAGCCGATCTGAACCGCCATACGGAGACACACCTTCCCATGAACGCCACCCACTACATCGACGGCCGCCGCGTGGCGTCCGAAGGCAACGCCACCATCGACGTGATCGACCCGAGCGACGGCCAGAAATTCGGGGAGATCGCACGCGGCACCGCCGCCGACATCGACGCCGCCGTGCGCGCCGCGCGCCAGGCCATGGGCGAGCACTTCGACGGCCCCTGGGGCGCCACCACCGCGCTCGAGCGCGGCCGGCTGCTCGCCAAGCTCGGCGCCGCTGTCATGCAGCACCACGAAGAACTCGCCCAGCTCGAGGCGCGCGACACCGGCAAGGCGCTGCGCGTGGCACGCAACGATGCGACCGCGCTGGCACGCTACTTCGAGTACTACGCCGGCGCCTGCGACAAGCTGCACGGCGACACCCTGCCCTACGAGCGCGGCTACACCGTGCTCACGGTGCGCATTCCGCACGGCGTGACGGGCCACATCATTCCCTGGAACTACCCGATGCAGATCGCGGGCCGCAGCGTGGGCGCCTCGCTCGCCGCGGGCAACGCCTGCGTGGTCAAGCCGGCGGAAGACGCGAGCCTCTCGCTGCTGCGCCTGGCCGAGATCGCGACCGAAGTCGGCTTTCCGGCCGGTGCGCTCAACGTGGTGACGGGCTACGGCAAAGAAGCCGGCGCCGCGCTGTGCGCGCACCCGGGCATCGACCACATCTCGTTCACCGGCTCGACCATGACCGGCCGCAGCGTGGGCCTGGCCGCGGCCGAGCGCCATTGCCCGGTGACGCTGGAGCTGGGCGGCAAGTCGCCGCAGATCGTGTTCGCCGACGCCGACCTCGACGCGGCCGAGCCCGTGCTGCTCAACGCCATCATCCAGAACGCCGGCCAGACCTGCTCGGCGGGCAGCCGCGTGCTGGTGGAGCAGTCGATCTATGAAGAAGTCGTGCAGCGCCTCGCCAAGCGCTTCACGGCCGTGCGCGCGGGCACGCCCGCCGAAGACCTGGACATGGGCCCGCTCATCAACGAGAAGCAGTTCCGCCAGGTGCGCGACATGGTCGCGACCGCCGAGGCCAGCGGCATGAAGGTGGCGGCGCGCGGCACGGTGTCGCCGCAGGCTCCGTCCACCGGCTACTACCAGGAGGCCGTGCTGTTCCGCGACGTGCCGCATGACAGCGACCTGGCCCAGCGCGAGGTCTTCGGCCCGGTGCTGGCCGTGATGCCCTTCGCCGACGAGGCCGAGGCGGTGCGCCTGGCCAACGGCACGGACTTCGGCCTGGTGGCCGGCGTGTGGACGCGCGACGGCGGGCGCCAGCTGCGCATGGCGCACAAGCTGCATTGCGGCCAGGTGTTCGTGAACAATTACGGTGCGGCGGGTGGTGTAGAACTGCCTTTCGGCGGCGTGAAATCGAGCGGCTTCGGCCGCGAGAAGGGCTTCGAGGCCCTGCTCGGCTTCACGACCCTCAAGACCATCGCCATCAAGCACGGATGAATTCATGACCACCACTGAACAGCAACCACAAACCCCGCGCAAAGTCGGCCTCGTCGGCGTCGGCCTCATGGGCCACGGCATCGCCAGCAACATCGTCAAGCACGGCCACCAGCTCACCGTGCTGGAGCACGCGGGCAACCAGCCGATCGACGACCTGCTGAAGGCCGGCGCCACGTCGGTCAACGACGTGGCCACGCTGGCCGCGCAGGTCGATGTGCTGATCCTGTGCGTGACCGGCACGCCGCAGGTCGAGGCCGTGATGCTCGGCGACAACGGCGCGCTGAGCACGCTGCGCCCCGGCACCGTGGTGATCGACTGCTCCACCGCCGTGCCCGCCTCCACCGCCAAGGTCGCGCAGGCCGTGCACGCCAAGGGCGGCCGCTTCCTCGACACGCCGATGACCCGCACCGCCAAGGAGGCCGCCGAAGGCCGCCTGAACCTGCTGGTGGGCGGCGATGCCGACGTGCTGGCCTCGTGCCTGCCGCTGCTGCGCTGCTTTGCCGAGAACGTCACGCACGTCGGCGATGTGGGCGCGGGCCATGCGATGAAGCTGCTGCACAACTTCGTGTCGCTGGGCACCGTGGCACTGCTGTGCGAAGCCGCGGCCTGCGCGCAACGCGCCGGCGTGAAGCCCGAAGTGTTCGTGGACGTGCTCGCCAAGGGCGGCGGCAACGGCGTGGCGCTGGAACGCCTCAAGCCCAAGCTGCTGACGGGCAGCACCGATTCGCTGAAGTTCTCGATGGCGAATGCGAAGAAGGACCTGGGGTATTACAACGACATGGCGGCGCAGTCGTCTTCGAGCCATGGCATTGCGCAGGCTGTGGATGCCTTGCTGGCGCACGGGGTCGAAGTGTTCGGGCCGGATCGCATGGTGCTCGATCTGGTCGAAGCGCTGCGCTGAAACTCTTCAGGGCGCGTGCGCAGGCCACCGGGTACTTCGCTGCGCGAATGTCCCCCGGCCTGCGGCCTCCTCCTTGATTTCGCTGCGGGGAGCACCCAGCGTCCTGCGCACGATGAGCGTGGCTGTGGTGCTGGCCGTTCAGGCGCTGCGGCGAAGTGCCAGCCCCGACCCGCCTGACCGCTTCAGTGTTGTTGGGTGGCGGTAGCCAGTTCTGCGCGCACGGCGGCGAACACGGCCGCAGGATCTGGGGCACGCGATATCGGGCGGCCGATGACCACGTGCGTCGCACCAGCCCCGATGGCCTGCGAGGGCGTCGCAGCCCGCACATGGTCATTCTTTTCATCGCCTGGGAGCTGCGTGCCTGGCGTCACGATCAGGGCACCGGGCGGCAGGATCTCGCGAAGCAGCCTCACCTCCAACGGCGACGAAACAACGCCATGGCAACCGGCCGCGGCGGCCAGACGGCCCAGCCGTGCGACTTGCTCTGGAACCGTCGAGGCAACGCCCACCTCTTCCAAGTCCTGGTCACTCATGCTGGTGATGACCGTGAGCGCAAGCACCTTCAGTTGAGGAAACTGGCTCGCGGCCTGGACGGCCGAACGAAGCACGGCGGAACCGCCTGAGGCGTGCACCGTCACCATCGACGCACCCAGATGTCCGGCTGCGGTGACCGCGCCCGCCACCGAGCTGGGAATTTCCAGCAGCTTGAGGTCCAGGAAAACGCTCTTCCCTGCCTCTGCGAGCTCGCGGACGACCGAAGGTCCTGCCGCTGTCAGCAGCTGCAGGCCGACCTTGTAGTGCGTGGTCGCTGCGCCCAGCTGCTTCACGAGGTCCGCCGCCAATGCGGCGGCTGGGAAGTCGAGCGAAACGATGATGCGGCTGTCCGTACTCATTGGCTTGTCCTCCATGCCGACGCCCCGCGCTCGGAGGGAACTCAGGCCTCCGAACGCTCCACGACCACCTCGCTGATCTGCACCATGGGTTGAATGTCCGTGTAGTTGGCGATGTCGCCCCGGATCTCCTCCTGGTGCTGGGCAGAGGCTGCGCGGTAAGCGTCGACGGAAGTGCAGACGAAGTCGCACTTGGCGATGTACGCAGGGTCGGTGTCCACACCACGCCCCGAGATGCCCTTGTCCACCATGTAGTACAGGCACGCAGCGCCGAGCAGTCGTTTCATCATGGGCATGTGCCTCTCGCGGTAGTACGCGTGATCGAATCGCGCGCCTGCGGCGTAGGGGTACATGACACTGACCTTGATCATCGAGATTTCTCCTGGGGTTGCACGCTGGTTGATCGCCTCAAGCGGGGAATCGTGCGCCCGACGCTTCCAGGGGCAGGCGCAGCCCGTTCGTGAGGTAGCTGACGGTGCGATAGAAGCCAGCCAGCATCAGCAGTTCGATGATGGCTTCTTCGCTGAAGTACGTTCGCAACGCGTCCCACAGTCCATCGTCGATGTCGGCGTGCGCGTGCAAGGAGTCGCACAGGCGCAGAAGCACCTGGTCTTCGGCCGACCAGCAGGCGTCGTTCGCTGAAGCCGTGACGCTCGCCTGAACCTGCTCTGGCGTCAGGCCAGCGAGCTTTGAGAAGACCGTGACGTGGACGCCCCATTCGTATTCGGATTTGCACAATGCCGTGGTGCGGTGAATCACGATCTCGCGCTGTCGGATGCTCAGGTGGCCTTTGTCCAGCAACCCGCCGGCAAAGAACTTCTGAAACAGACGCGGGTCGCGTGCCAAGGTCGTGAACAGCCGCAAGGGGGGCTGTCCCTTCATCACCCTGTCGAGTGACCTGGAAATGTCTTCACCAAATGGCGGCGTTGCTGGCTCGATGCGTGCGGGCATGCAGACTCCTGATTCAAGGGCCACGCCATCGTAGGTCCGCTGCTGTATAAAGTAAAGCATGACGACACCTCGCATCGGCCACCCAGTTCGCGGCTCCACCACCGGCCGCCCCCTCATGGTCGCGCTGGACCTGCTGGGCCGGCGCACCGCGCTGCGCGTGCTCTGGGAACTTCGGGAGGGCTCGCTGACCTTCAGGGCCCTGCAGGACGCGTGCGAGACGAACACCCGGTTGCTCAACACGCGGCTCACCGAACTGAGGGAGGTCGACCTGGTCGAACATGCCGAGGGTGGCTATCGACTGACGGACGAAGGACGGAGGCTTTCGAAGGCGCTGAAGCCGTTGTCAGCCTGGGCGGACCAGTGGCGGCGCGGAAAGCGATGAGAAGCGGAGCATCCGCGGCGAATGGGTCCGCCTATGATCAGAAACGTTTTTGTGGAGGAGCCCGTGACCGGCATGTTCGCGCTGCCCAGCCTGTCTCGCAGGTCGTGCGGGACACATCGCGTCAGTGCCTTGGAGAACCTATGAGAAAAATCTTTCCTCTCTGCACCCTCGTGTTGCTGTCCGCCCTCTCGGGTCAGGCCCTCGCAGGTGCCAATACGGCGCGACTGAACTGCACCGGAAGTCACGCGGGGCAGGCACTCACCTTGGTGGGCGATGTTCCCGCCTCCATCGTGGAGGTCGATCTGAAGCTCTCCTACGGCGGGAAAACCATGCGCCTGGTTTCACCCCAGGCGGAAACCTCCGAGTCCACCGATTTCCGCCGTGGCGTCTTCAGATTGGAAGCTGCGCTGTCCGGTTCGAACAAACTCCAGCTTCAAGCCAAGCCCAAGAGCATCAAGTACAAAGGCAGCATGGGTGCCGGCAAACTCAACGCCAGCTTTGGCGCCATCCTCAAGAATGCGCCTGAGCCCTTTCAATCCGCGCTGAAAGGGGCTGAGCTCACTTGCATCTATGCATACGAAGTTTGAGCGTGGGCCCACAAATCGTTCAACCAGGCAGACAGCCGCCGCGCGTTCAACCGCGAGTGCCTCGGCGAACTGCAATGCCTGCGATGGAATGGCCTCCGTCTACGGCCACGACCCGAGGCTGAACCCTTGTTTCTTGCTCGCCCGATGAAGCGGCTGCGTCTCTTTGCCGCCCTGCTGTGGCTCGGCATCGCCCTCGGTCCGGCCCGCGCAGCGCCACCGACCTACCAGGCGCTGTACGCCAACCCGGAACGCGCGTTGCCGATGCAGCCGACCTGGCAACTGCAGCCAGTGGATGCACAGGCGCCACCGTGGGAAGACATCTTCACCTTCACCATCGGCATCGCCCCCAACCTGATCGAACGGGCGCGTTGGCTGAGCCTGAATCCGGGCAAGCACAGCGAGCGCGCCCCCGCGTTGTTCGACGCCCTCGACGGGCGCGTGCTTTTCCTTTCGCCGGCGGCGCGCAGCTTCTGCGATGGCCGCTGGCAAGTCGTGCGGCAGGAATACATCTCCCTCAATCCCGCACTGCAGCCGCTGCACCGGGTGTGGCTGGTGGAGCGAAAGCCCGGCGGCGGACTGCGCACCACCACGGCCAACGGGCGCATCGATGCGCAAGGCCAGTGGGCCGTTCCGCCCGTGAGTTGCGATGGCAAAGACACGATCTCCCTCGACTCCCCCGCCGCCCTCTCTTACCTGATGCCCGACGGATCCAGGCCCGTGCCTTCCGAGCTGCAGGTGGACACGGTGTTCGCGCAGCCCGGCTTGCGCGATGCACGGGGACAGTGGCGCCCCCCCGCCCCGCCGCGGGACATCACCACTGCACGGTGGATGGACTACAAGCGGCAGATGGTGACGCCTGGCTCCACCGGCTCGGGCCTGATCGATGCGCGAGGACGCATGGTGATTCCGTTCATCTTCGGCGAGCGGCCCGACGCCACAGCCCAGCGGCGCATCCAGCTGTGCACCGCCACCGGGCTGGATCTGCAGCGCAACGCCGGCACGCCGCAGGTGTGTCGCTGGCAACGACTGCATGGCAGCAGCCATGCCGGCGCCGCGCTGCGGCCGGTCAAGGACGCGGCCACCGGCCGATGGGGCTACCAGAACGCGCGGGGCCGATGGGCGATCGCGCCGCAGTTCGAATCCGCGCGCCGGTTCCGTCATGGCTACGCCGTCGTCTCGGGTGCGTTCCCAGAGGACTGGCGGCCGCCCGGGTGGCAGGACGAACGGCCGATCATCCGGCAGTTCCACCGCGTGGGCCGCCATTGGGTGGTCGACGCCCTGGTGCGCAACGCGTCCACGGGCGGCGCGTGGGAATTACGCTACGGCCTGATGAACGATGCAGGGCAATGGCTTGCCGCCGTGCCGCAGCCCGCGCTGCACGTCACCGTGCTGGTTCCGCCCGGTGGCCGCAGCGGCCACTATGCCGAGATGCTGGCCAGCCACTTGCCCACCCTGCTGGGACGCAGCGTGCAGGTCGATCACGTGCCGACAGCCACCGAGGCCGACTATCGCCGGCTGATGACGGAGGGCGGCAACGAGAAGGTCCTGCTCGCGGCACTGCGGCTGCCGCGCGGAGGCATCGAGGGCGTGCACCAGCCCGCGCCGATCGATGCGCTGATGCATTCCCTTCGCCCCGTCACGCTGCTGGCGTCGGAGCCCCTGGTGCTGGCCATCGACAGCACGCAGGCCGACACGCTGGGCATCCGCAGCACGGACGACCTGCTGGCCTACGCACGGGCCCACCCGGGCAGCCTGCGCATCGGCACGGGCGACGACGGCTGGACGGGCCACCTCGCCTTCGGCCAGTTCCGCGCAGCGAGCGGCGTCGACGTGCAGCGCGTGGTCTTCAAGGGCATGTACCCCGACTCGGACGTCATTACCAAGGAGCATGCGGTGGACCTGCTGTTCGCGCCCGTGAACGGCGTGGCGGTCGCCGTGCGGCGTGGCCAGTTGCGTGTGCTGGGCACCACCGCCGACCCGGCGCACCCGCAAAGCTTCGAAGGTGTGCCGTGGCCGACGCTGGGCTCGAGCGCGCCCTTGGCCGGCTACACGACCTACGATCACTTCAGCCTCTGGGCGCCCGCGAATTCGGAGGCCGCATCCAATCGCACCCTGCAGGAAGCCGTGGCCCAGGTGCTTGCCAAGCCCGAGGTGCGCAAGCAGCTGCAAGACCTTCGCGTCGTCGGTGGCGGCGGTTCGCCAGAAAGCCTGCTGGCGCTGGAAGACGAAGAGCGCGAACGCTGGATGCGTGCGCTTTCATCACCGGCGCGTTGAAGGCGTTGAGGGCGCTGTCCCGCACCATCACTCGAACCGTATCTCGGCCACGGTCGGCGCGTTCGGCTCCCTGGTCCTGGCATTCGCAATGGCACCGTCTTTCTCGTTCCTGAACCAGTAGCGGCACCCGGTTCGGGAAATCATCGTCACGCACATCGAGCCGTCGGCGTTGAGAACCCATTTGCCCGACGCCTTGCCGGGCCCGCTCTGGTTGACGAAGTCGACGCGGCCATCCGTATAGAACTGCCAGCGCGAGACCATGCCGGTCGACAGATTGCTCGAGACGATGGGTTTGCCGATCAAGGTGCTCTCGACCTCGGCTTTGCTCAGGAACACGCGGCCATGGATGGGTGCAGGCTCCTCGGAGATGGCCGGCACTACGGCGATGCACAGCAGCGCGCGGATGGCGTAACGGGTGAACATGACATGCCCCTCTGACGTCGCGCAGTCGGCATGCGTTCAGCCGAGCGCGTGCGTCCAAGCGCCTGGTTGGCCTGTCGGTAACGCCCGATGGCGTTACATGGCATTAACTAAAAAGCGCTACTTTTCTGCGCGCCAGATCCAGCCGGCGTACGCGAACGAGGCCTGCTTCTTCCTGCACGCCACGGCCACGCCGGGAGGCGGTGGCCCGAGATCGAGACGAGGAAGGCGGCGTTCTTTTTCTGCGACGACACGGCTTGTGCTCCGATGGCCCCTCGGCAAGGTGGCCGAAGGGCGTTGTGGGTGGCCTACGCAAACTCCGTGGCAACGGCGCCGGCGACGGCGGAAGAGCACTGTGAAGGCAGCTGTGCAATGGCTTGTATGGCACTGTGTCGTGCGTACGGTGCCTGTAAACGGCCTGTCGATTTTGCGGGCCCGTTTCGCCTGCCGGCTGTCGCGGATCACAGGCCCTACTTGCGTGCGAAGCGCGCCGGCCCCTGCACCGTCCAGCCACCGCCGGCCGGATCGAGGTCGCGAAGGCACTGCGTGAGCCCGTCGTCCAGGTCGAGGGTGACGCCGATCCGCCAATGGCCGGTGGCGCCGCGCTCCACCTGCAGCACGGCGAAGCCGTTGCCGGTGCCCACGGCCGCCGTGACCATGGTGGCGCCGAAGGCACCCGGCACGGCGCCGAGCTCGACCTGGCCGTCGAGCCAGAACGCGTCGGGCCGCGCATTGACGAAGGTCCAGGGTGCATACAGGCCCGAGGACACGACCGAGATCACCTCCACCGGTCCGCCCGCCGCCTGCAGCCAGAGGCTCGACACGCTCGACATGTGGCGGTCGCCCGACAGCACCACCACGTGGCGCGCGGTGGTGTCGCGCAGCAGTTCGAGCAGCGCGCGCTGCGAGGCCGGGTAGCCGCTCCAGTCGTCCATCCCCAGGCGTTGCGCCGGGTCGCCGAAGACGGCCGCGCGCGGCATCGGGAACAGCGCCACCGGCGACACGATGAACTTGGGCAATTCGGCGGGCGCGGCCTCGAGCCACTTCTTCAGGTCGCCCATGCCGGCCTCGGCACGGATCGCCGCCTGGTCCAGCGGCGCGGCTTGCGCGTCCGTGCGCAGCGCCCGCCGCTGCCGCGTGCTGCGCGTGTCGAGCATGTAGAACAGAAAGCCGGCCGGTGCGATGCGGTAGTCGAAGGGACGCGGGTCGCGCTGCGGGCCGCTGCCCCGCACCAGCTTGTGCTGCTGCGCGACGTAGCCGTCGAGCGCGGCGCGCACGGCCGGCGTTCCACAGGGGTCGGGGCCCGGCTCCCAGTCGTCCATCACCTCGTGGTCGTCGAGCAGCGGACAGGTCGGCAGCGAGGCCATCACCTGGCGCAGCGCCTCCAGCCTGAAGGTGAGCGCATAGGCCTGGCCGACGTCGTCGCCGCCGGCCGGCACGAAGAGCCCGGCGGTCTGGTCGACATACACCTGGTCGCCGGCCAGCACCAGCAGTTGCGGCTTGTGCGGCGGCGCGAGCACCTCGAGCCGCTGCGCGAGCCGCCGGTACGACGCCTGCGCGGGCACCCGGTCGACCAGGCCCGGCACGTACTGGCAACTGGCGAGCACGAAGCACAGCGAGGCCTGCGCGGGCTCGCCCTCGCGCTGCACGGCGCCCATCCATGCGGGGTCGAGGCGCACCACGGCGCGCTCGCGCTGCGCGTCGGTGGCGGCGTCCAGCGTCCGCATCACCTGCGCGCGGATGGGCTCGATGGGTTCGTCCTGCGGCTGCGCGAACAGCCCGGCCGGCAGCCTCCGGCCCAGCACCTCGAGGGGGCCGCGCGCCATGGGCAGGTCGTCGTGCGCCGTCAGCACCGCGAAGCCCTGGTAGTCGGCGAGCCTGTCGTCGAAGAGGTCGATCTCCACCGCCTCCTGCAGGAGCTTGTCGCGCGTGGTCTCCAGGCCCACCATCCATGCGAAGTCGAAGCACCAGCGCCCGTCGCGGCGCCACGCGGGCACGAAGACCACGGCGCGCGCCGACACATGCGCGGGCGGCGGACGCAGCGCCAGCCGGCAATGCAGCCGGCCCGCGTTGTCCGCCGACCGGCTCGCAAGGCCGAGCCACGGGCCGGTCCACGGCAGGCTGGCCCGCCAGTCGGGCGGCACCGGATGGCCGCGGCCGGGCTTGTGGTCGAAGGCCTCGAGGAAGCGCACGATGTGCGGGAACACGTCGATGCAGGCCTTCTCGCCGATCAGCGTGTCCTGGTGGCCGTAGTCGCCGAGCACCAGCAGCTGGTGCGGGGTACCTTCGCCGAGGAACAGGTCGCTCCCGGAAGGCTTCGAAGCGTCCGACGGTTCCGGCAGCTGCGGAGGCTCCCGCGGCAGGCCTTCGTCCTTGCCGAACACGCGCTTGAGCAGCCAGAAGCTCTCGTAGGAGCCGCGCCAGTCGAACACTGCGTTGCGCTGCCCGTGCAGCATGAACACCGGAAAGCCGAAGCGCTGGCCGACCTGCTCGAAGCCCACCGCATGGCCCTGCCCGCCGGCATCGGTCAGCACCTCTTCGCGGGCGTAGTTGCCGACCTGGGCGAGGCCGCGCACCTTCACGAAGCCGTAGATCGAATCGAGCGCATCGAGCGTGTCCTTGCCGATGTTGTGCAGCCGCATGGTCTGGCCGAAGATGGCGTCGGCCCGGTGCCGCACGGCCGCGAAGCCTGGCGCCTCGCGCAGACGCTGCGCCTCCCCGTCGTCGTCGGGGTAGGGAAAGGTCGCCAGCAGGCCGTCGACAAGCAGGCGCTTCATGCGCGTGAGCGTGGGTCGCGTGTCGAACTCGTCGATGCCGATGAACTGCTGCAGGTAGCCCGCCACATAGCCCCGGAAGCGGTTGAAGGCCGTGGCGCGCAGCAGCGGCCCCACCTGCGACAGCACCACCGCGCCGATGGCCGCATGCAGCCCCGGCAGGCGCAGCACCGCCACGCTGAACATGGCAGCGCCGATGCAATGGGCCACCACGTCGACCTGGATGGGCGCCGCTTCGTCGGGCGTTGCATGCGCCGCCTGCACGGTGCGCAGGGCGTCCGGAATGTCGGTCTCAGCCGCCTCGTCGAACGACCAATAGCGCCGCGGCCGGTTCGGAAAGCCGATGCTGGTGCGCAGGTCGAGCACCCAGACCTCGCGCCCGGCCGCCAGCAGGCTGTGCACCAGGTTGCCGGGGATGCTCCTGTGCGCGAAGGTGGAGCCGCTCGCGCCGTAGCCGTGGATCAGCATCACGGGCCGCGTGCCCGCACGGCGCGCCGGCGGGTGGTAACGCGACAACAGCCGCGGCGGCGCGCTGCCCGGGCCCGCCGCGGTGACGAGCTCGACCGGCTCGGGCCGCACGCCGTAGACCTCACCGGGCAGGCGCTCCCAGTCGCGCTGCGGCGAGTCGGGCGGCGGCACGAAGTTCAGCAGATGAACCTGCAGCACGATGCGCAGCACCCACAGCGCCAGTTCGGCCAGGTCCGCCAGCTGGTTGGGCATGTCCTGCTGGTGCTCGATGCGCAGCAGGGGTTGCAACGTCTCGACGAAGTACGAAGGGTCCAGCACCAGCCGGCCCAGCGGCTTCGGCGCATCGGGGCCGAGCAGCTGCAGGTCGCCCTCGCTCAGCTGCCGCCACGGGTTGCCGCCTTCGACGAACGCGATGCGCTTGGTGAGCCGCAGCCGGTCGCCCTCCTTCAGCGGCGCGCCATGCGCGATGCGCGCCACCGTCCAGTCGTACTCGATGAGGCGCACCTGCCCCAGGTGCGAGCACAGCGCCAGCAGGTCGGCCATGGCGGGGCCCTCGAAGACGGCATCGTCCTCATCGATCGCGGCGCCGGCCGATGCGGCGCGCGCGTCCAGCAGGCTTTGCACCAGCGCCAGCAGCTTCTTGCGTGCCAACCCGTGGCTGCGCAGGATGCGTTCGATGCTGTCGCTCTTCTCGCGCACCAGCATCGATGCGGTGCCGGTGCAATGCGCGACGGGCGCGTGGTCGCCCTTGCCGAAGCGCAGGACCACCACCGGCTGGGACAGCACGCGCGGCGTCGCGCGCAGGGTCGGCACGTCGAACGGCTCGAATTCGACTTCGGCGCTCAACGCGAAGGCCTGGCCGTCGATGTGCACGCGGCCCGTCATGCGCTCGCGAAGCGAGACGCGCGTGGGCGAGGGCGCGCGAGGACGGGTCAGGTCGCGGCGCAACGGGCGCTGCGACGGCGGCGGCTGCGGCGAACCGGCCAGCGCCAGGCCCCAGTCCTCGGCCAGCACGGGCACCGCGCGCTCGGCCAGCGCGGCGATGGTGAGCGAGGGGTTGATGCCGAGCGACACCGGCACGATCGATCCGTCGAGCACCGCCAGGCCCGGCAGCAGCGACGGCACAGCAGAAGCACCCGCAGCGCCGTCGTAGACGCGGCCCCAGCTGTCGACGACGCCGCGCTCGCACCGGTCGGCCATGCGGCAACCGCCCAGCGGGTGCACGGTCAGCACCGAGCCCACGTCCTCCAGCTGGCCGACCAGGTCGGCAAGGCTGCCGAACGGCGGTATCGGTTTCCACAGCGGATTGGCCAGCACGCGCCCGCCGAGTCCGCCCGCGCCATCGTGGGCCGCATGCAGTGCGCGCATCTGCGCCTCGAACACGGGCAGTGCGGCCACCTTCGGCCACGCCACGCGCACCTGCGCGTCGGCCAGCACGGCGCCCTCGCCGCCATGACCGACGAAGCCGACCTGGCCGGCCGCCCCGTCGTCGCCCATCATTCCGTAGACCGGCGTGCGGCGCAGCATGTCGTCGTCCACGGCCAGCGGATCGCGCCCTTCGTCCGGCGCGTGCAGGTCGAGGTCCATGTGCGCGAGCGCCTGCAGCGCGTCGGTGGTGGTCACCACTTCGGCCAGCAGGCGGCGCAGCGGCGCGGGAATGGCGAACTCCTCGATCACCAGCGGGCGCTCGCCCTGCGTCGCGCAGGTGCGCAGCAACCCGGTGATGGTCGGCCCGATGCCGCGCTGCGCCGGCGCCTCGCCTTCGGGCGCGCTGGACAGCGCTTCGTCGCTCTGTGCCGCCGCCACCGCGATCATGTCGCCGTTGGCCGAGAAGCCGCGGCCCACCGCCAGCGAAACGGGCAGGCCCGGGCCCCTGGAGCGCAGCAGCAGCTCGGTGGAGCCCAGCGTGCCGGCAGCCACCACCACCCGCCGCGCGCGCACCACGTAGGGCCGGGCGTTGTCGGTGCGTGCCTTGCGCCGGTCGGTGAAGAAGAACTCGACGGCATAGCCGCCCCCTCCCGGCAGGGCCGCGATGCGGTGCGCGGTGCCGCCGGTGAACAGGCGTGCGCCCCGTGCATGGGCCAGCGCCAGGTAGTTGGTGTCCAGCGATTTCTTGGCGCGGTGGTTGCAGCCGCTCACGCAGTCGCCGCAGCGCAGGCAGCGGTGCATCGCCACCTGGGCCGGCGTGCGCGTGCCGTCGGCGAAGGCGATGGCGACATGGGCCTTGCCGCTCGCCGCATGCAGCCGCGCGCCGGCCTTCAGCAGGGAGTCGAGCTTCGACACGCTCTCGGGGATCTGCTCCGGCGCCAGCATGGCTTCGGCCTTGCCATAGCCCTGCGCGAGCGCGGCAAGGTCGAGGCCCTCCGGCCAGGCACCGCCCTCGAAGGCATCGGGCGTGGCGCGCTCCATCACCGCCGCATTGATGAGCGACCCACCGCCCAGCCCGTTGCCGAGCAGCGCATTCACCTCGCCGCCCAGGCGCAGGTCGAACAGCCCAGAGGCGTTGCCGCGCGCGGGCCGGCCGTCCTGCATGCTGAAGCGCACGTGCCCCGGCAGCTCGGCGAAGGTGGCCGGAAATTCGCCCGGCAGGTATTCGCTGCCGCGCTCCAGCACGTAGACCTTGATCGGCACGGCGCCCGGTGCGATGCCGGGCGCTGCATCCAGCGACAGCGCGCCCGCCAGCCGTGCCGCGGCCACCGCGCCGCCGTAGCCGCTGCCGATGACCAGCACATCGCAGTGCAGCGCGTCGGGCGGCGCCGCGGCGATCTCGCGCACCAGCACCTCGGCGCCCTGCGAGAGCAGGCGGTCGCCGGGGGCATCGTCATCGTCGCGGCCACCGTCGTTCATGTTCGGCTCCTCGCGGAATGGATCGCGGATTCAGGAATGCCCGATGGCTGCGGCCAGCGCGCGGCCGAGCGTCTGGTCGTCGACAGGTTTGCGCAGCAGCGGCAGCGCCTGACGCCGCGCCGCCTCGACCACCGCCGGGTCGGTGTCGGCAGTGACCATGACGATGGGCAGCGCCGGCTGTGCGGAGCGCTGCGCGCGCAGGCGCTCGACAGCATCGAAGCCCGAGACGCCGCCGCCGAGCCGCCAGTCGAGCACCACCGCGTCGGGCTCGTCGACCTGCGCCAGCGCCTCGTCGAGCGTGGCGGCGGACAGCACGCGGCAGCCCATCGCGCCCA
Source organism: Variovorax sp. GW821-FHT09D04 (assembly GCF_059416405.1). Taxonomy (NCBI): domain Bacteria; kingdom Pseudomonadati; phylum Pseudomonadota; class Betaproteobacteria; order Burkholderiales; family Comamonadaceae; genus Variovorax; species Variovorax sp. GW821-FHT09D04. The sequence continues at coordinate 424,990 of NZ_JBWKPA010000006.1, forward strand.
GCGCGTTGAGGTAGGCGCCACGCACCATCGGGTCGTCCTCCAGCACCAGCACGCAGCGCCCGGCCAGGCTCCACGGCGCGCCGGCGCCCTCACCCTCGCAGCCGTCGGCACCGACAGGCGCGGCGCGCGGCAGCCGCAGGCGGAAGCAGGCGCCCGCGCCGAGGCGGGACTCGAGCTCGACCGGCACGTCCAGCAGCTCGGCCATCCGCCGCACGATGCCCAGGCCCAGGCCATGCCCCGCGGCAGGCGTGGTGCCGGAGCCCGACGCCTGGAGTTGCACCAGGTCCTCGAACACGAGCCGGTGGTTCTCGGGTGCGATGCCGGGGCCGCTGTCCTGCACGGTCAGCTCGACTTCGGCGTCCGATGCGTCCTGCGTGCGGACCCGCACCTCGACCTGCCCGCCCGCGGGCGAGAACTTGATCGCGTTGTCCACGAGGTTGGCCAGCATGCGGCGCAGCAGGTCGGGGTCGGTGCGCACCGCCAGGCCGGGCGGACAGTCGGTATGCAGCGCGACCCGGCGCGCCGCCGCCGCAGCGCCGAAGCTGGCCATCACGGCGGTCAACAGCCGGTCGATCTGCACGCGCTGCGGCTGGGCCACCACCACGCCGGCGTCGAGTTTCGAGACGTCGAGCAGCGCATCGAGCATGGCGCGCAGCTGCTCCAGGCTGCTGTCGACCACCTCGACGATCGCGCGCGCATCGGGCGCCATCGCCACGTGGCGCAGCGCACCCACGTTGAGCGCCATCGCCTGCAGCGGCTGGCGCAGGTCGTGGCTGGCGCCGGCCAGAAAGCGGCTCTTGTCGTTGTTGGCGCGCACCGCCTGGTCGCGCGCGATGGCCAGCTGCGCGCGCTCGAACTCCAGCGAGGTGGCCAGCGCCTGGTTCTCGGCGCGGATGCCGAACGACTCCTCGAAGGTCTGCAGGTTGCGCCGGGCAAAGCGCGTCTGCACGCCGAAGAACATCAGCACCAGCGCGGCCACGCCCCCGCCGAGCCAACCGCCGGCCACCAGCCACATGGCGGCCGTGGGCACGAAGAGCAGCCCTGCGTAGGCCAGGAAGGCGGGCATCACGGTCGCGCTGGTGGACACGGCGCCCGCGCCCCAAGACACCAGGATCATCGTGAGGACCGCGTCCAGCGTCGGGTCGAGCCGGGCCATGAACAGCGCCGCGGAGCCGTTGCAAGCGCCGATCAGCACGTTCCAGTGCACGGTGGCGCGCAGCCGCGCGGCGATCGGGCGGGCGCGGTCGGCGGCCATGCGCGCGAGCGCGGCAGCGCGCCACTCGCGGCTGGCGATCACTGCCGCGAACCAGCCGAGCACCCAGGGCGTCGGCACGTCGCGCCAGACGATGGCCGCGACGACGACGGCGGTGAGCAGGATCTGCCAGCGCAATCCCACGGCCTGCTCGGCGACCACCTGCAGGCGCCGCTCGTCCAGCTCGTCCAGCGCGGCCGGCATGCTCACGCAGCCTCGAGCGCCCATGCCGCCTGCGCGTCGAAGACGCGGCACATGGCATCGGTGCGGTTGCGCGCGCCAAGCGCCCGGTAGACCATCGACAGGTGCACCTTCACGGTGCCCTCGGCAATCAGCAGCTGGCGCGCGATCAGCTTGACCGGCATGCCCCGCATCGCCAGCGCCAGCACCTCGCGCTGGCGCGGCGACAGCTCGACGCGCAGGAAGCCGGCGAGGTCCTCGCGCGGCAGCTCGTCGGGGTCGCGCGCGCGGGTCACGTCGTCGGCCAGCACGAACTCGGCCGGCAGGTAGATCTTGTGGCGCAGCACCACGCGCAGGGCGGCCTCCATGTCCTCGAGCCGGTACGACTTGGGAATGAAGCCGGCCGCGCCGGCCTCGATGACCTCGCGCACGCGCTGCGGCGAGCTTTCCGCCGACTGCATGCACACGGGCGTGGCCTCGAAATGCGCCTTCACGGCCTTGAGCGCCGCCAACCCGGACAGCTGGGGCAGGTGGTAGTCGAGCAGCAGCAGGTCGATGCCGACGGGGTCGCGCTGGCAGGCCTGTTCGGCGTCGCGCACGGCGTCGAAATGGAAGGGACGGCCGGGTTCGATCTCGGCGGCCATGCGCTCCAGCAGGAGGCGCGTGCCGTTCCAGACGATCTCGTGGTCATCGACCAGCAGAACCTTCATACAGGCCTCTCGTCTACGGTGACCCTCCCCGTCCTGAATGCAGATTAGCGCAAAGCCCCCCAAGAAGCGAGCGTGCGCACCTACACCAAAGGCCTAGTCGGATGGCCACGCCGGGGACTAGGCGCTGCGCGCAATGGTTGCGGCGGGCGCCGCGCGGAAAACTGGCTGCATCGATCGCCACTTCGCATCCGATGCACCGAGGACCGCCATGAACACCCCCCAATCTCTTGCCGCGCTGCGTGCCGCATGGGAACCCCTTGCGTGCCGTTGGTGCATCCTGGCGCTGCACTATGTGGCGCTCGCCCGCTGGCTGTGCGCCGCGGCCATGCTTGCCGCCTCGCTGCTCGCGGGCTGCGCTGCATTGCCCAACGAGGTACCCCGTGTCGCGTCGCACGCGCGCACCGACCTCGGGGACAGCCCCCTGGCGCGCATCGCCGCCGCGTCGCTGCCGGCTGCGGACAGCGCGATGTCCGCAGTGCCCGATGTATCCGGCGTGCGCCTGCTACCGAGCGGCGATCAGGCCTTCGACGCACGCATCGCACTCGCGCAGGCCGCACGGCACACCGTCGACGCGCAGTACTACGTGGTGGCCCCAGACAGCGCGGGGCGGCAGTTCCTGCGCGAGCTGCGCGACGCGGCGCAGCGCGGCGTGCGCGTGCGCCTGCTGGTCGACGACCTGTACACGGGCGGAGACGACGAGATGCTGGCCGGGCTGGCCGCGCACGCCAACGTGGAAGTGCGCGTCTTCAACCCGCTGCCGGTGCGCAGCGGTGGCCTGCGCACGCGCGTGCTGCTGTCGCTGCACGAGATCGGCCGCGTGAACCGGCGCATGCACAACAAGCTCTTCATTGCCGACAACAGCTTCGCCATCACCGGCGGACGCAACATCGCCGACGAGTACTTCGGGCGCAGCAAGCCGGCGAACTTCATCGACATGGACGCGCTGGTGGCCGGGCCGGCGGTGCGCACGCTGTCGGCGAGCTTCGACGCCTTCTGGAACGGACCGCTGTCGTACCCCTTCGAAGCCATCGCAGCCGACAGCGCCCCGGCAGCGGCTCCTGCGCGCGAACGCTTCGCCGCGCTGGTGCGCGACCTCGCGCGCTTCATGCCGCCTGCCGACGAACCCGATGCGCTGGGACGCGGCCCGGTCGGCGCGCAGCTGGCGCAGGGGCGCGTCGCGCTGGTGCCTGCGCAGGTGCGCGTGGTTGCGGACGCGGCGGTGCCAGGCCGCTTCGCTGATGATGCCGGCGGCAACGTCGAAGAAGCCGCAGCGCCGCAAGGCCGCGAGGGCGCGGTCATGGCCGCGAACCTCGACCTCTTCCGGACCGCGCGCTCGGAGGTGCTCGTCGTCTCGCCCTACTTCGTGCCCATGCCCCGCATGATCGAGGCGCTGAGCCATGCGAGCCGCGAGGGCGCGCGCGTTTCGGTGATGACCAATTCGCTCGCCACCACCGACGAACCGCTGGTGCACTATGGCTACGCGCGCTACCGCAGCGCCCTCTTGCAGATGGGCGCCATGCTGTACGAGCTGATGCCGGCCAGCGAAGCGCATCCGGCCTGGAGCGACGCCGAAAGCGGCCGCGGCTCGCTCGGCCGCCTGCACGCCAAGCTGGCGGTGGTCGACCGGCGCTGGTTCTACGTGGGGTCGATGAACATGGACCGGCGCTCGGCGCACTGCAACACCGAACTGGGCCTCATCGTCGACAGCCCCGCGCTGGCCGGCGAACTGGCAGACCTGATCCAGCGCGTGCGCATGCCCGCGAGCTTCACCGTGAGCGAGGTACCTCTGCGAGGCGGCCTGCAATGGAGCTTCCTGCGCGACGGACGCCGTTGGGTGTTGCATAGGGAGCCCGAATCGAACTGGGCCCAACGACTGCGCTGGTCCGTGCTGTCGCTGGTGGTGGACGAAGATTTTCTGTAACCCGGCTTACGCAAACTGCCACATGACGCTCATCGAAAAAGCGGCACTTGCGTGCAAGAAATAGATCACTGCGCGCGTGGCCCAGGACTACCATTCCATCGTTCACGTGCGGTTCGGCACGAGACTGCCGCGGACTGTTTGCTCACTCGTGTCGCAAGGAGAGTCGCGATGGCAAGTCCGATGAACGTCAACAAGCTTCAGACGAAATCCCATGACGAACCGGATGAGGTTCGGGAGCCCGAGAAGACCCGGGTCGAAGTGGTCCGCCTCGAGGGCTACACGCTCGGACGCTTCAAGTTCGAGCCCGGGTGGCGCTGGTCGAAGTGCATCAAGCCGGTCGTGGGCACGGACAGTTGCCAGGTGGCTCACGTCGGGTACGCGGTGTCCGGCCGGGTCACCGTGCAAATGAATGACGGCTCGCAGACCGTCATCGAGGAAGGCATGTCGTACACCATTCCGCCGGGCCACGACGCATGGGTCGAAGGCAACGCGCCGTTCGTCGGCCTGGAGATGATGAGCGCAGAGGAATTCGCAAAGCCCCAAAGCTGAGCCGGGGTGAGAGGCCTCGGGAAGAGACTTCTTCGGGATGGTCGAACGGGGCGTGACACCCGCGACCATCCGGCTCACGCGCCCGGGTCTGCGGATTGCCTGGGCGGCGAGCCGGGCACCGAGGGCGTTTCAGCCCTTTCGCATGGTGATCGCATGAAAAGGGCAAGTCACTGCGCAATCGCTGCAGCCCGTGCACCGATCCGCGTCCTGAAGCGTCGACAACTTCTTCCATTGCTCGACTTCGAGGCTGAGAAGGTGAAGGTCGCACGCGGCGACGCACCAGCCGCAGCCCGTGCAACGCGCGGCGTCGACAACGGGCAGCCAACCGGGTCGGTGCGGGCGGCGAGGCTGATGTACGTCCATCTTTGATTCCAACGAGCCGTATCGGTCTGGAAGGTAGCATGCCGTCGGCGCCAGTCGGCCATTAGCGGACACTTGCCGCCATTTCCTGTCAGACCCATTGGGCGACTTCTTGGTCGCGCCGTGCCGCGCCGATCATTCGACTCAGCGCGGCAAGACCTGTTGCTCCAGATAGGCTTTCAGGGGAATGCGAACCCGCCGACGTAATAGTTGTTTTGCGGGTTACCCACGACGACGGTGGCGGGAATGGTCGAGCCGTTTTTCAGTGCGCTTGCATCATTGATGATGTATGCGGAATTGATGGCTCCGACATAGAGCCGATCGTGCGCCGGGTCGAAGGTGGTCGAGTGCGCCGGGATGCTGAACGACTGAATGAGTGTGTTACCCGCGGCCGTGCTTGCGCCGTCGACGACGCCTAACTGCCCAGTGCCCGCAATGTAGAGGCGATCGCGCGCTTGATCGATGCTGAGACCTGTCATGACGTTAAGTGCCGGAATGGTCATGACACGTACAGCCTGATTGATGGTGGGGTTGGCGCCAACCATTTCTTGCAGCCCAGTCAGGTCGAAGACAAACACCGCAACGGTCGATCCCAATCCATAAAGCAACTTTCGTTGCGTATCGATGGTGAAGCCTCGCGAGCCGCTCGCGATGGCATAGCTGTGATCCGGTGCCACGGCGCCGGACGCGGTACTTGCATTTCCAATGATGGCCAGCACATCCTGGTACTGGGCACTGCCGGCGAGGAATAGCGTATCCGCGGCCCTGTCCAGGACGATGTTAGAAAAGTGCGTGATTCCTGTGCCGCTTGTTTGGATGGTTCTGCTTGGCTGGGCGACTCCGCTAAGCGTGCTGGCTTTGTCGAACACGAGGATGTTCGGACCAGTGCTTGCATAGAGCCGGTCGTTAGCAGCGTCGTAGGCAAGCGCCTCCCCTAGGAAGCCTTGGATGCCGGTGATAGCTTTGGCTTGCAGCGTCGTGCCGGGCGTCGGGTTCTGGGTTTGGAACGAAAGAATCGATTGCGCACCAGGGATGGTCGCGAAAAGAAATTCGGGCTTCGAAACGACGGGCTCTTGAGGGTTGTTCGTGTTGGGCTCGCTGGGTGCGACGTTTGTGTTCCCCGTTGGCGTACTGTTCGAGTTGCTTGGCGAAGGGGGCGCCGAGCTTGCTGGGCCGGGCGTTGTCATCAGACCAACAGGAAAGCCTCCACCACCGCCCCCGCCGCCTCCACCACCGCACGCAGACAGTGCGGCGACCACGAAAATCCCCGCCAGCCATCGCGATAAATTCAAGCGCATGATTTCCCTCTTTGATAGTTATTGATCGGTATGCCTGCCACCTCCATGACAGGGCGCCACGAGAATAGGCATGGTAGAAAAATCTGACAATCCAGCTGTCGCGGACTACATACACTCCTCCTCTCGAAAATCGATGTTCTCTCAACTCCTAAGCAAGGCATCCACTACCGGGAACTTCAGAAGGCCATCGAATTTCTTCCTGCGAGGACCGAGTCGATACTCTTGTCCATAGATGGTCAGACGCACATCCATGAAGACCGCGAAGATTGAAGCGTCTGTTCTGGAGCAATTTCTAGAGCCCTCACGCGACGACGGTGCCAGGTCGGATGCGCCGCAAGACTTCATTCGAACTTCATCAAGCTCGAACCGACCCGCGATAGCCTGCGGCAGCAATGTCGCTCTTCGTACGTAGGCTCAAACCAAATGGCACAAGCTCGGCAAGTTGAGGGCAACCGAACGCCGATCTTGGCACGCCTGCCGGAGCTCCTTTGCGTGGCGATCTCTTGGTTCGCTCTGATCCTCGCGGCACCGATTTTTGTCATCGCGTGTTTTGATGCCACGCACCTGACGCATCGCATCAGCCCCTCCGAGCAAGATCACATCGAAATCGTGTCCCGTTACGCACGGACTTTCATCGATCAGAACAAAAGGCTCCCGGACCACGACGAGTATCGAAATTGGGTGGTCGCCACTGACAAACAGCAAGGGACGCATCTCGATGGGCTCGGGTACTCCTTGCACACGGAATGCGCGAAAGAGGTCGGGGACTTCTGTGTGGGCTTCTTGGCCGACGATGTCTGGGTGACCTACAGGTCAGGGCAGGCAAGCCCTGCTGAGGTGGCGATCGATGGCCGTCTGGGCGAGGCATGGCTCGAAGGAGTTGCCTTTGCGGGACTGCTGGCCATCGCCGTCTTCTCCAGGCGGGCTGCCAGTGTCAGGCGGAGGTCTCCGCAAATTGAATGACTTCTTCAGAGATGCTGCTATGTCTCTTGTGGGCCCACAAGAGACACTCCAGCATCTCCAAAGCAGGCACTCATCAGCGCGGTTCAAGCCCGCTGCTTGACAGCATCATGAGTCGATCGCATCAAGACTTGATTGCTGCGCCTCGACTGCTCAGAGACTCGCGTCTGTGAGTGTGTTCGCTTCACGATGACGTGCGATCTCACGGACATCGGCCCACCATTTTGACCATCGCTGCGCCACCTTGTCCGCAGTGAAGCGCTCCGCGGACGTCAAAGCGCCGAAGCGAAGGTCATACGCTTTCTCGGGGTCCTCCAGCAGCGCGACGATCGCATCGGCCATCGCGTCGACGTGCCCGGGGGGAATCAGGATGCCGGCATTCCTGCCTTCCAGCAAATCCTTCGGGCCGTACTTCACGGAAAAGGCGACCAACGGACGTGCGTGGGCCAGGCATTCCAACCCGAACAGCGAGAACCCCTCCTCGTTGGACGCCATCACGCCGAGACTCGACTCCTTGAAGAGGGTTGCAACATCATTTGCATAGCCGTGGATGTGGATGCTCCCCGCCAGACCCGAAGTGTCGACGCGGGCCTGGAGCGTCGCTTGCAAAGGGCCCACGCCGTGGGTATGCAACTGTGCGTCCGGAACCCTTTTGAGGACGCGCTCGAACACCTGAAAAAGCAGTTCATGCTGCTTCTCCGGCGTGTAGCGCGCCAGATAGATCACCCGCTTCTCCTGCAAGGAAGCAGATTCGACGATCTCGGGCACACCAGGCAACGCGTGCGGGATCACTTTCAGCTTCGTCGCCGGCATACCGGTCTCGAGCAAGTCCCGATGCTGCTCCTCCGTGGCAACGATCAGGCTGTCGCAGGAGTCCGCATCTTCGAACAGGTGCCGATAGCTGGTTTTCAGTTGCCCATTGGGAAGCCGATGGGTGCTGTGCAAGAAGGCGCTCACAGTGTGGCGAAACCGGCGGCTCGCCGTACTTTGCCGGAGCTTGCGATACATCTTGTTCTTGTCCACGAGGAAGTGCCAGGTGACGTCTTCCTCCAGGTTGGCGGCCATCATCGCGCAGACAAAATCGCTCTCGGTCGCGTGGGTGACCGCAGTGCCCTGCGCATCGCGCAACTCGATGGCCTGAAGATCCGCGCCGCTTCGGCCCGACTTGAACGTCTTTCGCATCAAGATCTGACCGTTTGCCAGCCCGAACTCTTCACACCCGACCTGTGTCGAATCCCAGGCTGCGGGGTGGCTGACCTTTCGCAGCGAAGGCTTGGCAGCGCTGGCAGAAGATGAACTGCCTGGTGAACGCGATGAACGTGATGAAGCGAGCGGGGTCAGCAAGCCCTGAGAGCTCATCTCCACCAGCCATTCGTAGACATTGAGCACCTTCGTTTCCGAAGGCAGCATCCCTTTGTCCTTCAAGCTCGCTTCGTTCTCACGCAGGCGAGGAGAGAAATTGCTGGTCAGTATCCACGGCGTGATGCCGAGCTGGCCGTGGAAGAGATGGGCGCGGCGGATGCCTGCGACCTCAATGCCGTTGCCGATCTGACGCAAGTTTTCCTGCAGGAACAACACGCGCTCTGTCGGGGAGGACTTCTGACTTCCTGCAGCCCCATCTGCAGGGGGCGTCGATGTCTTGAGTGCGGGCCGGACCTGCTGGAACAGATCGCCCCCTTGAGTTTTTCCTTGCTTGCCTGTGGATGCAGTTGAAGCGACCGAAATATCGACATATTTCATCTCTGCAGCGCTTTCTTCTTCGTTGGCAAGGCGCTGAAGATAGCTGACCAGAACCTGACTTACAACAGAATTAGGAATCGGCCATGGCTTTGGGTAATGACAAAGTACTGGATTTGAAGCCGGCCGATCTGGCATTTCCACGCAGAGTTTTGCTGCCAGTGCGCCCATGAACGGCTGCGACTGCATGGCGCATTCAACTTTGAAAACGCACGCGGATGCTGGCTGGTGAGTGGAACGACACGCGTCCAGCCGAACTTGATAACGCCCGACTCGCAGGGAATCTCGACGGTGTTGAGGTCAGCGTCGATGGCCATCTTCAAGCGCTCCGCACCGCGCCTTCTCACTCGCCTGAAACAACTCCCCCGCCTTGCGCGCCAGTTCCGCCGCAAGCCAAAGCAGGTTGTCCAATTGCCGGGGGCCTTCGCCACTGCACCAGTCGATGTCTTCCCCGTGGCAGACCCACAGCAGGGCTTCGAGTTGGGCGAGTGTGTTTTCGAGGAGGTTCGCCGGGTCCTGATGGGCGCTTCCGGCGGGGGATACCGGCGTGCGAGGCCGGGCTATAGTCTTGGTAGCCATTTTTGTGCGCTCCTTTAGAGGTGGTTGCACGTCTTTGGTTAGACGGCCGGGGTGCTCGTAACACCCTGGCCGTCGCCTTTTGATACCTCGCATTTGCATCGCTGCTTTCGCACCGACAACCTGCCGCGAGGCAAGCAGCCTTTCAACATTTCAACGGCTGTGTATGTAGCGCCTTCCGAGTCCCCTTGTTGGGGTTTTGAGTGACAGGGGCAGCTACTTTAGAGAAGAGCGCAGCGCAGTGGCGCTTTCGTGCGGCACGAAGTCCCGACGAGCGCCAACAAATGCAGCTTCCGCAATGCGCCGCACGCGGGCCTTACGAGCGCCGTGCCAATCCGCAGCAGCGCTCAACACGCTCACGTCGATGGGGTGCCTTGCGCAGCGAAATCAAGGAGGAGGCCAAAGGCCGGGGGACATTCGCGGAGCAAGGTGCCCCATCGGCGGGAGCGTCGCCCCGAATGACGCTCAGGGCATCCCTCGCGCCAGCAGATGATCCACCAACCGACGCTGCGGAAAGCTCAACGCCTCCTGCCGCGTACACAGGTACATCCGGCGTGAAGCCCACGCATCGGTGAGGTTGATGAAGCGCAGCTTCATCTCCTTGCGGTAGGTCACCGCCGCCCCTTCGGGCAGGATGCCCACGCCCATTCCCGCTTCGATCATCCGGCACACGGCCTCGAAGCTCTTCACGCGCACGCGCAGGCGCAGCACCTTGCGTGCGCTCATCGCGGCGTCTTCCATGGTGCGGGAGATGGCCGAGTCGTCTTCGAGCCCGACGAAATCGAAGTCGAGCAGTTCTTCGAACGACACCTCGCGCCCGCGCCACGGATGCTTCTGGCGCACGATGGCCACGAGCCGGTCGGTGCGGTACGGAATGAAGTGCAGCGCCGGGTCGACCGCCTCGCTGGTGATCACGCCCACGTCGGCCTGGCGGTCGCGAATCGCCTGCACGATGTAGACGCTGCGGTGCTCTTCCACGCTCACGCGGATCTCGGGGTAGCGCAGCCGAAAGCTCGCCACGTCGTCGGGCAGGAACTGACCCATGGCCGACGCGTTGGCATGCAGCCGCACGCGGCCGGTGGCGCCCTGCGCGTAGTCCGACAGGTCGGCGCGCATGCGGTCCACGTCGCGCAGGATCTGGCGCGCATGCATGGCCAGCGACTCGCCCGCGCCCGTGGGCGTGACGCCCTTCGAGGTGCGGTTGAGCAGCCCCACGCCGAGCTGGCTCTCGAGGATGGCCAGGCGCCGGCTCGCGGCCGACAGCACCATGTGGCTCTCGGCGGCCGCCTTGGACAGGCTGCCGTGCTCAATGGCGCGCAGGAACAGCGCCAGCGAATCCAGGTCGGGTCTCATCGGGTCCTCGGTCGATCGGGCGGACATTGTCGGGCCTGTGCGGTTGCGGACGCGCAGCCGAAGGCCTTTCGGCGAATCGACGGCGGCGGCGATGGTTCTTCCGGAATGCGGGTTTCCCCGTCGAAACGAAGAAGCACTTTCGGGCCGGGGTGCGAAAGAATCGTCGCTGTCTCGGCGGCAACCCCGGCGAGGCGTTTCGCGGGCCGGCCCTCTACCGGGGCCACGCCCGCATTCCACGAGTCCTACCCGGAGTCTTTTCTCTCATGGCAACCCACGAACTCGCCAGCGTTGCGCTGGACGACAAATACACGGCCACCGAAGGCCGGATCTACCTGAGCGGCATCCAGGCGCTGGTGCGCCTCATGCTCGTGCAGAAATGGCGCGACCAGCAGGCCGGCCTGAACACCGCGGGCTTTGTCTCGGGCTACCGCGGCTCGCCGCTCGGCGGCCTGGACGAGGCGCTGTGGAAAGCCCAGCCCCAGCTCGAAGCCAACGCCGTCAAGTTCCTGCCCGGCGTGAACGAGGAGCTGGCCGCCACCGCCGTGTGGGGCACGCAGCAGGTGCACCTGACCGGCGAGAGCGCGGTCGATGGCGTGTTCGCCATGTGGTACGGCAAGGCGCCCGGCGTGGACCGCTGCGGCGACGTGTTCAAGCACATGAGCCACGCGGGCACCTCGCCCCAGGGCGGCATCCTGCTGGTGGCGGGCGACGACCACGGCGCGTCTTCCTCTACCCTGCCCAACCAGAGCGACCACCTGTTCGCCGCGTCGATGATCCCCATGCTCTACCCGCAGAGCGTGGAGGAGTACATCGAGCTGGGCCTGCACGGCTTTGCGATGTCGCGCTTTGCCGGCCTGCCGGTGGGCTTCAAGGCGCTGGCCGACACGGTGGAGTCGTCGGGCTCGATTGCCGCCGGCGCGCTCGACGTGCACACGCGCCTGCCGAAGGACTTCGTGTTCCCGCCCGGCGGCGTGCATGCGCGGCTGTCGACCGACACGCTCGGCGTGCAGGCGCGCAAGCAGGAGGCGCTGATGCAGGACTACAAGATCTACGCCGCCATCGCCTACGCGCGCGAGAACCGCCTGAACCGCGTGACCATCGATTCGCCTCAGGCGCGGCTGGGCATCGTGGCCTCGGGCAAGTCGTACCGCGACGTGCTCGAAGCGCTGGAAGAACTCGGCATCGACGCCGACGAGGCCGCGCGCATCGGCATCCGGCTGTTCAAGGTGTCGATGCCCTGGCCGCTGGAGCCCGACTCGATCCGCGAGTTTGCCGACGGGCTCGAAGAAATTTTGGTGGTCGAAGAGAAGCGCCAGATCGTCGAGTACCAGCTCAAGGAGCACCTGTACAACTGGCGCGAGAACGTGCGCCCGCGCGTGATCGGCAAGTTCGACGAACAGGGCGAATGGGGCGCGCACCCGCGCGGCCAGTGGCTGCTGCCGGCCACGGCCGACTTCTCGGTGGCGCAGATCGCGCGCGTCATCGCCGGGCGCGTGGCGCGCTTTCACACCAGCGACCGCATCCGCATGCGGCTGGCGATCCTCGACGCGAAAGACGTGGTGCTCGGCAAGGCCGTGGCCACGCCCTCGCGCCCGGCCTGGTACTGCGCGGGCTGCCCGCACAACACCTCGACCAAGGTGCCCGAAGGCAGCCTCGCGCTCGCGGGCATCGGCTGCCATGTGATGGCCACCGCCATCTACCCCGAGCACAACCGCACCACCACGCACATGGGCGGCGAAGGCGCGCCGTGGCTCGGGCAGGCGTGGTTCTCCAAGCGCAAGCACGTGTTCGCGAACCTGGGCGACGGCACCTACTACCACTCGGGCTCGCTGGCGATTCGCGCGGCCGTGGCGGCGGGCGTGAACATCACCTACAAGATCCTCTACAACGACGCGGTCGCGATGACGGGCGGCCAGCCGGTCGACGGGCCGATCACCGTGCCGCGCATCGCGCACCAGGTGGCGGCCGAAGGCGTGAAGCGCATCGCGCTGGTGGCCGAAGACCCGACGCGCTGGGCCGACCGCAGCCTGCTGCCGCCCGACCGCGACGGCCTCTTTGCGCTGAGCGTGCACCACCGCGACGACATGGACGCGGTGCAGCGCGAGCTGCGCGGCTTCGAGGGCGTGTCGGTGCTGATCTACGACCAGGTGTGCGCCGCCGAGAAGCGCCGCCGCCGCAAGAAGGGCGAGTTCCCGCCCGCCGCGCGGCGCGTGTTCATCAACGACGCGGTGTGCGAAGGCTGCGGCGACTGCGGCGAGCAGTCGAACTGCACCGCCCTCCTACCGAAGCAGACCGACCTGGGCCTGAAGCGCAGCGTCGACCAGAGCGCGTGCAACGCCGACGAGTCGTGCGTCAAGGGCTTCTGCCCGAGCTTCGTGACGGTCGAAGGCGTGAAGCCGCGCAAGCACGCGCCCGTGGCCGTGAAGGCCGCCGAAGAACCTGCTCTGCCCGCGCCGGCGCCGCTCGCGCTGGAAGGCATGCACAACATCCTCATCACCGGCATCGGCGGCACAGGCGTGATCACCATCGGCGCGCTGATCGGCATGGCGGCGCACCTCGAAGGCAAGGGCGTGAGCGTGCTCGACATGACGGGCATGTCGCAGAAGAACGGCTCGGTCACGTCGCACGTGCGCATCGCGCGCGACGCGGCGCAGCTGAAGGCGCAGCGCATCCCCACCGGCGAGGCCGACCTGATCCTGGGCTGCGACATGCTCACGGCCGGCGCGCCCGACGCTATCGCGCGCATGCGGCCGGGCCGCACCTACGCGCTGGTCAACACCTTCGAGCAGCCGACGGGGCACTTCGCGCAGCAGCCCGACTGGCAGTTCCCCGCCGCGCAGGTGCGTGCGCTCATCGAGGAATCGGTGGAAGGCCGCGCCGACTTCATCGACGCCACGCAGCTGGCCACGCGCCTCATGGGCGACGCCATCGCGGCCAACCTGTTCCTGCTGGGCTTCGCGTTCCAGAAGGGGTTCGTGCCGCTGTCGGCGCAGGCGCTCGACAAGGCCATCGAGATCAACGGCGTGGCCGTGAAGGCCAACCAGGCCGCGTTCCGCTGGGGCCGCAAGGCGGCGCTCGACCTCGCGGCCGTCACGCGCCAGGCCGCGCCGGCGCAGGTGGTGTCGCTCCAGAAGCCGCAGAGCTTCGAAGCGCTGGTGGCCGACCGCACCGCGTTCCTCACGGCGTACCAGAACGCGGCCTACGCACGCAGCTATGCGGACCTCGTCGAACGCGTGCGCGACGCCGAACAGCGCACGCGCGGCAGCACGGTGCTGGCCAAGGCCGTGGCTTCGGGCCTGTTCAAGCTCATGGCCTACAAGGACGAGTACGAGGTGGCGCGCCTGTATGCCGACCCGCGCTTCATGGAAAAGCTCGGCGAGCAGTTCGAAGGCAAGCCGGTGCTGCGCTTTCACCTGGCACCGCCGGTGCTGGGCCGGCGCGACGCCGAAGGCCGCGCGGTCAAGACCAGCTTCGGCCCGTGGATGCTCGGCGCCTTCCGCGTGCTCGCGAAGCTGCGCGGCCTGCGCGGCACGGCGCTCGATCCGTTCGGCCGCACCGCCGAGCGCCGCATGGAGCGCCAGCTGGCTGCCGACTACCGCGCGATGGTCGAAGACCTGCTCGCGCGCTTCGAGCGCATCGACTTCGACACCGCGCTGTCGCTGGCGCGCCTGCCGGAGCAGATCCGCGGCTTCGGGCACGTGAAGGAAGAAAGCATCGTGTCGGCGCGCGTGCGGTGGGAGATGCTGCGCGGGCAGCTCGACAGCGCGGCGCCTGCGCGGGCGGTTCGGCCGGAGCCGGTGGCCGCCTAGTCGATGGGGCGGCCGGCGCGGCCCGCTACAGCAAGCCTCTGGCAGAGGCCTTCAGCGTGGCGGCCGCGCGGGTCGAGCAACCGAGCTTGCGGAACACGCGTTCGACGTGCGTGCGCACCGTGCTCGCACTGATGCCCAGCGCACGCGCGACCTGCTTCGTGTTGTCGCCCTGGCTGATGCAACGCAGGACGTCCAGCTCGCGCTGAGACAGCGAGGCGTCGTCCTGCGCAGGCACCACGGGCTTCGCAGGCGTGCCCGACAGCGCGCAGGCGAGCAGCGCGCCGACGACCTCCGCATCGAAGCGGCCGGCCTCGGCGTCCGCCTGCATGCGATCACGCGCCTGGTCGTTGGTCAGTTCGGGTCGCCACGGGCGGCGGGTGCGGTGCGACACCCACTGCTCGGCCGCCGCGACGACCTGCCCTTCGAGCGGCATCGACGCGCCGGAGCGGCCACGAAAGTAGCCGGAGCCATCGCGCCGCTCGAAGGCGAACGAGGCGATCTCCGCTTCTGCCGCGAGACCGTCGATCTGCCCCGCCGCGCGCGACGTCCAGTACGGCACGAGCCGCAGGCGCTCCATCGACGCGGCCGGCAACGGCTCGGGCGCATTCCAGATGGCGTTGGGCACCGCGGCCCGCCCGATGCCGTGGATCAGGCCGGCCCGGTGGATGCGATGGCACATCGCTTCGCTCATGCCCAGCTGGGCGCCGCAGTCGCGCGCCAGCCGGGCCACGCGCCGCGAGTAGCCCGTCATCCACGGCAGCTTGAGGTCGCTCACGTCGCCGACGAGTTCCAGCCCGACGCGCCGGCGCATCGACACCGGCGGATCGGCGGCATCGGTCCACGGCGCAGGCGAAGCATCCAGCCGCGTCATCCACGCCGCAGCGTGCGGTGCGCAAGCGTCGACCAGGAAGCCGGGGTAGAGGCTGTCGGCGCGCCCCCGCGCGAGCGTGAGGGCTTCATCGAGCCCGTAGAGGCGGCTGAAGATTTCCAGATCGCTCGCCAGGGCCACGACGTAGGTGGCCAGCGGAACGCCGTCGCCCTGCAGCAGGCCGGGGACGCCGCTGCCGTCGAAAGCTTCGAAGACGGCGCGCAGTGCGGCTTCGGCCTCGGGCCCCAGGCCGAGCATGTTCGCGATGTCGCCGGCAATCTCGCAATGGATCTGGGCCATCGCCACGACGGCCCCGGGAATGGACGCCTGGTGGGGCTGGCGCAGGCGCGGTTGCGCGGAGGCCAGAAGGGCTCGCCGACCCAGCACATCGTCTTCCAGGAAGTCCGCGAACTCCTGCGCGTTCGCCGTGCAGCCCGACCAGCGCAGCAGCGCGACGTGTTGCGCGACCTCGACCTGCGCCGCGTGGCAGCCGGCCTGTGTCGCGATCATGCCGGCCAGCCAGGCGGTGCGCAGCGAATGGTCGATGGGCTGGCCCATGCTCAGGTCGCCGATGAAGGCGAGCGCGCGGACCGCGTCGAAAGCGGTGAGGGTGGTGTCTTCGGGCATGGGATCGCGAGGGCGAGCGCACAGCATCGCACAGCCGTCGGTTCGGCGCGTGTCGGTCATTCGACCGATACCGGGGTCCGGGGGAACGCAGAAGAATCGTGGCACCCGCCTCGTGCGAGGCGCGCCCCTCCTCCTACCCACACCCCTTCCATGCCCGACATCATCCACCCCCCTTTGCAGCCGGCCGCCTGGCTGCGCAAGCTCTACCTCACCCGTGCGGCCTTTTCCTTCGTGTGGGTCGCGCTGGCCTTCAGCGTCGCCAGGCAGTCGCCGGTGCTGACGGCGATCCTGCTGGTCATCTATCCGGCGTGGGACGCGCTGGCGAATCTGGTGGACGCCCGGATGACGGGCGGCCCCCAAGCCAACCCCAGCCAGATGCTGAACACGTGGATCAGCGCGCTGGTCACCGCGGCCGTGGTGGCCTCGCTGGTGCTCGGGCTCCAGATCGGCCTGGCCATCTTCGGCGCCTGGGCCATCGTGTCGGGCCTGCTGCAGCTGGCGACGGCCGTTCGCCGCCGAAAGCGCCATCGGGGGCAGTGGGTGATGATGCTGAGCGGCGCGCAGTCCGCGCTGGCCGGCGGCCTCTTCATCGCACGGCAAGGCACCGACGCCCCGGTCCTGCAGACGCTCGCAGGCTATGCGACGGTGGGCGCCGTGTACTTCCTGATCTCCGGCCTCGTGATCCTGCTTCGCAAGCCGCAGGAGCGGCCCGTGAACCCGCTCGCCGCCACGCCTACAGCATCTTCCACTTCTTGCGGTCGATGACGCGGCGGCGCGTGTCCATGTTCAGCTGCGACAGCTCGATCTTCACCTGATCCTTCGTGATGTCGACCAGCCCCCAGTTGCATTGCAGCGCGCCGACGGTGACGGCCGTGCGCAGCGCGGCGCCGGAGGACGTGGCTTCGAACAGGCTCCAGGGGCCTGTCGGCCACGGCACGGCGAAGCGGTTCTCGTGCACGTCGCCGCTGAGGATGAGGATGCGGCGCTTCTCCGCGAGCTTGAGGATCGCAGCGTGCTCGGCCGCGCAATCCATCCAGGTCTCGCCGTGGCGGGCTTCGAAGGTGAGTCCGCTGGCGATCAGGTGCACGGTCCTCTCGTCCGAGTCTTCGATGGCCTTCTTCAGTTTCTTCATCTGCGCGCTACCGAGCACCGCCGTCGCGCCGCCCTTGGTCTTGTAGCTGCGGCCGTCGGTGAGGTGCAGCATCACCGGGCCATCCGCATCGCCGACATTGCTCAGCATGAGGGGCCGGTAGCCGGGTTCGGGAACGCCCGATGCCCAGGGATCGCCGGCCTTGGGAAAGGTCTTCGGATCGTGTGAATCCAGCGCCTTGCGGTATTCCTGGAAAGCGGCGCGGGTCGGGTCCAGCAGATGCCGGTAGGAAGGCTGTCCCTCGATCTGCGCACCGCAGGCGCCGTTCCACAGGAAGTCGTGGTCGTCCCAGATCGGATGGATCTGCAGGTCGGTCTTTCGCACCAGCTTGGCGAACTCCTTCTGGTTCAGCTGGTCGCGCAGCCGGCCGAAGGCGTGGATCGCGAAGTCGTTCGCGCCCATGGCCTTGACCGCGCCCATGCTGGAGCCGTCCGCGTCGTAGTAGGCCGAGTCGCCCAGCAGCACCAGGTGCGTGGCGCCGGACGCGCCCACCTGGGTCCAGACAGGTTGTTCCTTGAAGGTCTGGGCGCTGAAGCAGGAAGTAAAGGCGATCTTCATCGGGAGGCTCCTCGTTGTGGGTGCGCGGATGCTAGGAGCCGCCCCGAAACGTCGCCTCCCCCATCCATGGGAGGCGCGTGCCGCGGGCCGCAAAGGCTCAGCGCCCCTCGTCTTCCCAGTCGACCCACTCCACCGGATGGGTCTTGAGGTATCCGCTGACGGCGGCACCGACGGTCGGAAAGAACGCGGCTTCGCCCAGCCGCGCGAAGAGCCCGAAGCGCTTCAGCTTGTCCTTGACGGGGTCCTTCATCTCGGCGAAGCACAGCTGGATGCCGGCGTCGCGCAAGCTGTCGACCAACTCGGCCAGCATGTCGGCGGAGGTCACGTCCACGCTGGTGACGGGCTCTGCCGCGACGACCAGCCAGCGCACCGGCACGGGCGACGACGCGATGGCGTCGCCCACCCGGTCGCGGAACAGCTCGGCATTGGCGAAGAACAGCGGCGCATCCCAGCGAAACAAAACCAGGCCGGGAATGAGGCGCGCATCGGGATAGCGCGTGATGTCGTGGTAGCCCTTGACGCCGTCGGCGCGCCCCAGGACCGCGGAATAGGGGCGCCAGGCATCCCACAGGAATTCGATGACCGCGATCACGATGGCCAGGCCGATGCCCTCGACGGCGCCCAGCACGACCACGCCGACCGTGCAGGCGATCGACAACCAGAACTCCCAGCGCTGGATGCGGTAGATCCGCCGCAGGTCGGCAATCTCGATCAGGCCGATGGCCGATGCGATCACGACCGCGGCCAGTGCGCTGGTGGGCAGGTTCTTCAGCAGGTCCGGCGCCGCCACCAGCAGCAGGGCAACGGCCAGCGCGCCGACGACGCCGGTCAGCTGCGTCCGGGCGCCCGCGGCCTCGGCCACGGGGGTGCGCGACGAACTGCTGCTGACGGCAAAGCCCTGGAAAAATCCGGCCGCCAGGTTGGCGGCGCCCAGCGCCACCATCTCCTGGTTCGGGTCGACGTGGGTGCGGGTGCGCGCCGCATAGACACGGGAGAGCACGCTGGTGTCGGCGAACGAGACGAGCGCGACGGCGCAGCCGCCGATCAGCACGGGGCCGAAGTCGGCGGCGGTGATCCACGGAATGCCGAACGCCGGCAGGCCTTGCGGGAGGGCGCCGAGCACCGGCACCCCCTCGCGCGTCGCCAGGCCCAGCACGCCGACGGCCACGGTCGCGCCCACCACGGCGATCAGGATGCCCGGCACGCGCCGGCGGCCCTTGAGCAGCAGGATGACCGCCAGGGTGCCCGCGCCGACCAGGAGCGTGGTCGCGTGGGTCTTGCCCTCCATCACCGACACGGCGATGGCCTTCAGGGTCCCCAGCGGTGCGTCGCCCTCGACCGAAAAACCCAGCAGCCTGGGCAGCTGGCTGATCAGCACGGTCAACGCGATGCCGTTCATGTAGCCGTAGCGGATCGGCTTGGAAAGAAGCTCGGTGACGAAGCCCAGGCGCGCAACGCCCGCGAGGATGCATACCGCGCCCGACACGATCGCCATCAGGCCCGCCAGGGCGATGGCGCGGTGCGGGTCGCCGCCCGACAGCGGAAGCACGACGGCCAGGATGAGGGCCGCCAGCGAGGAATCCGGGCCCAGCACCAGGATCCGGCTGGGGCCGAACACGGCGTACGCGAGCAACGCCACGATGGTCGCGTAGAGGCCGTGGATGCCGGGGACGCCCGACGCCTGCGCGTAGGCGATGCCGACGGGCACCAGCATCGTGGTCAGCACCAGCCCGGCCACGATGTCGTGCCGCAGCCAGGCCAGCTCGTACCCGCGCAGCGTGCGCAGTCCTGGCAGCCAGCGGCGCCACCCGGCCGCATCGGCGGCCTTCGCCCGCGGCGCACTGCGGCCGGGTTCGGAAAGAGGAGGTGGAGGTTCCAGGTTGTTCATGCGCCGCGGGCCACAGGGTGGACGGACAGTGCAGAGGCGCGCCGGGAAAGGCAAGGGGGAAGACACGGGTGCCGGCGCGGGCCGCGCGCCCCTCCCCGCCCCTGCGCCCCGTTCGCCTGCGAAACACGCACTTGACCGGCTGCGCCCGCGCCCGAAATTCGCTAGGCTGTGGTGGCGCGCGATGCCATCGAGCGCGGAGACAACGCGATGAGCCAAGGCACATCTCTTCGTCTGCATGTACCGGAGCCCACCGGGCGGCCGGGGCACGAGACCGATTTCTCCTACCTGCACCTGTCGCGCGCCGGCGAGGTGCGAAAACCCCCGGTCGACGCATCGCCGGCCGACACCAGCGACCTGGCCTACACGCTGGTGCGCGTGCTCGACGACGACGGCCGCGCCGTCGGCCCGTGGGCGCCGCCGGCCGACCCCGAGCTGCTGCGCCGCGGCCTGCGCGCGATGATGAAGACGCGCGCCTTCGACGCCCGCATGCTGATCGCGCAGCGGCAGAAGAAGATCTCCTTCTACATGCAGTGCCTGGGCGAAGAGGCCATCGCCACCGGCCACGCGCTGGTGCTGCAGCAGGGCGACATGTGCTTTCCCACCTACCGCCAGCAGGGCCTGCTGCTGGCGCGCGACGACGTGACGCTGCTGGAGCTGACCTGCGAGCTGATGTCCAACGAGCGCGACCCGCTCAAGGGGCGGCAGCTGCCGGTGTGCTATTCGATGAAGCGGGCCGGCTTCTTCTCGATCTCGGGCAACCTGGCCACGCAGTTCATCCAGGCGGTGGGCTGGGGCATGGCCTCGGCGATCAAGGGCGACACGCGCATCGCCTCGGGCTGGATCGGCGACGGCGCCACCGCCGAGTCCGACTTCCACACGGCACTGACCTTCGCGCACGTCTACCGCGCGCCGGTGATCCTCAACGTGGTCAACAACCAGTGGGCGATCTCGACCTTCCAGGCCATCGCCGGCGGCGAGGCCACCACCTTCGCGGCGCGCGGCGTGGGCTGCGGCATCGCGTCGCTGCGCGTCGACGGCAACGACTTCCTCGCGGTGCTGGCGGCCTCGCGCTGGGCGGCCGAGCGCGCCCGCAGCAACCTGGGGCCGACGCTGATCGAGTGGGTCACCTACCGCGCCGGCGCGCACTCGACCTCGGACGATCCGTCGCGCTACCGTCCGGCCGACGACTGGGCGCATTTCCCGCTGGGCGACCCGATCGCGCGCCTGGCGCAGCACCTGACGGCGATCGGCGCCTGGTCGCAGCAGGAGCACGCGCAGACGCAGGCCGACATGCAGGCCCAGGTGAACACCGCGGTGAAGGAGGCCGAGCGCTTCGGCTCCATGGCCGACGGCCACGTCGCGGGCGACGCCGCCCTGTTCGAGGACGTCTACAAGGACATGCCCGAGCACCTGAAGCGCCAGCGCGAACAGCTGGCGTCCGAGGGGTGACGGCCATGGCCTCGATGACCATGATCCAGGCCCTGCGCTCCGCCATGGACGTGATGCTCGAGCGCGACGACAACGTGATCGTCTACGGCCAGGACGTGGGCTACTTCGGCGGCGTGTTCCGCTGCACCGAAGGCCTGCAGGCCAAGTACGGCCGCTCGCGCGTGTTCGATGCGCCGATCAACGAGGGCGGCATCGTCGGCTCGGCCATCGGCATGGGCGCCTACGGCCTGCGCCCGGTGGTGGAGGTGCAGTTCGCCGACTACGTCTATCCGGCCTACGACCAGATCGTGTCCGAGGCGGCGCGCCTGCGCTACCGCTCGGCGGGCGATTTCACCGCGCCGATCACCATCCGCATGCCCTGCGGCGGCGGCATCTACGGCGGCCAGACGCACAGCCAGAGCCCGGAGGCGCTGTTCACGCACGTGTGCGGGCTGCGCACGGTGATGCCCTCCAATCCGCGCGATGCCAAGGGCCTGCTGATCGCCTCGATCGAGAACGACGACCCGGTCATCTTCCTGGAGCCCAAGCGGCTGTACAACGGCCCCTTCGACGGCCACCACGACCGGCCGCTGGTGCCCTGGTCGGCGCATCCGCTGGGCGAGGTGCCCGAGGGCTACTACACGGTGCCGCTGGAGTCGGCCACGGTGTTCCGCCCCGGCGCCGACCTGACGGTGATCAGCTACGGCACCATGGTCTTCGTCTGCGAAGCGGCCGCGCGCGAGACCGGCATCGACGCCGAGATCATCGACCTGCGCAGCCTGTGGCCGCTGGACCTGCAGACGCTGGTCGCCTCGGTGAAGAAGACCGGCCGCTGCGTGATCGTGCACGAGGCCACGCGCACCAGCGGCTTCGGCGCCGAGCTGACGGCGCTGGTGCAGGAGCATTGCTTCCACCACCTGGAAGCGCCGATCGGGCGCGTGGCAGGCTGGGACACGCCCTACCCGCATGCGCAGGAGTGGGCCTACTTCCCGGGCCCGGCGCGCGTCGGTGCGGCCTTGCGCCGCGCCATGGAGAACTGAATGGGCACGCTCACGATCAAGGTGCCGGACCTGGGCGAAGGCATCGCCGAGGTGGAGCTGGTGGCGTGGCGCGTGCAGCCCGGCGACACGGTGACCGAAGACCAGGTGCTGGCCGACGTGATGACCGACAAGGCCACCGTCGAGATTCCCTCGCCGGTCGCGGGCCGGGTGCTCGCGCTCGGCGGCGAGGTGGGGCAGCAGATCGCGGTGGGCGCGGAGCTGATCCGGATCGACGTGGCGGGCGGCGGCGAGGCGCAGGAGCCGGTGCCGGCCGTGTCGGCGGTATCGGCGGCGGCGCCTGCAGCGGTGCCGGCACCAGACGAACGCGCACGCCCCTCGGGCGGCAAGCCGCTCGCCTCACCCGCGGTGCGCCACCGGGCGACGGTCCTCGGCATCGATCTGCGGCAGGTGCCGGGCAGCAGCGCGGACGGCCGCATCCTGCACGAGGACCTCGACGCCTGGCTGCTGCGCCGGTCCGGTCCGCCGGCGCCGGATGCCGTGCGCTACGCCGAGCGCCACGACGAGGAGGCCGTGCCCGTGACCGGCGTGCGCCGCCGCATCGCGCAGCGCATGCAGGACGCGATGCGCCGCATTCCGCACTTCACCTACGTCGAGGAAGTCGACGTGACCGAGCTGGAGCTGCTGCGCGCCCGCATCAACGAACGCTGGGGCGGCGAGCGGGCGCACCTGACGCTGCTGCCGCTGCTGGTGCGCGCGGTGGTGCTGGCGGTGCCGCGCTTCCCGCAGATCAATGCCCGCTTCGACGACGAGGCGGGCGTGCTCACGCGCCACGGCGCGGTGCATGTCGGCATCGCGACGCAGACGGCGGCCGGCCTCATGGTGCCAGTGCTGCGGCATGCGGAGGCGCGCGACCTCTGGTCGAGCGCGACCGAGATCGCCCGCCTGGCCGACGCCGCGCGCGCGGGCCGGGCCACGCGCGACGAGCTGAGCGGCTCGACCCTCACCGTCACCAGCCTGGGCGCGCTGGGCGGCATCGCGTCCACGCCGATCATCAACGCGCCCGAGGTGGCGATCGTCGGCGTCAACCGCATCGTGCAGCGCCCGGTGATGCTGGGCGGGGCGGTGGTCGCGCGCCGCATGATGAACCTGTCCTCCTCCTTCGACCACCGCGTGGTCGACGGCCAGCTGGCGGCCGAATTCGTGCAGGCCGTGCGGGCGTCGCTCGAATGCCCGGCACTGCTTTTTGTCGAGTAGCTGCCGGCCATGTGCACGGCATGCGGCATGAACCGGCGTCTGCGCAGTGCCTGCCCGGCCCGCTAGGGAAAATCGCTAGACCAAAAAGCACCGAAGTATCAATTCGGGCAAGTCGACGCGTTACAGGAATCGGACCATCCTCGCGATCCTTGGGGGAGATCGGAATCGCCGATTTCAAACCTGATGGGAGACACCTCATGACCTATACGAAACTGCTTGCAAGCTTGGCCGGCTCGGCGTTCGCTTTTTCCGTCTCGGCCACCGAACTGGTCATCGCAACCGTCAACAACGGCCACATGATCGAGATGCAGAAGCTCACGCCCTTCTTCGAAAAGGCCAACCCCGACATCAAGCT